>JANXYX010000022.1 GCA_025408425.1 Granulicella sp.
CACCGAAGGAAGTTCATGACCGCATAGACTCCATCTTCAACGGCGGCAAGGCCGTAGATGTGGCGCTTTTTGGACGCATGCTGGCTGATATGCCTGAAAAGAATCAGCACGCCGCCTGTCAGGTTGCCCACGCGATTTCGACCCATGCGGTCGAACGGGAGTTCGATTTCTATACGGCTGTGGACGATCTGAAACCAGAAGACACGGCTGGCGCTGACATGATGGGAACGGTGGAGTTCAATTCGGCCTGCTTTTATCGCTATGCGGTGGTTGATTGGGAGAAATTAAAAGACAATCTTCAAGGCGACGCAGAACTTTCGGAAAGAGGATTGAAGGCATTCCTTGAAGGCTTTGTGATCGCAGAGCCAACCGGCAAACAAAACACCTTTGCGGCGCATAACCCGACAGAGTTCGTGGCTGTGTCCGTGCGTCGCAACACTGCGCCACGCAACCTTGCCAACGCCTTTGAAACGGCTCTTCGTGTGGGCAAGGATGAATCGTTTACCAAGAAGTCTGCAGAGAGGCTTGTCGAGAAAGCAAAGAAACTGAACGCTGTGTACGGTGGTGACGGACAAACCTTTGTGTTGAACCTCACGGAGGCCAAACTTGATGGATTCGGAACATCTGTGAGCACGTTGAAGGAACTGCTGGAGAAAAGTCTCGCTGCTGTGAAGGAGTAAATTATGCCCACTCTGTTGCTTCGTCTGGTTGGTCCTATGCAGTCGTGGGGAATCACCAGCCGCTTTGACCAGCGTGATACCGGGAGGGAGCCCAGCAAGTCCGGTGTGACTGGATTGCTCGCAGCAGCGATGGGAATTGATCGCGAGAATTGGACCGATCTGGAACCGCTCGCTCGCCTGTCAATGGGTGTCCGTCACGACCGGCCCGGAGTTCCAAAGTGTGATTACCAGACTGCGCAGCACATCATTTCGGCTGATAGGTCGAAGATCCACGACACGGCCGTGACTGCCCGAGACTATCTGGCCGACGCAGCCTTCCTGGTTGGGTTAGTAGGCGAAGACCGTACTCTTCTGGAACGAATACATGCTGCGCTGCGCAATCCCGTCTGGCCTCTAGCCCTGGGCCGAAAATCCTATGTGTCATCCGAGTCGATCTGGATGGAGAACGCTGTGCAGGATGTA
Source organism: Granulicella sp. (assembly GCA_025408425.1). GTDB lineage: Bacteria > Acidobacteriota > Terriglobia > Terriglobales > Acidobacteriaceae > Edaphobacter. The sequence goes on from JANXYX010000022.1 coordinate 1,143, forward strand.
CCGTTGCGCGAGGCGTTGGCACGGTGCCCGTGGATCGCTACGCTGCGGAAATGGGAAGAACTGCCTGAGAAGTTATTGGCCTCTTTCGAGTCCGAGGACGGTTCGGGCGTACTCAAGATGGACCAACTGCTGTCGTCGTTTGCTGAACGGCGCTTCGGCGCGCGGTTTGTATACTCGGAATGGATTCCTTTCCCTCAGGGGGTGACGCATGTTTCTGCATAGAATCCATCTTGACCCGCGCTGTCGTGAGGCCCGGCGCGATCTGGCAGACCCGTATCAACTCCATGCCACTTTGTGTCGCGCATTTAGCCCGCCGGATCGTAAATGCCCGGAAGGTGCAATCTTATGGAGGCTCGAGCCGGAGACCGATTCCGATGGGTGTCCACGGGTTCTCGTTCAGAGTCGGACGATCCCAGACTGGGAGGACATAGGTGTAAAAGGATGGCTAGCGAAGACCGATCCTCCTGTTGATTTGAAGAGTCGTTTGAAACTCAATGCACTCGCAATCGGCCAGCGCTTTCGTTTTAGACTGCGAGCCAATCCTTGCGTCACTCGTGCTGGCAAGCGGTTGGGCTTGCTGCGACTAGAGGAACAAGAACAGTGGATTGCGCGAAAAGGCCACTTGCACGGGTTTGCACTTCCACTACTGCCTTCCTTCGATCTTTTGGAAGTGAGTCCAGATCGGATTGATGTACGGGTTTCTCAAGAACAGATGCTCAGTGGCACCCAGCATCACGGAAACGCAATTCGTATTTTCTCGGTTTTGTACGACGGTGTCATGACAGTGATCGACGCGAATGCATTTGTGAAGGTGCTGCATACGGGTATTGGACACGGCAAAGCCTTAGGGCTTGGGCTTCTTTCCGTAGCACCGATAGCATGACGTGAATAGGATTGGAGTCTTTGCATGGCTGACATGCTGCCCCCGCTCAAACCCATTGCCATCAAAGAACGTCTGTCTGTGCTCTATATTGAGTATGGTCAACTCGATGTCCTCGACGGGGCTTTTGTGGTCGTGGACAAAAACGGTGTGCGTACGCATATCCCTGTTGGGGGTGTCGTGTGTTTGATGCTGGAGCCTGGCACACGGGTGTCTCACGCAGCCTGCGCCCTGGCGGCTCGTGCAGGTACGTTGCTGGTGTGGATAGGGGAGGCTGGTGTTCGCCTCTACTCGGCGGGACAACCCGGGGGTGCCCGTGCCGACCGACTTCTGTATCAAGCCAAGCTGGCACTCGACGATGAATTACGGTTGAAAGTTGTGCGCAAGATGTATGCGTTGCGGTTCGGCGAAGAGCCCCCGCAACGCCGCTCTGTGGATCAATTGCGTGGGATTGAAGGCGCGCGGGTACGTGAGACCTATAAACGCCTCGCGGCCCAATGCGGCGTGGAATGGAAAGCTCGTAACTATGACACCAGTGAATGGGAGAAGAGCGACTTGCCGAATCGCTGCTTGTCCGCCGCCACATCCTGCTTATATGGCGTCACGGAGGCGGCCGTCCTGGCCGCAGGGTATGCGCCAGCCATTGGCTTCATCCATACCGGCAAGCCGCTCTCCTTCGTTTACGACGTGGCCGATGTCTATAAATTCGAGACAGTTATTCCCCTGGCCTTCCGTGTTGCCGCCCGCAATCCGGTGAATCCTGAGCAACAAGTCCGCCTGGGCTGCCGTGACATTTTCCGTGAAACCAAACTATTAGAGCGCATCATTCCTGGCATCGAGGACATGCTGGCAGCGGGCGAAATCCCACGGCCAAAAGCCTTTGAAGAGCAAGTCCTTCCGGCCATCCCCAACGAGGAGAACATCGGCGATGCTGGTCATCGTGCTTGAAAATGCTCCGCCAAGACTCCGTGGGCATGTTGCTGTTGCTGTTGCTGCTGTTGCTGTTGTTGTTGCTGTTGTTGCTGTTGTTGTCGTTGCTGATCCTGTTGCTGACGCTGTTGATCTTGTTGTTGCCGCTGCTGATCCTGCTGTTGGCGTACGTCAGGAGAAGGCCGTCCTTGGTATTGCGGACGCTGGTCCTGAGGCTGTTGACGATCCTGCTGAGGCGAAGGCCTCAGCTGTTGCTGTTGGCCACCTTGCTGATCAGAACGAGTTGGCCGGGCAGGCTGTACCTGCGGCTGCTGCACTCCCTGCTGTCCAACACGTCCAGGTTGCACCTGCTGCTGTCCATCCTGTGGTGAAGGCCTTAATTGCGGTTGCTGCGCGCCCTGTTGATCGGGACGACCCGGCCGCGCTGGACGAACCTGCGGCTGCTGTCCGCCTTGGTACGCCGGACTTCCAGGCTGCACCTGCTGTTGTCCGCCCTGTTGTTCGCCCTGCTGACCAGGTCGAGTCTGCTGCTGCTGTTGCCTGCCTGGCTGACCAGGTCGAGTCTGCTGCTGCTGCCCGCCCTGCTGACCAGGTCGAGCCTGCTGCTGTTGTTGTCCACCCTGCTGCCCCTGTCCGGGCCGATTGAACTGCCCGGGTGTTGGCCGCTGGATTCCCTTGTCCGCAACAATAGGTCTCGGGGCGGCAACAATCGCTGGCCGGCCGCGGTTCTGCTGGTAGAACTGCTGCCGGTCTTGCGAGGCGTCTCGCTGCACCTGCACTTGCGTCCTCATGGGTGGAACCCGCGGTTCACGCAACGCGGCTAACTCCTCCGGTCGCGGTCTCACCTGCATTCCGCCCCTTCCACCGTTGTAGGACACCCGGTTATTGCCGTAGTTGTTTACAACCACGTTGCGGTTGTAAGCATACGGAATCCGGCTAATGTTGATGTTGTTTACCGAGCGGTTGTAGTAGAAGCGATCGCGGTCCCAATAGCCGCCGCGATACCCCGTCCCAAAGTAGCCGAAGCCGTAGTTAATTCCGCCATAGAAGCCGATGTGCAGGCCCCAGTAGCCGTGGTGGAACCGGTAACGTCCGCCATAGAAGAACCAGTAGCCGGGCGTCCAAAGCGCTCCATAGTACGGCGCTGAACACCATGCTCCGGGAACCCAGTAGTAACCCATGGGTGACCAGCTCCAGTATCCCGGGGTCCAGATGTAATTTGGTTCCGGAGCTTCCGGTTGCTGATACACCGGCAGCGGCGGTGGGGGCTCATCCGCCTCCAGCGCCTCCTGCCCGGCCTCGATATCATCTTCGTAGTTGGCGTCGTAGTTCTGGTCATCCTGCGCGTAGGCCTGCTGCGAATCCTGCTGTTGAGCGGCGTAAGACGGTTCCCGCCGCTCAATCGGAGCGCCCTGCCGGGACGCTTCGTAGGCCTGCTGCTGGCTCTCATTCCCCCCGCTCTGGGGGGCCTGCGAATAAGACTGCTGCTGATCCGGCTGCGCCTCGTAGACCGGAGCCATGTTCTGATCCGTCGGATCCGCTTCCTGAACCTGCTGGGCCGCCGCACTTACGTTCTGGTGGCAACCCGCCATTACAATCACTGCTCCCAGCCCGATGCCTAGTCCTAGCAGGCATTGTCTTGCAAAAATCGTCATTTAAAGTTCCTCGTTTATAGCAACACCTCTTTATGATGCGTTGACTCGGTGTCGCAGCTATCTTTTATTGGGCGCTATAGGGAACCGTCTCTCCAGTGCGCTCATTGACGACAGAAAAGCTGCCATCACGCCGCCCGATCAGTTCCAGCGAGTGCCCTGAATCCGGTCCAGCCAGGTTTGCAATCCGCTTCTCCGCGACGTTATGGGCGGCATCGCTGCCCTCAGCCGTATGCACCTGCCACAGGTCGCCCTTGCCACCTGCTATCCGCGGCGAAGCCTCGACGACGGTCCAGGCGGGCTGGGAGCCACCCTTCTGGGCGCCGTTGTCCATAATTGCCACACGCGGAGCGACCGCGGTTACCAACGCCTCACTGCCGCTGCGATCCATCCCGTGGTGGCTGACGATATACACATCTACCTTGCCCAGCTTGTCCACGGGACACATCAACGGCCGTTCCTTTGCCCAGGTAAGGTCGCCCAGGTCGAGAATCCGCAACTTGCCGAACGTAATCATCATGCCCAGCGAGCGGTCATTCTCGCTCTTCTCCTCGTCGCGCATCGGTGTCGACTCGCACGCGGCGTTCGTCCCGCCGGCGCCACCGCCAGCCAACTGCTTGCCAATCACATCTCCGTTTCCGCTTACAACCTCTACCCGCATGCCTTTGATCGGCAGCACGTCACCCGGCTTCACCGACAGCCGCGCATATTTTCCAGCTGAAACGGTCTTCTGGTAGGCCTCCCAGGCGGTGGTTGTGGCGGCGTCGTTGGTCTCGGTATTGTCGCCGTGGTCGATAAACCGTCCGATCGGCATCTTGGCTGCCAGCTGCGGAACTCCGCCAACATGGTCGATGTGGAAGTGCGTAATCAGCACATTGTCGATCTTGCCCACGCCTGCTTTCTTGCACAGCTCCACAATCCGGTCGGCATCGCGGCCATTGAAGCCAGGCCATCCGGTATCGACCAGCAGGCTCTCGCCCTTGGGTGTCACAAACAGCGTCGCCTGCCCACCTTCTACATCTGCAAAGTAAACCCGCAGAGCACCCTTGTCCTGCGCCTTCGCTGCACCCGCAGCCACACCCATCGCCAACAGACCTGCTACTGCCAACCGTCCAAAACGCTGCATCTAAAATTCTCCTCGAATTTGAAAACACTCGCCACCGGTCTCCGGAGGGCGATAGAATCATCGCATGAGTCTGCGCGTCCTTGCCTTCTTCAAGCGCTTTCGTCTCGGCCACCACGACCGCGGCCGTTACTAGTCCTACTTCATCCCTCTCTGCTAATCTTTCCCCGCCCGCCGTCAGCCGTCTCGCAACGCGCTGGCCTTCAAAACCGCGCCAGCCAAAGCGCCAGAGGATCATTCCGATGAGCACCCAGCACCCCGACTCCTTCCACTCTGCCTCCACCCTTACCAGCGGTAATACGACGGTCAATCTGTTCCGGCTCGATGCGCTGAAGGGAATCAACCTCGCCCGCCTGCCGTTCTCACTGCGCATCCTGCTGGAGAACCTCCTGCGCCATGAAGATGGACGTACGGTGACAGCGGACGATATCAAGTTCCTGGCCAACTGGGACCCGCAGGCGGAACCCTCCCGCGAGATCGCCTACATGCCCGCCCGTGTCCTGATGCAGGACTTCACCGGCGTCCCCGCCATCGTCGATCTCGCCGCCATGCGCGACGCCATGCGCGATCTGGGTGGCGACCCCGAGAAGATCAATCCGCTGCAGCCCGCAGAGCTGGTAATCGACCACTCCGTGCAGGTCGACGAGTTCGGCGTGCTCCGAGCCTATGACATCAACGCCGCGCTGGAGTTCCAGCGCAACCGCGAACGCTACGCCTTCCTCAAGTGGGGCCAGACGGCCTTTACCAACTTCTCCGCTGTTCCGCCGGGCATGGGCATCTGCCACCAGGTCAATCTGGAGTATCTGGCTCGCGTCGTCTTCACCACCCAGCCAGACGCCGACGGAAAAGTCACCGCCTACCCTGACACTCTCGTCGGCACCGACTCCCACACCACCATGATCAACGGTCTGGGTGTACTTGGATGGGGCGTCGGCGGCATCGAGGCTGAGGCTGCCATGCTCGGCCAGCCGGTTTCGATGTTGGTTCCGCAGGTCGTCGGCTACCGCCTCACCGGCAAGTTGATCGAGGGCACCACCGCCACCGACCTCGTCCTTACCATCACCGAGGCGCTCCGCAAATTTGGCGTCGTTGGCAAGTTCGTTGAGTTCTACGGCCCCGGCATCGCAGAGCTGCCGCTCGCCGATCGCGCCACCATCGCCAACATGGCGCCAGAGTACGGTGCCACCTGCGGCATCTTCCCCGTCGACGCCGAGACCCTCAGGTACCTTGCACTTACCGGAAGAACGGAAGAGCAGATCGCCCTGGTCGAGGCCTACTATCGCGCCCAGGGGATGTTCCACACCGCCGATGCGCCCGAGGCGGAGTATTCTGCCAGCATCTCCCTGGACCTTGCTACGGTTCGGCCCTCGGTTGCCGGCCCCAAGCGCCCCCAGGATCGGGTGCTACTGCCCGAGGTGGCTTCCAGCTTCAGCTATCAACTGCCGGCGCTACTCGGTCCCAATGGCAACTCTCAGTCGGCCCGCCAGATGGTTCGCTGGGAGGGTGAAGGTGGGATGCCCTCATTGACAGGCGATCTCACCAGCAGCGTGGGAACCCCTGCGGCAGTCGTTGAAGCGCCGATTGTCCCGGTTGTCACCTTAGAGAACGACGGCACGCTCGAAGCCCCGCATGTCTCCATTCGCAGCCGCTTCGGCATCGACCCCGACCCGTACCTTACGCACGGCAGCATCGTTATAGCTGCTATCACCAGCTGCACCAACACCTCGAATCCATACGTTATGATCGCCGCCGGACTGCTGGCGAAGAAGGCGGTCGAGAAGGGCCTCAAGACCCCTCCCTGGGTCAAGACCTCGCTTGCGCCGGGCTCCCGCGTCGTCACCGACTACTACGTCAAGGCTGGTCTGATGCAGTATCTTGATGCGCTCCGCTTCCAGGTCGTCGGCTACGGCTGTACTACCTGCATCGGCAACTCCGGCCCACTCCCCACCGACGTCTCGAAGTCGATCGAGGATCACGGTCTGGTTGCCGTCTCGGTACTCTCCGGCAATCGCAACTTTGAGGGCCGCATCTCACCCGAGGTCCGCGCCAACTACCTGATGAGCCCTCCGCTGGTCGTCGCCTACGCGCTCGCCGGCCACATCAGCCACAACTTCGAGACTGACCCACTGGGCAAGGATAAGGACGGCAACCCTGTCTTCCTCAAGGACATCTGGCCCACCCAGGCCGAGGTCTCTGCCACCGTCGCCAGTTCGATCGACTCCGAGATGTTCCGCCACCAGTACAGCACCGTCTCCGACGGCGACCAGAACTGGCAGCACCTCAAGTTCCCCGAGGGCGAGACCTACGGCTGGGAGCCGGACTCCACCTACATCCGTAAGGCCCCCTACTTTGATGGCATGCCCGCCACTCCCGAACCCGTAAAGGACATCCACGGTGCGCGCATACTGGCTGTCCTTGGCGACAGCGTCACCACCGACCACATCTCGCCGGCTGGTTCCATCAAGCTCAACGGCCCGGCAGGGAAGTACCTCACCGACCACGGTGTGAAACCGGCTGACTTCAACAGCTACGGCAGCCGCCGCGGCAATCACGAGGTCATGGTCCGCGGTACGTTCGCCAACGTGCGGTTGCGGAACAAACTAGCTCCCGGAACCGAAGGCGGCGTCACGCGCTTGTTGCCTGAGGACATCCCGATGTCGATCTACGATGCCTCGGTGGCCTATGCGGAACGCGGTACTCCACTCGCCATCCTTGCCGGCAAGGAGTACGGCTCTGGCTCTTCGCGTGACTGGGCAGCCAAGGGCCCCCGCCTATTGGGTATCCGCTTCGTCATTGCGGAGAGCTACGAGCGCATTCACCGCTCCAACCTGGTCGGTATGGGCATCCTCCCGCTTCAGTTCCTGCCCGGTCAGAACGTCGAATCGCTCCACCTTACCGGTGGAGAAGTCTTCGCCATTGGTGACACCCCTGGCGCGCTCAAAGCTATGCTCGACAGCAAATTCGCCGATGGCAAGCTCATCTCCGTCTTCGCTGAATCCGACCTCGGCAAGACCATCGAGTTCTCCGCCACCGTCCGCATCGATACCCCGCAGGAGATCCTCTACTACCAGCACGGCGGCATCCTGCAATACGTCCTGCGCCAACTCGCCGGAAAAGCGTAACCAACCCTGTTGCACAAACCCCAAAAGGCCGCGCTCCCGAAGCGCGGCCTTTTGATTTGTTCGTCCTGTCGTCGAATCTCTAGGTCTTGCCCTCCACCAGAAACTGCTCCAGCTTGCCATCCCTGGTTGTGTAGGTCGTCACTACAACACTCGTACCCCCACCAAACGTCACCTCGAACTTCCGGAACGTCATGCCGCCGCGCAGCTGTTCGCCAGATGCCTTCACGGTCTTCACCTCGCCCAGCTTTCCAAGGCTGCTGCTGAAGTCTCCAATCGTCTCTGGAGAAAAGTAGAAGTTGCAATCTTCGGTAAACAGGCTGCGATCAATCTTTCCCACCTGCAGTTCACTCAGAATCACCGCTACCTGCGCCGCTGCCGGGGGAGGAGTCGCAACCGCAGCCGCTGTGCTCGATCCAGCCAGTACCAGTGGAGCCACCGCCGCGCAATCGCACCCGCTGCCGAGCTTGCCTCCTGGTTCGTCAGCACTGCAATCGCCACCTTATCGTCAGGAAATACCGTATTCTGCGCCACGAATCCGCCCACTTCCCCCGAGTGCGTGATCACACGTCGGCCATCGCGCACGATGACGCTCACCCCCAGTCCGTATCCGGTAGCGGTGCCATCCTTTAGCTTCATGTCGGTCTCGAACGCTTCGTAGCTGGCTGGTTTCAGCAGCGTACGGTCGATCACGCTGATGTCCCACTGCAGCAGGTCCGCCACCGGCATCGCCAGGCTGGCATCACCGTAGTACCACCCCGGAGCCTCGAGAATCGCTGGACGAACAGGTGCGAGCGCATTTTGCATGTAGCCCTGTGGCTCCACCTTGTCGCGTTCCGTATCAAGATTCAAAGCTCCACTCAGCCCCACCGGATGCAGCACCCGCGTCGAGAGGAACTCCCAGTACGGCACCCCGCTCGCTTTCTCCACAATCAAGGCAGCGAGTACAAAATTCGTATTGCTGTACTGCCACTTCGTCCCCGGATCAAAGTCCAGCGGCTTCTCCGCCCACACATGCACCAGGTCCAGCGGTTTGATCGGCTTCATCCAGGCAGGAATCGTATAGTCCTGCGGCGCATAGTCCTGATAACCGCTCGTATGGGTCAGCAGGTTGCGGAGCGTCACTTCATTCGCACGCGTCAGCTCCGGATACCACTTGCTCACTGGATCATCAAGCGTCAGCTTGCCATCTTCGGCCAGCAGCAGGAGACACGTTGCCGTGAACTGCTTCGAGATCGACCCAATGGGATAGTGCATCCCGGCCGCAGCCGCCAGCGGAGGTGCCAGACGTGCCTGTCCGTAGCCCGCCGTGTAGACCACGCGCCCACCCTGCACCACGCCCAGCGTTGCGCTCGGTACCCCGGTCTTGTCCATCACCTGCTTTACCGCCGCGTCGATCTTTCCCTTCAACTCCGGCGAAACCTGCTGCGCGCGCAACCCTGCGCTGGTGGTGATCAACAAACATGCAGAAGCGGTCCAGACCGTAAAACGTCCCATGTTGGCTCCTCGAAGTAGTTTTGTGCAGGCGATTCCAGCCCGAAGTCTAGCATCGCGGATTATTACGCCCTAGAGAAAATGCACGCCGGTCATGTCCTGGCAGACGCTCCACAGTCGTGCTGCCACTGCAGCATCCCGTGCCTGGGGAGCTACCTGCGCGTCACCGACATCTCCGCCACGCATCTCCTGGAAGCCCTGTGGTCCGTAGTACCCGCCTCCCACCGCTCCCGGGGAGGTTGCCGCGTACAGTGTTGGCAACGCACCCTCCGCGTCCGAGTTCAGCAGTGCGCCAATCGTCTGAGCAATCACCTTCTCCGCGATGTGAGCGAGTCCTGTGCTGGAGCCCACCTTGAACAAGCTCGTCTCCGCCACGCCTGGATGCGCGGCCATACTCAGCAAGCCAGAAGATCTTGCCTCCAGCCGCTGCTCCATCTCAAACGCGAACATCAGGTCGGCCAGCTTCGACTGCTGGTACGCCGCCATCGGCGAATAGCCGTTGCGGAACTGCAGATCGTCAAAGTTGATTCGTCCCCGCTTGTGCGCGATCGAAGCCACCGTCACGACTCTTGGTCTATGCTCTGCATCGGTGGCTGCCGCGGCGGACATCTCCAGTGCTGGCATCAGCAGGCCCGTCAGCGCGAAGTGTCCCAAAACATTTGTGCCAAATTGCAGCTCAAATCCGTCTTTGGTCTCCAGCCGTTTCGCCGGAGCCATCACCCCGGCATTATTGATCAGCAAATCCAGCGGCAGTCCCTTGGACAACTCGGCTGCGGCCACCTCCCGCACCGATGCAAGCGAAGCCAGATCGAGCAATACCAACTCGATCTTTGCTCCCGGAGCCTCTGTCCGGAGTCGGTCCAGCGCAGATTCTCCACGCTGCCGATCGCGGCACGCCAACACCACCTCTGCACCCTTCCGGGCGAGCTTCAAGGCTGTCGGATAACCAATTCCACTGTTTGCGCCGGTGATAAGAACTCGCCTGCCAGCCTGCGAAGGAATGTCGGTTGCCGTCCAATGCTTGGTCATATCTGTCTTGGATGCGGCTGCGACGGATAGGTCACAGTTCTATTCACCTGTTCTGCAGGGCTTCTGCGCAAAAGTTTTCACGCCATCTAGTGATAGATTGGCTGCATTCACCCTCTTATGCTGTGCATCACGAGTGATGAGACGTCCATGCAACTCTTTGTATCTCTGCTTTCTCTTGTTCCTGCGTCTGCCTTGTCCTCCACAGCTATCATCCGCTGGCAGGAGACGCTGCTCTACGCCTCTTCGCATCTTCTCTCTCCACATGTTTCTAGTTGTCTCGGGGTCATCCGCCCCCCGGCCCTCTCCCGCGTCCCCGATGTTGTCATCGGACTCTCCTGCCTCGCCATCGCAGCCACGCTTATCTCCTTCATCATCGGCGCGGGTAAGCTTCTTCCGTTCCGCTATCCCTTTATTGTTCTTGCCATCGTCGTCACAATCTGCGGTTTCACCCACATGACCGCTGCCGTTCTTCCGGAAGACCCCAACGTCTGGCTTGCGGCGTACCTCTCTTTTCTAGCCGCTCTGCTCGCACTCATCACCGCTTGCCTGCTTCCGTTCGTCCTGCCGTCTGTGTTGACGGTGCTGCGCGGCATGCCGCAAGCCACTGCGGCCGAGTCTCAATCATCGCCACTCTCCATTACGCCAGTGTCTACGCTTCTGGCGATGATCCAACCCGTCTCAACCCCGCAGCCGCCACCGCCCCCACAGCCGGGCGCTGCCTTTGCGCAGCAGGACGATGCCCGTCTCCTGGCCGCGACAGAGACCAGCCTGGACTCTTTCTTCATCTTTGAACCGCTCCGCGACTCAGATGGAAAAGTCATCGACTTCATCTTCAAATGGCTCAACCACAATGGAGAAGAGCTACTCCAGAAGTCCCGTGCCGAGATCCTTAGTGCGCGTTTTTCCGAGCTGCTGTCCATCGACGCTGCGCCCAACTCATTCGATCAGTATCGGCTCGTCTTGCTCACCGGCAAGCCCTACATCCACGAGTTTCCCCTTAAGGAAAACGACGTCCACGGCACCTGGATGCGCCACCACGTCGTAAAGCTTGAGGATGGCATCGCCATCACCGTCACCGATATTACGGAGCGCAAGCACTCCGAACAGTACCTTCTCCACCTTAGCCAGCACGACGCACTCACCGGTCTGCCCACCCGCGCGCTGCTCGATGACCGAATCCTGCAGGCCATTGCCCGGGCCAACCGCAACCGCAGCAAGGTCGCCGTCTTCCTGATCAACCTCGATTCCTTCCAGCAACTCGGCGAGGTCTATGACAGCAACGTTGGAGATCAGCTCATCATTGCTGTTGCCAGCCGTCTCCGCGCAGCCATCCGCTCCACCGACTCCATCATCCGCCTTGGTGCGGATGAGTTCGTCATCGTCATGTCCGACATCGCACTCGTGATTGACATTCGCCGCGCTGCTGCCACGCTGGTCGCCGTTCTGCAGACGCCGCTTGCTGTCGACGATAGAACCATTCAGATCAACTGCAGCATCGGCGCGAGCGTCTATCCCGACACGGCCGCTACCCTTCAGGATCTTCTCATCGGTGCAGATGTAGCCATGTCGCGCGCCAAATTCCAGGGCAAGAACAAGTACGTCCTCTTCACCCCTGCATCGCAAGACGAACCGGAGCAGCTGGCCGGCTAGAGTTCACGGCACGCCGGACTCAAACTGCTCATGTGTTGTTTTGTAATCGATTCCAGCACAAATAGAAGACTAGCTGCGGAGCGCCGCTTCAATCCCGGAATTTACCTCGGCGCCCGCAAACTCCGCAGTCACCCGGATGCCGTTCATCACAGCTTTTTCATTCGAAGAACCATGCCCCACGATGCATACGCCGCGCACACCCAGCAGCGGCGCGCCCCCGTACTCCGAGTAGTCGAGCCGCTTCTTGAACTCGTTGAACGCCTTGCGCGATAGCAGCGCACCCACCTGCGAAGTCACCGTCGACTTCAACGACTCACGCAGCGATACGCTTACCAGCTTTGCAATTCCTTCGGAGGTCTTCAGAGCGACATTCCCTACAAAACCGTCGCACACCGCAACATCCGTCCGACCGTTGAACAGGTCGCGCCCCTCTACGTTGCCGATGAAGTTGATGTTCGTCAACTGTCGCAGCAGCGGAAGTGTGTCCCGCGTCAGCGCGTTGCCCTTTGAGTCCTCTTCACCAATCGAGAGCAGCCCAACTCGCGGTCGGCTGATCTTCAGCACATTCTGCGCATACATGTGACCCATCACGGCAAACTGCACCAGATTGTCCGGATCGCAATCTACGTTCGCGCCAACATCCAGCAATAACGACGGAGTTCCATGCACCGTAGGCAGGATAGTCGCCAGTGCTGGCCGCTCTACACCTGTAAGCATTCCCAGCACCATCTTTGCCGTAGCCATCGCAGCGCCTGTGTTGCCGGCAGTAAAGAAACCCGCAGCACGGCCCTCGCGGACCATTTTGAGTCCCACCCGCATCGAAGAATCACGCTTGGACCGTACCGCTTGAGCGGCCTTGTCATCCATGCTGATCCACTCACTCGCGGGCACGACAAATATTGGCAGACGCTGTCCACGCAACGCCAGGCGGAGCGCCGGACGCACAATATCCTCGGGCCCCACCAGGTGGACCCGCACGTCAAGATTCTTGCACGCAAGGATGGCCCCGCGAATCTCAGATTCGGGGGCCTTGTCGGAACCCATCGCGTCAACAACGATATCTATCGGCATCAGCCTTGGATGTCTGGGTTCAGGTTGTAAATACTAGCTGACTTCCTTGACCGCGAGAACGGTGCGGCCTTTGTACTCGCCGCACTTGCGGCAGGCACGATGGGGCAGCTTGCGCTCGTGGCAGTTCGGGCACTCGGAGAGGCCGGTCGGGGTCAGGAAGTCGTGGCTGCGGCGCTTGGCAGTCCGTTGTTTGGAGTGGCGCCGTTTTGGATTAGGCATTGCAGTATCCCTTTCGAATCAGCTTCGTCATCATGGCGCATCGCGCACTAAAACCGATGACGAAGCAAAACCTGATCAATCTAAAGTCAATCTCAAAATCTGTTACTAGTTCACGAGCTTGTCTGCCAGACCCGCAAGAGCGTTCCACCGAGGATCAGCCGGAGCGTCCCCACAGTTGCAGCTTCCTACATTCAAATTCTGGCCACAGCGCGGGCATAGCCCTTTGCAGTCCGGCTTACAGAGAGTACGACTCGGCAGGGAAAGTAACACCTGCTCACGCACCACATCCTCAAGCAGAAGCCCGTTCTCACTATAATACCCGATCTCGGTCTCATCTGCGGTAATTGCTCGCTCGCCAGACTCGGCATCGGCACTTTCCGGCCGGAAGATCAGGTCAAACTCTCCCGCCACGGGAATCGAAACCGGCTCAACACAGCGAGCGCAAAGCACTTCAAACTCCCCGTGATACTCGGCTCGTACCCGTATGTCATTGATATGATTGTGCGAGCCGCGATGTTCGATCAGTAACTCGGCCTGCCCCTTCACTGGCAAAGGTCCCACCTGTCGCAGGTCTGCAGCGTATTCAAGAGTGCCCGGGGCAATCGCTTCGTCAATCTGAAGCGGTTCATCTACAAGTTGGAGTGGAGTAATCAGCACCTCTTAAGGGTAGCAGGTCGCCGCTGCAGGTCAAATCGTCTCGCACTGCTTCGCCCGAAACTACTTTGGACAGCTCAATCGATAACACCCTACTACCGGTTCATTTTCCCGTCCAGCGACGCACGGAGGCTAACCGTAAATCCTTTGGAGGTGCTGCTGAGCCCATCAAAACGCGAAACGACCTCTGAGCCAGTTTTGGCGCAGAGGTCGTTTGGTCTGAAAGGAAGCAACGTGGAATCTGTTAGCTGCGGGTTACAGCGGCGGCAACACGGCGGCGGATCACGCCCGCTGCCCCAAGTACCCCTGTTCCCAGCAGTAGCAGAGAGGATGGTTCAGGAACCGGCGACGTCGTTGAAGTGACCGTTATTCCAGGAGAGTTTGCTCCAATATTTCCGGTCTCTCCTATGCCTGCTGCGCTGTCGAGCCCGACAACATCGACTCCAAAGAAGTTGGAGCCGTTCGAGACGAAACTCGACACGAACAGATTGGTCCCGGTTACATCGAACGACAGGGTTTGCGTCGGATGGGTCGTCGTTCCAGTTGCGCAGGTCGTACAATCCAGCGCGTATTGGAAGTTCGATCCCAATCCAGAGTCTTTGTAAGACCCGAATCCGTCGAAGACGAAGGTTTGTGAGGTTGGCCCGTCCGTTATATTCGATACACCCACGCCGGTCACGCCACTCAGATCAAACACAAAACCATGGTGGTTGCTATCGGGCGCTTTACGAAAGCTGTAGTCAGTTGCCAAATTTACGGTGACCAGAACATCGTTGGTGCCGTTCTGGTGCAAGGTCACGGTGCCCGCCGGTAGGACGGCACACCCCGACGAACAGGCGCTGTTATTCAGAGAGAAGATCGTGTCTGCAGATGCCGAAACAGATGCTGCAAACAAACCAATTGCGCCAAAGGCTAGAAATTTCTTGAACATATAAGATCCCTTCTTATGCGAAGCTATCCTCCTATATGCAACTCATAGACCAAAGCCATGAGGATTTATAAAACTATATTTTTCAATAACTTAGGTAGAAATTACCCGAATTGGAATGGCACGGTAGTCTGATTGAGTAATCAATTTCCCCTAAATGCAATTAATTGCGCAATTATTTTCCCTCGGTTGTATTCTCGCTGAGAAATAGCCGAATCCCCGCCACTCCCGTTGCTCCGGCTTCGACACAAGTCATTGCATTTGATGTAGTTACCCCACCCAACGCAAATACTTTACATCTGTTCGCCGCGAGACAAGCTGCCTGCAGCTTCTCGATCCCCACTCCCGGTATAGTTTCCGTCCCGTCTACAACCTTGCCAAATACGGGTCCAAACAGAATTGCATCAACTCTGGCATTTGCAGCCTGGCGAACCTCTTCCAGTGAATGGCACGAGACACTCACCACGGGTTCCCCTAGTCCTGCCGCTGCAAACACCGCCCGAACCTGATCGGGCGTAAGCCCACCCGCAGCAGCTGTTAGGTGCACCCCGTCGGCCCCTACCGCTACTGCCACGTCTGCGCGGGAGTTCACCAGCACCTTGGTCCTGGCACCGGTCACGGATCGCACCGCCTCCATCATGCGCCGCGTCAGTTCCACCTGCTCCGCTGCCTGCAGGTCCTTCTCGCGCACCTGGATATAGTCGATCCCCGCAGTCGCCCATCGCCCAGCCTGATCAACCAACGATTTCCGCCGATAATCATTCTGAGAGTGAAGCAGCTTGCGGTCCGTGATGGCATAGTTAAGCACGACTCCCAGTGTAGGTCGCTTCAACCGTCTGTGTTACTTTCAAGGCAGATGAAGCACGTTTACATCGCCAGAACTGGTTCTGATGCCACTGCGCTCAGGATCACTAACCGGGCCGGAATTGTCGCTGCGGCGCATGAGTATTCTCTATGAGTAGTGTGTACGATCTGATCGTCATTGGGTCCGGCCCCGCCGGACAGCGAGCTGCGATCTACGCGGCAAAACTGGGCAAGAAGGTCGCCCTGGTTGAGATGCGCGAGGTCGTTGGCGGAGCCTGCATCAACACCGGCACCATCCCCTCCAAGACCATGCGTGAGGCCGTCCTTCACCTCTCCGGATACAACTACAAGTCCATCTATGGGATGAACTACCGGGTCAAGGAACGCATCACCATGGCGGACCTTGCCTTCCGGGTCCAGCATGTCATCAAGACTGAAATCGATGTCACCGAGGCCCAGCTCTCCCGCAATAACATTGAGATGTTGGTTGGAGTGGCCAGCTTTGAAGATGCGCACCACGTCAAGGTCACCAACTCCCGTGGCTCCACCATCTATGAGGCCGAGAACGTCCTCATCGCCACTGGCACCAAGCCTGCGGCCTCCGCCAAGGTTCCCATCAACGGCCGCAGCATCATCAATTCAGACCTTGTTCTCGACCTGCCCAGCCTGCCCAAGACCCTCATCGTGGTCGGTGGTGGCGTCATCGGCGTCGAGTACACCTGTATGTTCTCTGCGCTCGGCGTCCGCGTCACTCTGATCGAGCGCCGCCCCCGCCTGCTGGAGTTCGCCGATCAGGAGATCGTCGAGGCCCTTAGCTATCATCTCCGCGATTCACGCGTCACCATGCGTCTCAACGAAGAGGTCGAGAGCGTCGAAGAGATGCCGGACGGCACGGTCGTCGCCAATCTCGAAAGTAAGAAAAAGCTGCAGGGCGACGCACTCCTGTATGCCGTCGGACGGCAAGGAAATGTGGATGAGCTGAACCTGGGCGCAGTCGGGGTCGATTTCGACTCGCGTGGCCGCATCCCGGTCGACAAGGACTTCCGCACCAAGGTGCCCACCATCTTTGCCGTCGGAGACGTCATCGGCTTTCCCTCGCTCGCCTCGGTCTCTATGGAGCAGGGCCGCATCGCATCCGCGCGTGCCTTCGGGGATGACACTATTCTCTCGAACCCCAGCTTCTACCCCTACGGTATCTACACCATTCCGGAGATCAGCTTCATCGGCAAGACCGAGGAACAGCTGACCGAAGAGGACGTGCCTTACGAGGTCGGCGTCGCCTACTACCGCGAGATCGCACGCGGCCAGATCCGCGGCGATACCACCGGCCGCCTCAAGCTCATCTTCCATCGCGTCACCCACGCCATCCTCGGCGTCCACATCATCGGCGAGGGTGCCAGCGAGCTGCTGCACATCGGTCAGGCCGTCATGGCATTGGGTGGAAAGCTGGATTATTTCGTGGATACGGTCTTCAACTACCCAACTCTCGCAGAATGTTATAAAGTGGCGGCTTTCAATGGGTTGAACCGCGTCAGCAAGTTCGACTAATTCAAACGCGGACCCAGGCAAGGCGGACAGGTCATGGCAAAGTTGATTGGCGTTAATCTTTCGGAGCGGATACTGGCAGGGCTGGTCGTAGACCATAAGCTCGTCGGTGAGCTCCAGTCGTTTCCAAAGGATCGAGACGAACAGGACGGCTTGGTGGAGCTGCCAACCGAAGAACTTGTTCGGACTGTTTGCGAAGAGATCGTTGCAGTGTCTGGCGGCGCAAAGGACTTCGATGCCGTTGGGATTGCTGTTCCGGGCCTCGTTCGTAACGGTGTCATCGAAGAAGCTCCCAACCTGCCGCAGCTCAAAGGCGCGCGGCTCCAGTCTCTTATCACTGCGGAACTGCTGAGCAGGGATATCCACGCGCCCGTCAACATCCTCAACGACGCCGACGGCATGGCTGCCGGCCTCGCCTCAGCCCACGGCAAGCTCGACAGCATGATCCGCGTCTGGACCCTCGGCGTCGGCATCGGCTATGGCCGGTATCCTTTCGCTCCCGGCGTGTGGGAAGGCGGTCATACCGTCGTCTCCCTGGATGACAAGGAGCGCTTCTGCGGCTGTGGTGGTCGCGGCCACATGGAAGGCATCATGGGTCACCGCGCCATGCGTCTCCGCTTCCTCGACATGGAGCCGGAAGAGGTCTTCGCCGCCGCCAAGACTGGCGACCGCCGCTGCCTCGACTTCAAACGTCTGTGGCATAAAGCTCTCGCCGCAGCTACGTCTACCACTATCCACATGGCAGGCCCCGGCAAGTTCTTCCTCACCGGCTTCAACGCCCGCTTCGTCGACCTGCCCATGCTGAAGGATTATCTCCACCAGATGGTCAAAATGAGCCCATTGCAGGGCTACTCGCTGGAGATTGTCGAAGACGACCCCGTCATCCGCGTCATTGGTGCCGCCGTCACCGCGGAGCAAGCCGCCGCGGCGCGGTAGCCCGAAGATAAGTTGGTGGACTATGTCGCGGGCCCCGGAGTGATCCGGGCCCCGCCGTTTGGATCCTGTCGTTTCGTGCGACGCTCTATCGCTGACACCTGGGGCAATAATGCGTTCCCCGCCCACCCACCACAATCTTCTTGATCGGCGTCCCGCACACCGTGCAAGGCTCACCCCCATGCCCGTATACCTTGTGCTCTATCTGGAAGTATCCTCGCATCCCCTCGGCATCCACGTAGTCCGACACCGATGACCCTCCCAGCTTGATCGCTCGTTGCAGAACCGATCGCAGAGCCTCCCGCAGCCTGGCCAACTCGGCCCGCGTCAACCGCCCAGCCTGCCTGGTCGGTCGAATCCCCGCGCGAAACAGACTCTCATCCGCGTAGATATTCCCCACCCCATGCAGCAGGCTCTGGTTCAGCAGCGCAGCTTTGATCGCCAGCTTCCGCCCCTTGAACAGCGTGGCAAAATCTTCCACCCCAATCGTCGTCGGCTCCGCACCCGGCCCCAGGTAAGCCTCCCGCACCACGCTCAGCCGCCCAAACCGCCGCGGATCGACAAACCGCACCTCGCGCCCATCCTCCAGCGCCAGCACCGCGTGGGTGTGAGGTGGCAGCGGAACATCCCCCTCAGCGACCAGCAGTCGTCCGGTCATTCCAAGATGCACCAGAAACTCTGCGGGCACTGGCGGAGCGCCACCATCCGCATCCCGCTCCAGCGTCAACACGATCGTCTTGCCCACCCGCCGAACGCGGTCGATCGTCGCCCCCGTCAGCACTTCTTCGATCTCCACCTCGGGGCTCTTGAACGTCTGCGGCTTCCCACTCGTCCACACCGACATGATCCGCGCCCCCCGCACCCGTTCGTTCACTCCGTTCGCAATTGTTTCAACTTCAGGTAGTTCCGGCATCGTCGTCCTTCTGCCAGTCGATACTGACCAGCGTCTCTCCCTCGGCATAAAAGGCAGAACTTCCTTGCTCTTCGTAGGTGTTTGGATCCGAAGACCACTCCACCTGGTCGTAGATCAGGTGCTGGCCGCCCTCAATGTCAGTAGTAGCACTCAATAATCGCGCCATTACCTGATGGCTGTCCGAGAAGGTCATCTTGACTCGCTTGCCTTCCAAGGCCGCAACGTCTGCAAACAGATTGTCCATCGGCCCACACTCCAGTCCGCAGTATAGAATTAGTCATGGGCGTGGATACTTCTCCGCGTACCTACCCCTCCGGAGCAAGAATCTCTCGTGACTCAACGCAAATCAGCGGTAATCCTCGGTGCCCAGTGGGGCGATGAAGGCAAAGGCAAGATCGTCGATGTCCTTTCCGAAAAATTCAACGTTGTCGCACGTTATGCTGGCGGCCACAACGCCGGCCACACCGTTATTATCAAGGGCCGCAAGTTCGTCCTGCAGCTAATCCCCTGCGGCGTCCTGCGTCCGGAGTGCAAGGGCATCATCGGCAATGGCGTTGTGCTCGACCCCATGGCCTTCCTCAACGAAGTCAAGAAGCTCAAGGACGCTGGCCTGCCCATCGACGGTCAGCTCTTCGTCTCCAACCGCGCCCAGGTCATCCTGCCCTACCACCGCATGATCGAGCTTGCCGCCGAGAACGCACCCGGCCGCACCAAGATCGGAACCACCAGCCGCGGCATCGGTCCTGCGTACGAAGACAAGATGCACCGCAGCGGCCTACGTGTCGTCGACCTGTTGAACTCCGCGCTGCTCCGCACGCACATCGAGAACGCCTGCCACGAGAAGAACGCCATCGCCCACGCGCTCTTCGGCACCGAGCCCCTCGACCCCAAGCAGATGTACGAGGACTACGCCCGCGCCGCCGAGAAGCTTGCTCCCTTCGTCGCCGACACGGCCGTCATGCTCAACGAGGCCTTCAAGAACGGCGACAAGGTCATGTTCGAAGGCGCACAAGGCGCACTGCTCGACATCGATCACGGAACTTATCCCTTCGTCACCAGTTCATCGGCAACCGCTGGCGGAGCCGTCACCGGAACCGGCGTTGGACCCACCATGATCGGCACTGTCATCGGCGTCACCAAGGCCTACGTCACCCGCGTCGGCGAAGGTCCGTTCCCTACCGAGATCCACGACAACTCCGCCGACCTGCTCCGCGCTCGCGGTCAGGAGTACGGTGCAGTCACCGGACGTCCCCGCCGCTGCGGCTGGCTCGATCTGCCCCTGCTCCGCTACTCCAACATGATCAACGGAACCGAGTGGCTCGTCGTCACCAAGATGGACGTCATGGACGAGTGCGCTGAGATTCCCGTCTGCATCGGCTACAAAGTCAACGGCAAGCTCACGGACACCATTCCCGCCGACATGCCCGGTTTTCACGCCATTCAGCCCGTCTACACCACGCTCAAGGGGTGGAACTCCTCTACCGAAGGCATCACCGAGTTCGACAAACTGCCACAACTGGCGCAGGATTACCTCTACTTCCTCGAAAAGGAATCCGGCGCAAAGATTGGCATGGTTTCCACGGGCCCCGATCGCGACCAAACCATGACGATGCCCGCATTCGCTGATGCGCTCAAGGCATAACCAGGGCATATCTGGAAAGAAGAGGCCGTAATTATGGTGAGCTTTACCGTTCGCTTACGTTTCGATCAGGATGACCACGAAAAGGTCGCCGATATTCTCTGCCATCTGACCGCTGCCACTCGCCAGGAGCCCGGCTGCGTCAGCTATATCCCCCACTTCGTCGAAGGCGACAACACCACTGTCCTGATCTACGAGCAGTACAAGGACGAGGCCGCTCTCGACTTCCACCGCAGCGCACCTCACTTCGCCCAGTACGCCATTGGTGGCCTCTACCAGTTGATGAAAGAGCGACAGATCGAGAATCTTACTGCAGTCTGCTAGCTCAGACCTCTCGTTCAGACTGCTAGACAGCCCCATCCTGCGTCACATCCTGCCGCATGAATCACAATCAAGGCTGGTTCCGACTCGGAGCCAGCCTTGATTGTTGACCTCTAACTTCGCCACGCGTCAAACCTGGTAAGAAAGCCGCTGGAATGCGCTCAATGGCCGTCTTCTACGTCTTTAGTGTTAAAGCGTATGCATTTACCGCAAGTTGCTTTGACTCTGCTCGGTAAACCAGCCTAATATCCAGTACGCCTATGCAGTACCGTGTGTACTCTCGCCCTGTTTCACTCCTCGCCGTTCTTGCCCTGACGATCTTGATCGCTGCGCCCGTTTTTGCGACGCAGCGTCAGCAGAAACGCGACTATAAACAGCAGGTCGAAGCACTTGAAGAGCAGTGGCGTCAGATCCAGATGGCTAACGACGTCAACGCCATGGATAAGCTTCTCTCCGATGACTACATCGGTATCTCCATGACAGGGCAGATCTACACCAAGGCCCAGCAGCTTGAACGCATGCGCACCAAAAAGTTGACGCTGACCCAGATCAAGTTTGACGAGATGAAGGTCAAGCTGATCGGTGCCATCGCAATCGTCACCTCGCGCACAGACATTGAGGGTATCAACGACGATATGCCCGTCAAAGGGACATACCGCTACACCCGCGTCTACAAACGTCTACCCTCAGGCGCCTGGAAGATCACCAGCTTTGAGGCTACCCGCGTTCCCCGGCCCAAACCCGCTCCCGGCGAAGCGCCCGTTCCGTCTGCTGCACCGCGGGGCGGCCCAGACATGAAGTCTCCCAATCCAATCGAGCTGGTCAAGCCAATATCCTTCCAACCCGAGTCCGTGCTGGTCAATGGCAGTCGGCCGGCCAGATCGTTCACTAGCAGAAAGAACCCGCCCCAGGTGGGCAGGTTCTCTCATATGTGGCGACTAATGCGGGCCAGGCACTAGCCAGTTCGACTAAGCGATCCTCGATCCGTCGATGCTCTTCTGTGTTGTTTTGACCGGAAGCAGCGATCCATTCAAATTCAACGCCAGTAGTCTGCGATCCAGTGATCGAGTCGCACCAGTAAGTTTTGCATCTTCTGATTCTTTGGGTAGCGCGATAAATGCCGTCTTGCCCACGGCGGCGGTTCGCCCTTTTCTTCCTGAAATCAGGTAAGGCCGCGACGGATCCGTCAAATTGCCTGGATTTGCCTGTCGGCTGGGGGGAGGAAGTACGTTTCTTAAAGAGGCTGGGGTATGTGACTTCAAAGTTGCCATGACGCCCTCACTTGATCGGAGTTTTGGCGAAATCTCACAGTCGTCGTATGTACTAGTCTGATGGGCCCGGGGAGGTACGAGTTGCCTTCTCTTTCACTGCTAGTCGCAACTTACTCCATGTGACGTCCAACGTCTCTGGAAGTACCCGAGTTTCGGCGACAGTTGTCATGAAATTAACGTCGCCACTCCATCGGGGCAGTCCATGCATGTGCAGATGATTCGCCACGCCGGCGCCTGCTGCTTGCCCAAGATTCAATCCGAAGTTCAACCCGTCGGGCTGGTACACCTCGCGCAGACACGTCTCCATCAACTGAGCGATCTGCATCATCTCCCGCGCGACTGTGTCAGACATCTGTGCAAGTGATGCCACATGAGCGTACGGCACAATCATCAGATGTCCCGTGCTGTAAGGATAGGCGTTCAGGCATACAAAGCAGCTCTCGCCCCGGTGCAAAAGATACACCGCCTTCTCAGCTTCTTCCACATCCATACCGTGTGCGATCGCATAGTTGGCTGCGTCCATCATGTTGCAGAAAACGCAGTGTCTATCCTCGCTCTCGGGCCACGCGTCCAGGCTCAGCGGCACACCCTTGCGCCGCGTTCTTGTATCCGCTCCCGTGATGTAGTTGTAGCGCCACGGCGTCCAGAGCAGGTCCATACGGGCGAGTATAGCGACGATTCCGCAACCCGGCGGATCAGTCCTTGCCTATGTCGCCTTTCAGTTACTGGAAGACGACAAATCAGCAGCACGTTAGCCAACAGGAACAAAACAAAAGGGCTGCCGCAATCTGCGGCAGCCTGTCCTGTACTGGCAATCTCCCAGTAGAACTGCCGGTGCGTTAGAACGAGTGCGAGATCGAGGCAATGACGGTGTAGTCCGAGAAGGCTGCATCTCCATGCACCGTCGGTCCATTGGCAATGTCGGTGACGCTGCGCTTCCGGTTCCGCTCCAGAGCCCACGGGCCGCTCACGTTCACTTCATACCGTCTCCAGGAGTACATCACTCCCGGCTCAAAGGAGATCACGTAGCCAGGTCGGCGGAAGCCATCGCTCTTGCCGAAAGCATCCCGCACCGGAATCCCCTCCATTCGTCCGCCAACGCTCAGCGCCAGGCCGCGAATCCTCGGAATATTCCGCGAAACTCCACCACGCCAAAGATACTGGTCTGTGGCCGAGTTCACGCCTTCGCCCTTTGCAGACCGGTAGGTCAGCACGCCGGTCGTATTCTCCGGGCTGAAGAGCCACGATCCAGTGAAGTAGCCATAGGTGTGGAAGTAAAGTTCGCGATAAGCCTGCGTCGCCAGCGAGAAACCCCAGGTACCATCGCCCGGCTGGATCGACTCATCGAACGGCTGAACCTGAAGTGTTCCATTCGACAGCAGCTTCTGGCCCTTTGCATCATTGATGCCCGTTGGCAGCTTCAGTGAGGCTGAGAGCGCGATGTTGCCATGGCTCTCGGTTGGCGGCCGCCAGACCCAGGCCTGCGCACCCACGGTCACGTCGCCAATGCCGCCGGACCGAAACGTGTTGCGGGGGTTAGCCCCTTGGGTGTGCCGTGTGGCTGTCATGGCTGGAATGTCAGCAATCACGCTCCAGCGAGGAGTGATCTGGTAGCTCAGGCCAAGGTCGTACAGATCGGCATGGTTCTGCACTTCATTGTGTGCGGTCTCACGCTGCAACTGGTAGACCGTTCCAACATAGTGGCGAAACGAGCTATACGTCCGGAAGCCGGTGGTCACCGTCAATCCATGGAGAAAATTCGATGAGCCGGGCCGTTCCGTGGATAACAGTCCGGAGATCACAGGTTGTGCTGAGTGGGCTGCGACGCAGCCTTGCGCCAGTCCGCTCTTTGCCGCTCCTGTAAGAGTAAGTGCTGCCGCAATAATTCCTATCTTGCTTGTTTGTGCTATTCCGCGCATCTTGCTGGCTCCTGAAATGAAAACTAGTTGGCCATAAACAGTCCTGGCCTCTCATCGATCCACTACAACTTTTGAGTAACGTGAGAGTCAGAACAGTAACAGCCTCAAACACCATCGTCGTGAGTCCACGGGAGGATTCTTTTCTCCATCTTTTGGTGGAGCCGCGGAGCGCCGCAATCCACTACACTGCCTGTGCATCGGTATCCTCGCAAACTGTTCTTGCGATCAATCCGCCCAACTCCAGCACCATTCAGGAACCCACGTGAAGAAGTTGATCTACCGCGCAATCGCTCCCTTGCTCCTTATCTGTGGGGTGCTTGCACCTGTCCGCGGCTTCGCTTTTGCCAAGACCGCGCCAAATCTCACAGCCAGGGACCTTGCCGGTCAGACCCAGAAGCTCTCTGCGCTCCGCGGTCAGATTGTTGTGCTCAGCTTCTGGGCCACATGGTGCGCACCCTGCCGCGAAGAGCTGCCCCGACTCTCCCGCCTCAGTCAGACCTATGTTGGTAAAAACGTCCGCTTCATCGCAGTCTCGGTGGACGAGCCCAAAGACTACAAGAAAATTGCGCCGTTCCTGCAGATGAAGGACATTCACCTCGACACATGGATCGGCGCAGACGTTGACACACTCGGCAAATTTGGGATGGGCGACATCGTTCCCGGCACCGTCATCATCGACCCGCAGGGAATGGTCATCACCCGCATTATGGGTGAGGCTCAGGACTCGGATGTCCAATCTCGAATCGACTGGTTGTTGAACGGCCGCCCTGGCCCAGCACCCGAAGAGAAGCTGAAGCGCTACTAGCGCTTCACTCTTAGCGTCCCGACGCCCAGGCCAGCCCGTCCGGCTCCGGTCCCACATCCACCCGCCCCACCACCTCCAGAGCCTTCAGGTCGATGATCGCCACATAGTTATCCGGTGAGCACGCCACAAACGCGCGGCTCCCGTCCGGCTGCATCTGGATTCCAGCCGCGCCATGGCCAATTTTGATCCGCTTCAACTGCTTGCGGCTCGCCACGTCGTACACCGCCACGTCAGCACCGCCAAGGCTGGAGATTAGTGCCAGCTTGCCATCAACAGTGAACTTCAGCCGGTTGGCCCCCCGCATATCTGCCGCCAGCGTCTGCGTCACTTTCTTGCTGGCTCGGTCGATAATGGAGACCGTCCCGTCCTGAGCGTTAGCGACCCATATCTCCCGCGCATCGGGGGACACATCGAACCCCTCCGCCCCATTCCCTACCGGAATCACCGTCTCTGTCCAATCGCCAGCAGGATTCGCAGGCGGAGGCATCCGCGGAGGCCCACCCGGGCCAGCTCCCATTCCCGCAGGGGGAGGCCCACCCGGCCCACGCCTCGTACTCTTTTCGATCAGCGTAACCGTCCCGGAGCTCACGTTGGTCGTCGCCATCCAGCTCTGGTCGGCTGCCACAAAGATCATGTGTGTCCGGTCTTGTCCTGTGCCCAGAACCCAATCGACTTTGTTAGCCGCTGGATCGTACCGGCCAAACGCCTTGGCAGCCTCAGCCGTAAACCACACCTTTCCTGCCACAAAAACGAGTCCGTGCGGCCCTCGCAATGGCCCAAGATCCACGGCCGGCAGTGTCTTCATCCCCACAAGGTCAAGTACAGTGATCGAGTTATACAGTCCTGAACCATAGTTTGAGACATAGGCCGTACGACCATCCGCAGACGCTACCACCTCATGAGGATCGTTCCCCACAGGGAGCTTCCCCAGCACTTTAAGGCTGACTGGATCAACGATCGACAAAGTATGGTCATGTTTCGAGAGCGCCAATAGCCTCTCAACCGGAGCCGTCTGCGCGTTCGCAATACAGGAGGACAACCCCACCCCCGCCAGTAATAAGCGTCGAACGCCGACCGCTAACCCATCTCTAATCTTCATGGCTATGTATCCTACACGCCTAGGACCACAGTGCGAACCTCGCCAGCACCAACCATCAGGTGCAGCAGAAATAACCGTCTATTCATGCTTTGCAGGCGAATCACTCTACTGAAGGGTTGACGTTTGGCCTGCGACGATCTAATATTTTTAGTGAGCCACTGCGTGTGGGACCCAAGTGCAGCCGCTCCTCTTCAAGAGCCCAATTCGTTCCTGCCTGCCGAAGTTGTTTCGGGGATAGAGAAACCAACCAACATCCTCTCCGGATTGTTGATTGTTCCCGACGACAACGCTGCTAAGCATGGAGCGAATGCTTGGATCCCGGAGTCCGCATCATCATGGTAGACGACCCTAATCCTGACCACAACGAGAGCAAACCCCTGAACACCGAACTGGAAACCCTAGCGCCCGAAGCGACAGCGGATAATACCGTCCTGTCTTCCGAATCCACCCCTACCCAACAGCACGAGACCGTAGCCGTCGCACAGCCCGAAGCACACGAGGAGCAAAGCCATACCGCTACGCTCACCGCTGCTGCCGAAGAGCATGAGCCCGATTATGACGCCGCCGACTTCGCTGCAGCCCTTGCGAACTTTGATCGCGAGCAGGCAGCAGACGCAGCCGCAGCTCAAAATCTGACCGCGGAAGAGGTTGTTGTCACTGGCACTGTTGTCAAAATCACCGACAAGCACGTCGTGGTTGACATCGGTCTCAAGTCCGAAGGCCTCATCCCCCTGGAACAGGTACTGGACATCAATGGTGTCTCCAAGTTCCAGGCCGGCGATACGGTCGAGGTAGTGGTAGAGCGCGAGGAAGCCGAAGGTGGCTACCTGGTCAGCTACGATAAGGCCCTCCGTCACAAGGTCTGGGACAAGTTGGAGCAAGCTGCCAACGATAAGACCCCCGTCAAGGGTATGGTCCTCAGCCGCGTCAAGGGTGGTCTCACCGTTGACATCGGCATCAAAGCATTCCTGCCCGGTTCGCAGGTCGAAGTGCGCCCAGTGCGCAACCTCGACGGCTACATCGGCACCGAGATCGAAGTCCGCGTTATCAAGCTCAACAAGAAGCGCGGCAACGTAGTCATCTCCCGCAAGGAACTCCTCGAAGAAGACCAGAACGCCAAGAAGTCTGTCACTCTGGCAACCTTGGAAGAGGGCAGCGTTCTTACTGGAACCGTCAAGAACCTCACCGACTACGGCGCATTCGTCGATATGGGCGGCCTCGATGGCCTGCTCCACATCACCGACATGAGCTGGGGCCGCCTCACCCATCCCCGCGACCTCGTCAACGTTGGCGACGAGATCCAGGTCAAGGTGCTGAAGTTTGACAAGGATAAGCAGCGTGTCTCGCTCGGCTTCAAGCAGTTGACGCCGGATCCATGGCTCGACGCGATTGAGCGTTACCCCATCGGTGCCCAGGTTCGCGGCCGCATCCTGTCCGTTACGGACTATGGCGCGTTCGTTGAGCTGGAGCAGGGAATCGAAGGTCTCGTACACGTCTCCGAAATGACATGGTCCAAGCGGATGAAGCATCCGTCCAAGCTCGTCAAGCCCGGCGATGAAGTCGACACCATCATCCTCAGCGTCAACCCCAGCGACCGCCGCATCTCGCTCGGTATGAAGCAGCTGCAGGATAATCCCTGGGAGCAGCTCGAAGATAAGTACCCCACTGGTGCCATCATCGAGGGACGCGTCCGCAATCTCACCGACTTCGGTGCCTTCATCGAAATCGAAGACGGTATCGACGGCCTCGTACACGTCTCCAACCTAAGCTGGACCAAGCGCATCAAGCACCCCTCCGAAGTCCTCAAAAAGGGCGAGAAGGTCAAGGCGATCGTACTCGGTGTCGAGCCGGAGAACCGCCGCCTGTCGCTTGGCGTCAAGCAACTCCAGCCCGATGTCTGGGATACCTTCTTCGCGCAGCACCGCATCGGCGACGTCATCAAGGGCAAGATCCTGCGTACCGCGCAGTTTGGTGCCTTCGTTGAAATCGCAGAAGGTGTTGAGGGTCTGTGCCACGTCTCTGAGGCAGTCGATGCAACCGGCAAGCCGGTTTCGCTCGATGTCGACTCTGAGCACGAGTTCAAGATCGTCAAGATGAACGAGGAAGAAAAGAAGGTCGGCCTCAGCATCCGCGCAGTCGGCGAAGAAGCCAGCCGTGCGGAAGTCGAGAGCTACAAGGAGCGCGAGAAGACCCCCAAGGGATCCTCAAGTTCCTCCTCCTCCTCAAGTTCCTCCTCGTCTTCGAGCAGCACCACCCTCGGCGATCTCATCAACTGGAAGCGGTCTGAGCGCGAGTAACTCAGCCTTACCAAATCACCAGAAGGCCGTCCCCACCGGGACGGCCTTTTTACTGTCATCCAGTATTGCTGCGGAATGATTCGCGCCCAACCGCGCGAGGGCCGCCACCACCCTCAGGTTGAATGTCACGCGTCAGGGATTTGTCCTACCCAAACAGAACGGCCGCCTCTCGGGACGGCCGTTCCATTTGAAACCAATGAAAACTGTCTAAGCGGAGCGGGAGAGCATCCCCATACCAGATGAGGCAGGTGCGGAGATCCCCGACGACATTCCAGGAGTCATCTTTGCAGATGCGCGCAACATCACTTCGATCTCTGCCGGAGCAAACATCTCTGGCGGAATCCCACCAACCGCTACAAAGCCCGGATCATCGCCAAGCGCCATGGAAATCTGGTTCCAGCGCAGAAACGGTGAGGTCGTAGGAAGGATGATCATGCGTCGCTTGGGCTCAGGCAGGGTGAAGTAGGCAGACCACAGGAACAGCGCAATGCAGCCCGTAATCCCATCCACAATATTTACAGTCGAATAAACACTCGAGTTATGAGAGAGCCAGGCTGAATCGACAAGCCGTACGGACGCCATCACCCCAAGGCCAAGGCTCACGCCGAAGATCCTGCTTTGGAAAGTCAGTCCCATCGGGCGGATCGCAAAGCATACAAAAAGTAGCAGACACAAAGTCAAAATACTCGTGGTCTGCTGCAACTGGCTTACCGCAGTGACGACAAAATTCAGTCCGGTCAGGTGGGGTGCTACAGCCATGCCGATCGCAATAGCAACCGAGATCGCAGCGGCCCAGCGAAACACTAAAATCCCAAGTGTCGCCAAACCTTTCAATGGAGCCATCGCCAGTTTGAAGATGCTATAGATCACAATGAGCGACAGGATCGCTTCTGTCGCATAACTGATCCAGTAGACGTAAAAATAAGCGTGATACGCTACGTGCTTTTCAAGCACTCGCCCACTCAGACTCATGAGGGTAAGGCACGTGGCTCCTGCAAATAGCCTGACACTCAAAAGCATCGTCAAGGAGAAAAACTTGCGAACTGATCCGCTATGGAAAAGCGATACGAGAACGAAAGCACAGCACAACGGATCTAGGTACGAAAGTAGAGCAACGAAAGAGTGAGAGGTCATATCGGTCCCCGTAAGCTAAGCCAAGCGTAGCTTATCCAGGAGATAGATACAAGAAATTAGTTACCAAAGTTTGTAATCAAATGAGTTCTTTAGTTGAAGCCGCAGGCATTTGGATCGCTGGGTGGGCACATCGGAGTCGGCACATTAGCAGGCTTGGAAACAACCACCTTGCTCTGGGTAGAAGCGGAAGAGATCTGGGTGGAGGCGGCTGCACCGGTAAGAACGAGGGCGACGACGAATGCGCGGACGGCAAATTTCATGGGGATAACTCCTGAGTAATGGAAGAAAAGCTATTAGCCAATGGATCTACTGGTAAATGGGGGACTGCTAAGGCTTAGTTGAAGCCACAGGCATTTGGGTCGCTGGGTGGGCACATCGGGGTCGGCACATTGGCAGGCTTGGAAACAACCACCTTGCTCTGGGTAGAAGCGGAAGAGATCTGGGTGGAGGCGGCTGCACCGGTAAGAACGAGGGCGACGACGAATGCGCGGACGGCAAATTTCATGGGGAAAACTCCTAAGTAATGGAAAGAAAAGCTACTGGTAAATGGGGGACTGCTAAGGCTTAGTTGAAGCCACAGGCATTTGGGTCGCTGGGTGGGCACATCGGGGTCGGCACATTGGCAGGCTTGGAAACAACCACCTTGCTCTGGGCGGAAGCGGAAGAGATCTGGGTGGAGGCGGCTGCACCGGTGAGAACCAGAACGATGACGAATGCGCGGACGATATACTTCATTGGGGAGGTACTCCTAAAGTTGTATTCCCCTATAAAGATTTCTCTTTACAGGGTCGATGGAGTAACCATAGGATAGACAATGAAGTAAGTCTATTGGAATCAACAACATATCTTAATATATAATAAGCATGGTTACCGAAGTACCCAAATCGGTCCCTTTTTGAAACCTGCAAAATGATCTCGTTCGCCCCCAAGTGCAGACCCACCAATCCATTGACACCAACGGTCTGGCACCACCTCACATGAATTGGTCGATTTAAAGCAAAGAACTTCCCCAGTCTAAAACCTTCTCAGACTCAGGGAGACTCAGTGCTTGCTTGGATTATGCCTAAATGGTGTCAGTAACAGCTTCAGGTGCCGCCGCACTCGGCTGGACAACAGCAGTTGCCGTATGCGCGACTACCTTCTTGGGAGCAGGCTGTTCAGCCTTCTTTGAAGGCGCAATGATCGCGTGCAGAGTCGTGCCTTCCATGCGAGGCATAAACTCCACGATGCCGGCATCGCCAATGTCGAGAATCAGGCGATTGATGATCTTGTAGCCCAGGTCACGGTGGGCCATCTGCCGTCCCTTGAAGCGCAGCGAAGCCTTCACCTTGTCGCCCTCGCCCAAAAAGCGAACGGCCTGATTCTTCTTGGTCTGGTAGTCATGCTCATCTACCGTCACGGAGAACTTCACTTCTTTGATGACAATGACCTTCTGCTTCTTGCGGGCAGCGCGATCACTCTTGTCTTTCTCATACAAAAACTTGCCATAGTCCTGGATCTTGCACACAGGAGGTACGGCATTGGGAGAAATCTCGACCAGGTCAAGAGCCCGTTCCCGGGCCATCTTCAGCGCATCAAAAGGCGCCATGACGCCAAGCTGCTCGCCATTCTCGTCGATGACGCGGATCTCCCGCGCGCGGATACGTTCGTTAGTGCGGATAAAAGACTTTGCGGAGCGTTTATCAATTGGTGGAATAGGTCGCCTCCACAGCCAGCTTTCGAGCGGGCCATGCGTGGGTTAGGGGTTATGCGCACCGGATACAAAAAGGTTGCGCTGCAACGTGGAGTATACCATCCTGCGCGTCCGCCCGCTGTTTCGCTGCAAGTGCGAAGCACCGCTCCGCCCATCACTTCCCGCCTTCAGGCAAGCAGCAGTGGCGCCTTACAGTGTATCTTTGCTTCGACCGCATGCAACACCGTGTACTCTCGTAACGGCTGCTGACGAAAGGGAAATGAATGAAACGCCGCATCCTGCTAGTGGACGATGAAGTTGCAGTCTTGCTCACCATGAAAGCTGTACTCGAGATCAGCGGCTTCGACGTGGACACCGCCGCCTCCGCCCGAGAAGGCAAAGCGCGGCTCCGCACCCGCGAGTACGACATGGTCATCACCGACATGCGTATGGAAAGCGATGTTGCGGGCCATGAAGTGATCCAGGCTGCCCGCGTGGCACCCTACCATCCCGCCGTTGCGCTCCTCACCGCTTTTCCAGTGGATGAAGGGGACTGGCAGGAACTAGGCTCGCCCAAACTGCTGCTCAAGCCCATGCATACCCGTGTCCTGCTGCAGCAGATCGAGAAACTCTTTGACTCCCACCAGCAGAAGCTCGCCAAACTGACAGCAACCTCTCAGGCCGGGTCCGCTCTCACGCCTGCCAAATCAAGCACTGCAAAAAAATCCACTAA
This sequence comes from Granulicella sp., assembly GCA_025408425.1. GTDB lineage: Bacteria > Acidobacteriota > Terriglobia > Terriglobales > Acidobacteriaceae > Edaphobacter. Next base: position 32,977 of record JANXYX010000022.1, read on the forward strand.
GCCAACTGCTAAATCACTGCCCTCCAAGGCAGCAGCAAAGGTTCCGAAGCCGGCAGCAAAGGCTGCAGCACCGGCCTCAAAGCCAGCGAAGAAGCTTCCCGCCAAAGCGGCGAAGAAAACTGCGAAGAAAGCCGTGAAGACGCCCGCAAAGAAGACTGCAACGTCGTCCGCAAAAAAATCAGCCACCAAGTAGCGCCAGATCCGGCGACGTCAGCCTGCTCAGCAACACATACCCCGCGATCTACCGCGGGGTATGTGTTTTAATGTAAGTCCGCAGATTGCTATTGATATCAAGCGCCTTTTGCACTCCGCCATCCAGCATCTTCAACCAGTCAGACGCGGGCTCTTTCAGCCCCGTCGTGCCCAGCAGGTAGCTCGTTTGGACGATGATCTCCAGCGCGTTACTTAGATCATGGGCGAGGCGTCGAATCTCAACCGCGAGATCCTCGGGAATCTGGTCGCCTTCGGCGGCAAGGAATAGTTCACCATCATTAGTTTTCGTCATAGGAAGGACCCGGAGACCTCGCATCTGGTTTTCCTGCCTTACAGCGCAGCAGAGATTAAACATTGGATGCATCCAGAGTGTAAGGCAGCCAGCGCCGAATTGACATAGGCGGCGGTGTTTGTAAGACTAGCCACTGTGCGGTTGGGATGCCTCAGCTTTGCTGGGCACTTCAAGTAGACCGTGCCGTAGTGGCGGAATTGGCAGACGCGCATGGTTCAGGTCCATGTACTCGCAAGGGTGTGGGGGTTCGAGTCCCCCCTTCGGCACCAAAATCTTTACCTTCAGATGATTCCTGCATCGAAGTCCGCGTTCTTGATGTGGCAGCCCACGGGCTCCAGCCCGTTATCGCTGGAATCAGCTTCTGCATTCTTTATCAGTAGGCTCATCTCCTCCGCTTCTGAGTCCATCAAAAGTAGTGAAACATGGCGACCCAGCTAGACCAGATCCTCGCGCATACCCTGTTGGAAGTAAACGCTCGCAAGCTCACCGCCGACTTCGGCCTGCTGGAGCGAAAAGCCGCTGCCCACCAGCCCCGGGGCTTCATCGCCGGGCTCCGTTCCGCCGCTGTGGAACGCCCCGCCATCATCGCCGAAATCAAGAAGGCGTCGCCCTCCAAGGGGCTCATTCGCAGTGACTTCCATCCAGCCCGTCACGCCCTCGCCTATCAGTCCGCTGGTGCAGCAGCCATCTCCGTCCTCACCGATGAGGAGTTCTTCCTCGGCTCGCTTGAGGATCTCGAGGCAGCCTCTGCGGCAGTCACCATACCCTGCATCCGCAAGGACTTCATCCTCGATCCCTTTCAGGTTCTGGAAGCTCGTGCCGCGGGTGCTGACGCCATCCTGCTGATCGTTGCCGCACACACCGATGCCGGCCTTCGCGACCTCTACGCCGAGGCGGTCTCCCTTGGCCTCGACGTACTCTGCGAGGCTCACGATCGCGACGAGATCGCCCGCGCCACCGACCTTGGCTTCGACCTCATCGGTGTCAACAGCCGAGACCTGCGCAGTTTCACCGTTCGCACTGACTCCCTGCTCGAACTCGCCGCCTATCTGCCTGCCAACGCTCTCCACGTTGCGGAAAGCGGCATCCGCTCTGCGGAGGACATCGCCCGGCTCAAGGCCGTCGGCTACGGTGCCTTTCTCATCGGAGAAGCCTTCATGCGCCAGCCAGATCCCGGTGCTGCTCTCGCGTTGCTCCTCGACCGCGACTACTCTCTCGATCTCTAAGTCGAAACTCGGCGGCAACCCCGCAATCCACGTAAACTACCCAAGCCATGTGGATCAAGATCTGCGCCAACACCAACCTCGAAGACACTCTGCTGGCCACATCACTCGGCGCGGACGCAGTCGGATTTGTCTTTGCCCCAAGCGCGCGCCAGGTCACTACCGCGCAGGTCGCAGCTATTACCCCGCACCTGCCCGCAGCGGTGGAGCGTGTTGGTGTCTTCCAATCCAACAACGCGGACGAAATTGCCACCACTATCGATCAGGCCGGCCTCACCGCAGCACAGCTTCATGGCGGAGTCGACCTCAACCTCGCTACCCGCTTGCACCAGATCTTCGGGGGGCGCATCAAGCTCATCCAGACCGTCCACTGGATCGTTGAACCCGGTACATCCAGCGCCGAACCCGTGCGTCAGCAGCTTCAGCAACTCGTGGACCATCCCGGCATCCATCACGTCCTCATAGACTCGAAGGTTGGCAAATCTCTAGGCGGAACCGGCGTTACCTTTCCCTGGGCCGAGGCCCGCGCAGTCTTCGCCGAATTCGCGCCTCAGCTCCACATCATCGTCGCTGGCGGCCTGCGTCCAGACAACGTAGCCACCGCCATTCACGAACTCCGGCCCTGGGGCGTCGATGTGGCCAGTGGCGTCGAGATTCAGCCCGGGCAGAAAGACCCCAGCAAGCTCGCCGACTTCATCCGCATCGCGCGCCACTAGCAACCAGGGCGGCTCACGGATGTCCATCCAACACAGCACACCCGATGTTTGAGATGATGCGATGGATGAAGCCGACACTCGCCGCCCTGATCTCTACCCCTGCATCCCCCTTCAACTATCCGCCCGCGCATACCGTCGATCAGGTGGACGACTACTTCGGCACCCAGGTCCCTGATCCCTACCGTTGGATGGAGGATGTCGACTCTCCCGAGGTCAAGTCCTGGGTCGATGCCGAGAACACCCTCACCCAGAGCTACCTCGCCCAGATCCCCGGCCGCGAACAGTTGCAAACCCGCATCACCGAACTCACCAACTTCGAGCGCTATACCGCTCCGGTCAAGCGCGGCAGTCGTTACTTCTACGCTCATAACTCGGGGCTCCAGAACCAGAACGTCATCTACTGGCAGCAGGGCCTCACCGGCGAGCCAAAGATCCTCCTCGACCCCAACACCATGTCCTCCGACGGCACCGTAGCCCTCAGCGACATCAGCATCACCGACGACGGTCAACTCGCCGCCTACTCCATCGCCGAGGCAGGCAGCGACTGGGTCAAGTGGCACGTCCGCGACGTCACCACCGGCATCGACCTTCCCGACCTCATCGAATGGTCCAAGTTCAGCCATGCCGCCTGGCTCAAAGACGCCAGTGGATTCTTCTACGAGGGGTACGATCAGCCTGCCGCCGATGCCCTCAAGGCTGCCAACTACTTTCACAATGTCTTCTTCCACAAACTCGGAACCCCGCAGTCGCAGGACACGCTCATCTTCGATCGTCCCGACGACAAGGAGCTGAACGTAGGCGCCTCAGTGACAGACGACGGCCGCTACCTGATCCTCGAGTCCAGTAAAGGAACCAGTCCCAACAATCAGGTCTCCATAAAAGACCTCGCCCACCCGGACGCGCCCATCCTCAAGCTTGTCACCACGCCCGACGCCACCTACAGCATCATCGACAACGACGGCTCCCTCTTCTGGCTCCGAACCACCCTCGACGCGCCCAACGGCAAAGTCATCGCCATCGACCTCAACCATCCAGACCGTTCCAGTTGGACCACCATCATCCCCGAGAGCGGCAACTCGCTCGACGCCGTCAGCATGGTGTACGACACGCTCATCGCCAGCTACCTCGCCGACGCGCAAAGTCTGGTCGAACTTCACTCCCGCGATGGCAGTCTCATTCAGCGTCTCCAGCTGCCCACCATCGGCACCGTCTCCGGCTTCAGTGGCCATCGCCACGACGACGAAACCTTCTTCCAGTTCAGCAACTTCACCACCCCAGGTACCATCTACCGGCTCGATCTCAACACCCGCCAGACCAGCCTCTACCGCCAGCCGGAACTCCAGTTCGACCCAGCCCAGTTCGAGACCACCCAGGACTTCTACACCAGTAAAGACGGCACCCGCGTCCCCATGTTCCTCAGCTGCAAAAAAGGCCTCCAGCGCGACGGGAACGCTCCAACGCTCCTCTACGCCTACGGCGGCTTCAACGTCTCTCTCGTGCCGGACTTCGCATCTTCCCGCGTCCTCTGGATGGAGAGGGGCGGCATCTACGCCCAACCCAGCCTCCGCGGAGGTGGCGAATACGGCGAAGCCTGGCACCAGGCCGGAACCAGGCTCAACAAGCAGAACGTCTTCGACGACTTTATCGCCGCAGCAGAGTACCTCATCGCCAACCACTACACCTGCCCCGCCCGCCTCGCTATCAGTGGCGGCAGTAACGGCGGCCTACTCGTCGCCGCAGTCGAAATCCAGCGGCCCGATCTCTTCGGTGCCGTCCTGGCCGCAGTCGGCGTCATGGACATGCTCCGCTTCGATAAATTCACCATCGGCTGGGCATGGAAAGACGACTACGGCGCCCCTGGCGAGAACCCCGCCGAGTTCGCAGCCATCTACAAGTACTCGCCGCTTCACAATGTCCGCCCAGGCCTCGCCTACCCGCCCACCCTTATCACCACGGCCGACCACGACGACCGCGTCTTTCCCGCTCACAGCTTCAAATACGCAGCGGCCCTGCAGGCTGCCATCGCTAAAGGCCAGCAGTCAGACGGCAATGCAGCAGGTCCAGCCCTGATCCGCATCGAAACTCGTGCTGGCCACGGCAGCGGCATGCCCCTTAGCAAACGAGTCGAGCTGGCGGTCGATCAATACCTGTTTCTCTTTCGAGAACTGGGTATGCTCCCCGCCCAACTCTGAGCCAATTCAGCCCCGATCATCACTCCAGTTTCGCCGCCTTCGAGGGTGGCAATGGCCCAGCCATGTTTACTGGAAAGCCAATAATCAGAGATAAATACAGCAAATTAAGCGTGACAACTGGTCGAACCTCACCCATACTAATCAGACAGCTACCACCTTAGCTCTGCTTCATACAACTAAGGGGGTATAGATCGACGATCGACTACACGATAGTGCATTTGCAGAAATTTGAATCCAGTCGCATCGCTGGCGCGTCCTATAGATGTAACAAAAGGTTGCTTCACTTTTAGAAATAAATATCTCCAAAGTGAAGGGAATTGAGGCATTGAATGAAACTGCGACTCTCTATTGCGCTGCTCTTGACGTTTACTCCAATGCTGGCGTTCGCCAGACCCCGGACAGCGACTGTCCATATGCGGCCTCAGTTGTTCCATGATCGTGCACCCCGAATGCATACGCACGCCGCAAGACCGCATCTCGGCGCCTAATTCAGAGTCAAAAGAAACACTAGCCAGGCAGGATTTGATAACTGCCGTCGGGCCTAAAATCTCTCGCTAGAAACAACAGACCCTGGAGAATCCTCCAGGGTCTGTTCTCTTTTAAGCCAACTCAAGGTTGGGCTGATAGCTAGTGCCGTTCGCCACCATCTTGATGGTCGTTCTGACGATTGTCGTTACGGTTGCCGTTGTCGTTACGGTAGCCGTTGTCGTGACGGTCCTGGTTGTCATAGTGATCACCGTGGTCCTCGCGGTCCCAGTGGCCCTCATGCATCCTCCAACCCTGCTGGTAGCGGTCATAGTGCGGATGGCTCCAATATGCGCCCGCATACGGTGGACGGTCCCAGCGTCCGGGAACCCAGCCATATCGGCCTCCATTCGAATTCCAGTACCCATCGACCCAGACATATCCCTCGCCAGGCATCTGCGGTCTCCGCTCATATCTCATAGGAGGAGGGGTTCTGCCGACATAAATTCCAATCTGACCAAATGCGGGTACTGCCATTGCCGTTGCCGCCACTGCACCAATAATCCACTTCATCTTCATCAGTTATCTCCGTTTGAAACACGCTACCCCTAGTAGGATGCAGATAAACCTCCCATCGCCGGACATCCGTCAAAATAACCGCTAGTCGTCTATTCTTCATCGAGGGGGCCGCCACATCGGCGATCATCGCTTTCTGGTGAATCATTGCGCTCACCTCATCTGTCTGCTATCTGTAATGTGATCATTTTTTGCACAATTCTTATGACCCCTGGCTCCCCATCCTCAGCCGATAGCTCTCGGTTGCTTCCCTCCATCCGCCCAATGCTGGCGGTCGCGGTGCTGCTCGTTCTCTTATCGACGTCGGCCTCGCTGCTCAATGCGGATAGCTGGCGGGCTGGAGGGGTCACGATCATGTGGCCCTCCAACGGCTTCCTGCTTGGGGTCCTTCTCTGTATCCCTCGACGTCAATGGACGCGATACCTGGCGCTTGGCTACGTCGTTGATCTCTGCGTCAACTTCGCGCTCGATCACTTCCAGGTCGGACATCTCAACCCAGTCTCGTTCTACATCGCCGCCTGCAATATGCTGGAGGTCTTCGTCGCCGCGGTCCTGCTCTACAAGACCATCAGCCCCAATCCGGACCTGACTCGCCGCAAGCAGCTTATCCATCTCCTCCTGTATGGCGTCATCCTCGCACCCGCACCCGCAATCGCCTCGTTCCTCGCGTCATTCGCGCTCACCGGCGTGCTCTCCATCCCGGAGCTTCACACCTTCCAGTACTGGTTCACCGCCGATGCGCTCGGCATTGCCATCGTTACCCCGCTCTATCTCTCCTACCACCAGCGCGTCCATTTCCCTGACCGCTCCTGGTCCGAGATCGCCGCGCTCTTCACCGTGCTCTGTCTCACCAGCCTCATTGTCTTCTGGCAGACGCAGTTTCCCCTGCTCTACATCGTGATGCCGTCGCTCCTGGTGCTGGGTATGCGCCTTCGACTCGCTGGGTCCGCGCTCGGGCTGCTGCTGGTCTCAATCATCGGCGGCTTTCTCACCACTCACAATCACGGACCGGTCGCACTCAGTGTCAACAGCTCCATTTCCACCCGCTGCCTCCAGCTTCAGCTCTTCATTGCTGTCGCCATGCTTGTGCTCTACATCATTGAGGTCCTCAAAGCCGAGAGCAGCCGTCTCCAGTTCAATCTCCAAACCAGCGAAACTCGCTTCCGTCTCCTCGCCGAGGTCTCCCACGACATCATCGTTCTTACTGATCTCACTGGCCGCCGTCGCTATGTCTCGCCCGCTGCCCGCGAAGTCCTCGGCTGGGACCCCGAAGAACTCCTCGGAGGCAACTATAAGCAGATCGTTCATCCCGACGACATCGCCGCACTCGAGCAGCTCCTGATGCAGTGCCGCACCGGACACCCCTCGAACATCCTCCCTTACCGTTGTCGCAAGAAGGACGGCAGCTATCTTTGGGTCGAGGCCAATCTCCGCCTCTATCGCGACGCCGTCACCAACGATCCCGTCGGATTCGTCAATGTCGTCCGCGACATCGCCAGCCGCAAGGCGGCGGAGGACAAGCTCAATCAGGCCTACCATCTGGTAGAAAACCTTGCCAGCGTAGACGGTCTCACCGGCATCGCCAATCGCCGCCGACTCGACGAGACCGTCAAACTCGAATGGCGCCGCGCCGGCCGCGACCACACCCTGCTCTCGCTCCTCGTCATCGACGTCGACTTCTTCAAGCCCTACAACGACCTCTACGGCCACCTTCAGGGCGACACTTGCCTCCGTCAGATCGCTGACACCGCCCGCACAATCGTCAACCGCCCCGGCGACCTGCTCGCCCGCTACGGAGGCGAGGAGTTCGTCGCCGTCCTGCCCAATACCACTAGCGAAGCAGCACAGACCATCGCCGAGCAGATTCGCGTCGCAGTCGAGCTCCGCTGTCTCCCTCACGCGGACAACCCGCATCGCTGCATCACTGTCAGCATCGGATGCGCCACGCAGTCGCCAGCCCCCGGCACCAGCTTCGACGCACTCTTTGCCGCTGCCGATCAGGCTCTCTACAAAGCAAAATCCGCAGGAAGAAACCGCATCGAAGTAGCCAGCAGAGGCACCACCATCTCCGTCAACGCGTCAATGCCGTAGCCTGCCGCGGCCTCGCAGCTCCCGCCAGGCAACAGCATCAACTCCCGAAGTAGCCTACAAAAACTTCTTCATCAGCGACTCCGCTAACCCGCCGATGCCGCTCCCAGCGCTTCCATCAGGCGCACCCGCTCCACTGTTCTGCGCAAAGTGTGCCATTACCAGCGGCAGCACCGTTGTCATCGCGATCTGTACCACTTCAGGCGATACCCCGGCATGTTGCGCCGCTTGCTCAATCAATCCTGTACCACTGAATCCCTGGGTCACCTGTTCCGGCGTCAGGGTAGGCGTCTCGCCACTTGCCATCGCCGCAGCATGCTCGCCCAACCCATTCTGCTCAAAACTCTTGATCACGCCCTGTATCCCATCAGGATGATTCTGTAGCGCCGTGATGAAGCCGCCGACAACCTTCGCGTTATCGCCCTGCGACGCTTCCCCAGCCAGTGCTCCGATTGTGTCTAGTATTCCCATACTTCACCTCGGTCTATGTTTTTTGCTTCAGCGCCCGTATACCAATTTCCACGTACAGGAAAATAACGATAGTCCAATCGGGCCCAAAGATCACCCCGATTCGCCGTCAATTAATGTGAACCCCCTCTATGCCATCGCACCATCTCACCCAGTTTGCGAAACCGCCCTGCAGCAGAGACAATTGACCCCATGAGCCAGTCCAGCAAAACCGCCATCGCCACCCAGCAAGCTCCCGCCGCCATCGGCCCTTACTCGCAGGCCATCCGCGTCGGCGACATGCTCTTCACCTCCGGCCAGGTCGGCCTCGATCCCGTCTCCGGCCAGATGGTCCCCGGCGGCATCGCCGAGCAGACCACCCGAGTCCTCGAAAATCTCAAAGCCGTCCTCACCGAAGCAGGCCTCGACTTCAGCAACGTCATCAAAACCACCGTCTTCCTTAAGAACATGAGCGACTTCGCCGCCATGAACGAGATCTACGCCCAGTACCTCGCTTCCCAGGGGATCGTCGCACCTGCCCGTTCCACCGTCGCCGTAGCTGGCCTCCCCAAGGACGCTCTGGTCGAAATCGAAGTCATCGCCAAAGCCTGAAGACTCCGCCAAAGAATCAGCGGGAGACACGGGCGGCACAGAACGAGTACAAAGATATGCAATGGAGGTGCGATCTGTGGACACCAGGGTAGAGTCCAGTCTTGCCGACCTGCACTCGGCTGACCACGATCGCCAGAACTCGGCCTTCCAATTCTTCATGGAAGCCACCAGCGAACCCGTCGATTGGGCCTATGACGTCTGGGACGACTTGATCGCAACGCTCACCAGCGGAGACAACCGTCAAAGGGCAATTGCAGCCCAGGCGCTATGTAGCCTAGCGGCGAGCGATCCCCAGAAGCGGATGCTCAATGATCTTGGTGCACTTCTAGCGGTCACAAAAGATGAGCGCTTCGTCACTGCGCGCCATTGCTTGCAGTCTCTTTGGAAGATCGGCATCGTGGGGCCCAGCCAGCGCAAAGCGCTCGTAGACGGACTCGTAGAACGCTTCAAAAACTGTGCCGCCGAAAAGAACTGCACTTTGATCCGCTACGACATTCTGGAAAGCCTGCGACGCATCTACGACTTCGCAGCAGACGAAAAACTGCGGGAGACTGCGCTTGCGTTGATCGAAATCGAGCCAGACCCGAAGTACAGGAAAAAATACCTCACCCTCTGGCGCAAGAAAGCATAACCAAGCGTACCCAGCTACTTTAGTGGTTCAAAGTACAGCGCCGCTCCTCCGGCTGGTCGCATCGGCAGAGTCAGGGTGTCGCGGGACGTAACCGTTTGGGTGCTTTCACTCAGGGCGTCGTACTTGGCCTCGGGGTTCGTGGGATCGGCAAAAATATGGGCAGCGTAAGTGCCTTTGCCAAGAAAGCTCAGAGGCAAGCGGTAGGTATAAGGCTGATCGCCGGTCATTCCTCCCACAAACCATCGGCTCCCGTTGCGGCGGGCCACAACGATATGTTCCCCCACCACGCCGTCCAGCACCCTCGTCTCATCCCAGATCGTAGGCACGGCTCGCAGGAACTCCAGCCCGGGCTGGTTCCGGTAGTGCTCAGGGTCATCCGTAACGCACGTCAGCGGGCTCCAATACACGACGAACAGAGCTAGTTCCTGGGCGCGGCTGCCCATCACTTCAGTCGGCGTGGCCTGCTTCCACTCAGACGGGCTCCGGTTCAGGAAGCCGCCCGGCGTATAGTCCATCGGGCCCACCAGCATTCGCGTAAATGGCAGGGTCAGCTTGTGCGTCGGAGTGACGCGACCGCTGAACTTGTTGTACTCGTTGCCCATCACGCCCTCGCGCGTCAGCAGATTCGGAAACGTAACCCGCAGGCCGGTCGGTTTGAATGCGCCGTGGAAGTCCACCATCAGGTGGTGGGTCGCCGCCATTTTAACCACCCGCGTGTACCAGTTCACCATCCCCTGATCGTCGCTATCCATAAAGTCGATCTTGACGCCCGCGATGCCCCACTTTTCGTACAGCGCAAACGCGCCATCCAGCGTGTCGCCATCCAGCGCCCGATTGACGTCCCCGCTATGTATCCAGAGCCATTCGCGAACGTGATGGTCCTTGGCGAACTGCAGCAGCATCGGCATGTCCAGCTGTGGCGCAGGCTTCGTAATGTCCGCGGCAGGCTGGTTGAACTGCCCATACCACTGCCAGTCGATCAGTTGGTACGGAAAGCCCATGTCGCTGGCGAAAGTGATGTAGCGCTTGATGGTGTCGTTATCCACCTTCGTGTCACCACTCCACCAGTTGTCCCAGGCCATCATTCCCGGGCGGATCCACGACGTATCCTGGATCGCCGAAGGTGGGTTCAGGTTCTCGATCAGCGAAGACTCAATCAACGCGCCAGGCGTTGTCCCCAGCATCAGGACGCGCCACGGAGAGGCGTGCGGCAGCGTCGCAGCCACCAGACCATTGCCGTCGAGCCGCGGGGACAGGTTCGCGCTAAGGCCCGTGTTGGAGGGCTTGAGCGACATTCCAGCCCAGTCGCTCAGATCCGCTTCGGCGATCGCGGCGTACAGGTTCGGCCGGAGCTCCGCAAGCAGAGGAAGCCCGACGATTGCCGACTCAGGAAGATCCGATAAGCGCTCCCGTGGGTAATGCCCTTCGTACGAGTTGTGGAAGGAGGAATAGATAGTGGCCCAGACCGTGGGATCTCCGGGGAAGTGGAAGGCAGTGCGCTCGCGGGTGACGACGAAGCTCTGCAGGTCGGGCTGGGCCGGCAGGTAGTACCGCAGCGCTACGCCGTCTCCATAGGCGCGGAGGATCAGATCCAGCTTGCGATTCGGCGCCGTCTGCTCACGGAACGACAGAGTGATCTCGTTATAGTGATTGCGGATCGGGCTGGACTTTCCCCAGACAGGCGTGGCCGTCGTATCCACCGCGTGCTGCTGTTGCTGCGTCAGCTTGAGGCCCAGGAACGGTGGCTGGTCCTTCAGGTCCAGACCAAGATCCGAGTTAGTAACGACCGGCTGGCCGTTGTAAGTCACAGAGTAGGTAAGCGGCGAGCCGCTAACTTCAATCTTGATGTTGCCGTCAGGCGACTGGAGGCTCCACCGATCACTCGATGGAGCGCTCGATTGAGCGCGGGAAATATGAGGAGTAAGCGCCACGGCGACGAGGGTTACAAGAAGCATGGTGATGAAAACAGGGCGTTTCGTGGCAATCAAGGCTCGCTCCAAATCGTGAATCTCATCCAGCATACGCAGCAGACGCGAAGCTGTCTCCAAGGTCCACTCCAACGGCCGAAATCCATAAGAATCTCGACTTTGCCCCAAAATCTTCATGTCAAGCCCCCAGACGTCCGTTCAGCCCGGATAATTCCTGACAACACCTTCAAAATAAACAACTTACATGAATATGAAAACTTCCATTATTCTGACTGATAGTTCTCTCCAATCCGGTAAAATAGAGTTATAAGCAGAAACAAAAGGCCGAGCTCAAAAGCTCGGCCCTATCTCTTTTAGAATCTAATATTTACCAGTAACTGTAATGGATACAATATCTTGCGGGAGACTGTTTTGGTAAGTTGCTGTAATAAAAGAATTTAGGGTAGGCTACCCCCCCAGGGGGGCCCCCTCTACAGAAACACTCCTGCTCCAGCTTCCTTGCAGGATAAGAACGACGTAACCGGATGCTCTGGCGAGCATCAAATCAACAGGAGAACCGCAAATGGCAGAGACAACGAAAGCTCCAAAGATCCAGAAGACTGAAGCGGAATGGCGTGAGCTTCTCACCCCTGAACAGTTCCACGTCATGCGCGAGAAGGGAACCGAACGCGCCTTCACTGGTGCCTTGGTGGACAATCATGAGGACGGCATCTATCACTGCGCCGGCTGTAATGCCCCGCTCTTCACCGCGGATAAGAAGTTCGAGTCCGGCAGCGGCTGGCCCAGCTTCTGGCTGCCCGTCACCCCCGAAGCCATAGAGGCCCATGAAGATAGTTCTCTCGGCATGCGTCGTGTCGAAGTCACTTGCGCCACCTGCGGAGCACACCTCGGCCACGTCTTTCCCGATGGCCCCCGCCCCACCGGCCTACGCTACTGCATCAACAGCGCTTCCCTGGATTTCACTAAATCCTAGAGCCGTTTTAGAAAAACAGCAAAAGCCCCAGTCGCCTGAAGCACGGCTGGGGCTGTTTCTTTGCCTGATTTCTAGAGCTGCTTAGCCTTTTACGATCTTGCCGGTCTTGATGCAACCGGTGCAGACGCGCATCCGCTTGCTTGCGCCATTTACCTGGGCCTTGACGGGCTGCAGGTTGACGTTCCAGCGACGGCGGGTCGTGTTGTGGGCGTGAGAGATGTTGTTTCCGAACTGCGGGCCTTTGCCGCAGAGATCACATTTGGCTGCCATGACGTAGTTGCTCCAATCTCGATTAGCAGAGGTCCTCCAGAGTTCAAGCCCGATCGAGTGGAAATTCAACCAAAGCCGCGGAAGTGTTAGGCACGGGCGGATTCGAACCGCCAACCTCTACCCTACTAAGTTAGCACAGCCCCCACATCGTAGCAATCTATAACCCCAGGCTACTCCCGCCGCTCCGCCAGCAAAACGCGCAGATCGCGCAGATTGTTCCCCGTCGCGCCAGTCTTCACCGTAGCCCCAACCCGCTCCAGAAAGGGAAAAGAATCAAACCGCTCCAACGCTCGCCGCGCCTCATCTAACCCGGAATCCTGCACCGTCCGCTCACCAACCACCGCGCCCGCAACATCACTGTTGCCATCGATACCATCCGATCCCGCAGACAACACCGCAGTCGATTCGTCAGAGGCTCCCAGCAGCGTAGCCACATGCAAGGCAAACTGCTGATTTCGCCCGCCAGTGCCCGAAGCGTCGCCAGGAACCTTCACCGCTACCTCACCCGCCGAGATCAGGCAAACTCGCGGATGCTCCTGCCGCAGGCTTCGCAGCCGAGCCAGTAAATACTCTGCCGCCGCGCGATACTCCCAGTCATCACACGTATTGTCGACGACAGTGTAGAACCCCATCGCTTCAGCCTTCCGGCGAGCCGATTCGGCAAGATCGTCCGCATCCAGCAGAGTCCACGACTTCGCCGCCACACTGCCCGGCTTCGGCGTCTCTTCCAGCGCTGGAGAGGCAAAGAAGCGCTGTACCGACTCAGGAAACCGCTCCAGCATCCCATAACGCGCAAGGATCTCGCGGCACTGCTCCACCGTCGAAGTATCCGGAAGCGTCGGGCCCGATGCCAGCGCATCCAGATGATCGCGTGGCACATCCGAGACCAGCAGGGACACAATCTCGCTCCCCTGCGCCGCTATCGCCAGTCGACCGCCCTTCACCGCGGAGAAGTGCTTCCGAACGCAGTTGATCTCCGCAATCGAAGCCCCGCTGTGAACCAGCACGGTGTGGAACACTACGGCATCCTCGAGCGTGATGCCAGGGTCGAGCGGCAACTCCATCATCGCCGAGCCACCACCACTGATCAGGAAGAGGCACAGCGTGTCGTGACTGGTCGACGCGTCCTGCCGAAGCGTACCCAGCATCGACAGCGCTGCTCGTGCGCCATCGAACGATGCCGCGTCGGGAAAGGGATGGCCGCCCCTGAAGAACTGAAATCCCTCCGCCAGATCCTGCGGTCTGTCGCGCCCAATCAGAACTCCTGCTAGATCGCACGAGTTTGAGAGTCGAAGCCTCGATAGCAGCGCCTCCAGCATCGTGGCCGAAGCCTTGCCGACCGACAGGATCCGCACACGACGAATGTGATCGAGCGATACGACATCCTCAGCATCGATCCTCAGCATGCTGTTGTCGCCGTGAGCAACAACATCCACTTTGCGCGCGAACGCTCGCTCGACGCTGCAGTCTGCCAGCGTCTGTGCGTAGATCGCGCGTGCAATATCGTTCAGAGTTGCCGACTGCAAAGTATGTCCTCGTTCCTATGCATCCGCAGCCTACTTCGTCGCGACAACCTTGCAGCCAGCGATCTCTTCCAGCACTCGTATCGAACCGCAGATATCCTCTTCGCCCAGCCCTTTCGCAATGGCAGTTTGGTAGAGCTGGCGCGAAAGCGCTGTGAGCGGAACGGGAACGTTCAACTCCGCTGCAGACTCCAGCATTAGTTCCATATCCTTTTCCAGCCACTTCACGGAGAACTTGGTGGAGAAGTCTCGTGCCAGTACAAATGGCGCCTTTACCGACACCAGTCCAGACTTGGCGGCACTGTTGTCCAGGATCTCCAGCATCAGCTCCGGAGAAACGCCAGCCTTTGTGCTCAGCACGAGGCTCTCGTTGAAGGCATGCAGCAGATTGCCAAGGATCATGTTCTGAGAGAGCTTGGCTTGAAGTCCCATACCAGCTTTGCCGCAGTAGTAGAGAAGCTTTCCCATCGCCTCAAAGTACGGACGAACCTTCTCGAAGACGCCCTGCTCTCCACCAACCATAAAGGTGAGCGTGGCGTTCTCCGCGCCGGACTTGGATCCGGTGCAAGGAGCATCCAGGAAATCGATGCCTCGCTGTGCGAGCTCTGCTCCGATGGCACGACTGGCCGTGGGAGAGACCGTACTGCAGTCCACGATGATCAGGCCTTTGGGTGCGCCTTCGGCGAGACCATTCTTACCCAGAATTACGTTCCTGGACATTACTGTATTTCCAACGCAGAGGAAGACGCAGTCGCTTTGTCGTGCTACCTCGGCAGGAGTTGCGCAGGCGATACCACCCTGCTCGGTAAACTTCTGTGCCTTGTCGGCGCTATGCGACCACAGTGCAACCTGGTGGCCAGCCTTGATCAGATTGGCCGCCATCGGGCCGCCCATGATTCCTAATCCTAGAAAACCTAGTTTTGCCATAAGTCTATTGATCTTTCTTGAATGCAGTGGCCATGAAGCTGAGACGGACAGCGCTGGGGCCCAGCCGACAGCAACTTCCAGTCCGTACGGTGCTGTGATCTAAGGTAAACCGAAACAGCGCTGCGTGAAGGCTCACGGGAACCAGTTAAATGTTGATCACAAAGCTGCGTCACGTTTGTTTTGCGGCAGAGGCCGTGTAATGTTTCCCTGATTGCACTTTTGGTCGTTGGCGGTGCGCAGAATTAGAGCTCGCCGCAAGGTATCCGAATGAGTTGAGGGACAGGTCCATTGCAAACAGGATTTCGCATTTCAAGCTTAGCGTTCTTTTCTACTTTGGTTGGGGCATTAACGTTGTTCACCCCGAGTTCTTTCGCAGCCAAATCCGTGCTCCCGGCGCCGGTGGTTGTCACGTCTGGCTGGCAGCTGCAGGATTCAGGCAAGGTTCCGGAGGGTGGGGCAGTTGTAGCGGAGCCAGAGTTCAAGCCTGAGGGGTGGTATGCTGCCACGGTTCCGGGAACGGTGTTGACCACACTCGTCAACAATCATGTGTATCCGGAGCCGCTCTACGGCGAGAATAATCGCCCGGACAAGATTCCAGAGAGCCTTGCTCGTAGCTCTTATTGGTACAGAGTTGCTGTTACTGTGCCGAAGACCTACTCCGGTAGGCAGGTCTGGCTCAACTTTGCGGGAATTAACTATTCGGCAGAGGTCTGGGTGAATGGCAAGCAAGTCGGCACGATGCGAGGCGCGTTCAGCCGCGGCATCTTCGACATCTCCTCTCTGGTCAAGCCCGGCAACAAGGCTATTGTGGCTGTTCTCGTTACCCCTCAGCCGAATCCCGGTGATCCGCATGAACATACGATTCGCGATGGTGTCGGCCCGAACGGCGGAATAACAGCAATCGATGGCCCCACCTTCCTCTCGACTATCGGTTGGGATTGGATTCCTGCGATTCGTGATCGGGATGCGGGTATATGGCAGAAGGTGTTTTTGTCTGCGAGCGGTCCGGTCGTCGTCAAGAATCCGTTGGTCACAACCGATCTTCCTCTGCCTAGGCTCGATACTGCCGATATTGCTGTCCAGACCACGGTCGAGAATATAACCGACCAGACCCAGAAGGGCGTGCTGAAGGGAAGGTTCGGCGATGTTTCGTTTGAGAAAGAAGTCGAACTCGGCCCCCACAGTACTCAGCCGATCTTGCTGGACTCAAAAAATACTCCTGCGTTGCATGTGGACCATCCGAAGCTGTGGTGGCCCAATGGATACGGTCCACAGAATCTTTACACTCTCCATCTTAGTTTTGAGGTTGGGGGGAAGATCTCTGATGTTCAGGATGTGAGCTTTGGTGTCCGCAAGATCAGCTACAGCGTTCCAGACTCGGAGAATCTTACTATTTCGGTCAACGGTGTTCGTATTTTCATTCGCGGCGGCAATTGGGGTCTTGATGAAGCGATGAAGCGCATTCCCCGTGAACGCCTCGAAGCTCAGATTCGCATGCACAAGCTCGCGAACCTGAATCTGATCCGGAACTGGGTCGGCCAGAGTACAAGTGAAGACTTCTACGAACTGTGCGACAAGTACGGCTTGCTTCTTTGGGACGAGTTCTTCCAGCCCAATCCCAGCGACGGGCCTGATCCTACGGATCTCAAGACATACATCGCGAACGTTCGCGAGAAGATCCTCCGTTATCGGAATCATCCATCGATTGCTATCTGGTGCGCTCGCAACGAGGGTTATCCTCCGAAGACTATCGACGATGTTCTTCGCATTTTGATGGCTGAACTTGAGTCTATGCGTCTGTATCAGCCCAGTTCGACTGACGGCAAGGGTGTTGTTTCGCATGGACCGTATCACTGGAGAACTCCGCGTGAGTTCTATGTCTACGAGAATGAACCTTTCAAGACTGAGATTGGCAGCCTCTCTGTTCCAACCATCGAATCGATTCAGGGAATGATGCCGAAGAAGGATTGGGAGGTCATCAACGACGATTGGGCAGAGCACGACTTTGCCAAGGGCGCGTCGGGCGGCGATACCTATCGAGCCATGATCGCCGGTCGCTACGGCAAGGTAGTGAATCTGGCTGATTTCGTCCGCAAATCGCAACTCGCCAACTACGAAGCCTATCGAGCCATGTATGAAGGCCGCAACGCGAGGCTGTTCAATCCAAGCACCGCCATTATTACCTGGATGAGCAACCCCGCCCAGCCAAGTTTCGTGTGGCAGCTGTACCACCATGATCTCGAGCCAAACTCAGCGTTTTTTTCCGTCAAGAGTGCGGCTGAGCCGATGCACATTCAATTCAACGAGTCTAACGGTGATCTTCAGGTGATCAATAACCTTCCTGAGCCGCTCTCAAATGCCGTCGCCCAGATTGCCATCTATAACCTTGATGGCTCCGTCCAGTATCAGCACACCTTTTCAGTAACTGCTGCGTCCAGCTCTGCGACGAATCTTGGCACCGTTGCGTGGCCGGGGGGGCTGTCATCGGTTCACTTCATCAAGTTGCAACTGCACGATTCAGGTGGGAAGTTGCTCTCCGACAACTTCTATTGGCGAGCTTTACCGGAACATGCAGATGACTTGAAGTCGCTCAATACGCTTCCGACCGTCACGCTGGGAACGCAAGTCACTCGCCTCGATGCCGGAGGTAAAACAATCCTGACTGTCACGCTTCACAACCCGAGTCAACAGATCGCTTTGATGGCACATCTGCAGCTTAGGCGTCAGCGTTCGGGCGAGCGAGTACTCCCGGTGTATTACACCGACAACTACCTCTCGCTGGTACCGAACGAGACAAGGATTGTCACTATCGAAGCGGCAACATCCGATTTGCGGCGAGAAGTGCCGCTGGTCGTAGTGGATGGTTGGAACATTGCGGTCACGCCATTCTCATCTGGTCAGGCAGCGATCGAGCTGAACGTGAATGCCCAAGTAGCTCACTGGCCAGAGACCGGCTTGCCGATGATCTCGGGGCAGCAATAGCGCAATCCTGCGAATGGCTATTGCCCCGGCTTATTCTGTAGGTTGCGGCAGCGCCCAGGCGAATAGCACTCCGCCGGTTCCTATTACTACATATTGGCGTCCATCGAGCTCGTAGGTAATCGGAGAGGTAAGCATGGGTGCTCCCGTGCCGGTATGCCAAAGAGTTTTTCCGTTGCTGGTATCCAAGGCAAGGACGTTGCCGTATGCGTCACCAGAGAAAGTGATTCCTGAATCAGTAGTAAGGACACCTGCGCCTGAACCACCACTGCCGAGTTCGTGGCTCCAACGAATCTTGCCATTCTGATAATCGATTGCCTCGAGGACGCCCTTTCCCCATAGGCTATAGTCCGCACCTGCCCAACCGTAAGTACCGTCTTCCGGTTTGGCGAAGTAGATGCTGTAACTGGGGTGAGCGTTCACGATGAAGAGGCCGGTACTGGGGTCAAAGCTGGGAGACCTGAAGTTTGTCATGCCACCCTCGTCGGGTGCGATGAGACGTCCGTCGCGAGCTGGCTCCTTGGCAGGGTTTGGGATCGGTTGACCTTGCTTATCGATCCCCAGCGCCCAGTTGACAGGGCCGAACGGAGTGGTAAGAAGGCTCTCTCCTGTGGTGCGATCCAACACAAAGAAGTAACCGTTGCGGGAGGTTTGCATCAGCATCTTCCGCGGGTGTCCCTTGAAGCTGGCGTCGACCAATACAGGAGTTTCTACAGCGTCCCAGTCGTGGGTGTCGTGCGGGGATGGCTGGAAGGCCCAAACCAGCTTTCCTGTGTCTGGGTTTAGGGCCACAATGCTGCAGGTGTAGAGGTTGTCACCCGGTCGCGTCGAGCCCGTAAGCACGGGGGTCGGATTTCCGGTTCCCCAGAAGACGAGATTGAGGGCCGGATCGTAGGTGCCCGTCATCCAGGTCATGCCGCCCGTCGTAGAGTTTGGAGTTCCCTCCGGCGGAGTAGAGTACCAGTCCCATTGCGTCTTGCCGGTCTCAGGATCGATCGACCTTATGTAGCCACGCAGATTATCGAAGTCACCTGAAACTCCGACGAGTACATGGTTCGATACGATGAGTGGTGCCAACGTCGTCCAATAGCCCTTGTTGGAATCGGCAATGACCACATTCCAGCGGACTTTACCGTTTTTTGCGTCGAGAGATACGAGGTGTGCGTCCGGGGTTGTAAAGAACAACGAGCCCTTATACATGCTGACGCCGCGGTGGCCAATGTGCAACCCGTTATTCGGCGGGTAGGTGTAGTGCCAGATCATATGGCCGGACCGAGCATCGACCGCCCAGACGTTATCCGGAACGGTGAAGTACATGACTCCATCCACAACGAGGGGCGAGGATTTGATGGGTGCATTCTGGTTCGTTTGGAAGGCCCATGCGAGACCGAGATTCTTTACGTTCCTAGGGGTAATCTGGGTTAGCTTGCTGTGGCGCCGCCCTGAGTAGTCGCCGTGGTAGCCCGGCCAACTACTTGCTGGCGGATTTAGAAGGTCAGCAGCGCTCAAGTCTTGAGCGGCAGCAGAATGGGATATCACGGCAGCTCCCACGATCGCCATCGCGGCGAAGATCCAAGCGTTCCTCAGTAGCCTCATATTGATGCGAAACCTTTCAAGAATGTGCTTCGACGGAAGCACAAAGCAGTTAGCGCAGAGTTTGCAGATACGCCATCAAGTTGTGAATGTCGTCGTCGGTGTATTTATCGAATAGGGCGACATGGGCATCTACCGGGGATTGGACGGCGTACTTTACTGCGCCGACAGGCCATGATCGGTACCTTCCGGTCTGGTCTGTAAGCCCGATGGTGAACTCGTCCAGATAGGCCACGGTGCCTAGAACCGTCTCTCCTGAAGGGAGTGTCACTGTGACATGAGACTTGACGTCCTTTGGATACAGCATGCGCTCCTCAAGTTGAAGCCCCTCATATCGCGATGCAACTCCGGCAAGATCTCCCGTGGGGGAATGGCACGACGCGCATCCACCTGGTCCCTGAAAATACTGTTTGCCGGCGGCGACATTTCCCGACTGCAGATCGGAGACATCCACGCCTCGTCGGCCACCCGGTCGGGACGTCGCCTTCTTAGTCTGATCATGGATGAATGCAACTACACTAGCCATTTCAGAATCAGAAAATTTGAAGGCCGGCATCTTCTTTTCCAATCGTCCGTTCCGAACAACATCACCAATCTTATTGCCTGCAACATCCTCTGCGACAAGCTTCGATCGTGTAAGGTCAGGGCCACTCTCTCCACCAGCTGCGTCACGGCCGTGACAAAAGGCGCAGTTCTGTTGGAATAGCGGACCTCCGGTGGCGGGTGCGCTTGTATTTGAGGCAGAAGTGTCTGTCGCGGCATGCATACTGCTGCTGTCGAAGAAGTGAATCAGTGACGCCAGCTCCTCATTCGGCAGCTTGGGGAAGCCAGGCATGCGTCCCCTCCCTTGATGAACAATGTTCTCGATCTGGCTGGAATCGAATCGACGATCTATCCCTACCAGAGATGGAACCGCGGGCAGATTTCCCTCCCTGTGCTCTCCATGGCAGGTGGCGCAATGCTCCGCATAAACCTTGGGTCCAGACCCACCTTCGCTGGCGGCAATAAAACTCGCGTCGACGGTTGCTGGGCTTTCCGTGGTGGAATTGTGAACAGCCGCTGCGTAGATTGGCGACAGATCCAGCTTGGAAAAGGCGAAGATCGTTACAACTGTTGTAACTGCTATAACTGATATTTTTCTCATCGTGCTCGTCAGATACTCCGTCGATTCAAGTTTCAATGTACTACTTACTTTTGTATCAGGAAGGCACTCGCAGATGTGTCGCTATCTGTCCAGCATAGAAAAAGCAGGGGCCAACTGAGTCCCATCCCCTTGGATACAGTGCATGATCAGCCTATGGGGTGAGTACAACTACTAGCAATCAGCCATGGGTCCAGCGTCTCCCTTGCAACTGCCACTACTCCTGCCGTTGCCGCTAGCGTTATCTTTACATCCACCATGCTGCTGTCGGCTCTTCCTTCAAGATGGCTTCCTGGAGAAAATGGGCTGCCTTTGTAAGCCCTTCTTCGGGTGAGAGGAGACTGTCCTCGTGCTCAATCGAAAGAGCACCGTCGTAGCCATACATTCTCAAGGTGGAAACAAACTCTTTCCACCACTCGGCTCCGTGACCAAAGCCGCAGGTGCGAAAAATCCATCCTCGGTTACGCTCATCCGTGTAGGGTTTGGTGTCGAGGACGCCAGTGCGAGGTAGGTTTGCCTGGTACATTTGGGTGTCTTTGGCGTGGACGTGGAAGATGGCATCTCCGAGAACCCGGATAGCTGCGATGGGATCAATACCCTGCCAAAACATATGACTCGGATCATAGTTACACCCAATGGAAGGGCCGGCAATGGACCGGAGCCGCAGCATCGTCTCAGGACTGTAAACGACGAATCCTGGATGCATTTCGATTGCGATTCTGACTCCATGTTGTTCGGCGAAATTTGCCTGTTTCACCCAGTAAGGCTCAACTACTTCCTTCCATTGCCAATCGAGGATTTTTAGATACTCGGGGGGCCAGGGGCAGGTTATCCAGTTTGGATAAGTTGAATCATGGGTGCTTCCGGGGCAACCAGAAAAGTCGACCACCGTTGAGACCCCGAGCTTCTCAGCCAACAGGATTGTCTGCCGGTTGACCTCTTGCGCATGTGCTGCCTGGGCCTTATCGGGATGGAGGGAATTTCCGTGGCAACTGAGGGCGCTGATGCTGACTTGGTGGTGTTCCAGTGTTCGCTGAAATTCTGTGAGTGCTGCCGCATCTTCGAGCATCGACAACTTGCAATGCGCATCGCCCGGATAGTTTCCGGTTGCCAACTCCACAGTACTAATACCGAGCAGCTTCAGTTTCTCGAGCACAGTTTCCAGCGGAAGTTGTCCCAGCAGGGGGGTGAATACTCCAAGTTTCATTTAGTTGCTCCTCAATTGACCGGAGACGTTTAATCCGGCGATCTGACTGCGTTCTTCACGGAACTGCGCTATATGGCACGGCAAATTCTACGTTAGTCAATGACTCCGCCATGTGCTGGGATATAACGGACTTTTTCCCACACTCCACCTGCGGCATGGCTCCTGAGCATTGCCTCGATAACGCAGCTAACCCTGTAACCGTCATCAAAAGTTGGCAGGGGTGCTGGCTTCGTCTCAGCTGTGGCACCATCACGAATCCAATCGTAGGCATCACGAATGACATTTCGGAATGCGTCTGCCCAAGACTCCTGGTGGCCACCGGGCAGGTGAACATAGCGACGAGCATCTGGCGATACGAGAGAGGGATCCTTTGCCATCATTGAATTTGGCTGATCATGACGGCCAATCCAGAGCTCGTTTTGCACTTCCTGGCGCCACATGAGTGAGCATTTTCTTCCGCTTAGCTCGAGTTGCAAATCGTTCTTATGGCCGGGAAGAATCTGTCCAACCGAGAAGGCTCCCTTCGCGCCATTGTTGAATCGAAGGAGTACGCTGGCTAAGTCTTCGCTTTGCACATTGATAGCTGTTCGATTCCCGGCGTGCTCCTGTGAAAACGCCTGGGCAGAAGCTCCTGAGTAGAAACGAACGGGGACTACGGTTGACAGATCTGCAAGAACCGAATCGATCTTCAAGCCGGATACATGCTCGGCCAGGTCGCACCAGTGCGAACCGATATCCCCAAGGGCCGAACTCGTGCCACCTTTCGAGGGGTCGGACCTCCAGGAGTAGACGTTGGGATCTGTCATCCAATCCTGAAGATAGTGACCGTGAACAAAGGCGACACCATCCGTTTCACCGTTCACGACCATGGAACGTGCCTGTTGTACCAAAGGATTCCCGCGATAGTTAAAGGTGACGACATGGCCCACATTGGCCGCGATCGCGGCATCCCGGAGCTGCCGACCCTCTTCGGAGTTGAGCGCCAACGGCTTGTCGGAGATAACGTGTTTGCCTGCGGCGAGCGCGGCCATCGTCACTGGAAAATGAAGGTGATTTGGCGTGGTGTTGTGGATCACATGAACATCTGGGTCAGCGATCAGTGCTTTGAAATCGCCATAGGAGCGGTCGACCTTGTATTCCTGAGCCTTACGGGCTGCGGACTGCTCGGTCGATCCAGCGATAGCGACTACCTCCACGTCTCCCAGACGTCTCACGGCATCAATATGGTGTGCCGCTACAAAGCCGGGTCCAACTAAGCCCATTCCAAGCGTTCTCATGCAAAGTCCTTTTCTATAGGAGCTACTGATTCCATTGTGCGCAGAACCGCTGGATGACAGCCATGTTCTCGCCGAGCCTTAGTATTCATCGCTAACTGAGGGCGTTGCGGGTGATCTTAGTCATCATATAGAGTTATCGGCTTCCACTTGACGTTGGTTGAGCATGAGTTATCGTGCTGCCCTCGGTCATTCCCATTGCCCACTTGATTGCTTCAAAATACATCTTTTGTACGTCGGGATCGCTCCACGACTCTTCTGTGTGCCCGAGTGTGGAGTAAAAGACTCGACCTCTCCCGTACATCTTGCTCCAGGCGACGGGGAAGTCGCGATCCGTCCGATGAATCCGCGGATTATTAGAGTAGTCCAATTTGGAAGCATCGAGCCTCAGGAGAACGTTCACCTTGTCGCGTGACCATTCCTTTGGTTGATAGATTTCATCATATTTTGTGAACGCTCCCGGGAAGTGGCGCACAGCTGGGAAATTGGGAGCTTCGGTGATGATCGGCGCGTTAAAGGTTCCCCAAGGATGCTGATCAAACCAGCCGCCAATCATTTCACCGTATTCAGGCCATGTGTAATTGGTGTCAAGCGCAGCATGAATTCCGACGAAGCCCTTTCCGTCATCCTTGATGAAGGCGAGCATGTCCTGCTTTTGACTTTGATCCATATCGAGCTCGCCCGTAGTGCTGGCAAATATAAGGACATCAAAGTACTTGAGGTTTTTCGAATTTCTCCCGAGGTCTTTGTTGGTGAGAAGCTCAGTGTCCGTGCGCAGTGTTGTGTCCCACAGGCCGCTCTCCTGACCCATTTTGAAGACGGCTGCCATTGCTGTTGGGACTGAGTCGTGCTCAAAGCCTTTCGTTTGGGCGATGACCAGAACGTGTTTCAGGTGAATTTGCTTTGGGTGCGGAGGAGTTGGGGTCGCAGAACTGGACTCGATTTGTCCTTGTGCAGAAGGGACCCGAAGCGAACCGACAAGTAGAAGGGCCGAACAGAGCAAAGCAAATTTCCGACTTTGGCGCACGCAATCTCCTTAAGTAAAGTCCGATACTTGACTTCTGAATGTATTGCCAGCAATTGCGACGGCCTCATAATGCGAAACGTCAGCGATGACTGCCCAATCTTTTGTCTTCAAATTCCGTTTGAACATGTCGATTTCATTCAGACGGTGGACGCAATCACCCTATGAAATAAAGCACTCAATGTCAATTCACGGTGGCTTGGAGGACTATGACGACATAGGAAGAGGGCCTGCATTTTGTTACGGAGTTGCCCCATTCTCGCCAACCACGACTCTAACCGCCAGCCCATCAAAGTGAGAGCCTTAGTTTGTCGGTGAAGACAATGGGATGCAAGAGCAGACTCGAACGGCTAACGGCCATGCGCGGCAGTTTGTGCCCGAAGATCACACCCCGCCTGAACCGCTATAACGTGTAACAGCTGATTTGATTCACTTTACCCCGAGGAGTGGTGCGGCCAACGCGCTCTTGATCGCGATCAGCTGTCACAATTTGTTCAAGGGTCAAAGGGAGTGGGATGAAAAGAGCGGAAACCACGTATCTTATTGAAGATAATGGTAGGCACGAGCGGATTCGAACCGCTGACCTCTACCGTGTCAAGGTAGCGCTCTAACCAACTGAGCTACGCGCCTGCGCGTTTCTTCAGTCTAAATGCAACTAGAGGACTAGGGCAAACATAGCGGCAACGACAGGCCGCTGACATGGGTTAGGATGGGCTGATCCCAAAGTGTCTTTTCTTAGCCAATTCCGCGCCGCGCCCAACCTACTGACGCTCATGCGTCTGTTCATCATTCCTTTTCTAATTATCGAGATTCTGGATGGTCACCATGTAACCGCATTCGCGCTTTTTCTTTTGGCGGGTGTCAGTGATGCGCTGGATGGTTTGCTTGCGCGTTGGCTCAGTCAGAAGACAACGCTCGGCCAGTATCTTGATCCAATTGCGGACAAGCTGCTGCTGAGCAGTCTCTTTGTTGTGCTGACGCATGTGGGCCTGATACCGCGCTACGTTACGGTGCTGGTATTTAGCCGCGATCTTGGAATCTTGCTGATTGCTACGCTGTTGTTCGCAACGGGAACCCTGCGCGACTTCCGCCCAAGTTTTTTTGGCAAGCTGAACACGCTGGTGCAGATTGTGTCGCTTACGATTTTGTTGAGTCAATTAGTCGTCAGATTGCCAGGTTTGCCCTTAGTCAGCGACTTTCTGGTGCGATCGATTGCGTTCCTGGCGCCTCTGTCTGCGGCGCAGTATGCGTGGATTGTCATTCGTCGAATGAACGGCGCGCCGCAATCGGGCGGTTAGTCTGTGTGGTCTGTATTTTTGATAAGTCTATTATTCGCAATTAGATATGGATTCAAAATCGCGCGATCCTGTCGGGATCTGCGCCGATGCCATTTTGTGGTGGGATGAGGTTGTGACTTTAGTCGTCGGCTGTGTCGACGGTGGCTTCTTCCTCTTCGAGCGCCATGTCGTTATATTCAGCGGAATCAAAGACTTCTCCGCAGTTCTGGCACTCAACGAACTCGATATCGTCCTCTCGGGCGACAACTTTGACGATGGGATGTTTGCACAGGGATGTCATGGGTGGGGAGATGTTGATGGAAGGATTTTGCCCGTCCGCACGGTCCTTGTCAATGTTAAATCGTTGCGATTTTTTGTGGTGATTATTGGTGATGATATGGAAATGCTGCTGGATAAACGTGGTTGCGTAGCCTTGATTCTGGACGTACACTAATCTAGGACTGGAAGAGTCGCCTTTTCGACTTTTCGATAGTTTTGAGCCTGGTGCGGATATGTTGCGACTGACTAAAAAAGCCGATTACGGTCTGATGGCCTTGAAGTATCTGGCCGAGCAGGCGTTGCTGGCTGGGCATGAGGTTGGTCAGGGCGGAGCTCAGTCGGCAAAAGATATCGCCGAGGCGTACCACATACCTCCACAGCTTTTGGCCAAGATACTGCAGACGCTGGCCAAGGCTGGGCTGCTGGTTTCGCATGCGGGGACGAATGGTGGGTACTCGCTGGCTCGTCCAGCGAACGAGATTACGGCGTTTGAGGTGATCCGGGCGATTGACGGGCCGCTTTTTATCACCAGTTGCATTACGATCCACGGAACCTGCGACCTTGCGGGGCATTGCACCATCAAAGAACCACTACGCAAGGTGAACGACAGCATCAAGGAATTGTTGAATGGCTTGCGGATCTCCGATTTGATGGAATCGGTTGAAGCGGGGCATCCGACACCGAGCGCCCCGGTGGGCGGCGGTCTGGTAAGTATCGCTGGCTAGAGAAGCAGGAACGATAGTGAGTTTAGAAGTTCGGGTTTAGAAATTCGGGTTTAGAAGTTCAGGTTTAGAAGTTCAGGCACAAGAGAATTCAGGAGCAACGATGAGCAACGAGATGAGCGACAACGGAATGATTATTACGGAATCCGCGACTGCCCTGCCAGAGGGCGTGCACCTTCCGATCTACATGGACAACCATGCGACGACGCCTATGGACCCCCGGGTTCTGGAGGCGATGCTGCCTTACTTTGGCGCCAAGTTTGGTAATGCCGCCAGCCGTAACCATGCGTTTGGCTGGGAGGCGGAGCAAGCAGTGGAGAAGGCCCGCGAGCAGATTGCCAAGCTGATTGGCGCGACCTCGAAGGAGATTATCTTCACCAGCGGCGCGACGGAGTCGAACAACCTGGCGATCAAGGGCATTGCCGAGATGTACCGCGAACGGGGCAACCACATCATCACGCAGGCGACTGAGCACAAGGCGGTGCTGGATACGTGCAAGCGTTTGGAGAAGGCCGGGTATCGCGTGACCTATCTGCCGGTGCAGGCGGACGGGCTGATCGATCTGGAAGACCTGAAGAACGCGATGGATGACAAGACCATCCTGGTCTCGATCATGTATGCGAACAATGAGATTGGCGTGATCCAGCCGATTGCGGAGATTGGCAAGCTTTGCCACGAGAAGGGCGTGATCTTTCATACGGATGCTGTGCAGGCGGTTGGCAAGATTCCGGTGGATGTGCAGAAGGACAATATCGATGTGCTTTCGCTGAGCGGTCATAAGGTGTACGGGCCGAAGGGTGTTGGTGCGCTGTATGTTCGCCGGCGGAATCCACGAGTGCAGATCTCGGAGCAGATCAACGGTGGCGGTCATGAGCGCGGGATGCGTTCGGGCACGTTGAATGTGCCGGGTATTGTTGGCCTGGGCGCGGCGTGCGAGATTGCGATGAACGAGATGGAGGCCGAGGGTAAGCGCGAGGCTGAGCTGCGCGATTATCTGAAGGCGAAGCTGGAGAATGCGCTGGACTATGTCCACGTGAACGGCAACATGGAGCACCACCTGCCGGGCAATCTGAACATGAGCTTTGTGTACGTCGAGGGCGAGAGCCTGCTGATGGGCATCAATGATGTTGCGGTGTCTTCGGGGTCGGCCTGTACGTCTGCGACGCTGGAGCCGAGCTACGTGCTGAAGGCGCTGGGTCTGGGCGATGATGTGGCGCACAGTTCAATCCGGTTTGGTCTTGGCCGCTTCAACACCAAGGCCGAGGTGGATTATGTCTCGGACAAGGTGATTGACGTGGTGCTGAAGCTGCGTGAATTGAGCCCGCTGTACGAGATGGTCAAGGAAGGTATTGACCTGACGAAGATCGAGTGGGCAGCGCACTAACCATCTGCTGCTAACGATGCAAATCCAACGAATTTAGTTCAAACAGAACAAGCTCTAAGCGACGAGGAGAAACGACATGGCATACAGCGATAAGGTAATTGACCACTACAACAATCCCCGCAACGTCGGCCAGATGGATAAGACCTCCGGCGAGGTTGGAACCGGCCTTGTCGGCGCACCGGAGTGCGGCGACGTGATGCGTCTGCAGATCCGCGTGAACCCTGAGACACAGGTAATTGAAGATGCCAAGTTCAAGACGTTCGGTTGCGGCTCCGCGATTGCTTCTTCGTCACTCGCTACGGAGTGGGTGAAGGGCAAGACGGTTGCTGAGGCTTTGGAGATCAAGAACACGGACATCGTGAAGGAACTGGCGCTGCCGCCGGTGAAGATCCACTGCTCGGTACTGGCGGAAGATGCGATCCGCGCGGCGATTGGCGATTGGAAGAAGAAGAACAACGTGGCTGAGACGGAAGGCGTTGCGGTCGCAGCTCTCTAGGGGATTGTCTGCTGGTTGAGATTTTGCCGGGAGACGAAGGCGTATCCCGGGGGCTAAAGCCCGGCTCTTTGGTTGCCTGATGGTGCCCGGGCTAAAGCCCGGGCCTATCTCAGGTGCAAGGGCAGCAGCAAGTGCAGTGGGTTGCAAGCAGGCAGCCGCCAGAGAAGAACACCTGGCACTAATCGGGGTTGCAAGGGCAGCAGCAAGTGCAGTGGGTTGCAAGGGCAACAGTAAGTGCAGTGGGTCGGTGAGTTGGGCGGTAGAGCGTATCCCCACGTCAGACATAAGGCTGTCTGACATGGGACACCCGGCTTGTTGGGTAAGACAGAAGTAAGTGAAGGCAAAGGCATTGCAATGGCGATGGTGACTTTACAAACCGAGACGGACCGGGCGGCGCAGGCTGCTGCTCCTGCTGGTGGGTCGAAGGACCCGTTGGCGGGGATGACAGTGTTGACCGCTAGCGGGCAGAGTGCGGAGCAGAAGGGCATTCGGATAACCGAGAAGGCGCTGAAGCGGATTCGCGTGGCGATGGCGAAGGAGAATGTGTCGCCGGAGCAGGGTGGGTTGCGGCTTGGGATTCAAGGCGGTGGCTGCTCTGGCCTGAGCTACAACATTCGCTTCGATACGCAGCCGCGCGACCGCGACCGCGTGTATGCGTTTGGCGAGGGAGTTGCGACGGCTGGCGATCCGACGAACGGAGCGCCGGTGCGAGTCTTCGTTGACCCGAAGAGCTTTATCTATCTGCATGGCATGGTGCTTGATTTTGAAGAGACGCTGATGCGGCAGGGCTTTAACTTTATTAACCCAAACTCTACGAAGAGCTGCGGGTGCGGGTCGAGCTTTTCGTCGTAGTGTTCGCGTCGCAATGAAAGCAAGCGTCCTCTCCTTATGAATTACTTTGATTTTTTCTCATTGCCGCGGAAGCTGGTGCTGGATGTTGCGGTGCTGGAGAAGCAGTTTTACGCGCTGAGCCGGAAGCTGCATCCTGACCGTTTTGCGGCAAAGCCTGAAGCAGAGCAGGAGGCTGCGCTGGCTCAGTCGTCGCTGTTGAATGATGCGTATCGGACTTTGAAAGATCCTATTTTGCGGACGCAGTATCTGTTGACGCTGGAGGGTGTGGAACTCGAGGAGCAGTCGAAGGCGGCGACGGATGCAGCGCGGGCCAGCGGGGTGGAGAAGAAGCAGATTGTTCCGCCGGAGTTGCTGGAAGAGGTTTTCGAGCTGAACATGCAGCTGGCGGAGATGAAGGCGGCCAAGCAGATGGGCGAGGATGAGCCGGAGTTGCGGCGTGACCTGATGACTGCGAAAGATGCGTTCGATGCCAGGATGGTGGAGACGCAGGCGGAGTTGGAGCAGCTATGGGTTGCATGGGACGCAGGCGTGGATGCCGGTGATGACGCGGGGAAGGCCCGTGCCAAGGATGCAATGGTGGTGCTGCTGAACAAGCGCAGCTATCTGCGCAACCTTGTGCGTGACGTGAACGAGGTGCTGGACGGGCAGGCTGTCTAGTGGCTGGCGGCGATCCGCTCCAGTTGCTGCAGGTGGTTGATGTCGTGGCCGGCCATGGTTTCGACGATTGTCCAGAAGGTCATGGTGCCGCGCTCGGGATGCGTGATTTGGCGCTGGCGGTCGGCCTCGGAGATGGTTGCGAGGAGTTTGAGGTTCCAGTTGCGGGCGGCGTGAAAGAGCATCATGGCCGAGGGGAAGTCGTAGGCAGCGTAGCGCTTGGCCCAGATGGCCTGGTCGAATGGCTGGATCTGCGGATGGTTCTCGCTGAGGGCTTGACGGAGGCGGAAGCAGAAGACGATTTCGCAGTCTGCGAGGTGCGCGACGATCTCGCGGATGCTCCATTTTCCGGGAGCGGGAGTGAGCTCAATCACGGCTTCGGACAGCGGCGCGAGGAGTTGATGCAAGTAGCTGGCGGTGGCTTCGAGAACGGACAGGGGCTGCTGGTCGGCGAGGAATTTGGCGTAAGGATTGAGTTCCATGGAGAGACGTTATCACGACCGATGTGAGCTTTAATTTGCGGAACGGCAGCCAATGGTTGAGGCCGGTATTGGATACGTGGTTGTAGGAGAATAGAAGAGCAGGCGGAAGCTTGGCGCAGGGAGTGAAGCGGCGTCGGATAAGGGATTGGAACTGATGGCGGATGAACGAGTTGTAGGGATTGATCTGGGGACGACGAACTCGCTGGTTGCGTTTATGCAGGGCGATACGCCGGTGGTGATTCCGGGTGAGGACGGCGAGCGGTTGGTGCCGTCTGTTGTGGCGATGACGGAAGATGGCGTGGTGGTGGGGAATGCTGCGCGAGGTACGTTGCTGGCGGACTCGGCAAGTGCGGTGTATTCAGCCAAGCGGCTGATGGGGCGTGATATTGCGGATGTCGCGAATGAGTTGAAGCTATTTCCGTTTAAGCTGGCGGAGGATTTGAAGGCGGGTGAGGTGCTGCGGCTGAGTGTGGGTGGGCTGATGCTGACGCCGCCAGAGATCTCGGCGTACGTGCTGCTGCAGTTGAAGAAAAATGCGGAGCGGTTCTTCGGGGCGCCTGTGACGAAGGCCGTGATTACGGTGCCAGCGTACTTCAACGATGCGCAGCGGCAGGCCACCAAGGACGCCGGACGGATTGCTGGGCTGGAGGTGCTGCGGCTGGTGAATGAGCCGACGGCTGCGGCGCTGGCCTATGGGCTGGACAAGCAGAAGGACGGCGTGATTGCGGTGTATGACTTTGGCGGAGGGACGTTTGATGTCTCGATCCTGAAGCTGCATGAAGGGATCTTCGAAGTAATTGCAACTGGCGGCGATACACATTTGGGTGGCGACGATATCGATAACCTGC
The DNA here is from genome assembly GCA_025408425.1 of Granulicella sp. Classification (GTDB taxonomy): domain Bacteria; phylum Acidobacteriota; class Terriglobia; order Terriglobales; family Acidobacteriaceae; genus Edaphobacter. Next base: position 64,265 of record JANXYX010000022.1, read on the forward strand.
TGATTGCGATTGCGCTGGACGATATCGCCGGGGATCTGGGGGAAGACCTGCGGAGGAATGGCGAGGCGGTGCAGGCGATCCGCAAGGCGGTGATTGAAGCGAAGATCAAGCTGTCTGAGGCTGAGGTTTCGACGCTGAATGTGTTGCTGCCGAGTGGTAAGAATTATCTGCGGGAGATTACGCGAGCGCAGTTCGATGCATTGACGGCTGGGGTGATCGGGCGCACGGCAGGGCCTTGCAAGCAGGCACTGAAGGACGCCGGGCTTTCGGTGGACCAGATCGATGAAGTGGTGCTGGTGGGCGGGTCGACGCGGATTCCGGCTGTGCGGGCACTGGTGGATGATTTGTTTGGTCTGAGTGCGCGGGGGAAGAAGCCGCATACGGAGCTTAATCCAGATGAGGTGGTTGCGCTGGGTGCGGCTGTGCAGGCGCAGATTCTTTCCGGGGGATCGTTGGCGACGGAGGACTTGCTGCTGCTGGATGTGACTCCGCTGTCGTTGGGGATCGAGGCGTTGGGCGGGGTAGTGGCGAAGATCATCCAGCGCAACTCGACGATTCCGGCAAGTGCGACGGAGCACTTTACGACGGGCGTGGATGGTCAGACGAATGTGGCGATTCATGTGGTGCAGGGAGAGCGTGAGTTGGCGAAGGATTGCCGGTCGCTGGCGCGATTTGACCTGAAGGGTATACCGCCGATGATGGCCGGGCTGCCGCGGATCGAGGTGAAGTTTCTGATCGATGCCAACGGGATTCTGCATGTTTCGGCACGGGAGCAGCGGAGTGGGAAGGCGGCCGAGATCGATGTGAAGCCGACTTACGGACTGACGGATGAGCAGGTGGAGACGATGATTCTTGCCTCGTTCGACAATGCGGAGGCCGATATCCAGGAGCGCCAGGTGATCGAGGCGAAGAATGAGGCTGAGACGATCCTGGCTGCGGTGGAGAAGGGGCGCAGCCACGCGGCCTGGCAGCAGCTTTCGACTGACGAGCAGGCCAAGATCTTTGTGGCAGAGAATGAGTTGAAGGCGTCCATTCAAAGTGGCGACTACAAGGTGATCCGGAATGGCATTGAAGTGCTGGATAAGGCGACGCGGCGGTTTGCGGAGCTGATGATGGATAGCGCGGTTTCGGGTGCCATGAAGGGCAAGACGATGGAGTCCGCAGGTGAGGATATGGGCGAGGGGCCGACTGCGCCACATCCGTTTGCAAGGGCACAGATAGACGACTCGAAGATTTAGTTCCAAGCAACGTTGACGCAGCCCAGAGGGGTTGCGGCCATAATAAGTAACACAGAGAGATCGGAAGAGATAAGCCATGCTAGATGAGAAGAAGATTGCTGAAGTAGTGGACACCTCAAAGCCCGCGGCCGAGGGAATGGTTCGCGTGACGTTTCTGCCTCAGGGCCGGACGGTGGAGTTTCCGTTCGATACGCTGCCATATGAGGGACATGGTCTGCCGATGTCGTTTCTGGATGTGGCAGAGAACTACGACATTTTTCTGGACCATGCGTGCGGGGGTGTGTGTGCCTGCACGACATGCCATTTGCATGTGAAGGAAGGCTCGCAGGGGATCAGTGAGCCTGAGGATCTAGAGCTTGACCGCATGGAGACTGCCGCGGATGTGCAGTTGAACTCGCGGCTGGGTTGCCAGGCAGTGATTGAGAAGGCGGGCACGTACGTCGTTGAGATTCCGAAGTGGAATAGGAACTATGTGCAGGAGGGTAAGCCCTCCCATGGTCCGGGCGCGTAGTAGTTGGACTATCTGTGAGACAAGTGAGGAATGACGATGGCGCGTGAGATCAGCTGGACGGATGTAGGTGAGATTGGGATTTTGTTGCAGGAGAAGCATCCGGAGATTGAGCCGTATTCGGTACGGTTTACGGACTTGCACAAGTATGTGACCGAGTTGCCGGGCTTTGTGGGTGATCCTTCGAAGTCCACTGAGGGCATTCTTGAAGCGATCCAGACTGCGTGGAACGAAGAGTACGAAGACGCGAAGTAAGGTGCGGTTATATCGTTGACGCCGCGTTACCAGCGATAGGGTAGGTTAGAACGATGGACCATATTATCGATGGCGTACTGCGGTTTCAGCGGGACGTGTATCCGAACCGCGAGGCGCTGTTTCAAGAGCTGTCTTTGGCGCAGACGCCGACGATGATGTTTATTGGCTGCTCCGACTCGCGAGTGGTGCCAGAACTGCTGACGCAGCAGGGGCCGGGTGAGCTGTTTGTGGTGCGGAACGCGGGCAACATTGTGCCGCCGTATTCGCCGCAGCCGGGTGGTGTGACGGCGAGCATTGAATATGCGATTGCGGTGCTGGGGATTCCGGATATTGTGATCTGCGGGCACTCAAACTGCGGCGCGATGACGGCGATCCAGAAGGGCGCGGAGCGGCTGGAGTCACTGCCTGCTGTTGCGCGTTGGCTGCATTACGCTGACGTTGCTCGCGATGCGGTGGCGCTAGAGTACCCGGGAGCGAGTGAGAAGGACTATCTGGACGCACTGGTGCATGAAAATGTTCTGGTCCAACTGGATAATATGCTGACTCATCCGACGGTGGCGAAGGCGCTGGAGGCCAAGCAACTGAGGGTGCATGGGTGGGTGTATGACATGAGCAGTGGCACGGTGGAGACGTACGACGCCAACGCGCATGCGTTCGTGCCGATTGGAAGCGCTCCGTTTGCGAGTGCTACTCCGGGCAAGACACAGTTGCCCTAGACGGGTTGCAGTGGGCGACACGGATCGCATCTCGGGGCGGGCTTCACCGGTTCCACGGACTATACCCATGATGCCTGCTTTGTAAATCAATTTTCCGTCGATGGTGTGTTCGATGACTGCCTTCATGAGTCCTGGGCGAGACCGTTGAGTTGGTCATGGTTAGCTGCGGCGGCTAAGGACCTGGCGTGGGAGGGTGGAGCCAGTGAAGGTGAGGGTGGTCCAGCAGAGGGCTGCCCAGATGGTGGAGGCGATGAGGATGAGCAGGAGGTCGGCAGCATGGCCGTGGTGGAGCGGCAGGAGGCGGACGCATGCGGTGGCTGCGGCGAAGGCGATACAGGCGGCAAGGAGGGCCCGCAGGAGTTCGGTGAATTCGAGGCCATTGATGGGGACGAGCTTGCGGCGGTGGAGCAGGATGGCGAGGGTGGCGGTGTGGGTGAGGATTCCGAGGTCGGAGGCGATGGCCAGGCCGGTCATCCCGACGGTGTGGAACAGGAATCGATAGATGGGGATTGAGATGAGGGTGATGATGGTTCCGGCGAGCGCTGGGGTGAAGGTGTTTCCGGCGGCATAGAAGGCGCGGGCGTAGATGCCTTGCGAAGCCCATAGGGCAAGCGAGATGGCGAAGATGGCGAAGTAGTGAGCTGTCTGGATGGCGTCTGTGCGGTTGAACGAGCCGCCGCGGAAGAGGTCGACGATTGGGGGCGCGAGAGCGATCATCCAGGCCGCGAGGAGGAGCGCGACGGCGAAGATGCGGGTGATGGAGCGGTTGACGGCGGAGGCGAAGTCGGTGAGGCGGTGCTCGCTGAAGAGGGAAGAGAAGAAGGGGAGGGATGCTGCTCCGGCAGCCTGGCCGATGATGCCCATGGGGGCGTTGAAGAGGGTTTTGGCGACCGTGAGGCGAGAGATTCCGCCAGGATCGTAGGAGGCGAAGAAGCTGAGGATCCACTTGTCGGCAGTGGCGAGGGAGACGCCGATCATGAGCGGGATGGAGAGGCGGAGCCACTCGGTGAAGGCGGGGTGGCGGAGGTTGACGATGGGGCGATAGCGGAGGCCTTCGCGGGACGCTCCGAAGGCGGTGAGGGCTGCGGGGCCGAGGATGACGCCGCAGAGGACGCCTATTGCAAGAGAGTAGATGCCGAAACGGGCGGAGAGTAAGACGGCTCCGAGGATGATTCCGGCGTTGTAGATGAGTGGGGTGATGGCCTGGTAGATGAAGATCTTGCGGACGAGGAGTTTTGAGCCGAGGACTCCGCCGATGAAGAAGAAGAGCTGCGCAGGGAGAAGTAGGCGGGTGAGGGAGGTGCAAAGAGCGGCGTTGGCGGGGGTGAATCCGGCGAATTTGTAGCGGGTGTAGATGGGGGCGAAGATTTCGGCGAGGAGGATGGCGGCGCCAAGGACAAGGATCATGGCGTTGAGGACGATGGAGATGGCGCGGTCACCACCTTCTTCGTCGCCGTCGGCGCGGTAGCGGTTGAGGATGGTGACGAGGGATATGGAAGCGACGCCGCCGACGAGGAAGTATGCGAGCATGTCGGGGAGTTCGAATGCGGCGTTGTACGCGTCAGTCTGGGGGCCAGCGCCGAATCTGTAATTGATGTATTTGACCCTGACGAGGCCGAGGACGGCTGAGAGCAGGGAGGAGAGCATCAGGAGCAGAGTGGCGGAGAAGGCGCTGTGGGAGGTGGCTGGGTGCAGGAAGTTGAAACGGCCTTTGCGGGGCGTCGATACTGGCGTCGTGTTGGAAGAGTTGTCGGCGGGCAAAGGTGGGTTCATTCGCGAGATGTTGGTTTGATCGGTGTAATGATTCTATCGGTCGGATATGTGCGGTCGCTCACGCTGCTGAGGAAGCTGTGCTGGTTCGTCGACGGAGATTGGGATGGTGATTTGGAGCCTGGTTGCGTGGATCGCTCTTTAGGGCTGAAACGGACTCGAAGTTATACGTTGTGGCGTGGGCCGCTCGAGGATGCGAAGGTGGCACTTTTGTCTGGTTCCGAAGGAGCGGGGCCGCCGGGTGCCGGGGCGGCGGCTTGATTGCGCGGTTCGCTCCAGTGCTTATGCACTTCCAAGCCGCGTCGGGCACGGCGTTGTCTGATGTGGGACGGGACCGATATTGACGCAATGGTAAAGCTGACCGACTGTCTTTGGCCGCAACGCAGGCAGCGAACGGGATATCGCATCAGGAGTAACTGCTTGAAGTCATCGCCGCGGAGTCTGGAGCGGCGAAAGTCCTGGGCAGGACAGAACTGGCACTGGATGGAGACGCCTCCGCCGGAGCTGATCTCTTTGAAGGCGACCTCGCTGTAGGAAGAGTGAGGCCGGAGCGAACTGCGGACGGATTTCGGCGAGCTGCTCATTTTCGGGTCTGATGCTCTCAGTCTTCGAAGGAGTTGTTGATATCGAACAAGGGTTTGGCGGTGGAACCGGCGGAGGTTAGCCGAGGAGCCCGGATGGGGTGGACTGGGGCGCGGCCGGCGGGTTTGGATAGGAGGTTCAGGATCTCGCGCAGGTCTTTCTGAAGCTTACGAATGCGCTGAGGGTCGATGTTGGGAGCTGCGTCCATGATGGTCAGTGGGAGCTGAGGCTCTTTCTGTCGCATCTCCATCTTGATGGCCTGCCTGGCTCCGGGGATGGTGTAGCCCTCGTCGTACAGGAGGCATTTGATGCGCAGGGCGGTTTCGACATCACGGCGGCGATAGAGGCGCTGTCCAGTACCGCCTTTATTTGGTTTGAGTTGAGGGAATTCGCTTTCCCAGAAGCGCAACACGTAGGCTGGCACGTCGCAGAGCCGGGCTACTTCGCCTATGCGGAAGTAGAGTTTGTCCGGGATCTCCGAACCGGATGTAGGGTTACGCTTGCGGATTGGCTCGTGTTGCGCCATGCCAGAACTCCGAGATCCGCCGGCCCGGCGGTATTGGCCTGTACTTCCAGTTGTTTGCAAGTATAGGCCACTCTGGCGATTGAGTTGCAGTACTTTGATGATTCCTGATGCGGCGGATTGATGGGAGCCGCTTTCCTATAGCTGGAGGATGTCCGAGGACGGGTGAGGGGAACCTCATCTCCGCATTCGGCGTATTGTCTTGGAGAGATATCTGGAGGGGTTTGCGATGCAGCTAAGACGGACAGTAGCGATGGCGATGATTCTGGGTGTGGGGCTGACGTGCGGCTGCAGGGTGGAGTCGGACAAGCACGGTGATAGCGACAATGTGAAGATCGCCACGCCTTTTGGCGGGATGCAGGTGAAGACCAATGATTCCGTTGTGGTGGAGGGCATAGGCCTGCCGGCGTATCCTGGTGCGGAGTTGGTGAAGCATGACAAGAATAACGGGGCAGCAGACGTAAACCTGAGTTTCGGCAGCTTCCAACTGAGGGTAAAAGCGGCGACCTACCGATCTACGGACAGTGCTGACAAGGTTTCCGCGTTCTATCGGAAAGCGCTGGGCCACTACGGCGATGTGATTCAGTGTGTGAGCAACCGGGCGGAGGGGAGTCCGACCCGTACAGCCGAAGGCCTGACGTGTGACAACGAGAAAGAGAAGCACATCACTGTGGACGAGCAGGTGTCCGGCAAGATGGAGTTGAAGGCCGGCTCAAAGCAGCACCAACATATTGTGGCGATCGATCCGGAGGGTAGTGGCACCAAATTTGGCATAGTAGCGCTGGATTTGCCTGGTCGGATCACGATTGGTGACGATAAGGATGACAATGATGCTCCGAAGCAGTAAAGCTGGTGCGCTTGCCCACCTCGGCCGGCTGGCGTAGTTTCAATAGGGTATGCACGAATCTTGTCACCGCTGCGGGGGTGAGTTGTCTGCAAGGCGGGACGATACTCCGTTCTGTCCTCATTGCGGCTCACCTCAGCTGTATTTGTTGGAGCAGGATCTTCCTGAAGACTCCGGCGAAGCGAACTCGACTGGCAGTCTGCCGCCACCGCACCCCAAGCAGGTGGAGTGGAAGACTGCGATCCGGTGTGCCATATTAGTTGCGACCATTGGTGCGCTGCTGAGCCTGCTGGCGACCCGGGTTCCGGCGATGTCTCCTCTGAGTACATTGTGGATTATCAGCGGCTCGCTGACCACACTTTCGCTTTATCAACGCCGTCGACCGCAGGCCTGGATGGATGCTGGTGTCGGTGCGCGCATTGGCGTTGTAGTGGGACTGGCGCTGGTCTTGTTTGTAGCCTGTGCGATGGCGGTTGCCGGGTTGGTTGCCCGGTATGGCTTGCATTCCATGGGGTCCTTCGACGCTGAGTTGGCGCAACAGTTGCATACTCAGATTGAGCGTGCGGCTGCGGCAAACCCGGCTCCACCGGAGATTTTGCGATATTTTTACACGCCGGAGTTCCTTGCCGGGATGATGCTGGCGGGGATTGGCATGACTGCCGGGATCGTCCTGCTGCTTTCCACCGTTGGTGGAGCGGTTGGTGGCTTAATGCGGATGCGTCGCGGGACGCCCGCCTGACAGATTTCTGGCGCGCCTCCTGATATCATCAAGCCCAATCGCTATGAGTGAAACTACTGCACCCCGCCAGCCGAAGCTTCGAGAGAAGGGCCGCCTCATGTCGGCCTCAGAGATTGAGCGCACCCTGGTGCGGCTCGCCCATGAGATTGTCGAAAAGAACGACGGAAGCTCCAACCTGGGGTTAGTGGGGATCAAGCGGCGTGGTGTGCCGCTGGCCCAGCGTCTGGGTGCGTTGATTGAAAAGATCGAAAAGCATCCTGTCGATACTGGCGTGCTCGATATCAGCTTTTACCGCGACGACCTATCAACATCCGGTCCTCGTCCTACTGTGAATGCGGGCGATATTGGTTTTGACGTGACAGGCCGCGACATCATTTTGATGGATGATGTTTTGTACACCGGTCGAACGATCCGGGCGGCGCTGGATGCGTTGTTCGACCATGGCCGGCCCAAGAGTGTGCAACTGCTGGTGTTGATCGATCGCGGCCATCGCGAACTGCCAATCCAAGCGACGTTTACCGGGCGTACGATTCCGACCTCCCGGCGCGAGATTATCGAGGTTAAATTTAACGAGATCGACGGCCAGGAACAGGTTCTCCTCGTCGAACTGGTGGACTAGGTTAACGGAAGACGCATGATTGAGAACCTGGACCACACTACTGCATCGGCTGCCTGCTCCGCGTATGCGGCGGGATCGTTGATCAGCATTGAAGACCTGACTGTAGAGCAAGTCTCGCAAATTCTTACCGTTACGGCTCGGCTGGAGAATATGCCTCATGCGCAGCGTGCCCAGTTGTTGGCGGGGCGGCGAATTGCGCTGCTGTTTTACGAGTCGAGTACGCGGACGCGAACTTCGTTTGAACTGGCGGCAAAGTCTCTGGGTGCGACGACGACGCTGGTGAGCGACAAGTCGTCGTCTATCGAGAAGGGTGAATCGCTAAAAGATACAGGTTTGACGCTGCGAGCGCTGGGTGCGGAGTGCATCATCCTGCGTCATGCTGCTTCGGGTGCGCCGTCGTTGCTGGCGCGAAGCACGGGGCTGCCGGTGCTGAATGCAGGAGATGGGATGCATCAACATCCATCGCAGGCGCTGTTGGACCTGCGGACGATGTTGATTCGGTTGCCGGGACTGGATGCGTCGGCGGTAGATGGGCAGTCTCTGCGCGGGGTGACGGTGGTAATTACGGGTGACATCCTGCATAGTCGCGTGGCGCGGTCGAATGCGATGCTGCTGCCGCGATTGGGAGCGAAGGTGCTGCTGTGCGGGCCGGAGCCACTGCTGCCGCACGAAGCGTTGGGACTGGGTGAGGGCGTGGAGATTGTGCGGGATTTCGATGCTGCGCTGAGGCGATCGCAAGTGGCAATGATGTTGCGGATTCAGCGGGAGCGGCTGGCTGGATTGGAGTTGGATTTGGGCGAGTATATTTCGCGGTATCAGTTGAATGGCGAGCGGCTGTCGGCGTTCGCGCCTAATGCGCTGGTGATGCATCCTGGGCCGATGATTCGTGGGCTGGAGATTTCAGGTGATGTTGCGGATGGGCCGAACTCAGCAATTGAAGATCAAGTTCATCATGGGTTGGCAGTGCGGTCTGCGCTGTTGCTGCGCGCATTGGGTGCGGGTGATTTCGAAAGTGTAACGATATGAGTGAGATTCTTATTTTGAACGGCCGGGTGGTTGATCCGGCTAGTGGTGTTGATGCTCCGCGAGACTTGTTGGTGCGGGATGGCAAGGTTGCAGCGGTGGAGACGCCGGGTGCGCTGAAGCATGTAGTCGCGGCTGAGACGATTGATGCCGCCGGGCTGGTAGTGGCGCCGGGATTTGTGGACGTGCATGTGCATCTGCGCGAGCCTGGGCAGACTTACAAAGAGACGATTGCTACCGGTACTGCGGCGGCGGCGGCGGGTGGGTTCACGACTGTAGTAGCGATGCCGAATACAGTTCCGGTGAACGACTCTGTGGCGTCGTTGGAGTGGATGCTGGACGAGGCGCGCGGGTCGGTGGTGAAGCTGTATGCGATGCCCGCGGCGACGCTGGGCAGCATGGGAGCGAAGCTGACTGATTTTGTTGCTCTGGCAAAGGCGGGCGCGGTTGGATTTACGGATGATGGCAAGCCTGTGCTGGAAGATGAAGTGATGCGGGCTGCGCTGACTGCGGCGGGTCGGTTGGGTTTGGTGGTGTCCCAGCATGCGGAGGATACGCGGCTGACGGGTGGATGCAGCATGAATGCGGGGCCGGTGGCTTTTCGGCTAGGGCTGCGCGGAATGACTATTGAGGCAGAAGCGCGGATTGTAGAGCGGGACATTCGGCTGCTGCGGGAGATTGAGGCAAGCGAGGGAGTTCGGGCGCGGCTGCATGTGCAGCATGTGAGTACGGCGAGGGCGATGGATGCGATTCGAGCGGCGAAGGCTGACGGGTTGCAGGTGACGTGCGAGGTTGCTCCGCACCACTTCACTCTGACGGAGGAAGCGATTGGGGACTACAACACGAATGCGAAGATGAATCCTCCGCTGCGGGCTGAGGTGGATAGGCAGGCGGTGATTGCTGCGTTGCTGGATGGCACGGTGGATTGCATTGCGACGGACCACGCTCCGCATGCGGTGCATGAGAAGGAGCAGGAGTTTGAACGGGCTCCGAATGGGATTACAGGCCTGGAGACGGCGTTGGGTTTGGCACTGCGGGTGTTACATAAGGGGCATGGGATGCCGGTGGCGCGGGTGATGCAGTTGATGAGTGCGACTCCGGCAGGGATTGTCGGGCTGGAGGGGCGCGGGTCTTTAGGGGTTGGGGCGTGGGGGGATGTGGTGGTGTTTGATCCAGCGGATGCGTGGAGCTTTGCGGTGAATGAGTCGCGGTCGAAGTCGCGGAATAGTCCGTTTGATGGGGCGGCGATGTTGGGGCGGGTGAAGGCTACTATTTGCGAGGGGCGGGTTGTGTATCGGGGATAGGGGCTAGACACGGGTGATCATGACTTCGGTGGACTTCATGAGAGCGGCGGCGGTTTGGCCTTTGCGGAGTTGCATCTCGCGGACTGCATCGGCGGTGATGATGGACGTGATGCGCTGATCGCCGATGGCGAGGACGACTTTGGCGAGTAGGCCGCTGATTTTTACTTCGACGATGGTGCCGATGAGTTGATTGCGGCCGCTGGTGGTGCGGAAGCGCTCGCGTGAGGTGATGCTGGGGGTAGCGGGTGGGGCGGGGAGATAGCGTTTGAGGGCGGACTGGGGGATGCGGTGGTGGCCGCCGGGAGTGGTGATGGATTTCAGTTTTCCAGCGAGGATCCACTGCTTGATGGTGGGGTAGCTGACGCCGATGGCGGCGGCGGCTTCGCGAGGGGTGAGGAGGGTGTTGGGGGACTTCATGGGGGATGGTATCCGTGGTGGGTGGATTTGCTGCGGGTATCTGGAAGAAGGGTAGACCAGACGGCACTAAAAAATCAAAACCGTATAAAAGCGTTATCTGTCAGCGTATAAATTTGAGTCATCATGAAAATTCAGGCGATTGCTGCATGTGTAGTTGGGGCGGTCCTGTGCGGACCAACGGCGAGCGCACAGAGTGCGGCGGGTCCGAGTTCCTTTGTCGCACGGTATCAGGCACGGGTTACGGCAACGCAGAGTGAGCAGCCGCATTGGGTGACGCCGCTGGTGACGGTGACGCCGCGGTTGGAGCAGGAGATTCGGACGGATTTTGTGCGGCAGACGACACCGAAGCTCTATACGACGTGGAACTATGGCAACAGCAAGGGCCTGGAATTGATTCCGGAGCGGCATGTGGAGCTGATCTTCAATGTGCCGCCGTTCTTTGATCGGACGACACCTGGTTTACAGGATGGGTTTGGCGATGTTTCGTTTCTGGCGAAGTTTCGGTTCTTTTCGCGGAATGAAGAGCATGGGAGTGCGATTGTAACGGGGTTTCTGGCAGCCACGGTGCCGACGGGGAAGAACGGGAATGGGAGTTGCTGCGCGGTGGTGACTCCTACGCTGGCGGCGGGGAAAGGGTTTGGGCAGTTGTCGCTGACTTCTACGCTGGGTGGGTCGCTGCCGGTGTCGAATGCGAAGGGGCTGGGGCATACGATGACGTGGAACAATGCGGTGCAGTATCGGCTGGCGAAGACGGGTGTGGCGAGGCTATTCTGGCCTGAAGTGGAGTTCAATTCGAACTTCTATTCGGGCGGGAGCAATGATGGGAAGATCCAGACGTTTGCTACGCCGGGGATCATTGTTGGGCGGATGGCGCTGTCGCACGATGCGAGTGGGAAGCCTGGGCGGTTGGGGCTGACGTTTGGGGCGGGGGAGCAGATTGCTTTGACACACTTTCATAACTACAACCATGGGATTGTGCTGACAGTACGGATGCCGTTTTAGGGTTATTTCATCAACTTAGAGGCGCCCTGACGCCGGGCGGGCGCCACTTCGTGGGGTATTGGACGCTGCGCGTTTTCTAGAGGGTTGCTAGAGGATTGCGAGGCGCTTGGCGGTGGTGGTGAGGATTTCGAGGGCTTGATCTAGTTGTGGGCGGGTGTGTTCGCTGGTAAGGATGGTGCGGATGCGGGCTTTGCCTTCGGGGACGGTGGGGAAGGCTATGCCGGTGGCCATGAGGCCGGCGTCGAAGAGGGCGCGGGAGAAGTCCATGGTTTTGCGGCCGTCGCCGATGATGATGGGGGTGATGGGGGTCTCGCTGGCCGGGGTGGTGCGGCCACCTACGTCGAAGCCGGCGTCGGTGAGTTGCTGCTTGAAGTAGTGGGTATTCGCCCAGAGGCGCTCAATACGGTCGGGCTCGCTTTCGAGGATGTCGAAGGCGGCGATGCAGGTGGCGGCGACGGAGGGTGGGTGCGAGGTGGAGAAGAGGAATGGGCGGGCTCGGTAGTAGAGGAAGTCGATGAGGTCGCGGGAGCCGCAGACGTAGCCGCCGAGCGCTCCTATAGCTTTGGAGAGGGTGCCGACCTGGATGTCTACTTTGTCGGTGCAGTGGAAGTGGTCGACGGAGCCGCGGCCGTTGCGACCGAGGACTCCGGAGGCGTGTGCGTCGTCGACCATCATGATTGCGCCGTATTTGTTGGCGAGGTCGGCTAGCGCGGCGACGGGGCCGATGTCGCCGTCCATGGAGAAGACGCCGTCGGTGATGAGGAGTTTGTGGCCGGGCTCGTGCTGGATCTCCTGTAGGAGTTGTTCGGCGTGTGCGACGTCTTTGTGGCGGAAGACTTTGATCTTGGCGCGAGAGAGGCGCGCCCCGTCGATGATGCTGGCGTGGTTGAGCTCGTCGGAGAGGATGAAGTCGTCTTTGTCGAGGATGCTAGAGACGGTTCCGGCGTTGGCGGTGAAGCCGGACTGGAAGACGACGCAGGCTTCGACGCCTTTGAAGGCCGCGATTTTCTCTTCGAGCTCCATGTGGAGGCGCATGGTTCCGGCGATGGTGCGGACGGCGCCTGAGCCTACGCCGTATTTGCGGATGGCGGCGATGGCGGCTTCTTCGAGTTTGGGGTGGTTGCAAAGGCCGAGGTAGTTGTTGGAGGCGAGGTTGATGACCTGCTTGCCGTCGTAGTGGCAGACGGGGGCCTGTGCGTCGTCGAGGACGCGGAGCTTGAAGAATGTTCCGCGCTGCCTGAAGTCTTCGAGTTGGGCGGTGAGGTGAGCGAGCTGCGGGCGGGTGGAAGGCACGGTGGACATGGCTTCAATCGTAAACCTTAGGGTTGCGGGCAGTCGGAGAGGCGCTATCTGCATCACACTAGAGGTGTGCTGGTGGAAGGCTGTGCCGGCTACGCGCATTAGAGTAATAGAATCAACAAATTTAAAGATACGAACAATGAGGATCGAACGATGAATACTCAGATTTTTTTGAAATGTGCGGCCACGATGGCGCTTGCGTTCACGCTACTGACCGGTTGCAAGTCCAAGCAGGACGAGGCGGTCGAGAAGGCGAAGCAGCAGGCCGCAGCGACCGGACAGGCGCAGCAGGTAGTGTCGGTCGACAAAGAGGGCAACACGACGACGACCACGGTTCAGCCACCGGTACCTGGCCAAGCGGGTCAAGTGGTAACGACCACGGTGGCTCCGGGTGGGGGTCCTATGCCGAATGCATCGAGTTCTGCTAGTTCTGGGTCGCTTCCGGCCTCGGCACCTGCGGTGGCTGGCGGATACGGATCGGGTAGTGCACCAGCGCCTGTGGCACAGGCTGTCCCGGGCGGCGGTCCCGTTACTCATGCAGCTGAAGTCAGGGTACCTGCGGGAACCAATCTGGCGATTCGGATCAACCAGCACATCAGCGTTAAGACTAGTCGCGCAGGCGATCATTTTGATGGTGAGTTGGTCGAGCCGGTGGCAGGGGCTAATGATCGCGTGATCATCCCGAAGGGGACGCCGGTAGGTGGCATCATCGATGCTTCACATAAGCGCGGACATTTTAAGGGTGCGTCGATACTTGAGCTGCGGCTGACGACGATTACGCTGAATGGAACTCGCTACCCGTTGGAAACCCAAGACATGACCCGCACGAAAAAGGGCAAGGGTAAACGCTCCGCAGCATTTATCGGCGGTGGTACGGGGCTGGGAATGTTGATTGGCGGTGTGGCAACCGGCGGGACAGGGTTGCTGATTGGTGGCCTTGCAGGTGCTGGAGCCGGCACGGCTGTGAGCGGACTGACCGGGAATCGGGATATCGATATTCCGTCCGAGTCGATCGTTCGGTTCAGGCTGGCGGATGACCTGGTGCTGCAGCAGTAATTGATGCTGGGATGAAGGTGTTGTAGAAAAATGTGGCCGATTCCTGGGATATCAGGGATCGGCCTCTTTTGATGCAGTCAGCGCTGCGGTTGAGAGAGTTGTTCTGTTTCTAAATGTTGGGCAACAAGGTTCGTAGCTTCGACGGCAATATACTCTTCGCTGCCGCAGCCTTTGAGCCAATGGATATCGGGCTCGCGGCGGAACCAGGTGCCTTGACGTTTTGCGTAGTTGCGGTGGCCTTGCTGGGCGTGGGCGATGGCGGCGTCGAGGGTGGATTCGTTGCGGAGGACCGAGATGGCTTCTGCGTAGCCGAGCGAGGTGAGGGGGCGGCAGTCGTATCCGTAGCGTTCGACGAGGCGGGCGGTTTCTTCGACGAGGCCGCGCTCGAACATCTCGGCCGCGCGGTGGTTGATGCGCTCATAGAGGAGGGGGCGGGGCGGGTCGAGACCGAGGCGCAGGATGCGGTATCCGGTGAGGGCATCGCGACCCTTCTGCCATTGCTGGGTGAGTGGCTGTCTGGCGGCGAGGCTGACTTCGATAGCTCGGACTACTTTGGGGATGTCATTGCTGTGGATGGTGGTTGCGGCGTCTTTGTCGAGCCGTACGAGTAAGGCATGCAGGTAGGCAGGACCGCGTGTTGAGGCGATGTTGCGCAGGCGGTCGCGCAGTCCGGGCTGGATGGGGGGCGAGGGGAAGAGTCCGTCGATGAGGGCGCGGAGGTAGAGGCCAGTCCCTCCAGCGACGATTGGGAGGCGGCCGCGACCGGTGATTCCGGTGAGCGCCTCGCGGGCCAGTCGACTGTAGTCGCCGGCGGTACAGGGCTGATCGGGCCAGACGACGTCGATTAGGTGGTGGGGGACGAGGGCGCGCTCCTGGAGGGAGGGCTTGGCGGTGCCGATCTCCATCTCGCGATAGACGGCTACTGAGTCACAGCTTACTATCTCGCCGTTGAACTGCTGGGCGAGGCGGAGCGCGAGTGAGGTCTTGCCGCTGGCGGTGGGGCCGACAAGGACGATGAGGGGGTGGAGGGGAGCTACCATAGGCGCCACCAGCCGGGGTTGAAGACGTGGTGGGCGCGGAGGAGACTGAAGATGAGGACGACTCCGGCCAGGAGGAGTGATCCGCGGATCTGGCGACGGCGCTCCAACTGGGTGGCCGCTGCTGGGAGATTGGAGTCGGGGGCAGGCATCATTGCCTACTCGGATGTCTTGTTGACGAGGTAGTGGATGCGTAGTTCAAGGTTTGGGCCATGGAACTCGCTAGGTAATGGGGGGAACTGACCGACGCCTGTGATGGAGCCCCAGGCGGCGCGGTTGAGGGCGTCGTCGTGGGTAGAGCCGTCAAGGAACATTCCGCCGATTCGTCCGTCGGGGAGGATGATGAAGCGGATTTGAGTGATGCCCTGTTTGTTGAGCGGTGGGCGGGCCTCCTCGGGGATGAGGGGCAGCCAGGTGTTGTAGATCTCGCGGATGATCTTTTTGAGATATGGGTCGAAGTTGACGCCCATAGTGTCGGAGAGGACGTCGACTCCGGTGTTGAGGCCCTGGTGAGCGACCGGAAGGTTAGCTCCATAGTCGCCTCCCTGACCGCGATTGCGTGATGCCTGCTCGGCGGCTTGACGGATAGCATCACCGGCAGAGGGCGTGGAGTTGCCGAAGTTGGGCCGGGTGGGTGCGGGCCTGGGTGCGTCGATCATCGCTTGCTGGGGCTGCTGGGCAGGGTGCTGAGGGAGCGGTTGCGGCGCCGGCTGCTGCTGGGGTGCTGTGGGTTGCGGCGCGGCCTGTTGGGGCGGCTGGGGGGTGGGGGTGGTGGCTCCGGGTGCGCCAGCCCTGCGCATTGCCTGCAACTGCTCGAGGGTCTTCTGGTCGAGGGTTGGTTTGGCGGTCTGCTGGGCTCGGTCCTTATCGCTGATGGCGTTAGTGGGCTTGTGCTGGAGCTGTTTGGCAACATCCTTGGGCATGTCGAGGTAGGTCATCTCCTTGTCGCGCTGTCTTAGGACGTCGGCAGGATTGATGAGTCTCGGCTGATGGAAGAGGACGGTGGGGCCGTAGAAGATGAACCAGCCGACCACAAGGTAAAAGATGAGTGAGATGTAGATGGATTCGCGGAAGCGCGCTTTGGAGCGCTCATCATCAAGCGAGTCCAGCAGGTGGATTAGCTCGTGCTCTTCGAGTTCGCCATATCGACCGGTGCGCAGCTTTACAGGCGTCGTCGGCGGGGCGGGGTTAGGAGGGGTCTCGAGGGAGGGCATGGGCTCTTTAGGTCAGACGTGTTGGAAGTGTTGAAGTTACTGGGGTAAGGCAAAAAAGCGTTCTTGAATGCAGTCATGAACCTCACTATTTTCTCACCTTTGACTGCGGGTACGATACCTGAGTTGCGGTGGGACTTCTGAGGTAGCAGTGAATGAATGCTCAGTTGGTTAGGAAAGTGCTGGGCGCAACCCGTAAACTACGGGAGTGATAGAGCGATTTTCTTCCGATACGCACGCGGTTGTATTGACGATCAGCGACCGCTGTTTCGATGGGCGGCAGGTGGATCTCTCCGGCCCGGCGGTTGTGCAACTGCTGGAGGAGGCGGGTATCGAAACCGTCGAGACGCAGACGCTGCCGGATGAGTTGGAGCTGATCGCTGGCACGCTTCGCCAATGTGCGGCGAAGGCACAGCTTATTGTGACGACGGGCGGGACTGGGCTGGCTGCTCGGGATGTGACACCGGAAGCGACACGATTGGTGTGCGACCGGTTGGTTGAGGGGCTGGCGGAGCGGATGCGGGCCGATGGCCTGCTGCATACTCCGCTGGCGCCGCTGAGTCGGGCGGTGTGCGGGACGGCTGGGAGAGCCTTGATCGTGAACCTGCCGGGAAGTCCCGCAGGTGCGAGGACGTCGCTGAGGGCTATTCTTTCGGTGCTGCCTCATGCGCTGGACTTGCTGGCTGGCCGGACCGCGCATGAGACTGCTGACCATAGTGCAGGTGGCCGAGGTTTTGATACGAAGGGCAATTTATATCCTGCGGCTGACACACAGGTAAAATCGAAGTGATCCAGTGAAAATCTCTCCTGTTGCACTCCTTCATAAGCTAAATCTCGGGATGCTCGCTCTGCTGAAGCCTCTTGGCGTGTGGGGCATCGGCGGACTTGCGATTATTGATTCTTCTACGATCCCGATGCCGATCGATCCCCTGGTGATCGATTATGTGGCGCACGACCACGCTCGGTTTGTGATGATCTGCTTCATGGCTGCAATGGGGTCGGCGATTGGCAGCCTGCTGCCTTATTATCTGGGGCGTGCGGGCGGAGAGCTGTTTCTGCTGAAGCGGATCAATCGAAAGCGGTATGAGCAGTTGCGGGATCGCTTTGAAAAGCAGGAGTTTCTGGCGATCATGATTCCGGCGATGATGCCGCCACCAATGCCCGTGAAGTTATTTGAGCTGGCGGCAGGGGTGTTTGAGATGAAGCCGGTGTGGTTTTTTCTGGCGATCTTCGCGGGTAAATTCTTCCGCTTTCTGCTGTGGTCCATCATTACGATCTTTTATGGACCTGCGATTTTGCACACGATCACGCGGGCGTTGCATGAGCATCTTGGCTATGTGATGGGCGGCGCGGGGATTCTAGTGGTGGCGCTGGCGGTTTATGTGATGCGGAAGTTGTTTGCTCGGCGGCGGGGAACACGGTTTCCAGCGGAAGAAGAGGATGAGCGGGTGGAGTAACGGGAAGGCTGAACGGACAAAGGGCTGCGAGATTACTCGCAGCCCTTTGTTATTGGATGAAGCTTGAGTCTAGGCCAGATGGTCGGACTGTGCGGCGCGGATGCTCTCTGCGATGCTGGTTGCGAGAACGGGCAGGCCGAAGAGCGCGCCAGCGGTGACGGCGGTCGACATGACATCGTTGGCGTAGAAGGGGATTGCGGCGATGTAGCAGGCGCCGAGTCCGGCGAGGTTGTGGGTGTACATTCCGCTGCCTGTCCAGACTGCGAAGTTGCTGAGGAGGAAGAAAGAAGTGGAGGATGCCAGAACTGCGGTACCGACGCGCAGCATGGAGGTTTTGCGGTTGAGCAACTGGTGCCCCACAAGGCAGACGGCTGCATACCAGGCCCAGGTGACGAGGTATCCGCTGGTGTGGAATGCGTAGCCGTAGGCGTAGACGGTGAGGTAGTAGTCGGTCGCCATGAGGGCGAGGACGGCGAAAAGGGTCTGCCAGCGGCTGCGACGCGCGCCGAAGAAGAGCAGACCTCCTCCGACAGCGGTGAAGTTCACGCTGGTGGTGTGGAAGGCAGCAGGAAGTATGCGGCTAAGAACAGCGAGCAGTAGGACGAGATAGGCAGCCATGGTGACCTCAATTTCGGGGCAAGCGTTCAGGGATTCTTACGAAACTTTGTGAACTATGATTCTCAGGCTTCCTTGCTACGGGGTCAACCCAGGGAAGGGAATATGGTTTCGTGAGGTGAATCCGGCTTATTTCTGGAGGTGGCCATCCATTTCCATACGGGCGACACGGTGGTCGGCGTTGATCGTTACGGTACCGGAGAGCGGTGGGTTGATGCGTCCCTTGATAAAGGAGACGTCGTACATGAAGCGAAGGTCGCGGAATGTGACGGTGGTGAGATCCGCTTGGTCGGGATCTGAGGAGTGCGGGGCTTCGGTGACGATGGGGAACTGAGACCAGTCGAGGTAGGCCTCCCCGAGCCAAGTGCGCTTGGCGATAAGGGTAGCGATGGTGGTGGGGGGCTTGTAGACGATCTCTGCAGGGCTGGTGGTGAGGGTGTTGGTAAGGGTGTCTGCGATAGCGAGCTGGAAGTATTGAGGGGTTTCAAGCACTATGTGCCAACGGAATGGAGTAATGGGGTGGGGGCTGGTTGCGATGCGGAGTACTTCGACGCCGTTGACGTCGGCGGAGGCTGCGAGTTGGAGGGCCTTCTGCTGCTCGAAAGCACGCCAACCCCAGAGCGCGACGATGGCTACGAGGGCGGTGATGGCCCAACCTCGTCCGCGAAAAGTGGAGCGTCGGGCTCCAATTTCGGCGTTGATGAGGCCGAAGAGGGATGGGGCTAGCAGGGCGGTGAGCAGGATCGCGAAGATTACGGGCTCGAAGATGAAGACGAAGGAGCCTGCGTACCAGCGGGGGTTGAAGGGGAAGAAGGGGCGGACACCGTAGTTGTTGGTCCAGTCGAGGAGGATGTGGCTGGCAAGGGCGATGAGTGCGAAGGTGTAAAGGAGGCCCCATCGAATGGGCGCTGCTGCGCTTTTCAAGGGGCGGGAATGGGCTGGTCCGGTGCGCCAGCGATGGAAGAGCCAGAAGCCACCGACGACTACGGCTGCTTCGAGCGGCAGGCCGATGAGGGTATGGGTCCAACCGCGATGATGTTGAAAGGTGGCGACGGGGCCGTCGATTGCCCAGAGGAAGTCGAGGTCGGGGATCTCGGCGGCGAGGATCATGGCCCCGGTGGCGTAGGCGGCCTTGCGATTGAAGCCGGCCCGGGCCAGGCATGCCCCGGTCATGAGATGAGTAATTGGTTCCATATGCCGAGAATATCCCGTTGCCCTGCACGCTGATGGACTTTTGCTATAGTTGGCGCTATGTCAGGTTCTCTCCCTGTAGATGAAGCCGGAATCGACAACTTCATTGCGGCGTTTGAGGCCGGCACGCTTCCGAAGGAGCAGTGGACTCATGCAGCTCATCTACTGACCGGAGCCTGCTACGTCTATGATTTCGGGGAGGCGCGCGCGATCGACCTTATGCGGCGCAATGTGAGTGCTTACAACCTTGCGGTAGGCGGACAGAATACGGAAACAAGCGGATATCACGAGACGATTACGGTGTTCTGGATCAAGCTGCTGGCGGGGTTACTACGGGAGAGGCAGCCAATTCGGCGGGTGGAGTTTGCGAAGTGTGCTGTGGACCACTTTCTGTCGCAGAGAGATATCCTGCGGCGGTTTTATGATTTCGATGTTGCGGCTTCGGCAGAGGGGCGTCGGACCTGGCTGCCACCTACGCTTGAACGGCTGGACTGAGTGGCATGTGGGTGTTGGATGGCGTTGAGAAGATAGCCAAGCTTTTGCCGAGTGAACGGTGTATCTCAAATTTGCTTCAGCCTGAAAAGGGTGTCCTGGGTTGATTCATGCCGCCTGAGTATAGCCCCGGCGGCATTGCGACTACAGTGTCGGAACGCACATTCGGGAAGAGATATAGCGTGTAGTCTTCTAAGGTTGGGAGCTCCATTTGAGAGAAGCGGATTCGCTTACCGAGTGGCTTGATCGCCCAGTAGCGCACATCGCTACTGCAAGTCTTATTGTGGCGGGGATGCTGGCGGCACTGGGTGTGAAGCTGTTGCTGCACGACCAGCACGCGTTGAATGTGGTGTTGTGTGTGGCGATTGCCGGGGCGAGTATACCGCTGGTGATCTCTCTTGTGACAAAGGTGATTCAGGGCAATTTCAGCGTCGACCTGCTGGCACTGCTTTCGATTGTGACGTCGCTGATTCTTGGGCAGTACTGGGTGGCGGCAATTGTGGTGCTGATGTTGTCGGGTGGTCAGGCATTGGAGAGCTATGCGACGGGGCGGGCATCATCGGTGCTGAGCGCGCTGGCGAAGCGGATGCCGCAGACGGCGCATCGGGCGGGGGGATTGGTGGCAGATGTGCCGATCGACTCGATTTTGGTGGATGACGAACTGATCGTGTATCCGCACGAGATCTGCCCTGTAGATGGGGTGGTCGTGAGCGGGCGGGGGAGGATGGATGAGTCGTATCTGACAGGAGAGCCGTTTCAGATTGCGAAGGCTCCGGGGGTGAGCGTGCTTTCGGGATCGATCAACGGGAACGCGGCCCTGACGATACGGGCGACGAAAGTTGCGAGCGATTCGCGCTACGCGAAGATTGTGGAAGTGCTGCACGCATCGGAGGAGAACCGGCCTCGTATGCAGCGACTCGGCGACCGGTTGGGGTCGTGGTACACGCCAGTTGCGGTTTTGATCGCGGTGGCGAGCTGGTTCTTCAGTGGGAGTTCGGAGCGGTTTCTAGCGGTGCTGGTGATTGCGACGCCATGTCCGCTGCTGATCTCGATTCCGGTGGCGGTCATTGGCGCGATTTCAGTGGGAGCACGGTTCGGGATCATCATCAAAGATCCATCGATTCTGGAGAAGATGGAGACCTGCCGCGTGTTGATCGTCGACAAGACGGGGACGCTGACGTATGGGAAGCCGAGTCTGGCAAGAGTGCAGTGCTTTGACGGGCTAACGCGAGAGCTGGCACTGCAATATTGCGCCAGCCTGGAGCGGTATTCAAAGCATCCGCTGGCGGGGGCGGTTCTGGCGGTGGCCGAGGCGGAGGGGTTGGCGTTGCTGGAGGTTCAGGATGTCTCAGAGCCACCCGGAGCGGGGCTGGTGGGGCACGTGGGCGGTAAGTTGATTGCAGTGACGGGACGGGGAAAGTTATCTCCTGAGTCGCTGGCGGCGATGCCGCCGATTACCCCGGGGCTGGAGTGCGTGTTGCTGGTAGAAGGAAAGCTAGCTGGGATCTTTCACTTTGAGGATGAACCGCGCACGGAGAGCAAGTCATTTTTGAAGCATTTGGAGGCGAAGCACTCGATCAAGGAGCTAATTCTGCTTTCGGGTGATCGGCCGGCGGAGGTGGCGCAGTTTGCTGCGGGGATGGGGATAACGGAGGCGTATGGAGGGAAGAGTCCTGAGGACAAGGTAGAGTTTGTTCGGGAGAGGACGGAAAAGGCTCGAACGTTATACCTGGGGGATGGAATCAATGATGCTCCGGCAATGATGGCGGCGACGGCGGGAATTGCACTGGGAGTGAACAGCGACATTACTTCGGAGGCTGCGGGGGCGGTGATTTTACAGTCGTCGCTGAAGAGCGTGGATGAGCTAATGCATATTGGACGAAGGATGCGTGGAATTGCGCTGACAAGCGCTGTTGGTGGGATGGGTTTGAGCCTGATCGGGATGGGGGGGGCGTCTCTGGGGCTGATTAATCCGATCCAGGGGGCGATTGCGCAGGAGGTGATTGACCTGTTGTCGATTCTGAACTCTTTGCGGATGATTCTGCCGATGGGACCATTGAGTGATTTTCATGTGCCCGCAGTGATGGGGAAGGCCGGCGAGGAAAGGTAACTGAGAGTTAAGGGTGCATGGGTGGCGGCGGCTCTTATACTTAGGGGCTATGGGGACTTTGGGGACGGCAGAGCAGGAGATTCAGAGGCTGCGGGACGATCTGCAGCGGCATGAGCATTTGTATTATGTGCTGGATGCACCGGAGATCAGCGACGCTCAGTATGACGTGCTGATGAACCGGCTGAAGGAGCTGGAGGGGCAGCATCCTGAGCTTGTGACGGCGGACTCTCCTTCGCAGCGAGTGGGTGGAAAACCGGCGGAGGGCTTTCTGAAAGTGCCGCATTCGCGGCCGATGCTGTCGCTGGACAACGCATATAACGAGGCGGAGCTGCGGGCGTGGGAGCAGCGCGTGAGGGATGCTCTACCAAGCGCGGAGTCGGTGCGGTATGTGTGTGAGCTGAAGCTGGATGGATTGTCGCTTGCGTTGCATTATGAGGCGGGTGCGCGTGGTGCGGCTTATCTTGTACGCGGAATTACGCGCGGCGATGGGACAGTGGGCGAGGACGTGACAAGCAATGTGCGGACGATCCGGTCGGTGCCGTTGAGTGTTTCTGCGGCGAAGCTGGAGGCGGCAGGATTGCTGGTGGACGGAAAGGCCGAGAGCTTTGAGGTGCGGGGCGAGGTGGTACTGCCGCAGGTGGCGTTCGAGCGAATGAATGAGGAGCGGGAGACTCAGGGGCTGGCCCCGGCGGCGAATCCTCGGAATGCGGCGGCGGGAACGATCCGCACGCTGGAGCCGAATATTGTGGCGCAGCGGCGGCTGGATTTTTATGCGTACTTCTTACTGCGGGATGGGGAGCTGTTGCCGCCGAATCAGTCAGGGGCGCTGGAGGCTTTGCGGACGGCTGGATTTCGGGTGAACAAGCAGGCGCGGACGGTGGCGGACATCGATGCGGTGCTGCGGTTCATTGATGAGGTGGAGGGGCTGCGGGACAAGCTGGGATATGAGATTGACGGCGTCGTGATCAAGGTGGATTCAACGGCGCAGCAGCGGCGGCTGGGGTTTACGGGGAAGGCTCCGCGATGGGCGATTGCCTACAAGTTTGCGGCGCGGGCGGGTGTGACGCAGTTGGAAGATGTGCTGTTCCAGGTGGGGCGTACGGGTAAGGTGACGCCGGTGGCGGCGTTGAAGCCGGTGTTTATTGGCGGGACTACGGTGACACGGGCGACGCTGCACAATGCGGATGAGATTGCTCGGCTGGGGGTGCGGATCGGGGACTTCGTGCAGGTGGAGCGGGGCGGGGATGTGATACCGAAGATTGTTGGAGTGGTGGACGACGCTGGGCATGCGAGAGGGACGCAGGAGATTGAGTTTCCCAAGATTTGTCCGGAGTGCGGGAGCCATCTGGTGAAGGTGGAGGGTGAGGTGGACTGGCGGTGCGTGAATGCGAATTGCCCTGCGCGGTTGCGGGAGGAGTTGCTGCATTTCGCGTCGCGCGGAGTGATGAATATCGAAGGGCTGGGGGATGCGATGGTGACGCAACTGCTGGCGGCGGGATTGGTGAAGACGATTCCGGATCTGTACCGGCTGGCGGAGAAGAAGGAGAAGTTGCTGGCGCTGGAGCGGGTGGGTGAGAAGTCTGCGCAGGCGCTGCTGGATGAGATTGAGCGGTCCAAGGGGGCTCCGCTGGCACGGGTGTTGTATGGGTTGGGGATTCGATTTGTCGGGGAGCGGACCGCCCAGCTGCTCTCTGCGCATTTTGGGTCGCTGGATGGGCTGATGGCAGCGAGTGCGGAGGAGTTGGAGGCGGTGAATGAGGTGGGGCCGCGGGTAGCGCAGGCGATTGTGGAGTTCTTTGCGGAGGAGAAGAACCGCTCGCTGGTGGACAAGCTGCGCGAGGCCGGGCTGACGTTTACGGCGGAGAAGAAGATCACGACATCTACTTTGGCTGGGCTGACGTTTGTGCTGACGGGGACACTGCCGACGATGACTCGCGAGGAGGCGAAGGAGTTGATCGAGAGTGCAGGCGGGAAGGTGTCAGGAAGCGTCAGCAAGAAGACGAGTTATGTGGTGGCTGGGGAAGAGGCCGGTTCAAAGCTGGACAAGGCGAACTCGCTGGGAGTTCCGGTGCTGGATGAGGCTGGGTTGCTGAGTCTTTTGGGACAAGGTGGACCTGAGTCCTAGCAGAGTTTGAGGATACAGATCAAAGCAGAGGCGCTCGCAGTGATGCTGCGGGCGCCTTTGCTATTTGTGCGTGTTGGCAGTTAGAAGTTGAGCTTCAGGCCGAACTGGATCTGGCGAGAGCTGGTGGCGGTGGACGTGATAACCCCGGCGGTGGAGGAGGTGGCGCTGTTGAGTGCGGAGTAGACGATTGGGTTGGGAGTGGTGAAGTTGGAGTGGTTGAGGATGTTGAAGAACTCGGCGCGCAACTGGGTATTGATTCGCTCGCCGAAGCGGGTGTTCTTTAGCAGGGAGAGATCCAGCTCCCTGAGGCCGGGGCCGATGAGTGTATCGCGGCCGAGAGTACCCACTGCGCCGCCGGTGATGGTAGTGCCAGCGGAGTTGGTGGTAGAGAGTGGGGCGACGAAGGCGGTTGGATCAAACCACTTGGCCACGGTGTGAGGGTAAAGGTTTCCGGTGAAGCTGGGGTTCGGGTTGGGGCGAACGGGATTGCGGGTATCGCCTGATCCCGTTGGGTTGTAGCCGAGTTGTGGGGAGAACGGGAAACCAGATTGGAGGTTGGCGATTGTGCTGAGGCTCCAGCCACTGATGGCACGGTCGACGATGGGGCTGACGTTTGAAGCGAAGTAGTGATTTCGGCCGAAGGGTAGATCGTAGGTGCCGTTGATAGCTGCGAGGTGGCGGACATCGTTGGCGGCTGGGCCGTAGTCGAGATCGAGGCGGTTCGGCACGGAGACGTAGGCGGGTGTGTTGGCAGAGACGCTGGTATTCCAGGCAGTGCCGTTGTCGAGGTTCTTGGAGAGGGTGTAGTTGGCGCGGAACTGAAGGCCGTGTGCGAAGGCGCGATGGAGATCGACCTCAAGGCCATGGTAGTTGCTGCTGCCTTGCGAGAACCACGAGGTGGTGTTGGCGACGAGCGGATTGGCCTTGGTGGTGTTGGGGTAGAAGACGGTTCCGGTGGCGAGGGTTGAGGGGCAGGCGGGGTTGGGGCAGACGACGTTAGCCGGCTCGTTCTGGTCGCCGGAGAGGATCTGGTGGTAACCGTGGGAGCCGATATAGGCGACGGTGAGCGAGGTATTGGGGGCAATTTGCTGCTCGATCTTAAGGCTCCATGCCTGAATGGTGGGGGTGGCCAGGTCGGTCTGGACGTTGGAGGGCGAGACGAGGGTTCCGGCGCTGGCGGTGGTGGAAGAGTTGATGTTGAGGCTAGAGACGGCTACGTTCTTGAGCGCGAGTGTGGTGTTGAAGGGCGCTGCCTGGTCAAGGCGATAGTCGATGTTATCGAGCAGGGAGTAGTGGATGCCGAAGCTGGATCGAACTGCGGTTCGACCGTTGCCAAATACGTCCCAGGCCAGACCGATACGGGGTTCCGGAAGGAACTTGGCGCGGTTGGTGGTGAATGCGGAGGAACTGACGGTGGAGTTGGTATTGATGACGCCGTTGGTGAATCCGTAGTTGGCGGCGCGGCCCTGGACCTCGTTGAAGCCGTTGGTGGATTCGAAGCGGATGCCGACGCGCAGTTCGACCCGGGGGCTGAGCTTGAAGGCGTCTTCCAGGTAGCCTGCGCCCATGACGGAGCGCCAGCCCAGCTCTGTAGGTGCCGGGACGACGGAGAAGGTAGCTACTGTGCCGGCGAGGAAGGTCGCCAGGGTGGAGAAGGAAGCCTGGCCGTACTGGTTCTGGGCGAGGTTGTCGTTGGATTGGAGCCGCTGGATCCAGCCGCCTGCTTCGATCTGATGGCGGCCAAGGGTGTAGAAGATGTGGTCGTCGAAGGTGAAGAGGTTGCGGGTGGTGGCGTTATTGGAGCCGACGTTGGCGCCTGCTCCAGTGATTTGGGAGGAGCCGTTCGAGGCGGTAGATCCTGCAATGACGATGGCACCGATGGGTTTGCCGGCTACCCAACCGGGGAGGCTGATGCCTCCGAGCGGGGTGGAGTATCCGAGGAAGAAGAAGGAAGCGCGGGAGAGACCTACGCGAGCAGTGTTGAGTAGACGCGGAGAGAAGACGTGTTGTTCCTGGATGCTGACTACCTGCTCTCGCAAGCTTTCATTGATCCATGCGAGAGGGTTCTGGGTGGGGGTGTTTGCGGTGGAGTCATCTACGGTGTAGACGGCGAAGAGGAGGTCGTTGGAGCTGACATTGGCGTCGAAGCGGGTGGTGGCGAAGTCCTCGCGGATGCGCTGTGTGGGGCTGGAGTAGGCAAGAGCGATACCGGTGGGGTGTCCGTTGGAGTCGAGCAACTCAGGGCCGTTCTGGGTGGGCCAGAGGTTGAACAAGGCGGCGACGCCGGTACCGAGAGTGGTGGGCTGGTAGTTGCCGTTCTTGTCCGGGTAGAGGCCTTGGCGGACTTTGGAGTCGGGGACGAAGGTGACGTCGGAGAGGCCGAGGTTCTGGCGGTAGCCCTCATAGTTACCGAAGAGGAAGAGCTTGTTCTTGCGGAGAGGGCCGCCGAGTGACGCGCCGTAGTTGTTGCGTTGGAATTTCGGAATGGTGGGCTGGTCGAAGTAGTTGCGCGCGTCAAGGGCGGAGTTGCGGATGAACTCGTATGCGGAGCCGTGAAGGTTATTTGTTCCGGATGCGGTGACGATCGAGATCTGGGCCCCCTGACGCTTGCCGTAGCTGGCGGAGTATGAGTCGGAGACGACGTTGAATTCGCGGACGGCGTCGACGCCGAGAAGCTGTCCGCTGGTGCCGCCGGGGGTGACGTTGATGAGGGAAGCTCCGGTGTATTCGATGCCGTTGAGGAGGAAGAGATTGTCCTGCGGACGGCGTCCGGAGATGGCGAACATGTTGCCGACGGAAGAGTTAGATGTACCGATGCCGCCGGAGCGCTGGCCAGTGTAGTTGACTGTGGCGGGGTTGAGGGTGATGAGTTGGTCGTAGCTGCGGCCATTGAGGGGTAGTTCTTTTACCTGGCGCTCATTGACGAGGCCGGAGGTCTGTTGCGTGGAGACGTTGACGGTAGTCGGGGTGTCTTCGACGGCGATGTCCTGAGAGATCTCTCCGACCGAGAGGACAAGGTCGACCTGGGTAGATTGTCCTACGGTGAGAGAGACGTCTTTGCGTTGCTGCTGGGCAAAGCCGGGACTGTTGGCGGTGACGTCGTAGGTGCCGATGGAGAGAGATGGGGCAGAGAAGCGGCCGTCGTGGTCGGTGATGAGCTTGCGTTCGGTGCTGGTTTCGGAGTTGTGGACGAGTACGGCTGCGCCACTGATGTGGCTGCCGGACGCGTCGGAGATGGTGCCGCTAATGGAGCCTCCGACAACTTGCGCGTAGAGCGCTGCGGGGGCAAGAAGGAGGGCAGTAAGGCTGAGGGTGCGAGTGATGGAATACAAAGTAGTCTCCGAGACGCAGGGGTCAGCGTCGGCTGGTTGGTGTGCTGGAAATGTGGGACGAGAATGGATCGAGCAGGAACTCGCAGCTATCGACAACAACAGCGGCGGAGAGCCGACTGCGGGATGGAGCGGTCGAGTTGGATGTAGGTTGCCATGGGTGTTTTAGGGCTTGACTATCGCTGGAATTGAAGAGCGCTTAGGCAAAGAAAAACCCACGCTCCTCTGAATGGCGGCTGCGTGGGTTTCGGAGTTCCTAAGCTTGAGGCTTCGCTGATTCAGCGATTACTTGCAGGAAGATTCACACACCCACGCTGAGGCATGGCAACAACACATGCTGGCAGCAGTCGGGGTGAAATTCTTGTGCATATGAGTCAAAGATAAGGCGGATCTTGGTAATCGTCAAGACATGGTCCTCGGTGGATTTTGGGACGGGGACGATTTTCTTGCGAGTTGAGCGCTTAAGCTCGTCCTCTTTCAATGCCTGTTGTGGCAAGTTGTGAGGGGTTGGCGATGATGACGACGCGCTTCATGAGGGCTCGGTAGATCAGGCCGGAGGTGCCGAAGCCAACGAACCAGGCGTAGTCATAGAGCCAGTGGAGGGATGGGACGAAGAGGCCGATGAGAGCGACGACGACTCCACAGATGAGGGCTGCGATGGCGCGGGGATTTATGCCGCTGGAGTATTCGTAAGGGCCGCCGCGGTGGTAGAGGGAGTTGATGTCGAGTTGTGTGCCGCGGATGAAGAAGTAGTCTACGACCATGATGCCGGCGACTGGCCCGAGGAGGCCTGAGTATCCGACGAGCCAGCCGAAGATGTAGGTTCCGAAGCTGGACATGAGCTTCCAGGGCATCATGGCGAGGCCGAGGAAGCCGGTGATGAGACCTCCGGTGCGGAAGCTGATAAGGCGAGGGGCGAGGTTGGAGAAGTCGTTGGAGGGTGAGACGACGTTGGCTCCGATGTTGACGTTGAGCGTGGCGATGAGGATGCTGATGAGCGCGAGGAAGGCGACCAGGGGCTGATGGAATCGGCCGAGCAGAGTGATGGGGCTCCAGATGGGCTCGCCGAAGACGACGGTGGAAGCTGAGGTGCAGGCGATGCCGATGAAGGAGTAGAGGGTCATCGCAACGGGGAGCCCGAAGGCCTGACCGATGATCTGTGACTCCTGGGACTTGGCGTAGCGGGTGAAGTCTGGGATGTTGAGCGAGAGCGTAGCCCAGTAGCCGACCATTGCAGTGAGCATGGGAAAGAAGAAGTGGAGGAAGGCGCGGGTGGTGTGGAAGGAACTGGGAGCGGAGAGCATGGGGCCGAAACCGCCGGCTTTGTGGACCACCCAGGCGAGGAGGATGAGGGACATGATGAGGAGGAAGGGTGCAGAGAAGCTTTGCAGGAAGCGGATGGATTCGACGCCGCGCCAGACGACGATCATGTTGAGGAGCCAGAAGCCGAGGAAGCAGGCCCAGAGAACAGCGGGAATGTGAGCGGTGACGGGCCAGAGGACGTTGAGCATGGCTGCGATGGACTGGCCTCCGATCCAAGATTGGATACCGAACCAGCCGCAGGCGACGATGGCGCGGAGAAGCGCGGGAATGTTGGCTCCGCGGAGGCCGAAACTGGCGCGAACGAGTACGGGGAAGGGTATGCCGTACTTCGCTCCAGCGTGTGCGTTGAGGAGCATCGGGATGAGCACGATGAGGTTGCCAAGGAGGATGGTTGCTACTGCCTGCTTCCAGTTCATGCCGCCGGCTATGAGCGACGACGCGAGCATGTAGGTGGTGACCTCCATGGACATGGAGAACCACAGGGCGATGTAGTTGTACGTGCCCCAAGTGCGATGGGCGGCAGTGGTTGGAGCGAGGTCTTCGTTGTAGAGGTCAGTGTTGTGCGTGGACAAGAAGTGAGACCTCCGCGTGAGTTGGTTGATCTGGTCCGCTGCGTGTTTGAGGGTGCCTTAGGGCTTTACGAGGTCTCGGTAGTCTTCGCGGATGGGGGTGAAGATGTCGAGAACTTCGGACTCTTCGAGCGCTGAGGCCTGATGTTCGACGTCGCCGTCGACGATGAAGCTGTCTCCTTCGCTGACGTTGAAGGTCTTGCCTGCGATGTCGATGTGGAGCGAGCCGCGGACGATGTAGACGAGCTGATGGTGAGGGTGGCTGTGGCGAGCGCCGACCCAGCCCTTCTCGAAGAAGTGGCGCACGAGCATGAGTTGATCGGTGTGGGCGAGGATCTGACGGATCATTCCGGGTTCTGGGGTGAAGCTCCTGGCGTCCTGATTCTTGACGATGCTCATATCGGGAGCTACTTGCGGTAATGTCATGTGGCTTCCTGCCTTGGTGGAATGTGTACTGCTGCTTAATTTTGCGGTGCGCCGACCCGTTTTGATCGCGCTGCGAGATGTAATCTTAATGGCAGAGGCGCTCAACTTGAAGGCATTACTTCTTACTGAATATAGTCAATTGGCTGTGGCCGAGGTGCCCCGTCCGGATGTGGCGGCGAACGAAGTGCTGGTTCGCGTAGAAGCTTGCGGGATCTGCGGCAGCGATGTGCATGGGTATGACGGGTCGTCGGGGCGGCGGATTCCTCCGATTGTGATGGGGCATGAGGCGGCTGGTGTGGTGGCTTCGGTAGGTGCGGGTGTGACCGGATTTTCCGAGGGTGACCGCGTGACGTTCGACTCGACGGTTTATTGCGGCAAGTGCGCTTACTGCCTGCGGGGCGAGGTTAATCTGTGCAGCGACCGGCAGGTGGTTGGTGTTTCCTGCGGGGACTATCGGCGAGCTGGGGCGTTTGCGGAGTTCGTATCTGTACCGCAACACATTGTGTACCGTCTGCCGGATCAACTGGGATTCCCCGAGGCTGCGATGCTGGAAGCGGTGTCGGTCGCGTTGCATGCGGTTCGGGTTACGCAGGTGAAGGGCGGGGAGACGGCACTGGTGATTGGCGCCGGGATGATTGGGCTGCTGACGATGCAGGCGGCGCAGATTGCGGGCTGCTCGCGAGTGATGATTGCGGATGTCGATGAGACGCGGCTGGAGCTTGCGAAGAAGGTAGGGGCGACGGAGACGTTGCTGCTATCTGGAGCGGAGCTGGTGGCCGAAGTGTTGCGGCGGACAAATGGTGAAGGAGTCGATCTGGCTCTGGAGGCGGTTGGCCGCAATGAGACGGTTTCTGGTGCCATCGACTGCGTCCGCAAGGGCGGGACTGTGACGCTGGTGGGAAACATTGCGAAAGAGGTTACGTTGCCGCTGCAGAAGGTGGTGACGCGGGAGATTCGGTTGCAGGGATCGTGCTCGTCGGCTGGGGAGTATCCGCAGGCGATGGAGTTGGTCGCGAGTGGGCAGATGCGGGTGAAGCCGCTGATTACGGCAGTAGCTCCGTTGAGCGATGGACCGGAGTGGTTTGAACGGCTGCACTCGCGAGAGCCGAATTTGATGAAGATTGTACTGAGTCCAACTATATGAGCGAGAAGCAGTTGTTTGATTTGACGGGACAGGTTGCGATTGTGACCGGCACGAGCCGGGGGCTAGGGCAGTATCTGGCGATGGCGTTGGCGAAGGCCGGGGCTGATCTGGTGCTGACGAGCCGGGATAAAGAGTCGCTGGCGCCGTTTGAGGCGGAGATCAAGGCGCTGGGACGGCGGTGCATCTCGCTGGCGCTGGATGTGCGGGACTATGGCAGCATTCAGCAGATGGCAGCGGATGCGGAAGCGGCGTTCGGGCAGATTCATATTCTGGTGAACAATGCGGGCTGTAATGTGCGGAAGCCGGCGCTGGAGGTGACGTGGGATGACTGGAACCTGGTGCTGGAGACGAACCTGCGGGGAAGCTTCTTTGTGGCGCAGGCGCTTGCGAAGGGGATGATCGAGAAGAAGTATGGCCGGATCATCAACATCGGGTCGGTGACGAGTGTGTTTGGGGCAGCAGGACTGGGGCCGTATTGCGCGAGCCGGGGCGGGGTGAAGCAGATGACGATGAGCCTGGCGGACGACTGGGGACCGCATGGGATCAACGTTAATTGTCTGGCTCCGGGGTGGTTCAAGACGGCGCAGAACCAGGTGATGTACGAGAACAAGGAGTGGGTCGAGTACATCGTGGACCGGATTCCTCTGAAGCGTCCGGGGCAGCCGCACGATCTGGATGGGGCGGTGGTGTTTCTGGCGTCGCAGGCGAGTGAGTACGTGACTGGGCAGACGTTGCTGGTGGATGGCGGCATTTCTACTGGAGCGATGCGAGCTACGGTGAAGAAGTAGGCTGTCTGGGGTCTTGTCCGGGATCTGTCTGGGAAAGATAGCGGGTGCTCCGCAGCCGTGTCGCGCATGAAGGCGGGATGGTGGTGGCTGGTGCATACGGCTTCTTTCTGACGTTACTTGGGGGGGTGCCCCCCGGGGGTTGGTGGGTGTAAGTTGCTTAGTTTGAGCGACATGCTGAAATCTACCTGCGTAAGTTGTTGTTAGCAGAGGATTTATTGGTAAATATTAGATTCTAAATGAGTTATGTCTCTCCTGGGTTGTAGCGATTAAATGGGCGGTTAAATGGAAAGGCCCCAGCGATAGCCGGGGCCTACTTTGTTATCTCTTTTAATTGTAGAGGATTGGGTGGAACTCGCAGACAGTTTTTATTGTCTTTGTTTTGTTTGAGATAGGCGGTTTTGGGGCTTGACAAGACTCTTTGGCTAAAAGCGCCTAATGTGTTGTTGGCGACGGATGGCGCAAGGCAGATTCCTGCTGGATGACAGATCTGGAGGATCGAGCAAGGGGCAGGGCCACAAGTGGTTAGTGTTGGGGTTCTGGGGCTATGCGCTCGATTTTTCCGAGCAGGAAGATGTAGCTGGCGATGCCGATGAGCAGGTAGGTGGCGGCGACGTAGAAGGCCCATGCGTAGGAGTGGCGTACGGCGACGACGTATCCGGTGATGAGTGGTGCGGCGATTCCTGAGAGCTGATTGGAGAAGTTGAGGATTCCGCCGAGGGTTCCTACGCTGCCGCGGGGGGCGAGCATGGAGGTGATGCTCCAGCCGACGGGTGCGGCGACCGAGAGGCCACCGATGGAGATGCTGATCCAGATAAGTGCGGCGAGGGCGGTGTGGACGTGTGCGGCGCCGAAGATGCCGAGGCCGAAGGTAGTTCCGGCGATGAGGGCGGTGCGGCGGACGGTGCTCTGGTTCCAGCCGCGGCGGACGAGTGCGTCGACGAGGAGGCCGCCGATGCAGAGGTCGGTGACGGTGGCGAAGAGCCAGGGTGCGGCGGTGTAGAGGAAGGAGTGGAGGAGGTCGATGTGGAGTTCTGCGGCGAGGTAGCTGGGTAGCCAGGTGAGGAGGAGGTAGAAGACGTAGTTGTAGGAGCCGAAGCCGAGAGCGAATCCGATGACTTTTGGCTGGCGGAGGAGGTAGCCGAGGGATGAGGGGGGTGGCTCCGGGACGTGGGTGTGGTTGGGGGTGAAAGGGTCTTCGGCCTGGATGTAGTCGCGTTCGGCGTCGGTCAGGTGCGGGTCGTCCTGGGGGTCGCGGTAGACGCCGTAGAAGATGGCGAGGTAGGCGAGGCTGATGAGGCCGGTGGCAGCAAAGCTCCAGCGCCAGCCGATCTTGATGAGCAGCATGCCGATGAGGGGGACGCCGATAGCGGGGGCGAACTTTGCGGCGGAGTCGAAGATGGAAGTGGCGAAGCTGCGCTCTGAGGAGGGGAACCAGAGGCCGGTGGCCTTGGCGTTGGCGGGGAAGGTGGGAGCTTCGCCGATGCCGAGGAGGAGACGCGCACCGAAGAAACCACTGAGGTTAGGAGTGATGGCGGCGGCGAAGGAAGCAACGCTCCAGATGAAGATGCTGATGCGACCAACGCGCTTGACGCCGAACTTATCGAGCAGCACGCCGATGGGGAGTTGGCAGAGGGCATAGGTCCAGTTATAGGCTCCGGAGAGGTAGCCGAAGGCGACGTTGGAGATGCCGAAGGTGGTGTAGAGAGCCGCGTGGGCGACAGAGAGATTGACGCGGTCGAAGTAGTTGACGAGGACGCCGAGGCCGAGGAGGCAGGCGATGCGCCATCGCCGCCGGGGGATGGTGATGGTTGAGGGGCGTCGTGTGGCGGAAGGGATCGTGATCAGAGGTGCACCATGGTTCGCGGTTGAAAGAGGGCTTCGATATTGCGCCTGTGCGGTGGAAGGAGCCACAGGCGCGATGCTGGCTGCGGGTTAGTGTTTGTGCGAGCGGCTATAGATTTCAACTTCAGAGCCGGCCATGAGGAATGCTCCGGTGCCGAAGACGTAGCTGGAGCCGGGGAGGAAGACTCCGGGAGCTCCACCGATGGGTTGGATGCAGCCGAGACGCCCATCCTGGTAGATGTGGCCGACGAGGCCTTTCCAACCTTTGGCGACGATGGGGCCGTATTTTTTCTGGTCGAGGATGTGATGGTTGATGCCCCAGGCGAGAGCGTAGACGAAGAAGGATCCGCCGGAGTTCTCAGGGAGCGGGTAGTCTGCTGCGTCGAGTAGTCCGGGCCCCCAGAGTCCATTTTCTCCCTGGAGAGATGCGATCTTCTCCGCCATGTCTTTGAACTTGTCGAGGTAAAAGGCTCTGCGGGGATCGTTGGCTGGGAGCTCGTCGATGGTGCGGACGAGACCGCCCATGACCCAACCGTTGCCGCGAGACCAGAAGATTTTTTTGCCGTTCTTCTCGCGCTTATCGAAGTAGGTGGCATCACGGTAGAAGAGGTGTTCCTCCTTGTCCCAGAGGAGGTCGGAGGTGATGTGCCACTCGTGATCCATATAGGTGGCGTATTTGGGGTCTCCTGTCGCTTTGGAGAGGCCAGCCCAGGCAGGAGGCGCCATGAAGAGTGCGTCGCACCACCACCAGAGGGGCTTGGCGGGGTCGTCGGGCTGGAGCATGACGCGGTCGAACTGTTGGCGGGCGGGTGCGATGCGGCTGGGATCCTGCTTGAGGCGGTAGAGGCCGATGTAGGCCTGTGCGACGGCCTGGTCGTCGGCGTGGGTCTGACGATTTCCGAGGGTCCAGTCGAAGTGCTCGCCGACGTGCTGAACCGCGGTGGCGTAGCGATCATCCTTGAGGGTCGCCGACGCGGAGAGGAAGCCGGCGTAGAGTGTGGCGAAGGTCCAATCCTGGCTGGGAGTGTTGGCTACTATTGCAAGCTGCCAGTCGGCGACGCGCTTCATGGCCAATTTAATATTGGTTGGCTTGAGCTCGGGGGAGAGATCTGTGGCGAGGGGGCCGGGGTCGGTTGAGTTGTCGCCGACCTGGGGGATGCGTTCACTGGCCGGGATTCCGCCTTGCGCGAGCAGAGGACTTGCGGTGACTTGTACTGCAACAATAGAAGCAGCAAGCAGTGCGAGTGTGATGCCATAGCGTGCAGGTGTCATGAATGGTGATTCCTCTTGCAGGTTTGGATTGCGGAGCACTGCTGCTCGACTGCTTTTGGCGAGTATTTGCGGCTCGACCATGATGCCTTGGGTGCAGGCACTCTGGCAACTGCGGAGTGCTATGAACGCGGGGATGGAGGGCCTGTGGCGATGCGAGGGCCAAAGGGGCTGGGATGAGCGTGCAACTTTCGGGTGATTCCTGCGCAAATTAGTGCGGGTTACGTTGTGTTCAGGCCCTCCCCTGTTGTCGCACCATGGTGCCTTTGAGGAACCCAATGACTACTATGTCTTCCCGTTCCCTGCGACCTGCTTTTTTGTCGCGCTTTCGCGCTTCTCATGTTCGCGCGGTGATCGTCGCTATCGCGGCCCTTTTGGGGCTGCCATTTGCGCATGCTTCGGTGCAATCAACGACGACCGCTCTGGCGATCTCATCCACGTCGGTACCGTACAGGACGCCTATCATTCTGACGGCGACGGTGACCGCGGGTGGCTCACCGGTGACTGCAGGACTGGTGCTGTTCTGCGATGCGTCGGCAGCGTTCTGCGAGAACAACTCGGCTTTGGGCTTCGCACAGCTAACGTCTCCGAATGCAACTGCGGTGCTGAAGATTGGAAGCGGCCCACTGGGCGCACACAGCTACAAGGCTGTCTTTCTGCCGAATAATTTGTATGCGCAAAGTGTATCTAATACAGTTACCTATTCTGTGATCGGGACCTATACTTCGACGACGAGCATTGGCGCGACCGGAAGTGTGGGGAACTACACGCTGTCGGGAACAGTGGTGGGCATTGGTTCTTTATTTAACGGTCCGACTGGCACGGTGTCGTTTCTGGATGCGAGTGCCGGTAACAACATTCTGGGGACACAGCCGCTTGGATCTGCGACGCTGGTCGACGCCTTTATACAAGCACCGAACTCACCGTTTGCGATTGGCACGCCTACTCCGCCGGGCAACACAGAGACGAACCGGTCAGTCGCCATTGCATCGGCCTACCTGGATGGCGACAACAACCTGGACGTGGTTACGGGTGACGCGTTCCAGACGATTTCAGTGATGCTGGGCAATGGTGATGGCTCATTTCGGCCGAAGGTAAATTACCCGGGATGCCCGCAGGGTAAGGCGATGAAGATTCTATTGTCTGACGTTAATCGCGATGGCAATACCGATGTGGCACTGGGTTGCTCTACCGGATCGACTGGCGGATCCATTGGCGGCCTGGTGATACTTCTGGGCAATGGCGACGGCACGTTCCAGACGCCGGTGGAGTATCTCTCGGGCGATGTAGCTGGTATGGCGATGGGCGACTTCAACGGTGACGGCATCCTGGACTTTGTTGTGACCGATGGGACTCAGCAGGACGTCAAGATATTTTTGGGCAACGGCAATGGCACTTTCCAGAGCGGAGTCGTCGCACTGACGCCCATCAATCACCCGCATAACGTGATTGTTGCGGACCTGAATGGTGACGGCAAGGATGACTTGGCGTTTGCGGTGGGTACCGCTGTGCCTTCCAGCGCATTATCGGACCTCTATGTGGCGCTTGGGAATGGTGATGGCACGTTCCATGCAGCGACGAAAGTTGCATCTCAGATTGGCGAGTTTCTAACGACTGGTGACACCAATGCAGATGGTATTGCAGATGTTGTGTCGAGTACGATCACGCTCAGCGTGAAAATAGGGAATAACCTTTGGGTTTTGATTGGTAAAGGTGATGGAACCTTCCAGACGCCGGTCAACTATATCTCTGATATTCCTTCGGACCCGCACCTCACCGACGTAAATGGCGACGGCAAGACTGACATTATCGCGGGCGGAAGCTATGGCGCGCTGGTGTATGTGGGGAATGGTGACGGGACGTTCCAGCCTTATAACGAACCAGTGATTGGTGGCTTCTCGCTAACGTATGCGGTGAATGCGGGCGACTACAACAACGACGGCAACGCGGATTTGATCGGTACGGATGCTGCAACTCCGCGAGCTGCGGTTGCGCTGAGTGAAGTACAGCAGACTGCTAGTGCTGCTGCGTTGACGGGCGTTGCGGTATTCCCGCTGGGCAGCGGTACGCACAATGTGGATGCGAGCTATTCTGGCGACGCACGGTATACGACGAGCATCTCTAACACAACCGCAGTACTGGCTGCGCCTACACCTACTACGCTCACACTGTCGGTTGTGCCGTCTTCGGCCAGCCTCGCGGGTCAGAGCATTACGCTGACGGCGACGTTGTCTCCCTATACTGTTGGGCCACCGACGACTACGACGAATGGCGAAGCAGTGAAGTTTTATAGCGGAGCTACGCTGGTGGGCTCGGGTACGTTGAGCAATGGCGTTGCTACCCTGACAACGAGCACTTTGCCGGTGGGAACGAATCCGCTGAAGGCCGTGTTCGCAGGTGATTCCAACTACAATCCGAGCAACTCCGGCACGGTCAGCGTTACGGTTTCAAATATTCTGATTGCGTCCTCGCTGAATCCCTCCACCTATGGCCAGGCGGTTACGTTTACTGCGACTGTAGCGGTTGCGGCGACAGGCACGGTGACGTTTATGGATGGCGGGACGGCGCTGGGTACCAGTGCGATCAGTGGTGGGATGGCTACGTTCACCACATCATCGCTGCTGGCGGCGACGCACGATATTACCGGCATCTATAGCGGGGACGGCACGCACAGCGCGGCTACCTCGCCGGATCTCTTCCAGGTGGTAAACAAAGCGAGCCCGACTTTGACGGTTGGCACCTCTGGTGCGAGCACTTATGGCGGCTCCGTAACGATTACTGCGACCCTGCCTACTGGTGTAACCGGAACGGTTACATTTACCAGCGGGGGCGTAACCGTGGGTAGCGGAACCGTAAGTGGTGCGGGCACGGTGGCGATCACGACGAGCACTCTGCCAGCCGGAAGCGATACGATCACCGCGAGCTACGGTGGCGATGGCAACAACAACTCTGCGACTGGATCTACGACGCAGACGGTGGCGAAGGCGACTCCTGTTCTGCCAGCGCCGGTGGCTACACCGAGCACTCCCACGACGGCAAACTCCGTGACGCTAACGGAGACGGTGCCAAGTGGAGTTTCAGGGCCTGTCACGTTCTATAACGGTGCGACAGTGCTGGGAACGGTTCCAGTCTCTGGTGGAGTAGCGACTTTGTCGTTACCTTCACTTCCGCTGGGAGCGAATCCAATTACGGCGAGCACTCCGGGAGACTCGAATAATAATCCGGCGACTTCACCGACGACGACAGTGACGGTGATAAAAGCTACGCCGACAGTGACAGTAACGACCTCTGGTCCGAGCACGTACGGTGGCACGGTGACGATTACCGCGGCAGTTCCTCCAGGGACGACCGGTACGGTGACGATTTCGAGTGGCGGAGTGACGCTGGGCAGCGGCACGGTAAATCCGACGACCGGTACGGTGGCGATTTCGACCACTGCGTTGCCAACGGGAACGGATACGATTACCGCGAGCTATGGCGGAGATGCGAACAATAACCCTGCGACTGGCACGACGACGCAGACAGTATCGAAGACGACGCCCACGGTGACGGTGACGACCTCTGGCCCGAGCACGTACGGTGGCACGGTGACGATTACCGCGGCGGTTCCTCCGGGAACGACGGGCACGGTAACGGTGACGAGCGGTGGCGTGACGCTTGGTTCCGGCACGGTAGATCCGACGACGGGTACGGTGACGATTACAACCACGGCACTGCCGACGGGCACCGATACGATTACCGCGAGCTATGGCGGAGACGTGAACAACAACCCTGCGACAGGGACCACGACGCAGACGGTATCAAAGACGACGCCTACGGTGACAGTGACGACGTCGGGCCCAAGCAACTACGGTGACCCGGTGACGATTACCACGACTGTTCCTGTGGGAACGACTGGCACGGTGACGGTGACGAGTGGTGGCGTGACGCTGGGTAGCGGCACGGTAAATCCGACGACTGGCACGGTGACGATTACGACCGGGTCGCTGCCGGCTGGAAGCAATCCGATTACAGCTATTTACGGTGGTGACACCAATAACAATCCGAACTCGGGATCGACAACGCAGACGGTGAGCAAGGGGAGCCCGACCTCAACGCTGACTTCGTCACAGAATCCCTCGACAGTGGGAAGCCCTGTGACCTTTACCGATACATTACCTACTAACGTTACTGGAACAGTTACATTTACAAGCGGCGGGACGGTTCTGGGGACAGCTACAGTGACGAATGGCGTGGCGACGTTGACCAGCTCGACGCTTTCGGCCGGCAGCGATCCGGTGACTGCTACCTACAGCGGGGATGCAAATAACAACGGAAGTTCGGCAAGCCTGACTCAGTCGGTGAACAAGGACACACCGACATTGACGGTTACTACTTCTGGACCGAGCACCTATGGCGGCTCTGTGACGATTACGGCCAGTCTGCCTCCAGGACCGACTGGCACAGTGACGATTACGAGTGGTGGCGTGACGCTGGGCACCGGAGTCGTTGGGCCAACGGGTATTGTGACGATTACGACGGCAACGCTTCCTGTGGGCAGCAACACGATTACGGCGAGCTACAGCGGTGACACGAGCAACAACGCGGTGACTGGCGTGACGGTACAGACGGTAGCGAAGGGCGCTCCTACGGTGACGCTGACTTCGTCGGCCAACCCCTCCACGACGACACAGCCCGTAACGTTTACGGCAACCCTGCCAGGTAACACGACGGGATCTGTAACGTTCTACGACGGATCGACGGTTCTAGGGACCGGTACGATTGTGAATGGGGTAGCGACTCTCACGGTTGGCAGCTTGACTTCGGGATCGCACACCGTGACGGCGAGCTACAGCGGCGATACGAATAACAACGCCGGAACATCGGCACCGCTGACCCAAGTGGTGAACAAGACGACGCCGGTGCTGCCAGCGCCGGGTGTGTCGTCTGCTTCACTGAACGCAACAAGCCCGGAGACGATTACGGAAGTGGTGCCTGCGGGAGTGACGGGGCCGGTCTCGTTCTATAACGGATCGACGCTGCTGGGAACCGCGACGATTGTGAACGGGGTTGCGACGTTGACGGTGCCGTCGCTGCCGATTGGTACGGACCTGATTACGGCAACAACGCCTGCTGACGCAGACAATAATGCGGCGGTATCACCGGCGACGACAGTTACTGTGACGAAGACGTCACCGGTTCTAGATCCGCCTGTGGTTTCTACGACGACGGCGGTGGCAGGGACGCCGGTGACGATTACTGAGCCGATACCGCCAGGAGTGACTGGGCCGGTTTCGATCTATGACGGACCGACGCTGCTGGGGACTGTTCCGGTGGTCAATGGCACCGTGACGATAACGGTGACTACGCTGCCGCTGGGCCCGAATCCGATTACGGTGGTGACGCCGGGTACTTCAACGACGAATCCGGCTACTTCGCCGGTGGTCACGGTGACGATCACCAAAGCAGTGGCAACGGTGACGCTGACCTCTTCACACAACCCTGCGTTGATCGGTCAGTCGGTAACATTTACTGCGCTGACGACGGTTGGCACCACCGGTACAGTTACCTTCATGGACGGCGCGACTGTGTTGGGCATTGGCACAGTGAACGCATCGGGATTGGCGACGTTTACTACTTCATCCCTGACGGCTGGATCGCACACGATTACCGCAGCGTACGGGGGCGATACGACCTATGGCACGGCGACATCCGGAGTGCTGTCTGAGGTGGTTACGAAAGCGGTCTCGGGGATTGCGTTGATCGAGAGCAGTCCGACCGAGTTGCTGGG
The DNA here is from genome assembly GCA_025408425.1 of Granulicella sp. Lineage (GTDB taxonomy): Bacteria > Acidobacteriota > Terriglobia > Terriglobales > Acidobacteriaceae > Edaphobacter. The sequence goes on from JANXYX010000022.1 coordinate 104,858, forward strand.
AACGTCGGTGACGTTTACAGCGACTGTGACAACAGCGAGCCCGACGCCTACGGGTACAGTGACGTTCTTCGACGGCACGACTGCACTGGGCACGACTGCGCTGAGCACCAACGGCAGCGTGGTTGTGACGTTGGCAACGAGTGGCAATGCTGCCTATGCGACGAGTACGTTGACTGCAGGATCGCATCAGATCACGGCGATTTTCTCTGGCGACAGCAGTTTCGCGGGTAGCAGTTCCGCCCCGGTGACGAATATCGTGCAGGACTTTACCGCCACGACTAAGGGAGTGACGTCGCAGAATGTCTTTCCTGGAGACTCTACGAGCTACAGCTTTACGTTGACTCCCGTAGGAGCGAGCACCTTCCTGAGTAACTTGACTCTGACGGTGACTGGACTGCCGACGGGTGCCAATTACACCTTTACCCCGGCGACGATCGCTGCGGGGAGTGGTGCAACGGATGTTGTGCTGAATGTGCAGACAAGCAGCACGATGACTGCTGCGAATCATGGGCCCGAAGGAGCACCTGGTCAACGCCGGAGCATACCGATTGCGCTTGGAATGCTCGGGCTGATTGGTTTGGGAGCAATACGGCGACACCGGAACCAGATGCCCCGCATGCTGATGCTGCTGCTACTTTGCGTCGCATCGCTACTACCGGTTGCGGCATTGACTGGTTGCGCAGGTGGTTACTTTGCGCTGACACCAAAAACATATTCAATTACAGTTACCGGCATTGAGGGTACGATCCAACACAGTGCAACTTCGACCCTTGTCGTGCAGTAGGAGACAGATGACTTATCTCATCAGAGTTGCGCTGGTTGTATTGCTGTTGGTGGCACCCTGGGCTGCTCGTGCCCAGGCGATCCCTACGGGTATTTTCCAGGAAGATATCCCGAGGCTCGAGTTTGGTATGAACTACAACTACATTCATGCGAATGCCCCTCCGGGGCAGTGCGGTTGCTTCTCGCTGAATGGAGGAAGCGGGGTGCTGCTGGTGAATCTGACGCCAAAATGGAGCGCGGTAAGCGACGTTTCGGTATCTCATGCGAGCAATGTCAACGGAACAGGGCAGAGTATTACGCTGATCCACTATCTGTTTGGGATGCGATATTCAAAGCGCAACCACACGCGCTTTGTTCCGTATGGGCAGGTGCTGTTTGGGGGTGCGAAAGAGGATGTGAACTTTCAGTTTGTGATCAATCGAAATGCCTTTGGACTGAGCGGCGGTGGAGGCGTTACGACACGGTTGAGCCGGAGGTTCGATCTGAATATCGTGCAGGTGGAGTATGTGCATACGCGGGTTCCGAATGGGCAGAATAATAGCCAGAACGATACTCGGGTGAGCACTGGAGTGTTCTACCGGTTCTAGGGTAGCGGGAGTGTGAGACTGTTGTGGGGTCCGGGTGGTACTGTGTTTGCGGATTGCTCTGTGAGGTTTTGAGTGAACGTGCGACGCGGTGCGGAAGGTCTTTTGTGCGCAGGGCTGGTGGCCTTTGCGATTGGTCCAGTTGGGATGGCAGGGCAGACGGTGGCGACTCTGCCGCCGGTGCAGCTTACAGCAGAGCAGGATCATCAGCGGCTGATGGATCTGCTGCATATCACGTCGATTCGTCATGGCGCAGATGGTAACGCAACGTCTGCGTATGCGGCGAACTATGACGAGGGCAAGGCCAATCCGTGGCCGGTGCTGCCTGATCCGCTGGTACTGGCGAATGGGAAGAGAGTGAAGACTGCGAAGGTCTGGTGGAAGGAGCGGCGTCCGCAGATTGTGGAGGCGTTCGATCGTGAGATTTATGGGCGAATGCCGGGGAAGACTCCCAAGGTGAATTGGGAGGTGGTGAGCACAAGCCGCGAGATGCATGGCGATGTGCCGGTGGTCACCAAGAAACTGGTGGGGCATGTCGATCATTCGGAGTATCCGTTGGTTACTGTGGACATGCAGCTGACCCTGACGACGCCTGCGAGTGCGACGGGGCCGGTGCCGGTAATGATGGAGTTCGGATTCGTATTCCCAGTGCGTGCCGGGTTCACGCCACCACCGCCGCCTCCGGGGCCGACGTGGCAGCAGCAGGTTCTGGCGAAGGGCTGGGGGTATGCGGTTCTGTATCCGTATACGGTGCAGGCAGACAATGGCGCGGGGCTGACGCAGGGGATTATCGGGCTGGTGAATCATGGGCAGCCGCGCAAGCCGGATGACTGGGGCGCGTTGCGCGCGTGGGCGTGGGGCGCGAGTCGGGCGCTGGATTATTTTGAGACAGATTAAGGCAGTGGACGCGAAGCAGGTGGGGATTGAAGGGCACTCGCGATTCGGCAAAGCTACCTTGGTGGCGATGGCGTATGAGCCGCGGTTTGCGATTGCGTATGTGAGTTCTTCGGGTGAGGGTGGGGCTAAGCTGAATCGACGCAACTGGGGTGAGTTGGTGGAGAACGTTGCGGGGACAGGGGAGTATCACTGGATGGCTGGCAACTTCATCAAGTATGCAGGGCCGTTGAATGCTGGCGACCTGCCTGTGGATGCTCATGAGTTGATTGCGTTGTGCGCGCCGCGACCGGTGTTTATTGGCGGTGGCGCAACCCAAGGGGATGGCTGGGTGGATGCGAAGGGGATGTTTATGGCCGCGGCCGCTGCGGGGCCGGTCTATCGATTGCTGGGGAGACGTGATTTAGGGACGGTTGAGTTTCCACCGATTGAGACGTCGTTGATCGATGGAGAAATCGGGTTTCGGCAGCATAGCGGGGGGCATACACCGGCACCGAACTGGCCCACGTTTCTGAGCTTTGCGGGCCGGTATATGAAAGCATCTATCGCCAGCCAGGCCGATACTCACTAGGGCTGCAGGCTAGCTGAAGGTGGATTCGAAGTTGTAGGGTACTCGTTGCGGACGGGAGAGCATGGCGTTGGCCTCTTCGTCGTTGTGGAAGCGCTCGCGTTCGGGGTCCCAGTGGAGACGACGTTTGGTCTTCATGGCGATGTGGTGGAGGAGGCAGGTGGAGCAGGCGCGGTGGCCGACTTCGACCGGTGCGGTGGGCTGTTTTCGGGTGCGGATGCACTCCAGCCAGTTGAGGTGTTGTTCGGCGCTGGTGTAGAGGTGGATCTCGTCGGGACCGATGACGGAGTCGAGGATCTTTGGATCGCTGGCGACGAGGGGTTGGATAGTGACTTTTTCGCCAGCGGCGGCGGTGGGTGAGGCTTGTTCATCGCGAGCGACGAAGATCCATCCCTTGGTTCCGTACCACTTGATGCCGTTGGGGAAGTCGCCGGAGATGTCCATGGTGATGCCGTTGGCGTAGATGGCGTGGGTGAGGAATTTGCCGTGGACGTTCCAGAGGCCGTGGGTGGGGAACTCTGCGGAGCCCCAGATTTCGACGGGACCGGTGTACTCGGTGTTCATGCCCCAGTGTGCTGTATCGACGTGGTGAGCGCCCCAGCCGGTGATCATGCCTGCGCCGAACTGTTCCATGCGGAGCCAGCCGGGGCGGTCGTAACCCTGGAGGGGCATAACGCGATCGACGGTGTAGGGGACTTCTGGGGTGGAGCCTAACCATGCGTCGTAGTTGAAGTCGGCGGGGACGGGCATGGGGGCGGGATCGCCGCCAGCGGGATCTCCGGGGAGGCCGATCTCTACGTGCTTGACGTCGCCGATGCGGCCGTTGCGGACGAGTTCGCAGGCGCGGTGGAACTGCTTCCAGGAGCGCTGCTGGCTGCCGATCTGAAGGATGCGCCCGGAGGCCTGGACGGCGTCCGAGAGGTAACGTCCTTCGGCGATGGTGAGGGAGGCAGGCTTTTGCAGGTAGACGTCTTTGCCGGCGCGGACGGCTGCAGCTGCCACGATGGCGTGCTGGTGGTCGGGGGTGCTGATGACTACGGCGTCGATGTCCTTGTTGGCGAGTAGAGCGTGGTAGTTGTGATAGCCGGTGACGCCGTCGTAGGGTTTGCCGGTCTTCTGGGAGTAGAAGTCATTGATGAGCTTCTTGCCCTCTTCGACGCGGTGGCCGGCGAGGTCGCAGACGGCCATGACGCGGGTTCCGTCTACCTTGAGGATGTTGGGCAGGTCGTGAACACGGGAGATTCGGCCTACGCCGATGGCTCCGACATTGATGCGATTGCTGGGCGACATCTGGCCGAAGACGGAGGAGGGCAGGATGGTGGGGAAGCCGGCAACGGCTGCGGCACCCAAAGACGATTGGAGGAATCTGCGTCTTGACAGCGTGGTGATTTTCTTTGAGGTCATTACAGCGTTCTCCTATTGCCGGCTTGGGTCTAGCTTTTCAGGTGGACGAACTGCGCCTTCATCTGAGCTTTGATGACGAGTTCTGCGGCGAGGAGGCACTGGGTCTGATCCTGCGCGATGTGGGTACGGTTGACGATGTCGGCGACGAACTGCGGTCCGAAGGGGAGAGTGACGTTGTTGCAGTCGATGTAGCGCTGCTCGGTTTTGTTGACGAGGAAGAGATTGTTGCCGGACTTGTTTACGCCAACGTTGGTGTATTTGCGGACTTCGATGTATCCCTCGGTGCCGAGGATGAAGAGACGACCGTCGCCCCAGGTGCCGAGGGCGTCGGGCGTGAACCAGTCGAGGCGGACGTAGCCGACGCCGCGATCGCCGCGGAGGGTCATGTCGCCGAAGTCCTGGAACCTGGGGTGCTGGGGGTGATTGATGTTGGAGATTTGGGAGGAGACAACTTCGGCCTCGGTGGAGCCGGTGTAGTAGAGGAACTGGTCTACCTGGTGGGAGCCGATGTCGCAGAGAATGCCGCCGTAGAGTTCTGGTTCCCAGAACCAGTCGGGCCTTGGGGATGCGCCACCTGCGAAGGTCTCGCCGGGGCGTGCGGGCTGGCTGACCTGATGGGGTGCGATGTTGATGGTCTGGATGACGCGTCCGATAGCACCGGCGTGGACGAGTTCTCCGGCCTTGACTGCTCCCTTAACTTCGAGCCGCTCGCTGTACATGATGCCGTAGATGCGCTTGGACTCAGCGATGGTTTTGCGGACCTCGGCGAGTTGGTCGAGGGTGGTGATGCCGGGCTTGTCGCTGAGGAAGTCCTTGCCGTGCTTCATGACGCGGACGCCGAGAGGGGCTCGATGACTGGCGATGGTGGAGCTTAGGACGAGTTGGATCGATGGGTCGTTGAGGATCTCGTCCTCGGAGTCGACCATTTTGGCGTCGGGGAATCTTTTGGCGAAGGCGGCGACCTTTTCTGGCTCCTCGCCTTTGAAGGAGACGAGGGTGCCGCCACCGCGCTGGATGGCGCCGACCATACCGTAGATGTGGTCATGGCTCATGCCGCAGACTGCGAATTTGATGGAGTTTTTGGGGGCAGCGGTGACGTCCTGGCCGGGGGCTGCGATCTCGTGGGTGATGGCACCCTCGCTGTTGTGCATTCCGAACGCGACTTCGGGGAGTGCGGAGATCATGCCAGTTGTGCCGATTGCCTTCAGGAAAGACCTTCTGTTGACTGCATCCATCTTCATATTGAGCCCTTTATGCCTTATTAATCTGGAACGAAGTTGGGGATTTGAACCGTTTGGCGTGCACGGACTCAAGGGTATTCCCCGCAGCGGAATAATACTTTGTTTGGAGACAAAATTTAAGGGGAACGTTTATCGGACAGATCGCAGTGAGGGTGGAATGAGTCGAGGCCGCCTTGAAGGCGGCCCCGAGAGGGTTATGGGTTGGAGGTGGCTCAGTCTGCAGCGACTGCGGCTTCCTCGTAGTCGGGGGTGAGGGCGCGGCCGCCTTTACCGACCCAGGTGCTGGTCCATCCCTTTGAGACGAAGCGGAGCATGATGAGGATGATGAAGGCAAGTGCGGCGTAGATGATGAATCCGGTGCTGTAGGAGCCGGTGCGCTGCTTGGACTGTCCGAGCAGGTTGGGCAGAATGCCACCTCCGAGTGCGCCGATCTCGCCGATCATGCCGCCAGCTACGGCGGTGGTGATGGGCCAGCGGAGGGGGACGAGTTGGAAGGTAGCTCCGTTGCCTGCGCCCAGTGCGGCGAAGCAGAGCATGAAGAGCAGCGTGGTGACGAGGAGCGAGGGCGCTGCCATGAGGCCGAAGAGTCCGGCGATGGCAACCAGGAAGATGACGGAGAGAGTGGTGATGCCGCCGATGCGATCCGCGAACCAGCCGCCGAGGACGCGAGTGGCGCTGCCGGTAAGGGTAGCGAGGACGGTAAGGCTGCCAGCCTGAATCTTAGTGACATGGAACTGCTTGACGAAGAAGGAGGGCAGGAAGGTGGCGAGGCCGATGAAGCCTCCGAAGGTGATGATGTAGATGAAGTTGAAGGCCCAGCCATCTTTTTCCCAGAGGCATTTGAGGTGCTGGCTGAGGGTCTGGTGCTCGATATCTGGTGGCTCTTTGGCGAAGATGATCATGACGATCAAGGGGAGCAACATCATGGCGGCTGCGAAGCCGTAGACGTGCTGCCAGCCGAAGTGGGTGGCGAGGCGTGGGGCGAAGAGTGCGGCGAGTGCGGTTCCGCTGTTGCCTGCGCCGGCTATTCCCATTGCGAGGCCTTTGTATTTGGGTGGGAACCAGCCTGAGCCGAGTGAGAGCGCGACTCCGAAGCTGGCTCCGGCGATTCCGAGGAGCACTCCCATGCCGAGGACGTCATTGAATGATTTGACGAAGAAGAATCCGTAGAGCAGGGCGATGACGATTGCGGACATTTCGACGATGGCGGCCTTTTTTCTGCCGATGTACTGCGACAAGACGCCGAGTGGGAAGCGCATGAAGGCGCCAGCGAGGGTGGGGACTGAGACCATGAGGCCGACCTGGCCCTGGGTGAGGTGGAACTGCTCGGTGATGAATGGGCCCATTGCTCCGTTCAGCACCCAGACTGCGAAGCTGAAGTCGAAGTAAAGAAAGGCGGCGAAAAGAGTGGGTGGATGTCCCGACTTTAGAAATGCCTTGTAGCTTGCCATATAAGTTTCCTCGATGTCCTTCCAGGAGAGATTTAGCGTTGCGTGTCTGTTTAAGTCAGGCATGAACGTCGGGGTTCATCGGTGCTATGCGGAGTGACCTTCCGGCGGCTTGGGCGGAAGGGTTCTAATTCAAAGTCTTGACGTACTTTTCAACCAGGACGGCGCACTGTTTGAAGTTCGGTTCGCGAGAGATGGGATCGAACGATCCGAGGGTCACGCGGTTGGAGTTGGTCTCCGAAAAGTGGAAGGGCATGAAGACCTGCCCTGGAGCGACGATGCCGGTGATACGCAGTTCAAGGTTCTTGACGCTGCTGCGGCGGGAGACGACGTTGACGCGGTCGTGGGGGCGGAGTTCGAGGCGGTCGGCGTCGATGGGGTTCATTTCGAGCCAGGCGTTTGGCACCATGTGATCGAGCATCTCGACCTGGGCGGTTTTGGTGCGGGTGTGCCAGTGCTCGACGGTGCGACCGGTGTTGAGGATGAGGCTGTACTCTGCGTTGGGCTGCTCGATGAATGGGAGGCAGGGGACGTTGTGGAGGATGGCTTTGCCGTCTGCTGTGGGGAAGACGCCGTTCTCGTAGAGGCGCTCGCCACCCCACTGCATGCCACCCTGGTCTTCGATCTGCTGCCAGGTGAAGTTGCTGTAGTCGCACATGCGACCTGTGGAGACGCGCTGCCACTCGCGGAATGCGTCGTGAGTGGTGAGCCAGCCGGGATAGAGCTCATCTTTTACGCCTAATTTCTGGGCGAGCGCGAGGAAGATGTCGAAGTCGGAACGGGCTTCGCCGGGGGCCGAGACGATGACGTTGGCCTTGCTGATACGGCGCTCGGAGTTGGTGTACGTGCCTTCCTTTTCTCCCCAGATTGCTGCGGGGAGGACGAGGTGGGCGAAGTCGCTGGTGGGGGTGGGGTGGAAGCCGTCCTGAACGACGAGGAAGTCGACGCTGCGGAGGGCCTGCTCGAGGACGGAGTAGTTGGGGAAGGAGACGGCGGGATTGGTGGCGATGAACCAGAGGGCTTTGATTTTGCCGGTGACGGCGCCTTCGATGATGTCGGGGTAGGCGAGGCCGCGGGCGGTGGGGATGCGGTCGACGTCGATGTTCCAGAGGCGAGCGAGATCTTCGCGGTCCTGGGGATTGTCGAACTTGCGGTAGCCGGGCAGGCTGGAGGTGAAGCCGGATTCGCGGGTGCCCATGGCGTTGCATTGACCTGTGATGGAGAAGGGGGCTGCGCCGGCGCGGCCGATGTTGCCAGTGATGAGCGCAAGGTTGTTGATGGCCGTGACGGTGACTGCTCCCTGGGTGGAGTGATTGACGCCCATGGTCCAACCGATGAAGGCGGCTTTCGCATTGCCATAGAGGTGTGCGGTGTGGGTGATCTGCTCTTCGGTGAGGCCGGTGACTTCGGCTACGTGCTGGGGTGTGAAGTCCGAGACGAAGGCGGCAAACTGCTCGAAGTTGGTGGTGTGCTGGGCGATATAGTCGGGGTCGATGAGGCCGTCGCGGATGAGGATATGAGCGATGCCGTTGATGAGCGCGATGTCGCCGCGGGGTTTGATGGGGAGATGGAGGTCGGCCATCATGGCGGTCTTGGTGACGCGCGGATCGACGACGATGAGGGTTCGGCTTTTATTGCGTTCGAGACGCTGGCAGAGGATGGGGTGGTTGTCGGCGATGTTGGCCCCGATAAGGAGGATGACATCGGCAGTCTCCATGTCTTTGTAAGAGCCCGGAGGGCCGTCAGAGCCGAAGGAGAGCTTGTACCCGGAGACGGCGCTGGCCATGCAGAGCGTGGTGTTGCCGTCGCTGTTGCGGGTCCGGAAGCCTAGCTGGACGAGCTTGCCGAGGGTGTAGCACTCCTCGGTGAGGAGTTGCCCGGTGCCGATGACGCCGAGTGCGTCGTTGCCGTACTTTTGCTGGACGGCGCCAAATTTTTCGATCATGGTATCGAGGGCTTCGTCCCATGAGACGGGGACGAGCTTGCCGTTTTTCCGGAGGAGCGGCTGTTTGGCGCGGCCGGGTGCGTCGAGGATGTGGTGCTCGCTGAGGCCCTTGGGGCAGAGCTTGCCGAGATTGACGGGGTGGTCGGGGTTGCCGCGGACGGATACGGCCTTGCCGTCTTTGACGCCAACGAGCATGCCGCAGCCGACGGAGCAGTAGCCGCAGGTGGTTTTAACCCACTTGTCGGCGACTCGGGTGGAGGTGATATGGCCGAAGCGTGGATCTTTCTGATAGGTGTATTCGGATTGACGGGTATCAATGCCGAGGGCGCGGCGGAGTTTTGTCCAGATCATTTGTGTGAACCTCCACCGGTGAAAGTGAGCGCCATGTTGAGGGGAACGACGGAGACGAAGAAGAGGTAGCGAACCAGCAGGACGCTGGCAAAGGCTGCGAAGGTGGCGAAGACGAAGCCTCCGCAGAAGGCGATGAGGCCAGCAGCGGCTGCGAGTGCGAAGGAGGCGAAGACGGCGGGCCGCATCTGCTGCGTGTTGAGCAACTCGGCGGTAGCGCGCTCCTCAAAGAGCCGGGAGTAGTTGAGGCGGACGAGGCGGACAGCCTGGTTGACGATGCAGAGTGCGCCCGCGATGGCGGTGGGCCAGGTGGGGAAGGTGTTGGTGCTGGCGGGAAGCTGCATGGAGTGCAGGATGGCGAGGTGGGATATATGCTGCGCGATCCAACTGAGAGTCAAGGGCAGCGTGGAGCCGATGAGCGCGCCGGAGAGGAGGAAGTCGATGGGGGTGTGGACCATGTTCCATGCAGGGCGGGCCGGGACGAGGTAGATAAAGGCGCTGGCGATTGTTCCGGCGACGCCGAAGAGTGCCGCGATCCAGCCGAGGCCTTTGAGGGCCTGTGCGGCGTGCGGCAGCGATTGAAGCTGGATGAGCCACTGCGCGTGAATTGCGGTGGCGAGAGATGAGGGGAGGGCGATGAGCCAAGTTCCGGCGGTGAAGGCGGTGAGTGCGGCAAAGAAGAGACCGAAGAAGAGAACTTCGCGGCTGAGCCAGGAGCGGCGCCACATCCTGAGCGCTCGCCACGCGTAGGCAGGACGGCCGAGATGGAAGATGGAGATATTAAGTGCAATCGCGGTTACAAATAGCAGTATCGCGAGAAAGAGAGGCTGTGCGCCGCCGCAGAGGAGAGCGAAGATGAGGGAACCGGTGACGGCCTGAATGAGGGTGGTCATGAAGACGAGCGATGGGTGGGCATGCTCGGGGTAGATGCGGCCGGTGTCTACGCGCTCCAGTCTTGCGGCGGAGTTTGGCGGGAGGGTGATGCGGGTGGTGGAGATGGTGTGGCCTGCGGCGGGCATGCCGGGGGATTCCGCGGCAGCGTAGTCGATGCGCCAGGCGGTCTTGTCGACGATCTCGATTTCGATGGCAGCTTCGGGGCAGGCGTTGACGCAGGCGGGCTCGAGGCCGTCGGTGAGGCGGTTGTGGCACATGTCGCATTTGCCGACGACACCGCGGGCTGCGTTGAACTGGGGGACGGAGTAGGGGCAGTTCCAGACGCAGTACTGGCAACCGATGCAGGCGTCGGCGGAGTGGAGGACGATGCCGGTGACGGGATCCTTGGTATAGGCCTCGACGGGGCAGCCTTTGACGCAGTCGGCGTCGAGGCAGTGGTTGCAGCCCATGGAGAGGTAGTGGCGCTGGGTGTTGGGGTAGGTGCCGCCCTCGATCTCTCCGATGCGGCGCCAGAGGATGTCGGCGGGGTTGCCGTTCTGCTCGTTGCAGGCGATCTCGCAGGAGCGGCATCCGATGCACTTGGTCATGTTGAAGTGAAAGCGGTACTGTTCGCCTTCGGCAAGAGGACGATCGGGGATGAGGGCAGGGCTGATGGTGGTGACGATGTTTGCAGACTCGAAGGGTTGGCCGAGGTCTGCAAGCGTCATGCGTACGATGGCGTCGTGGCTGCCGTCTTGTGCGCGTTCGTGCAGTGGTAGTGACATTTGTGGCCTCTCCTTCTGAAGTCTGGTTGCTGCTGGTTGTTGTTGCTAATGGTTAGTAGACGTCGCGGTGGTAGCGGTGCTGATCTTTGATGGTCTGTATGAAGTCCTGAGCGGCTTCGTGGTCCATGTGGCCTTGCTGCTGGACGATGGTGTGGAGGGTGGTGTCTACGTCTTTGGCCATGCGGGCAGCGTCGCCGCAGACATAGATGCTGGCGCCATCCTGCAACCAGGACCAGAAGAGCGGAGCTTGTTCGAGCATGCGGTCCTGCACGTAGACCTTGTGGTCCTGATCGCGGGAGAAGGCGAGGTCGAGGCGGGTGAGGTGCTTGTCTTTCTGCATGGCTTCGAGTTCTTCGCGGTAGAGAAAGTCGGTGGCCGCGCTGCGCTCGCCGAAGAAGAGCCAGTTGCGTCCGGTAGAACCGAGGGCGCGGCGCTCGTGGAGGAAGGCGCGAAAGGGAGCGATGCCGGTGCCGGGACCGATCATGATGACGGGCGCGTCGGACTGTTTGGGCAGCCGGAATTTCTTGTTCGGCTGAATATAGATAGGCAGACGGTTGCCGGTGGGAGTGCGGTCGGCGAGCAGGGTGGAGCAGACTCCGCCGCGCTCGCGATTGTGCGAGCGGTAGCGGACGACGGCAACGGTGGTGTGGATTTGACCGGCGTGCGCGTGGGGGCTGGAGGAGATGGAGTAGAGACGCGGTGCGAGACGCGGCAGCATGGCGACGAGGTCGGCGGGATCGTGGAGGACGCCGGGGTAGTCGTGGATAAGGTCGATAAGGCCGCGGTCGTAGGTGTATTTCTCGAGGTGCGCCTGCTGCTCCGGGACGAGGAGGCCGAAGAGAGTGTGGCATTGTCCGATGGTGGCGTAGGCCTCGATCATCTTGCGGGTGAGGCGGGTGATCTGGAGATGATTGAGCAGGGCATCGAGCAGCGTGGTTGATCCGGCCCTGGGGAGCTGTACTGGGATGAGGCCGCTGAAGTTGAGCGTGTGGAGGATCTCATCGACGAGGCGGATGTCGTTTTGCGGGATGACTCCACAGGCGTCGCCGGCCTCATAGGTGACGTTGGAGTCGCTGATATTGAAGGCCATGTGCAGGGTGAGCTTGCTGGAGACATCCTGGGTGAGGGCGCGCCTGTCGACGAGGGGGGCGAGGAATGGGTTGTCGCGGGTGTGGGCCGGGGTGGCGTTGGACTCGTCTTCGTCCGAGGTGTCGGAGGGCTGTGAGGGAGCGGATAGTGTTCCGGCGATCGAGGAAGAGGGTGCGGTGCGGGCGGGGCGAGCGGCGACGATGTCGTCGATGCTGGCGTAGAGGGATGCTTTCCATTTTGCGAAGGGCTCGTCGAGATCGACGTCGCAGTCGATGCGGTCTGCGATACGGTTTGCGCCGAGAGCTGCGAGTTTGTTGTCGAGGTCGATGCCGAATTTGCAGAACTGCTCGTAGTTGGAGTCGCCGAGCGCGAGTACGGAGTAGGAGAGGTTTTCGCAGCAGGGGAAGTGCTCGAGGCAGAGCTGCTCGTAGAAAGGCTGGACGGCGTCGGGGGCGTCGCCTTCGCCGTAGGTGCTGGCGATGATGACGGCGTAACGCTCGTCGAGGAGCGCGGCGGGTGTGTAGCCCTCGAGGGAGACGAGGGAGGCGATATGGCCTTTGGATTTGAGTTCTTTGGCGACTTTGCGGGCGAGTCCTTCGGCGGTGCCGGACTGTGAGGCGTAGAGGACGGCGATCTTGAGCGAGGGCGGCGGGCCCGCGATGGGGATGGCTGAGGCCGCTGCAGTGGAGTAGAGGCCGGCGAGGAATCCGTTGAGCCAGCCGCGCTGCTCCGGGGTGAAGGGGGCGTTGTCGGGGATGAAGGGAACCAGGGTCTGCATGGCGCTTAGTTCTCCTGGGGAGCGCAGAAGGCTTTGAGCTCAGCGAGGTTATGGCGGCGGCTGAAGTTGAGGAACGACTCTTCGGGATTGCGTTGGTCGGTGTAGGCCTGGAAGAGGCGATCCATCACTGGGGGCAGGTCAGTGAACTTGATGGCGGAGATGAGTTCGCGTGCGAGGCCCTGATCCTGATCGGAGCCTCCGCCGATGACGACCTGATAGCCCTCTTCGCCGCCGACTTTGACGCCCATGAGGCCGATGTCGCCGATGTAGTGCTGGGCGCAGGAGTGGGTGCAGCCGGTGACATGCAGGTTGATAGGCTGCTGGATTTTGAAGTGGCCGTCGAGGTGGTTGGCGAGGGCGACGGCGTGGGTCTTGGTGTCGCTGGCGGCGTAGCGGCAGCCCTTGTTTCCGGTGCAGGCTACGGTTCCACTGAGGACTGTGCCGGCGTCGAAGTTGAGGCCGGCGGTGAGGATGGCTTGCTTCGCGGCCTCGAGGTTGGCGCTGGAGATGTTGGGGATGATGAGGTTCTGCCAGACGGTGAGGCGCAACTCGCTGGTGCCGAAGCGTTCGGCGACCTCGGCGAGAGCTAGCATCAGTGACACGGGGAGTTGGCCCACGGGGACTGAGACTCCGATGTAGTGGAGGCCGGGTTGCGCCTGCGCGTGGACGCCGATGTGGGCGGTGCGGTCGATGGGGTTGCGGGGTTCACAGGCATCGGCGGGAACACGGATGAGCGGGAAGGCGAGAAGCTTCTCGGTCTCGACGAGGAATTTTTCGGTGCCCCAACGGTCGACGAGGTACTTGAGACGGGCCTTCTTGCGGTCGGTGCGGTCTCCGTTCTGGGAGAAGACGCGAACCATGGCTGCGGCGACGGCGATGGTCTGATCGGGGCGAAGGAGGATTCCGCAGTCGGTGGCGAACTGTTTGTGGCCGGTAATGCCGCAGAGGAGGACGCGGAAGTAGATTCCGGCGGGGACGGATTGTCCTTCTTTGACCTGCACGGCGATGAAGCCGATGTCGTTGGTGTCGGCGACGATGCTGATGGATCCTCCGTTGTCGAAGGCGATGTTGAACTTGCGCGGCAGTCCATACATGTCGCGGGAGTTGAGGATGTAGTTGCTCATCGCTTCGGCGAGTGGGGCTACATCGTAGAGTTCGTTGGGATCGATGCCGGTGATAGGCGATGCGGTGATGTTGCGGATGTTATCGGCGCCGGAGCCCTGGGACGACATGCCGAGGGAGCGGACCTTGTTAAGGACGCGGACCATATCTTTGGGTTGGAACTCGCGGATCTGGAGGTTGCTGCGTGTGGTGATGTCGGCGCGGCCGGAGCCCCAGTCGGCAGCCATCTCGGCGAGCCCGCGGAGTTGATGAGCGGGGAGGATGGCGCCCGGTACGCGGAGTCGGAGCATGAAGGAGTCCTGCGCAGGCGAGACGTAGAAGAGGCCGTGAAACTTGAAGCGGAAGAGGTCGTCGGGCGCGGGGGCCTGGTCTTGATTGGCGTGGGCGACGAGTTTGTCCCAGATATCGAGGGCGTTTTCTTCGCGCTTCCAGCGCTCCTCTTTGCAGAGATCGGAGACGGGAGTGCCGAAGTACGACTCTTCAGGAGTCTCGGCGGCTTGATTGGCGAGGCCTGAGGCTGGGTCGTTGGTGATTTGTCCGGATGCTGTGTGACCGACAAAAGGGATGGCGCCGCGCTGGGCTACTCCGGCGAAGAATCCCTGGAGGTATTGCTGCTGCTCTGCGGTGAAGGCTGCCGGATTGATTGCGGTCTGGGTTTCCATCTGAGTCTGCATGCAGGAGATCCTTGTACAACGGTTCTGACACGAAGTCGTGTCGAGCAGTTCGCAGGGACGGTCGTTGTGCAATGAGGTGCAAACGATCGATTCGGCCAAATCAGACATTGCGGTTATCGAACTCATTCAAAGAGATCGATTATGGCAATGGATTCAAGGCTCATCTCGGAGCATGAAGGTATTGAGGGAAGGCACTGCCCGAAGCACAGCATGGTGTCGGGCTGACTTACGGTGGTGGGATTTGCACCGCCGGTTTGTCTGTGATGGGTTGATAGTACTGCCAGTTTGTTAGCACTGCAAGCATCATTGTGTTTGCCGATGCAATGTGATGAGGCGCATAAACATTCTCTATGCGCGGGGTGGAGGTTTACATTCTGCTTGCGTGGGCATGGTCGTCATGTTACAAACGGCTATCCGCACCCAGCTATCGGCGACACCGTGACGTGTCCCATTCCCGACTTGATCGGACTCCCCTGCTCTACGCCTGAGCAAATACGTCGTCTGGTCTGCGCTACAGCGTAGGCAGTCAGCCAGTCGAACGTCCTCTTATAGCAATTCTCATCGACGCCGAAACAGATTGCGTTCGTGCGTCTGGCAGTCGCCCTACTGAGCCTGCACTTCCATCCTGATGTTTGGTTATGAACGAGATCATCTTGAGTGGGTCGACTTCATGCCTGACAAGTTTCTTTGCCATACCTACATTAGCTGCAGCAACTGCTGTAGCTGCCGACTCCTACTATCTGGTGGCTTATGAAAATTCTTTTGGCTTCTCTCCTCCTGGCTTCATCCGTGGCATTCAGCCAGACTCCGTCCGCGCCGTTGCCGCAGCCGGCGCAGTCCGTCAACCTGCCGTTTAGTGTCAGCGTGTATGACCGCACCCGTGTGGATGGTTCGCAGTGGTTCTCTGCGCCTCCCCAGGCCGAGAGTTATGGCTACGTCGAGTCACTGATACGGATCGGCGTTGCGCAACGCATCAAGCATTTCGATTGGCAGGTGGAGGTTTCGCAGCCGTCTGTTCTCGATGCTCCTTCCACGTCCATCTCTCCGGTGGCCGCGCAGGGGCAGCTTGGCCTGGGAGCCAGCTACTATGCAGCGAACGGCAGTAACTCTTATCCAGTAGCAGCTTCCCTGAAGCAGGGCTATGTGCGCTATCACTTTGGGGAGCGGAATAATACGCTCCGGGTTGGCCGGTTCGAATTTATGGATGGTCAGGAGACTCAGCCGAAGAATGCATCGCTCTTGTGGCTTCAGACCAACCGCATTGCTCAACGACTGATTGGTAACTTTGGCTTCTCGAATGGTCAGAGAAGTCTCGATGGCGTTGATGCTCACTTTGGCGGCGCTGGTTGGGACGTAACCGCGCTGGCAGCACGAGTCGATCAAGGCGTGTTCAATATGAATGGAAATCCTGAATTGAATGTCGATATTCAATATCTCGCATTGAGTCGGTATCAACTAAAACAGCGTCTTCTGTGGCGTGTGTTTGGTATTGACTATCACGATGGACGTACTGGCTTGACCAAGACCGACAATCGTCCGCTTGCCGTGCGTCAAACGGATCACCACAACATACGATTGGGAACTTACGGAGGAGATGTTCTGACTTCTTTGCCGGTTGGCAAGGGCAAGTTCGACTTTCTGGCGTGGGGCGCTCTGCAGAATGGAAACTGGGGAGTACAGCAAGATCGTGCGGGAGCGGTTGCGGTTGAAGGCGGGTTTCAGTTCACCAAAGTTACGACTTCGCCCTGGATCCGTGGTGGCTTCTTCCGTGGAACCGGCGACAACAATCCGCTGGACAGTGAGCACAATACCTTCTTCCAGATACTGCCTACGCCGCGGGTTCAGGCACGTTTTCCTTTCTATGACTTGATGAACAGCAGAGATGAGTTCGTCCAGGTCATCGACAAGCCCACCAAGCGCGTCGAGTTGCGTGGCGACCTGCACTGGCTTCAACTTACGTCGAGTAATGATCTTTGGTATCAGGGAGGTGGCGCGTATGACACCAAGGTCTTTGGCTATGTTGGCCGGCCTGCGAACGGCCATGCGAGTTTTGCTTCGATGGCCGATGTGAGTGCTGATTGGCAGGCGACGCATGCGCTTGGAGTCAATTTCTACTATGCCCATGTGTGGGGCAAGTCGGTTATTGGCGCTATTTATCCCGTCAATCGAACGTCGCAGTATGGATATGTCGAGATGGTGTACCGCTGGGGAGTTCCGCAAAGGGCAAGCGTTAAGTAGCTAGATATGAATGATGAACTTGCAGGTCAGAACGGTTACACCGAATGCTGTGTGCGCGACCTGAATGGTGGGTTCTTAGCGCCATTCGGGCCGCTTTTATTTGTCTCACAGGAGGTAGTGTTGGTTTGCCGGCGTGGTCTTAAATCTTGTGATCGGGTCGTTTAGCCGCTAATATCTTGAACAACAGGTCAATTCCAAAGAGGAAGTCCCTCGTCACAGGTCCTCGATTAATCGGGGGTGTGGGCAATTCTTTCCAGGGTTGGCAACGCAATTTAACGCCTGACGAACGCATGACCGCTTCGGGAGAAACGCATGGCTCACGCGAGCTTTGATGGATTACGAGTGTTATCGCTCGAATCGCGTCGCGCCAAAGAGGTGGCGAAGCTGATTCGCACCTATGGCGGCGAGCCGTTTGTGGTGCCGTCCATGCGTGAGGTGCCGCTGGAATCGAACACGCAAGCGTTGGAGTTTGCGGATCAGTTGATGGCAGGCAAGTTCGACCTGGTCATTTTTTTCACGGGCGTTGGTTTGCGTGCTTTGTTGGACATCGTGGCGACGCGCTATGACCGCGAAGAGTTTCTGAAGGCACTGCGTACGGTTAAGATTGCGGCTCGCGGGCCGAAGCCGGTGGCAGCACTGCGAGAGGTGAACGTACCTGTCACGGTGACGGCAGGTGAGCCGACGACGTGGCGTGAGCTAGTGAGCGCGATGGAACTAGAGTTTGGCGATTCTCTGGGTGAGCTACGTGTCGCGGTGCAGGAGTACGGTGCGTCGAATCCGGAGTTTCTTTCGGAGCTGACCTTGAAGTGTGCCGAGGTGACCAAGGTTCCGGTGTACCAGTGGGCGCTGCCGGAGGACGTTCGTCCGCTACGGGAGTGTGTGCTGGGTATTGCGAGCGGCAGCGTGGATGTGATCCTGTTTATGACCGCGGTACAGGTGATCCACCTGTTCCAGGTGGCGGAGCAGATGGGCTGTGAAGACGATCTGCGCGCGGGGCTTGCGTCTATCGTGATTGTGTCGATTGGGCCGACGACTTCGGAGGAGTTGGCGCACTATGGCGTGACTCCGGATTTTGAACCCTCGCGTCCGAAGATGGGGTTCATCGTCAACGAAGCGGCACAATATTCCGGCAAGGTACTGGAACAGAAGCGTGTTGCGAAGGCTCTTGCGGAAGAGCGGCTGATGTTGCCAGTGCAGTCGGTGATTCAGACAAGCAAGGCTGAGCCGGTGGCGAAGAAGAGTTCCGCGAATGTACGGCGAGTGCAGCCGTCGACGCCGACGATGGCGGGTTTTCGCGATGGATTGACTTCGATCGATTTCCTGCACGAGATCAGTAGTCGTATTGCGGCAGCGGATTCGTTTCACGTGGTGTTGGGCAGCATCGTTGATTTTGTGACGGCGGTGGTTCCGTGCGACTCGTGCTTCATCTATGTCGTGGAGCAGGACAAGCTGGTTCTGCGGGCTTCGAAGAATCCGCACGCGGACATTGTGGACCAGCTGGGGGTACAGCTAGGGCAGGGCATTACGGGATGGGTCGCGGAGCACCGCGAACCGGTGGCGATTGCATCGGATGCGTCGAATGATCCGCGGTTTGTGATCTTCAAGAATCTGCCGGAGGACCATTTTGAAGCGATTCTTTGTACGCCGATTGTGTGTGCGAGTAAGGTGGTGGGGGTGATCAACCTGCAGCATCGGTTGTCGTACCAGCACACGGCGAATGAGGTGCGGCTGGTGTCGATGCTGGGCTTCCTGGTGGGAGCGGAGATCGAGCGAGCGAGGCTGGAGACAGAGAATGCTCAGCTGGCCGGGCGGTTGGAGACGCGCAAGGCGGTGGACCGGGCGAAGGGCATCCTGCAGCGCGATCTGGTGATCAGCGAGGATGAGGCGTACCGAACGATGCAGCGGGAGAGCCGGCAGAGGCGCAAGTCGATGCGGGAGATCGCGGATGCAATTTTGCTGGGTGATGACCTGAAGAGATCTCAGGCGGCGCAGAGCGCGGTTTAGTCTTGCGCGTTGCGGGTGGGTGATGGTCTTTATTGAGTGCAAGGTGTTGCGGCTGGTTGACAGTCGATTGGGCGGCCTATAGGGTTTAGCGCGGAGTCACCGGTTACTTTCCCAGTGATTGAGGAGATCGAATGAGTTTGGCTCGTGATGTGAAGGCGGTGGTGACGGACAGCCATTTTCTGGTGCCGTTTGTGGTGCTGCTGGCGGGGATCGCTTTATTGGTGGTACTGCACTAAGTTGTTGCGGTTTAAGTGTGGGTTTAGCTGGTACGAAGGTGGAGAATTGTATGGCAATTGCGGCGCAAAAAGCGACGAAGAGCGGTCTCTCGCTGCACGGGCTGGGGGTGATCTGCGGGTTGACTGCGGGGGTGTGGCTGGGAGCGGCTGAGGCTCCGACGAAGCTGGTGACTGCGGGGTTTTCGCCGTTTGCGATTTCGCTGTGCATGGTGGCTGGGGTGTTTACGGCGCGATGGACGTTTCCAACGCTGCTGAAGGGGACGAGCTATGTCTATGCGGACCTGATGGAGAAGAAGCACCTGATTGTGTGGGCGCTACTGGCAGGAGCGCTGTGGGCGGTGGCGAATACGCTGACTGTGTTTGCGATTCGTGACGTGGGGCTGGCGGTAGCTTTTCCGCTGTGGAATACGAACTCGCTGGTGGGTTTGTTGTGGGGACGCCTGCTGTTCCGCGAGTTGGAGGGAGCGAGTGGGAAGAACGTCGCCAAGGTGGTGGTGGGGGCGGTGGCAATTGTGATTGCGGCGGTGATGCTGGGGTTCAGCACGATCAACGGGGGCGGTGTCGCAGGGCATCATGCGGTAGGGGGAATACTTGCGGCGGCGGGGGCGAGCCTGATGTGGGGCACGATGTATGTTCCATATCGCAAGGCTTACTTGAGCGGAATGAATCCGCTGTCGTTTGTGACAGCATTTACGGTGGGGGAGTTGGGGACGGTACTGGCTCTGACGCTGGCTTTGGATGGAGGGTGGCACTCGAAGGCGTTTGAACTGCTGCATATGCCGGGGGTGGTTTTCTGGCTGTTTCTGGGTGGATTTGTGTGGGTGATTGGGGATTTGTTTCAGCAGTTTGCGGCGAAGTACCTAGGGATTGGACGGGGGATTCCGCTGTCGAATACGAACCAGTTGTGGGGATTGGCGTGGGGGGCGCTGGTGTTTGGCGAACTGGCGACTGCGGACCGGCCGCATAAGCTGCTGGTGATGGCGGGGTCTGTGGTGATGATTCTGGGAGCGCTGGCGATTAGCACTGCTGTGGCATCCGCGAAGGAGCATACGTCGACGAATGAGGCGGTGGCGCGGGAGTGCGACCGTTATGGGCTGGACTATAACAAGACGCTGGCAGCGCAGGCTGGGGATGAGTTTGGTGGCCGAGATGAACGGCGACACTGGTGGGACTACGCGATTGTGGTGGCGGCGGTGGGCGTGTTTGTCTGGCTGGGGGCTCGGGCGGTGGTGCCTCCGCTGGCGATGAATCTACACTGGGTAACAGTGCTGGCGGGGCTACTCCTGCTGAGCGTGATTGCAGGGGGTTGGAGCTTGTGGCGGCGGACGCGGTTCTCGTAGTCGAGCGGGCAGCGATCGGCGAGACTGCGTAATACGTTGAGGGGTCAGGGTGTGGGATGATCCCTTGAGGAGTGTATATGGCTGTACGACTGAAGGACATTGCCCGGGATCTTGGGGTCTCGGTGGTGACGGTCTCAAAGGTTCTGCGGGGCAATGCGGACATTGGTGAAGAGACGCGCAAGCGAGTGCTGAAGCGCATGAAGGAGCTGAACTATCAGCCCAACATGATGGCGCGCGGGTTGGCGAGTGGAAAGACCTATACGGTGGGGCTGGTGGTGCCAGACCTGGTGCATCCGTTCTTCGCGGAGTTTGCGAAGTCGCTGAGCGGGGTGCTTCGGCAGCATAACCGTGCGCTGATTCTAGCGTCTTCCGAGGAGGACCCGGAGGTGGAGCGGCAGGAGATCCGGACGCTGCTGCGGCGCGGGGTGGATGTGCTGATGATTGCTTCGTGCCAGGCGCAGCTTCGGAATTTCTATGAGCTGGGGGATGTGCAGACCCCGTATTTGTTGTTCGACCGGAACTTTCCGCATCTGGCGGCACATTTTGTGGGTTCGGATGACGTGAAGGCGGGAGAACTGGCGACGGAACATCTGGTGCAGATTGGCCGAAAGCGGATTGCACATATTGGCGGCAAGAATACGAGTCCGGCGTTCGACCGTTTACGAGGGTATCGGAGTGTTCTGGCGGCGCATGGGCTGACGCTGCCGGAGTGCTATGTGGTGACGCGGGAACGGGTGGAGGAGTCGGGGGACCTGGAAGGATTCCAGGCGATGCAGGAGCTGCTGGCACTGAAGGAGAGGCCGGATGCGGTGTTCTGCTACAACGACCTGACGGCAGTGGGGGCGATGGAGGCAACGCTGCAGGCAGGGTTGCGGGTTCCGGAGGACATTGCGTTTGTGGGCTGCGGGAACTTTCGGTACGCGGATTATCTGCGAGTACCGTTGAGCTCCATCGACCAAGGGACGGCAGAGTTGGGGCGGATTGCAGGGAAACTGGCACTGGATCTGTCGGCGAAGCCGGAGCAGGAGCCGAAGAGTGTTTTGGTGGAGCCGAAGCTGGTTGTGCGGCGGTCTAGTGGGGGATGAGGGCTAGCGATAAACTCAAATGCCGAAATGTAGATTGGATTCTTTACTGTAGCGCGGTAAGCCGCAAGTAGTGTCTTGCTGGACAATTAACTGATCCGAGGGCGCACCAGCTCTCTCGTCTCCAAGTAAGAATCGTGCTCACATTCACGTCTAACCATGTCAGGTAACCCATCCAGTTGCAACAGGCGCTCGACAACGTACGAGCGGCAGTGAGCACATGGCTCTTTTTCGTAGAACTTGATGAGTAAACGCCGCTCAATCTCGGAATTGGGGTGTGCGACAAAGAATTCCCGCATGCTTCGATCAAAGCCATTCACGACGTCAGGATCCTGTTCAGCATCGCACCAAGCTTCGACAGTTGCATGATCACCTTTACGGAAATTCTTCACCAATAGATTAATTGCATAACCTCGCAAAGAGGACGCTGTCCGGATAAGCTTGAATGCAAGACTGCGAATCTGCTCATGATCAAGATTTGCGAGCACTCCCAATGTGTGGCGCGGGACTGGGCCGTCAGGTAGCTCCACGAGCCTAAGCAAGTGGTCGATTTCGAGTGGGAACCGCCTCTTTCTGAATAAAAGGAGATATGCCTTCAACTTTTTTGGGTCTGATTCTCGTACCAAATCACGAGCAGCGCATATCAGTTCAGAGTCGTTAGCATGCTTGCTCCATTGCACAAGAATGCCACCTGCCTTATCGGTCTCGATTAGAGAGCGTACTTCGCCGTACGTCAAAGCTCTGGGGTCGATCCTCTGGTTTACAGCTCTCAGCCGTCGGTTGTCCTCGATGGCGCTTAAGTAGGTTTCTATGTTCTTGTCAGTTTCTGAATTTATCTTGAGTGTGGCATCTACTCTGTCTCTTCCGCAGATATCACCTGCCCGGGACAGCAGGTAATCGTCTTCCCATTGGTCAGGACTCTGCGCCAGCTGCTCTCCGATCTGCCTTGCCACAAAAAGTAGACCTTGGATGCCGTCGAGTTCGATGAACTCAGCTGCGATATCGCTAGCCGATATTCTTTTAGCCTGAAACGCCGCACGCATCACACGACGTGCGGATTGATTCCCGCTCTGCGCCAATAATCTTGCTATCCGAAATCTTTGCGCGTCGTCCCAGTCATCGGCTTCTTCTCCGAGTGATCGAATTGTCGCTTCAGCGTAAAATGCCGGATCACCAGAGCTTTGTATTAAATCCAGCATGTACTCCGCACGGCTCCCTTCAATCTGAGGGGCGTAAGCTTTGTTGTGGAGACATGCGTCCACGATAATTTCGCGGTAGGGACGCGCATCATGATCACGCAAATGTAGGACTGCCTTGCCGAGCCCGAGAGCAACCAGTCGTTCAAATTGTTTGGCGTCCATAGATAAATGGCATTATCGCCTAGTTCGGAAAGGGTGGCTTGGTACTTGCGTGCTGGACGGCCGGGAATGAGATGCGCGCCTTTAGGTAAACATTTAGCTTGCCGAAGTCGTCAGGTCTTCTTTATAGTTACCGCTAACGCAGATTGCTGCGGGAGGATGACTATGGCTGTTGCGATGGGTGTGACGAACGCTCCTTTGAAGGATATGGATGAGTGGGACGATTTCCTGACGGGTCGGTACAAAGAGGGCAAGAGCGAAGCAGAGTTTCGGCAGTATGATGCGGAGGCGAATCCGGGAGTGGCGGAGTTCTATCGGCTGAACCATGAGCACCAGACGCTGGATTATGTGCTGGCGAAAGAGAAGCAGTACTTTGGTCTGGACAAGGGGCAGAAGAGCATCTGGGAGGCGGCGGAGTTTTTGAATACGCTGGTGGACGACAGCGATCCGGATACGGACCTGACACAGATTGAACATCTGCTGCAGACGTCGGAGGCGATCCGGAAAGATGGGCATCCGCGGTGGTTTGTGCTGACAGGGTTCATTCACGATTTGGGCAAGGTGTTGTGCCTGTGGGGCGAGCCTCAGTGGGGCGTGGTGGGCGATACGTTTCCGGTGGGTTGCGCTTACTCGAAGGATATTGTTTTTCCGGAGTACTTCAAGGCTAATCCTGATTACTGTAAGCCTGAATTGCAGACAAAATACGGTATTTACGCGCCTAATTGCGGTTTGGACAAGGTGCATATGTCGTTTGGACATGATGGCTACATCGGCGAAGTGATGAAGAATTACATGCCGGAGGAGTCGCTGTACATGCTGCGGTATCACTCGTTTTATTCCGCGCATCGACATGGGGCGTATCGGCACCTGATGAGCGACCATGATGTGAAGATGCTGGATTGGGTGAACAAATTTAATGTGTATGACCTTTATTCGAAGGGGCATACGAAGCCAAATCTGGCAGAGCTCAAGCCGTACTATGACGATCTGTTTGCGGAGTTTTTCCCTGCGAAGATTGCCTGGTAATCAGTGGAGCCTGGATAGTCGAGAAAAGCCCCGGATGCGAGAAGCGTTCCCGGGGCTTTTCTCTTTTCTGTGAAGTCGGGAGCCTCGAAGCCGAGGGTTTTTCTGGGCGTCAATGGATATTCATCTGGGGTACACAACTGGGTGGCAGTATATGAGTCAATCGCTTGCTTTAGAAAAATGTATGCAGTGAAGGTGGCTTGGGGCTATGATGGCGGCTCCCCAGGTGCACGCGGTCTTTTAGTTCGCTAATTTACGTTAGCGCTACCGTTGAATTACTGCTAGAGTCGGTCACGGCAAAAGATCTGTGTCCGGTATTGAAGTGATTTGGGATTCAGGTGAACGAGTAACCCCTCCGATTGGAAGAAGAGGGCGCAAGCGGTAGTGAGATTGAATTTCTTTCTAAGGATGGCATGATGCGAAATAGGAATGAAGTGAAGGCTGCAGGGTTCATAATGCGCAGCTTTGGTGCGGCCTCGGGATGGGTGCGCCTGATGATGGCCCTTTTATTGCTGCTGCCTGCGCTGAGCGCGTATGGGCAGTTTGAGTCAGCATCCGTGCTGGGTTATGCGCGGGACTCGTCCGGTGCTGCGGTTGCGAATAGCACCGTGACGCTGACGAACACGTCTACGGGCATCTCCCAGACGGCGACGACTGATAATGAAGGCCGGTATGAGTTTCCGAGTGTGACCATTGGCCAATACCAGGTAAAGGTTCAGGCTGGGGGCTTCGAGCGGACGCAGACGCAGGTCTTCACCGTGACGACGAATGCCCGGCAACGCGTGGATATCGCGCTGAAGCCGGGTTCGGTGAGTGAGACTGTGACGGTATCTGCGGCGCCGACCGTGCTGGAGACGGAGACGAGTTCGCGCGGGCAGGTGATCGCAACGCGTGAGGTTGAGAACCTTCCTTTGAACGGCCGCTCGTATGCTGACCTGGTTCTGCTTGCCCCGGGCGTCCGGAAGTCGTTTTTGGAGAATCAGAGCGCATCGAGCCGCGAAGCGTCGTTCAATGTGAACGGTCAGCGTTCTGCCTTCAATAACTTCTTGCTCGACGGTCTGGACAACAACAACTACGGCACCTCGAACCAGGGCTTTGCGAACGAGAACATTCCGCCGTCGCCGGATGCGGTGAACGAGTTCCGGGTTGAGACGAATAATTACTCTGCCGAATATGGCCGGGCGTCCGGTGCAGTCGTCAACGTGTCCACGCGGAGAGGCACGAACGAGTTCCACGGCAAGGCGTATGACTACCTGCGCAATACGAACCTGAACGCGATCGGTCCTTTTCAGCCGGCCCGGGGCGTGAAGCAGACTTTTATTCGTAACCAGTTCGGTGGCACGTTTGGCGGGCGAATCTATAAAGACCGCACCTTCTTCTTCGTGGATTATGAAGGGCTACGCCAG
This sequence comes from Granulicella sp., assembly GCA_025408425.1. Taxonomy (GTDB): domain Bacteria; phylum Acidobacteriota; class Terriglobia; order Terriglobales; family Acidobacteriaceae; genus Edaphobacter. The sequence goes on from JANXYX010000022.1 coordinate 130,081, forward strand.
ATCTTTCGTAACCCTGTAACGACTGTTACGCTGCCGAATGCGGAACAGCGTCAAGGGCTGTTCCTGCTGCACTACAAAGATCCGACGATCGCTCCGGCTCCTATTACGTTGCGGAATCCGGTGACGGGGACGGTATTCAACACGGGGAACATTTCGGCGCAGGCGACACCGTTTGCCAAAGCTGTCCTGGCTGCGCTGCCTGCTAATAATTCGACCTCGTCCCTTGGTGGTGCGGCGGGTGCGATTGCGTATGACACGATTGCGAACAACTATATTGCTTCTCCGCGCGGGACGATCCAGGACGACAAAGGCGATGCCCGGATCGACCACACGTTCAACCAGAAGTTGAGCGTGTTTGGCCGCTATAGCGAGCACCGCGGCGCGATCTTCGACCCACCGACGGTCTTGGGTCGCGCGGGTGGCAATGCCAACACGAACGTTCATCTTTTCAACCGGCAGATCGCGGGTGGTGCCACCTGGGTCATTTCATCGAACAAGCTGTTTGATATCCGCTTTGCCTACACCAAGAACGAAGGCGGCAAAACTCCATACGGCCAGGGTAACCCCTCGCTGCTGACTGAGAATGGCATCACGAATGGCGTTCCGACGGACCCGAGCATTATGCGGGATCTGAACGCACAGTCCGTGTCGGGCTTTACGCAGTTTGGCGCGCAGTCTTCCAGCCCGCAGTTCCAAAACCCTACGATCTACGATCCTAAAGGCAACTTTACGTGGGTGCGGGGCAAGCACTCGATGAAGTTCGGTTACGAATACCAAGCAGTGAACACGCAGGTAAACGACTTCAATCCGAGCTATGGGCAGGATAACTATTCTGGAGGTTACGCTGCGGCGTCCGTTGCGACTCCGGACACGGCATCGGGCAACACGACAAGCACGCAGCTTTCGCAGGCGTCGAACCTGGCGGACTTCCTGTTCGGCAACCAGTCCTCGTACTCTCTGACGAACTTCACGATCGTCAACCTGCGGCAGCGCTTCAACTTCATGTACTTCCAGGATGACTTCAAGCTATCTCCGAGTATCACGATCAATGCCGGGCTGCGGTATGAGATCGCGACTCCGCAGTGGGAGCGCGACAATCGATTGGCGAACTTTGATCCTGGCACGAATACGCTGATACAGGCCTCCAACGGCAGCATCTATAACCGCGCTCTAGTACATGTCCCGATGAAGAATCTGGGACCGCGCTTTGGCTTCTCGTGGAGCACGACGCCGAAGATGGTGGTCCGTGGCGGCTATGGGATCAGCTTCACCCAGTACAACCGCGCAGGCGGCGAAAACAATTTGACCTACAACGGGCCGAATGTTGTGAATGCTTCGATCAATAATCCGACTCCGAGCCTGACCAATCGGTGCACGACCGATACGCAGGACCAGACCGCATGCTTCCGCCAGATGCAGCAGGGTTACGCGGTAGGCCTAACCAGTCCGTCGAACTTCGATCCGAAGAAAGTGACGTCACGGTATATTCCGAAGAACTTTGCAACGGGCTATGTGCAGAGCTACCATTTTGGCTTGCAGCAGGAGCTTCCGTGGGGAATCGTGTTGGATGTGGCGTATGTCGGCAACAAGGGAACTCACCTTCAGGTGCTTGCGGACTATAACCAGTCTGCCCCTTGTTTGAATGCTGGAGGAACAGGATGCGCAGCCTACCAGTTGCGTCGTCCAGTGCCAACGTTTGGCGATATTGAAATCGCCTACGGCGGCAACTCGTCAAGCTACAATTCGCTGCAGACGAAGGTGGAGAAACGCGCTGGCGCTCTGTATCTGTTGAATTCCTTTACCTACAGCCGCGCTTTCGATCTGGCCTCGGGACATCTTGAGACGTCGAACAACGACAACTCGCGTGTCAACTTTGCCAACCCACGCAACGATTACGGTCCGGCAGGCTACGACCAACCGATCAACAACACTACGTCGATCGTGTATGACCTTCCTTGCGGCCATGGCCGCAGGTATGGGGCAAAGTCGAATGCACTGGTGAACGCGGTGCTGGGTGGATGGCAGACAACTGTCATCAATTCGATGACGAGTGGTCTGCCGTTCAATCTGACCTATAACACCTCATCCTCCAACCCGCTGTATACGACCGACCTGGTGACGTTCCGACCGCAGTTGACCTCGTCTACGGCGAGTATCAAAGCACCGGAAGCGAACCGGGTGAAGACGGCCACTTCTCTGACTGGTTATCTGGACAAGACCTATCTGGCAGTTCCGTCGGTTGCACTGGGCAATACGTCTCCGTATGGCAATGTCTCGCGTAACAAGCTCCGTTCGTATGCGTTCTACAACACAGATATTGGCCTGCATAAGGCTTTCAATCTGTGGAGCGAAGCTTCCAAGCTGGACTTCCGTGCGGAAGCCTTCAACATCCTGAACAAGGTGAACTACCAGGCGCCGGATGGCAATATCTCCAACGGTAGCTTTGGTACGATCACCAGTGCTTACCCGGCCCGGCAGCTACAACTGGCTGCCAAGTTCATCTTCTAGTGGCCAAGTAAATTGCAGCGATCCACCGAACGTCAGCGGCACCGTATCCTTAGCAGGACGGTGCCGCTGGCAAAATTAAGAGACATTTTCGCAAGGGACGGGAGACGAACTTGAAGATCGACAGACGCACATTTGCTCTTGGCAGCGCGGCCGCCATGGGGACACTTTGGACCCCCAGCGTGTGGAGCCAGGTGGCACAGGCCGCCTCGCCCTCGCGCTTTCATTTTGCGGTGGTGAGTGACACACACATCATCGATGAGTTTTATAAGAAGGGCACGGAGAACGGGGTTGAGGACAACCAGAGCATTCTGCTTACGACAGAACGTCTGGTGTCGGCGCGGAGTTTGATCAACTCGCTGAAGCCAAAGATTGAGCAGGTGTTTTTGCCCGGGGATTGCTTCCATAACTATCCGTCGGCGGAGTATGACTTCTACTTCAAGAACCGGACGCGTATTGATATCGCGAAGGAGCTGTTTGATGGGTTCGAGATGCCGGTGCATCTTGGATTTGGCAACCATGATTACGATGTGCCGCGGGTGTCGCGTGAGATGTCGCATCAACTGTTTGCAGAGAAGTTGAAGGCTAAACCCTACTCTTGTGTGGACTACAAGGGCTTCCGATTTATTCATCTGAATAACTTTATGGGCGCGACCTGGGACAAGAACTCCGGCGAGTTCAATAAGGGTCTGGGTTCACTGGGCGAGGAGCAGTTGAACTGGGCAGAGGCGCTGTTGCAGGAGCGCAAACCGACGGTGGTGTTTATTCACTTTCCGCTATGGATTGTGAACGCTACCGAGGTGAAGGACTACGGGCTGCACCCGATGTTGCGGAAGTACAGCGATTCGATCCAGATGGTGATTGCAGGACACTGGCATAAGTGGCTGGACTTTGCGCATACGTATGGCCCGCAGCACATTGTGACGGCGGCAACGCGCTATGACGCCAACGCATACATGCTGTTTGAGGCGGACAGCCAGAAGCAGACATTGCGCTGGATGAATAAGGATCTGGTGGAGTGGTCGACGCACTATAGCAAGCCATACGTTGCGAAGGGTTGAACTGGGTTAGCCAAGGATGGATATGACTTTTGCAGGTGGGACGAAGATTGCCGCAAGCGTTGTGGCTCTGGCATTGTGCGGGGTAGCGTTGGGTCAGCAGGTGGATTCGGCGGCGCAGGATAAGGTGGTTCGGATCAATCAGATTCAGGTGATTGGGACGCATAACAGCTATCATGCGGGGTTTGCGCCGAGTGCGCGGGAGGTGATGGCGAAGCGCAACCCGAAGGCGTTGCACTCGCTCGACTACAAGCACGGTGCGCTGGCTGACCAGTTGAATGGAGGCGTGCGGCAGATTGAGATTGATGTGTTTTCCGACGCGAAGGGCGGGCGGTTTGCGCATCCGGCGATCGTGCGTTGGGTGGCGGAAGAAGGATTGCCAGCGGACCCTGATTTTGACCCTGAGCATGAGATGGACAAACCTGGGTTCAAGGTGATGCATGTGCAGGATCTGGATGAGCGCAGCGTGTGCCATACGTTTGTCCGCTGCCTGCGTGATGTGAAGGCGTGGTCGAAGGCGCATCCGCAGCATCTGCCGATCTTTCTGCTGGTTGAGACGAAAGAGGGCGACCTGAAGGAGATGCCAGATGCTGTGAAGACCGAGCCGTTTACAGCAGCGGTATTTGACGCACTGGATGCGGAGATTCGGTCGGTGTTTAAGCCGGAGGAGATGATTACACCGGATGATGTGCGGGGAAGTGCCGCGACTTTGCCGGAGGCGGTGAAGGCCGGTGGCTGGCCGACGTTGAAGCAGGCGCGGGGGCGTGTGGTTTTTCTGATGGATCAGAAGCCTGTGACGCCGCTGTATGTTGCGGGACACCCTGCCTTGCGAGGGCGCATTCTGTTTACGAATGCTGAGCCTGGTACTGCTGATGCCGCTTTTATTGAGCAGAACGAGGGCAGCCGTGCTGAGATTGATACGCTGGCAAAGCAGGGCTACCTGGTACGGACTCGGACCGACGAAGGGACAGAGGAGGCTCGGACGAACAACACGGCGCGGCGGGATGTTGCACTTTCGAGTGGAGCGCAGATGCTGAGCACGGACTATCCGGCTTCGGAGCCTTCTGGGTGGACGGGTTTCTTTGTGGGACTGCCGGGTGGGCTTGTGGCGCGGTGCAATCCGGTGACTAAGCCGGTGGGGTGTGTGGATGGGCTATTGGAGCCGGGTTTGTCGCGCTGAGTGCCGCCTCTGGATGTGGCAATGCGGCCGATTGATAGCGGTGGGGTGATTGCGGCTTAACAGTTCGAGAGTTTCCCCGTAGAGTGGACTGCATGATTTTGAAGCGGATTCTTTTCACTTGAGTGAGACAAAAGCTTCGGAGTTGAGGTGGTCGAAATGACGATGGCACAGAGCGGTACTTTATCGGATCAGAATCAGTTACATACTGTAGCGAAGCCGAATCGATTGGTGGCGGTTGATTTGCTACGCGGGTTGACACTGGGGTTCATGATTCTGGTGAACGATAACGGGGATGGCGACAAGGCTTATTGGGCGCTGAAGCATGCGCAGTGGAATGGGTTTACGCCGACGGATCTGGTGTTTCCGACGTTTCTGTTTTTGGTGGGGATGACGACGGTGATGTCGACTGCGTCCCGGCTGGCAAAGGGGGCTACGAAGCAGTCGTTATTTCTGCATACTTTGTGGCGGGCGGTGGTGCTGTTTTTGCTCGGGTTGGTGGTGAACAGCTTTCCACACTTCAACCTGCATACGCTAAGGATTTATGGGGTGCTGCCGCGGATTGCGGTTTGTTATTTTGTGGTGGCTACGCTGTATCTGATCAGTGCGGATTGGCGGAACAAGGTTGTGATTGCGGTGGCGGCGCTGGTGGGGTATTGGGCGCTGATGCGGTTTGTGCCGGTGCCGGGGTATGGGGTTCCGACGCACGATGTGGGGTTGCTGGACCGGGATGGGAATCTGGCGGCGTGGCTGGATCGGATGATCTTTCCGGCGTCTCATTTGTATGAGCGGACGCGTGATCCGGAGGGGTTGTTGAGCACGCTGCCTGCGCTGGCGACGGCGCTGTTCGGGATGCTGACGGGGGAGTGGCTGCGGACGAGCCGGACGGCGATGGAGAAGGCCAGGGGGATTGCGATTGCGGGTGTGAGCGGGCTGCTGCTGGGAGGATTGTGGAACTTCTGGTTTCCGATCAATAAGAAGCTATGGACGAGCTCGTATGTTTTGTATGCGGCGGGATGGAGCTTGTTGCTGCTGGCGCTTGCGATGTGGGTGGTGGAGGTGCGGGAGCGTAAGGCCGCAGGTAGACCACAGCCTTGGTGGTATACAGGGCTGCTGGTGTTTGGGATGAATGCGATTGGGTCTTATGTGTTGTCGGAGTTGATGGCTGCGGGGCTTGGGAGCATTCATCTGAGGCCGGGGATGAATGTGCTGCAGTGGGTTTATCGGGGAATTCTGGGAGTGATTCCGAATGCTCCGTTTGCTTCGCTGGTTTATTCGCTGTTGTATGTGGGGGTTTGTTGGGTGGTGATGTGGGTTCTTTATCGGCGGCGGGTTTTTCTTAAGATTTAGTTTCTATAGTTGGAGCGGTTCGCGGTGGAGATGGGCGGGCCGCTTCGGCTGCGAGCCGTTTGGAGTGCTCTGAAAGTGCTTTGAGAGTCTCTTTGCCGAGGGCTCTCTCGTGGAGGAGAAGCTCTGCGGCGCGGACGCGAGGGTTAGCGTGGAACCACTGCTGGAAGATATTGTCTCGAAGCAGATTGGTGACAGCCAGTAGAGACATTCCCTGGTGATGTGCCATCCAGGAGCGAACCAGTTGAGGGTGCTCAGACTGGGTGTAGTCGGCCGCCTCGTAGAAGCCGTAGGCCCCTGTCCATCCCAGAGCGGCCATGCGGCGGAGGTTAGCGATGGCGTCTTTGCGCAGGAAGGGGAGCGCAAGGAAGGTGGAGTAGGGGGAGATAACCGGGCCGTCTTGCGCGCCATACTTGAGCGCCAATGCGGGGATTCCCCATGCCTGATAGCCGTATCTTCCCTGCGTGTCGGTTTTGGCGAAGCCCGATTCGGAGATTCCCCAGGGGATGTTTCGGGTGTGTTTGCGCTGGATGCGGACTGCAGCTTCGAGCGATCGAGAGATGAGGGTGTTGGGGAAGTTGCGCATCCATAGCGATGGCATGAGGTACTCGAACATGCTGCCAGTCCACGAGATGAGAGCGGCGTGGCCATCGACGAGGACATGGGTTCGATCGAGCCGGAACCATGACTGCTGAGGGATGTCTCCCTTGGCTACAGCTAGAAACGCGGCGATGCGGGCTTCGGAGGCGAGGAGGTCGTAGCAAGCGGAGTGGAGTTCGCCGGAGACGCCGTCGAAACCGATGGAGAGGATCTGGCGGGATTCGACGAGGAGGAATCCGTACTCCATCACGTCTGCGTTGCGTTCTGCCTGGTATGCGATGGCGGTGAGATTTGACTTGAGCTGAGAGAGCCAGGGCTTGGCTTCTTCCAATCTGAATTGCAACTCCATGGCGAGGGGAGCCAGGGTGGAGCCGGGAGGAAGATCTGCGGCCGCTGCTCTGAGGCGTGCTGACAATCTGCCAGCGTAGACGGCTGCTGTTGTAAGCGCGGGGATCTGCTGGTCTTCGGGATTCTGGAGCGCTGGCAAGCTGAAGAGAGCCTCGAACTTCGGCAGCAGCCACGGAGCGTAGTGTTCTACGAAATGGGTGAGCGCGGCACGCCGCCGGGAAGCTTCTTCTGCCATCCATGCTTCGCTGCTGTTGGATTCCGGGTTATTGTGGGCGGCGATGGAGGCGGCGGATTGCAAGAGAGATTTGATACTGGCACGAACTGTAGTTACGTTGCCGCTGTCGAGCGTGGCGTTGGCGGAACTGGCTGCCGCGTCTGAGGCGTTTTTCTTCGCGGAGTAAAGCACCTGCTCCAGACCGGCGAAGGTGTTGGTGGTGAAGATCGGACGTTTCAGGAGGTCGAGCGCGCCGGTATGCAAGGTGTAGAGGGCGGCAGAGAGATTGCCGCTGTCTACGGCGGAGACGGTGAAGGGCGGAATGGCTCGCAGGGTCTGGATGTCGTACCAGTTGTAGATGTGGCCGTGTTGTTTCTCGAGCTTGTCGTAGGTGGCGAGTGTGCCGAGGGTGGCACGGGCAAACTCGGGCAAGGTGAGGAAGCCAAACTCGCAGGCTGCCTGCCGAGCGTTCAAGAGCATGCCGAGATTGGTGGGAGAGAGTTTGAGCACCTGATGGGTGTTGTTCTCTTCGACGTTATCGGGGATGAGCCAGTGATTGTCCTCTCCGCCAAAGTCCAGAAAATAGCGCCAGATGTGAAGGGCCTGATGGCGGAGGAAGTGTTCATCCACGGCGGCCAATGGGCCTTCTTGCCGCTGCGGCGCTGCATTGAGCCAGATGACGACGAGCGGTGCGACGCTCCAGAGGAGCAGCATTGGGCTCGCAGCGAAGAGGGATCGATCGTGTTTGAAGAACAGTGCGATGGCGATTACCAAGGCGACTACGGGGGAGAGCAGCAGGTATCTGTCTAATGCGTTGCGAGAGCCCTTGGCCTCTGCCTGAGCAGCGGTCTCCCACTCGAGCAATCGCTTCCCGGAGACCAGGGTGCGGATGAGGGAGCGAAAGATTGCATCAATCGACAAGAACATGTGGTGAGGCAAGAACGTAAGACTGAGGAGAGCGAAGCCGAAGGAGGCGGTGGACTTTGAGAGGCTCTCGCGTGCGGCGACGATGCTGAGCTTGAAGATGGCTTGACTGAGATTGAATGCAAGCTGGACCAGTAAGGGAAGAATGAGAATCAGCGTGGTGGCGAGGGTCCAATAGAGCGCTCCGCCGGGAAGGACGAACCAGCCTAGAAGAAGCATCAGGAAGGTGACGGGCTCGGCGAGACTGCGGCGGAGGTTATCGAAGATCTTCCAGCGAGAGATGGTGCTGATGGGGTTCTGAACGAGGCGGCCCGACTCGTCCGGGACACGGCTGAAGAGCCACTTCGCTATCTGCCAATCGCCGCGTACCCAGCGGTGTTTGCGCCGCATGTGAGCAGAGTAGTGGGATGGGTAGTCGTCGATGATCTCGATGTCGGTGACGAGTCCGGCGCGGGCATAAGAGCCTTCGATGAGGTCGTGCGAGAGAAGCGCGTTGCGCGGGAAGCGGCGGTCGAGGACCTGATGGAAGATGCTGACCTCGTAGATGCCCTTGCCGGTAAAGATGCCCTCGCCGAAGAGGTCCTGATAGACGTCGGAGACAGCACGGGTGTAGATGTCGAAGCCGGTTTCGCCGGAGTAGAGGGCAGCGAGGCGGGAACGCGACGCTGAGGCTACGCTGACGCCGACTCGCGGCTGCAGGATTCCGTAACCGGCAGTGACGATGCGGAGGCGTGGATTGATGATGGCCTGGTTGAGCGGATGGGCGATGGTTCCAATCATCCGCGCCGCGGTGGCATGCGGAAGCTGGGTGTCGGAGTCGAGCGTGATGACATAACGAACATGTTCCAAAACGTCGAGAGGGCCGGTCTTGACTGGGAAGCTATCGAACTGATGGAGCAGGAGCTTATTGAGATCGAGGAGCTTGCCGCGCTTGCGCTCCCATCCCATCCAGACGCCTTGGCGGGCGTTGAAGACGCGATGGCGATGCAGCAGCAGAAAGGACCCTCCGCGCTGATGGGCGTACTTTGCATTGAGTTCTTTGGTGCAGAACACGGCTAATTCCACGAGGGGATTACGGTCTTCTGCGAGCGGTTGTGCGGTAGCGTCCGGCAGGTCTGTGAGAAGGCCAAAGTGAATATTGGGATCTTGATTGGCGAGGTAGCGGGCTTCGAGTTCGTCGAACAGTTCTCGTACCTGCGTCTCGTGCAGGAGCAGCGTGGGGACGACGACGAGGGTGGTTGCAGCGGCTGGAACACCCTTGGAGAGATCCAGTTTGGGCAGTGCTTCCGCCTTGAGGAGAGCGGCGACCGTGCCGTTGATCAGGTCAAGTGCTCCTTGCGTTGCGGGGAGGAGCGCCAGCATGAGCGCTGCCATCACGGGCAAGAAGGCATGATGAGGCACGAGAGGCGCAATCATGGCGACCATCAGCAGCAAGGTCAAAGTAAAGGTGCCGAGGATGTAGAACTCATCGTTCCATCGACAGACGAAGCTGCGCAGCCTCTCGATGGGCGGCTCGTGATAGCCGATGCGCTGGGTGAGAAGCGTGAAGCCTTCGGCGAAGAGATAGTATCCGACGTGGCTGATGCGACGGGCATAGCGCGGATCAGAACTTTGAGTCCGGCTAGAGTTGCGCGCCAGGTCGATCGCGCACTGGGCCGTTTGCACTTCGTTGAAATCGGCATAACGAGCCAGTTCGGCGACGCGATTGTGATAGCGATCGCGGGTGACATCGTCCATATCGGCGAAGACGCCGCATGGGTCCTGACGAAGGATGGAATCAAAGGCGATGAGCGGCTCGAGGACTGCTTGCCATTCAAACTGACCGAGACGTCGCAGGCTGTGCAGGATTGCAGAGAAGGGCGATTGCTCGATGGGTGGAAGGCTGGGTTGGGCGAAGGCCTCGTCGGCGCGGTCGAGTATAAATTCGAGCTGCGCGAGTTTCAGGGCCTGGGGCAGATTCTTGACCTCTTCCAGCAGGAGAGGATCGCGAAGCTGTGTTTGCTGGACGTAGATCGTCAGCGATTCGGGCGACCAGATTCCGGCGGCCACGGAGAGATATTCCTCAGCGAGGTGGACGACGCGGGGCAGAGGAAGTCGGCTGGCAATACGAACGCGCGGCAGACGAGCGAAGGCGGCACCTGTCTCACCGGCTGAAGTCAGGGCGGATTCGAGCATGCGGGAGTTTTCGAGCAGCTCGAGTTGGGGCGTCAGCTTTTGCGGGGATGAGTCCGCTTCGCAGGCGCGTAACCGGTGGCGCAGCCTGGTCTTCAAGTCTGTGAGCCGCTGCTGCAAGGCCGGCTGCTTCTCGTCGGCGCGCAACATCTCCCACTGTCGAGTCACGTCATCCGCGTGCTGGCAAAGCTCTGCTTTGGTTACGGCAGGCTCTTCCGGCAGTCCCTTTGTGGGGAGATCCAGCACGGGCGCTGTGTGGGGCGCGGGAGCGAACTCGGAAGTGTTCGGATTGTTGAGAGAGGATGCCATGAAACGTTCTTTCTGTCTTTACTATGGATCGCTATGTGTATCGAGGCGTGACTTGTGTCTCTGCTTTCTATTTATCGATAGCTTGCTGCCTGCATCTCGAACATGCCCGCGTATACGCCGCCTTTCGCCATGAGTTGCTGATGATTTCCCTCTTCGATAAGTCGTCCTCCGGAGAGGACGACGATGCGATCTGCCATGCGCACGGTGGAGAATCGGTGCGAGATGAGCAGGGCCATCTTGCCTTCGGTAAGTTCCGCGAACCGCTCGAAGACTTCAAGTTCGCTGCGGGCGTCGAGGGCTGCGGTTGGCTCGTCGAGGATGAGCAGGTCAGCGTCGCGCAGGTAGGCTCGGGCGAGGGCCATTTTTTGCCATTCTCCGCCTGACAGTTCGACGCCGCCCTCAAAGCGGCGACCCAGCATCTGATCATAGCCCCCGGCAAGTTTGCTGACCACGGTGTCGGCGAGGCTCTTTTGTGCGGCGGACTCGATATCTGTCTGGTTGTGGGTTTTGTCGACGCGGCCAACGGCGATGTTCTCTCTCGCGGTCATTTCAAAGCGCATGAAGTCCTGGAAGATGACGCCTATATGGCGGTGAAGATCTTCGAGCGAGTATTCGCGCAGGTCTATGCCGTCGAGCAGAATCTGTCCTTCGGTGGGATCGTAGAGGCGAGTGATGAGTTTGACGACGGTAGTTTTGCCTTGTCCGTTTTCACCGATGAGTGCGATGCGCTCTCCTGGCGAGAGAGTGAGGTTGAAGTTCCTTAGTACGGTGCGTTGTGTGCCGGGATAGGTGAAGGAGACATTTTGAAACTCGAAGCCGCGGGTGATGGGGGATGGTATGAGCCGGCCATTCGGATTGGAGTAGACGGTTGGCTCCATCTGAAAGAATGCGATGAGATCGGTGAGGAAGAGAGCCTGATCGGCGATGCCGGATGCGGTTGAGAAGACCTGCTGAAGATTGGAGCTGGCTTGTTGGATGGCTGCGGTGAGAAAGGTGAACTGACCGATGTCGTAGGCGCCGCCTAGGGTTCGCCAGATGACGTAGACATAGGCACCGTAGTAGCCGAGGGTTCCGATGACGCCGAGCAGGCCACCTACGATGAGCTTCGACCGTGAGAGAGCGACGTCTTCGGCATAGATCTGGTCGGCGAGTGCTTGAAACCTACTGGTGAAGAACTTGTTGAGGCCGAAGAGCTTGACTTCTTTTGCGCCCTCGCGACTTCCCGCGACCTGGCGCAGGTAATCCATCTGCCGCTTGGCTGGGGTCTGGCGGAAGTTCTTGGCGTAGCCCAAAAAGGCGTAGTGGGTCTCGCCGAGGAAGGAGGGGAGTACGCCAATTGCGAGCAGCAGAACCAGCCACGGGGATGCCCAGGCGAGGGCAGCCGAGAAGACGAGAGTGGTAATGACCTGCTGCACGAGCCGGCCTAGCTGCTGGATCATGGCGAGCCGGTCCGTTGCCTGGACGCGAGCGCGCTCCAGCCGATCGTAGAAGACGGGGTCTTCGTAGGTGGTAAGGTCAAGCCGAGCGGCCTGTTCCATGACGCGCACGCTGACGTGCTGGGTGTAGCGATTGGCGAGGAGTGAGTCGGAGTAGTCGATGGCGCGGGTCAGCAGGCCCAGCAGGACGTTGAGCCCGATCTCCGTGATGACCAGCGACCAGAAATTTGGTGCCAGAGAGAGACCGCGCAGGGTGGCGGCGATATCCGTAATGATGTACTGGGCCACCTTGGCGATGGCAAAGGGCATGACGGCCACGACGATGCGCAGCAGCAGTCCTGAGGTGACCACGGCTCTGCCGGACTCCCAAAGGATGAGCAGGACGGGGGGCATATTGCGCAGCGCGCGTAGACGCTCGCGCCACGGGCTTTCCGCATTGACAGTGGCCTTATTCATAGGCTGGGGACATCTACAAGAAACAAGTGCAAGGGTTTTCGACGCCGATCTCTGTTTATAAGGATGCCGAAGAATAGTAGTACGTTGGACAACATATTCTATGGAGTCGAGATGGATTCCGGATCTGAGTCCTGTCGGTTACGAATTGCGATTTGAACTGCTTCGGCACTGCCAAATGATACGTCAGGGAGCCTGATTGTCGCGAAGGGTGTGTCATGGTGCGGTAGACAACCGGGCGTGATGCGCGGGGCATCTCAATGAATGCTCCGGGGATACGTGCAGGTTGATTGCGTAGTAGTGTTCTATCACTGGCTGTTGCCAGAGGTGGCGCCAATTGCAATGCAATGCTGTACGGCTGGGTGGACGGCAAGTTGATTTCTTTGCCAGAATTACATCCTAGTTAGTTGCGGCGGGGATCAAGAGCCCTGCTTCTTTTCTGGGATTTAGAAATACGAAGGGGACGATATGCGTTTGAGCGCCCGCGTGTTTGGACTATCCATGATGGCAGCGATGATTTCGGGACTTTGTGCCCAGACAGTCGCTGGGCAGGATCCGGTTGTGGTGATCCGCGTGGATGCGAAGGCGCCGACGACGCCCTTTCCTCATTTCTGGGAGCAGATCTTTGGTTCGGGTCGCGCGGTGCTTTCTCTGCGGCAGAGCTATCGCGACGACCTGAAGACCGTGAAGCAGGCGACGGGACTTCAGGCGGTTCGCTTCCATGGCATCTTTATGGATGATGTGGGGCTGTACGATCCGGATCGTCAGACGGTGAACCCGGGCCAGGCTGCGCAGGCGAGTGAGTCTGGCGAGTCGGTCTATAACTTCTCGTATGTGGACCAGATTTATGACGGGTTGCTGGCGAATGGAGTGCGCCCGTTTGTGGAACTGAGCTTCATGCCGAAGAAGATGGCGTCCGATCCGAACGCCCTGCATGCGTTCTGGTACAAGCAGAATGTCTCCCCTCCGAAGGACTATGCGCTTTGGGATGACATGATCGTGGCCTTCACGAAGCACCTGGTGGAGCGATACGGCATTGAAGAAGTTTCGCAGTGGTACTTTGAGGTTTGGAACGAGCCGAACATTGATTTTTGGGTAGGCAAGCCGGCGCAGTCAACTTACTTTGAGTTGTACGATCACACGGCGCGTGCGGTGAAGAAGGTGAATAGCCGACTTCTTATTGGAGGGCCATCGACGGCGCAGGCGGCGTGGGTGGCCAGCTTTCTGGAGCACTGCAAGCAGCAGAAGGTGCCGGTCGATTTTGTTTCGACGCACGTGTATGCGAACGATACGGCCAAAGATGTGATGGGCACTGACGAGCAGATTCCGCGAGACCGGATGGTGTGCCGCTCTGTGAGTAAGGTGCACGATGAGATTGCGGCCTCACCGTTTCCTCGGGCTCCGTTGATCTTCAGCGAGTACAACGCGAGCTATGCTAACGAGCCCAATGTTACTGACACGGTGTACATGGGGCCGTGGCTCGCCGACACGATACGGCAGTGCGATGGTCTGACCGTGGCGATGAGCTACTGGTCGTTCTCTGACGTCTTTGAAGAGCAAGGGGTGGTGCGGACGCCATTCTATGGCGGGTTTGGCCTAGTGGCAGAGGATGCGATTCGTAAGCCAGCGCTGAATGCGTTTGCGATGCTGCACCGGTTAGGGGAGCGGCGTTTGAAGCTGGATTCCGATACGGCGCTGGCGACGAAGCTGAGTGATGGCTCGCTGGCGATTGCGCTGTGGAACTATGCACCGCCGTTTGGAACGGGAGCGCAGTATACGCCGCCGCCAACTGTCGCGGAGCCGGCGAAGCGCTTTGATGTGAAGATTGAAGGGGTCGATGCGAATGCGCGAGTGGAGCTATGGCGACTCGACGCAGAGCATGGGAATGTGATGAGGGAATTCGACGCCATGGGACGTCCGGCTGCTCCTACGCGGGAGCAGATTGTGAAGCTTCAGGAGGCTGGGAAGCCTTCACCACCAGAGCATGGTGTTTTGAAGAATGGTAGGCTGTCCATCTCAATTCCAACTCAGGGGTTGGTTCTGATTACTGTCGGGAAAAGTGGAGGGGGCGACGGCAAAACATCACGCTAAATCCTTCTTGATCGGAATTATGCGAAGAGGGGGAGCGTTGTGGGCCAAGCCGATAGCCACGGAATGAGTGAATCGCCCTCCAGCACGAAGCGCATCACGAGACGTAGAGCGATGACGCAGCTTATAGGCGGGGCGCTTCTTGGCAGCCCATCCGTCTCGCGTATCGCACAGGCGTTAGCGCCCCAGACGAAGGCGGTGCTGGCCCAGCCAACGACTCCCTCGGCTTTGATTGATTTGAGTGCAGAAGATATCTCCTTTCTTGATGAGATGCAGCGGAGCGCGTGTCTCTACTTTGTGGAGCAGGTGAGCCCGACTAACGGCCAGGTGCTGGACCGGGCCGTGAACAAGACAAGTACGGGCAACCTCGACGTTCGCTTTACTTCGAGCATTGCGGCGACGGGCTTCGGTTTGACTGGGCTGTGTATTGCGGATAGCAGGGGGTATATGCCAGCGGCCAGGATTCGGAGCCAGGTGCTGCGAACGCTGCAATTTCACCTGAACAAGATGCCACACGAGCGTGGGTTTTTCTATCACTTCAACGACATCAAGACAGGCAAGCCGCTGCTGAATACGGAGGTTTCGTCGGTCGATACGGCGATATTCCTATGCGGCGTGCTGACCTGCCGGGCGCATTTCAACGATCCGCAGATTACGCGGCTGGCGACACAGCTATACAACCGTGTGGACTGGCCCTGGATGTTGAATGACGGGCTTACGTTTTCGATGGGCTGGCATCCTGAGAGTGGATTTATCTCGTACCGGTGGGACCAGTACAGCGAGTTGATGATGCTTTATCTGCTGGCGATGGGATCGCCGACGAATCCTATTTCTTCCGACTACTGGGACCACTTCACCCGGCCCCACATTCAGTTCAGTAATCTCGACTACATCAGCGGGCATACGCCGCTGTTTGTTCATCAGTACTCACACGCCTGGTTTGACTTTGCGAACAAGCGCGATGACTACGCCGACTACTTTGTGAACTCAATCCATGCGACGCGCGCCCACAAGGCATTCTGCCTGAGCCTGAACCGCGGCTACAACGACGACTATTGGGGGGTCAGCTCCTCTGACTGGCAGCATGGATACACGGCGTGGGGCGGACCTCCACTGATGGGTCCGATCGACGGGTCGGTGGTTCCGGCTGCTACTGCTGGATCGCTCGCGTTTTTGCCTGCGGAGTGCGTTCGTGTCCTTCGCTCGCTGAAAGAGAGATATGGGAAGGATGCGTGGGGGCGCTATGGGCTGTGCGACGCTTTCCATCCGGAACAGCTCTGGTATGACCCTGATGTACTGGGTATCGATATTGGGATTGGGCTGCTGATGGCAGAAAATCTTCGTAGCGGATTTGTCTGGAAGACCTTTATGCAGAATCCGGAGCCGGTGGCGGCTATGAAGTTGTGTGGTTTCCGCTCGACCTTATGAGGTTCGAAGAGGAGCTTAGTGGAGGCTGGCGTAGGTTCTGTAGGCGATGAGTTCGGCGCTGAAAGGAGTTCCACTGAGATGAGTGGTCTTGAGCAGCACCTCAAAGTAGGGGAGGGACTGGAGATGCAGGATGTTCCGGAACTTTTCCAACTGCTCTTCGGACGTGAGGAACTCGCCGGCTGCGTATGTGGCATCTGAATCTGTCCCGGCGAGAATGATCGCGTTGCCGGTGTGGCTTGGGTTGGGCACGAAAGCGATGACGCTGTAGCCGACGGAGGCGTAAGGGTCGATTGGGGCGGCGTAGAGGGCCTGCTCGCCGGGTTGCGGATTGCGGTTTGCAACGAAAGACTGAAAGCTGTTGGGATCGTATTCGATGGTGAAGTTCAGATGATCGTTGAACAGGTATACCCAGGGATTCGACTTTCGACTGCCGATCAGGATTACGTTGTTCTGTTTGATTGATTCGGGCATGTAGTCGCGCGCGAAGTGCAGGTGAAGGGTAGATGACACCCGATCCAGCCCGAGGATCTGCTGTGCTACGCGAAAGTCGCCCACGCTGCCGTTATTTCTGGAGACGATCAGGCTGAGGTCGCCACGGCGGTCCAGGCTGAGCTCGGATGACTGAATTTGGCGAATGTAGCTTTTATTAAGGTAGTCACTGAGCGAGATGGGCTGTTTGGTGATGTCTTCTATGAGGGCGACTGATGTATCGGCCAGGATGATGTCGGTCTGTTGATGAGAGTGGAGGAAGGCCGGCCAGAAAGACTTTAGCGCCGGATTGCCCTCCCAGGCGTAGAGCGCCTTGCGCATCGTACGGTTTTGCTGAAGGAGTAGCAGGCAGGCGATGGCGAGACCAAGAATCGCTACCGCGGACAAGATAAGTAGACGCTTGTTGGGAATCGTCCGAGCAGGGGGCGCCTTGTCCGGTGACGGAGAAGCGGCCTGGAGTAGAGCGATTGTCGGGAGGGGGTCTTCGGGTGCGGCCGGTTGTGTCTGGATCTCGGCAAGACGTCGATGGTAGACGGGCTTGTAGCTGCCTCGAGGGATTTCGAGGATGAGCGGTTCGTCCGCACCCTCCGAGGTGAAGTACAACTCGATGCGCTTTCTGAGCTCGGTGGCGTTGACCCGGACGATGTTGTCCTGGCTTGTGTCGTACGAGGGCGGTCGACCGAAGACCTCGGAGCCGATCTCCTGCTCATGGATCTCGGCGCAGCCCTCTTTAAGGGCCTGTCGTCCGACGTAGAGCAGAAACTCCCGCAAGCGCGCAGCTCGTTTAAGTTGGACGCTGGCTGCCACGCGTTCAAGCAGTGCGCGGCGTTCGTCAGGACGGGGCTGAACGTCAGTGGCTTGCAGCGTCGTGTGGGATCGGGGTTCCATATGGGCTGCGGAAGTGTGTCTTGAAGGTTTCGCCAAGTCTACCATTTCCGACGAGTGGTATGGTGATGGCCGCTGGAAATGGGTCGGCCAGAAATTCTTACAGTTAGAGAATGTGCTTCTGACCGCTAAATCACTTGCGCAGTGTGGCATTGGACGTGGATGCTCAAACGCTCATGCGAGTTCCTCTCTTTTTTGGCGTTCTATGTCTTTGTGGGATCACGGTTTCGACCTGCGCACAGGTCCTACCTGCAGATCAGGTGAACCTGCTGGTGGGAACCGCAGGCGACGGTCAAACTTTTCCGGCAACTGGTCTACCATTTGCGATGACCCAGTGGACCCCCCAGACTCGGGATGGAGAGGCGAAGTGTATCGCTCCCTACTATGCGAATGACACGCGGATCCAGGGCTTCCGGGGTAGCCATTTCTTGAGCGGTTCCTGCACACAGGACTACGGCAGCGTTACGGTGATGGCGGGGAGCGGAGATCTGAAACTTGGAGCTGAGGAAAGAGGCTCGAGTTTCAGCAAGAAGACGGAGGTTCTGACGCCGTATCGGTACGGGGTCACGCTGAGCGACTATGGTATCGACGCCGAGATGACGGGGACCGTCCGCGCCGGGATGTTGCGTTTTCGCTTCCAGCGGCCAGATCAGGCCTGGATTCTGGTTCAAAGTAACTCCCGCAAGGGGGAGGGAAGCATCCGCATCGATCCGGTGCGGGGTGAGATTAGCGGGGTCAATCCTGTCCATCGACTTTATGCGGGTGCAGGCAAATTGGCTGGGTTCAACGGCTATTTTGTGGTGCGGTTTGACCGGAAGTTTCGCACTGGGGGCACCTGGACGGCAGGGCGAAAAGACGCGGGACGGCTGGAGCAGCAGGGAGAGGAAGGAGCTCCAGGAGCTTATGTTTTCTTTGAGTTGCGAGCTGACGAGATGGTTCAGGCGCGAGTTGGCACGTCATTTACCAGCGTGGAAGAAGCCCGTAGAAACCTGGATGCGGAGATTCCGGGGTGGGACTTCGATAGGGTAGTGACCCGTACGCGCGAAGGATGGAACGAGGCACTGGGACGCGTTCAGGTGCAGGGCAGCCCTCGGGAGAGCCGAATCTTCTATACGGCGCTCTACCACTCCTTGCTGGTGCCGCGGGTGTTTAGTGACGTAAGTGGAACGTACCCCGGATTTGCTGGGGAGGGGCGCATCGAAACAGCCAAGGGCTTTACCTACTATTGCGACTTTTCGCTGTGGGACACGTTTCGAGCGCTGCATCCGTTGCTTACGATTCTGGATCCCGATCGCGAGCGGGATATGATTATATCATTGATTGCAAAAGGGGATCAAGGAGGATTTCTACCGATCTATCCGGCGTGGAACAGCTATACCTCAGAGATGATTGGGGATCATGGGGTTGCGGTGATTGGTGACGCCTATGTGAAGGGAATCCGCGGCTTTGATATCGAACATGCCTATGAGTTGATGAGAAAGAACGCGACCCAAGTGCCGGCCGATCATCAACTTTACGCCGATGGCCGTGGCCGTCGAGGTTTGGAGTCTTATCTAAAGTACGGCTATATTCCGCTGGAAGATCCGGTTCGTGATGCGTTCCATCAGGGGGAGCAGGTGTCCCGGACGCTGGAGTACGCCTATGACGATTTCGTCATAGGAGAGGTGGCGGGGGCGCTGGGAAAGACTGCTGATGCGGCACTATTCCATCAACGTGCACAAAATTACCGAAATGTGATCGATCCGGCGACGGGATTTGCCCGGGGAAGACATGCGGACGGATCGTGGGACACACCGTTTGATCCGGCGGGGAAGTACAGCTACATCACGGAAGGCCTTCCATATCAGTACACATTCTTCGTCCCGCAGGATATGCCCGGTCTGATCGAAAGGGTGGGGGGCGATAAGGCGTTTGTTGCAAAGCTGGATGGCCTGTTCGCGGGAGGATACTACGACCATGGCAACGAGCCGAGCCATCACATCGCGTATCTCTATAACTATGCAGGGGCAGCGTGGAAGACTCAGGAGCACGTGCATACGATCATGGAGAGTCAATACTCTGATGGTGCTGCGGGCCTTGCGGGTAATGACGACTGCGGCCAGATGTCTGCCTGGTATGTCATGAGCGCGCTGGGATTCTATTCGGTTGCGCCGGGAACACCGACGTATGAGATCGGTACTCCGCACTTTGACGATGCCAGTATTTTGCTTGCGGGTGGCAAGCGATTCCACATTCATGCACCCGGTGCGGCGGAGGGCAAGTTTTATGTTCACTCTGTCCGATTGAATGGCGTTTTGTTGGGGCGGTCCTGGATTCGGCACTCCGAAGTCATTGCCGGTGGAGAGCTTGAGTTCGAGATGTCCTCTAAGCCGAACACTGACTGGCCGAAGAGGTAGCTAATGTTAAGGCTACCCGTCCCAGCCGTGCGCCTTACAGTAAATTAACTTGCTCGTTGTGTGCTGTGACGGCGAACCTCCACTGTCTTCAAAACACCATTATTTCTGCGCCCCAATTTCCCATGACGGGCTTCCAGTGCCGTTGAGTGACGAATCGGAAGCCGGCAACACGAACGAGATCAATACACCTTACGAAGAGGCCTAAATGAATATCATGATTGACCGAATTGACAAGCAAGTCCCGCAACCTGGTGCATGGCACAGGGCGGTCTATATTCTCATCGTCGCGGCGTGCTGCCTACTGAGCATGACTCCGGCGATGGCGCAACAGACAACGGCTACGATTGTCGGCAACGTGACTGATAGCTCTGGCGCGGTGCTTGTAGGGGCAGTTGTGACTGCCAGAAATACCGCGACGAACACGGTGCGTACTACCGTCACGGATGGTGGAGGACAGTACACGCTGCCATCACTGCCCGCGGGGTCTTACTCGCTTAGCGTGGAGATGACAGGTTTTCAGGGACAGCGCATCCAGTCGCTGGTGCTGGAAGCGAGTCAGACGGCTCGTCAGGATTTCAATGTGAGCACCGGCAGGGTGAATGAGACGATCAACGTGGAAAGCGGCGCAGCCGCCGCTCAGTTGCAGACGGAAAACGGAGCTGTTGGAGCCGTCATCGACGCGAAGAAGATTGTGGATCTTCCGTTGAATGGTCGCAACTTTGTGCAGCTTGCTCAGCTGATTCCAGGCGTTAATAGTGGTACGGAGGGTTCGATCACCGTACGTCGCGCTCGTGGTTCCGTGGCGAGTACCGATGCAACGGGCGGTTCCACCGCAATTCAGGTAAACGGGCAGCGGGATACGCAGAATCGGTATTCGATCGACGGAATTGAGTCGATGGACTACGACGCCTGGACCTACAGCTTCTCGACGTCAGTGGACGCCATCGCAGAGTTCCGGGTTGACACGAGCAGCAGCAGTCCTGATGCTGGTGCCGCCGCCGGCGCAAACGTAAACCAGATTATCAAGTCGGGAACGAACGGCCTTCACGGTACGCTGTTTGAGTTCAACCGGAACAACGTATTAACCCAGACCTATGACGCCATCGCAAAGACCGACTCAACGCCTGCTCGCCTGAACCGCAACCAGTTCGGTGGGAACATCGGCGGTCCGGTCTACATCCCGCATATCTACAACGGCCACGACAAGACGTTTTTCTTCTTCAATGCAGAGACGGGTTACGGGCTGCTTGGCGCACTTCCACAGCAAGCAACTGTACCTGATGACAGCGTTCGCAACGGAATCCTTGACTCCAGCATCTTTGCCGGTACGACCGTTCCTGTAACGGACCCCTTCACCGGGAATCCGTATCACGTCGGGGACAAGATCACCGTCAACGCGAACTCGGCAATTATGTTGAAGACGTCGATTACGCCTAGCGCAACTGTAGCGGGTGCTCCGAGCACGAGTTCGCCGAGCAACTACTTTACTTCGCCGATCAAGACGTTGAACTATCAGCATGAATATATCGGCCGAGTAGACCACACGATTGGTCGCCATGACACGGCGAGCGGCCACTATATCTACGACCAGACTTACAGCAACGGCCCTGCGTTCTTCGGTAATGATAACGACAACAACAATGCAATCAGCAAGCATTTTGCGATCTCTGAAACTCACGTATTCTCTCCCGCCATCGTCAACGAATTCCGTTACGGACGTCAGAGCTTTCAAGAGTTCGAGACGTTTGGGACAACGAATAACAAGGCCTACGATATCGCGAATGGCCAGATGCAGATTCCTTTCTCTTCTTCGGATCCCCACTTCTATGGTGGCGTAAATACCAATATCAGCGGAGCGGGCTTATCCTACCGTCTCTTTGCCGACCTGCGTAACATCGGACCCCGCGATCGCGCGAACGGTATCAATCAGTTTGTCGATAACCTTTCATGGCAGCACAAGAAGCACTTCCTGAAGTTTGGCGTGGACGTAGGTCGCCGCACAGACTACTTCAGCCAGGCCCGCGATCCACATGGCTCGTTCAACTTCGATGGCCGTTACACCGGTTCAGCGCTACTGGACTTCCTGCTGGGCTATGTTAGTGGCGACAGCATCAATCCGACGGTAACGAGAACGAATATTTCGAGCTTTATTCAGGCTTATACAATCCAGGACAACTGGAGCGTTACGAGAACTCTGACCCTGAACCTTGGCATCCGTTGGGATCACTTTGCGCCCTACACTCAGGATGACGACAAGTACGCTGCCATCTACATCGGTGCAGATGGACTGAACCCTGGAGCTGTCTATACGGCAGCGAACGCACCTTATGGCCGCGGTCTTATTCAGCCGGTTTACCACGACTTCCAGCCTCGGTTCGGTTTTGCATACCAGCCCTACGGTCAGGACAAGGTAGTTATTCGTGGAGGGTATGGGATCTACTTCACGCCTGAGATTGATAACGCATACTTCAGCATGGCAGAAGGAGCCCAGGCACAGTCTGGTGCTGCACTGACCGGAAACCCTGGCAGGACCGGTACGACTACAGCGTTGAAGCTGCCGAACATCATCTTTACCAACCCTTTCCCGGGCGTAACTGCTGGTGGGCCGCTGACCTATCCGTTTGCAAATGCGATCGATCAGCACTTGCAGGATCAGATGACCCAGCAGTACAACCTGACAGTGCAGACCCAGTTTCCTGGGAAGGTAACGGGCGAGATCGCGTATGTTGGCGCGCGCGGCACTCACAACTTCATCTCACCGACCATCAACATACCGGTGCCGATCAATCCAGCGAGCACGACTCTGTCGGTCAACGCGAGGCGTCCAAACCAGAACTTCCTGCGAAATGTGTCAGGAGACTTCTCTACCGGTTCGTCCAGCTATAACTCTCTTCAGACGAAGCTGGAACGGCGGGTTGGACAGGGCTTGAATGTCCTGGCATCGTACACGTGGTCCAAATCGATCTCTGGATCGGGCGACATCGGCGGCATCGTCGGTGGTGGCAATTTTGGCGCGAGTCCTCTCAACGCTTATGATCCTCGGTCAGACCGATCGATCTCTTTGTTCGATATTCCCCACCGCTTTGTCGGAACGGTGCTGTATGACCTTCCGTTCTTCCGGCATTCCACCGGTATCAAGAAGCTGGTGCTCGATGGCTTCCAGGTCTCTACTATTTTGACCGCTGTCTCCGGAGATCCTGCTGCTGTAACTGATACCGCACAGACAACCGCAACCGGACTTGCTTCTCGCCCAGATCGTGTCCTTGGGCAGCAGGCGAATATCGGTCGTGGTGGCAGAACTCCTCTTGCACAGTTCAACCAGGCGGCGTTCACTGTCGCGCAGCCAGGGGAGTTCGGCACGGCACCTCGTACCGGCGCTGTTCGGCTTCCGGGTGTGTTGAACGACGATTTTTCTGCCACGAAGGGTTTCAAGTTTGGAGAGTCGAGAAATCTGCAGATCAGGGCTGACTTCTTCAACGCGTTCAAGCACTACAACCCTGATCCATCTACGATCGGTCTAGCACGCAACAACGCTGGAACGTTTGGCAAGATCAGCAACGGTCTTTCCGGTGGATTTGCGACTCGCGTGATTCAACTCGGTGCCAAACTGTACTTCTAACCTGAACTGCCAAGCAAAATGCGCTGCGAAACCGCAGCGCATTTTGTTTGGTTTAATGCGGTAAAACATCACGTCAAGGGGACTCTATGGTGCTGATTGACCTTGGCCAAGTCTGCTGTCACTGGTTTAGTCGTCAAGGGGGATAGACCTCTTGCGAACTTCCAATGGCGGTACGGGGCGCGTGGTGCAGGCAAGATTGGTCTGGCGGGAGTAGCTCCAGCCATCACGGCGGCTGTTTTTCACGCGACCGGTATCCGCGTTCGAGAACTACTGGTTCGGATTGAAGACTTATGAACCGCCCGCATATAATTGGGACGCTTCGGACCAGCAGGTTGGTTTGAGGCTGTACTTATCTGACCAGCGGACAATGATGGCTGCTGCCAATTGAGGTTGATGGATGTCGTCTGGCTGGCTGCAGGCCTATTTTCTGTTCGGTCAGGGACTTGCTGTCTCTGCTCTGATCGCAACGATCCCTACGCTGTTGCTGCTGTTCTTGCTCGCCGTGTTGCGAAAACCGGCCTGGATCGCTGCGGTTTCTGGTCTGATTGCGGCGTTGCTGCTGGCGATTGGCGCGTACGGCATGTCGACTGTTCATGCCCTGAGCGCGGCGGCCTATGGTGCCTGCTTCGGCATCTTTCCGATCACATGGATCGTGTTCTGGGCACTGGTGCTGTATCAGGTAACGGTTGAGACAGCCAAGTTCGAAGTCATCAAAGAATCGATTGGTGCAATTACGTCCGATCGACGTATGCAGGCGTTGCTGATTGCCTTTGCGTTTGGGGCCTTTATTGAGGGCTGTGCCGGGTTCGGAACTCCCGTGGCGGTGGCAGCTGCAATGATGGTAGGCCTCGGGTTCTCCTCGCTTTATGCTTCCTCGCTCTGCCTGCTGGCGAACACCGCGCCAGTGGCTTTTGGGTCGATTGGAATTCCGGTTATCACGCTGGCGGGAATCACCGGGTTGCCACTCGCACAGTTGAGTGGCAGTGTGGGGCGAATCTGCGCGCCGATCTCGTTCTTCCTGCCGGCATATCTGATTCTGGTCACCAGCGGACTGTCCGCAACGCTGGAGGTGTGGCCCGCAGTATTGGTGAGCGGCGGCGCTTTCGCTATCGTCCAGTTTCTTGTCTCAAACTTCATAGGCCCGCAGCTTACGGACATCCTGTCTTCTCTCGCCGCGATGATTGGCTTGATTGTTCTGCTGCGCGTTTGGACGCCGCGGAGCAGTAGCGAGATCCGCAATAGCAGACAGACAATGGCTCTGGCTGGAGCCGATGGCCGGCTCTCTGCGGAGAGTGTGGCACATGGCCACCAATATTCGCCGCGCGAGGTTTTGGCCGCGTGGATGCCGTATGGGTTGCTCGTGGTATTTGTGCTGCTTTGGGGTTACCAGCCTTTTCTGAGCACCTTGAACAAAGCTTCTTTGACTTTTCCGTGGCCCCACCTTAATAACGAGATAGTTCGAACACCGCCTGTCATGAAGACTGCTGCGCAGTATGCCGCAGTTTTCAATTTCAACTGGCTCTCGGCTTCGGGAACGGCTTGCATGTTTGCGGCAATGCTGTCTGCGCTCCTCTCCGGCATGAGGCCCGGGGCGTTTGCCAAAGTGCTGCAGATCGTGGCGTATAAGCTCATTCGGCCGACTGTCACCGTCGCATCCATGCTGGCGATGGCGTTTGTAATGAATTACAGCGGCGCGACCGGGACGCTTGGGTTGGCCTTCTCTGCAACCGGTGTTCTGTTTCCTTTCTTCAGTCCGCTGATGGGCTGGTTAGGAGTTTTTCTTACGGGCTCCGATACAGCAGCCAATGCACTTTTTGGCAACCTTCAGGTAGTCAGCGCTTCACGCCTGGGTCTAAGCCCGGTTTTGATTGCCGCTGCCAACTCGGCGGGTGGGGTGATGGGAAAGATGATCAGCTTGCAAACGATAGCAGTAGCAGCGGCGGCGACGAATATGTCGGTTGCGGATCAGTCGAAGCTTTTTCGTTTCACGCTGCGTCACAGTATTCTGTTAGCTATGGTCGTCGGGGTCGAGGTAATGCTGTATGCCTATGTTCGGCTCTAGTGTCAGGTGGCAGTGTTGGCGATGATCGCTAGCAGCGATGGATGAGAACTTGCAGAACGATAGTGGAGCGATATGTTGAATTCGACGATTCTCGAAGCTTTGCGCAATGCCGTGGATGGGGACGGCAAAGGGACGCAGAGCGGTCTGATTACTGCGACGAATCAGCTACAGACGTACGAGTGCGACGGTCTCACCAACTTCCGCACACTGCCTGGCGCGGTGTTGCTACCTCGAAGCACCGCGCAGGTACAGGCGATTATTCGTATCTGTGCGAAGCATGGGATTCCCTTTGTCGCTCGTGGAGCGGGTACAGGTCTCAGTGGCGGAGCGCTTCCTGCCGAGGGTGGTATTGTCATCAGCTTTGCCCGCATGACACGGATTCTGGAGATCGATATTCCCAACCAGCGTGTTGTCGTAGAGCCCGGGGTCATCAACTCGCACGTCACCGACGCCGTTGCCGCGTACGGATATTTTTACGCTCCCGATCCGTCCTCGCAGACGGTATGCACGCTAGGCGGTAATGTTGCGGAGAACTCCGGTGGAGCGCACTGCCTGAAGTACGGCTTCACCACTACACACGTCCTTGGGCTGGAGGTCGTTCTGCCGAATGGAGAAGTGGTGACGTTCGGATCAGGCGCTCCTGACACTCCTGGCTACGATTTGACTGGCGTCTTCGTGGGCTCCGAGGGGACCCTGGGAGTCGCGACGAAGATGACGCTTCGTATCGTCAAACGTCCTGAGGCGGTGCAGGTGTTGCTTGCAGCATTTGACTCTACGACTGCCGCCGCACAGACGGTCTCGGACATTATCGCTGCGGGCATGCTTCCGGCCGCGCTGGAGATGATGGATCGTCTCTCGGCCCAGGCGTCTGAAGCTGCGGTTCATCCCAACTACCCGGTAAGTGAAGCCCTGCTGCTGGTGGAGCTTGATGGTCCGGAAGCGGAGGTGAATGCGCAGATGCTGCAGGTTACTGCTCTCTGCCAGCAGAATGGAGCCTGGGAAGTGAGACGCGCGCAGACAGCAGAGGAGCGTGCGTTGATCTGGAAGGGTCGCAAGGCTGCCTTCGCCGCTATGGGCCGCATCTCGCCGAACTACATTGTGCAAGATGGCGTTATCCCGCGGACTGCTCTTCCGGTGGTTCTGGAAGAGATTACCCGGATGGCCGCAGCGGTTCAGCTCCGTGTGGCCAACGTATTCCACGCCGGCGACGGCAACCTTCACCCCATGGTTCTTTACGACCAGTCGATCCCGGGGCAGGAAGAGATTGCACTCGACCTCTCGTATCGCATTCTCTATCTATGCGTGGACAAGGGTGGCTCCATCACTGGTGAACACGGCGTCGGTAAGGAGAAGCAGCAGGCGATGGGTTATATGTTTTCCGAACCTGATCTGGAGACGATGCAGCGCGTCCGCCACGCCTTTGACCCGCAGAACATTTCCAACCCGGACAAACTCTTTCCTCGAACGCGCTTCTGCGCGGAGAAGACAGGTCCCTACACGCCGCACCCGCTCGAATCGTCGGGAGTGGCGGAGTTCTTCTAATGCCCGAGACTCCAGTGCGCCAAATTATTTCGCCGCAATCGACAGAGCAAGTTGCAGAGGTGCTGCGTCGCGCCAACGAAGAGAAGCTCGTCGTCGAGATCACAGGCGCTGGCACCAAGCGTCGCTGGGGCAATGACGTCGCTGCTGTCGTTCAACTTGATACCACGCGACTAACCGGCGTCCGCGAGCATAGCTGGCAGGACCTGACCGCTACTGTGGCTGCGGGGACTCCGTGGACGACGATGCAGAGCGTACTGGCCATGCACGGGCAGCGCGTTGCGCTGGATCCGCTGTGGCCGGATCAAGCCACCGTCGGCGGCGTTATTGCGACCAACGATTCCGGCTGTCTGCGCCTGAGATACGGCAGTCTCCGCGACCTGATCATTGGCATGACGGTGGTTCTTGCCGATGGAACGATCGCAAAGTCCGGTGGCAAAGTGGTCAAGAATGTAGCTGGGTACGATATTCATAAGCTGATGACAGGAGCGTTTGGAACTCTCGGCGTCATTGCCGAGGTTACGTTTCGACTGCATCCCCTGCCTAAGTCTTCGGCGACCTGGACTATCACCTCGAATGACATCAGTGTCTTGGACCGCATTCGTCACCAACTGGCAGATTCGATGTTGTCCATCGAGGCGCTCCAACTCCGGACCCGCGATAAGGTATTCAGTCTTGACGTTAAATTTGTGACACTGCCGGAGGCTCTGGAGGAACATGCACGTCGACTACACGCGTATGTTTCGCCGCTTTCGGTGGAGGCTGGAGAAGAGAGCATCTGGCTCTCCCGTGAAGGCATGTTCGACGGTACAAGAGCAACTGTAAAAGTTACATTTCTGCCGACGCACATTGCCTCGCTTATCTCTGAAATTCAGGATTACGGTGGAAGCTGTGTTGCCCAGCAGTCTGGCACGATGATCGCGAGCATTCAACCGGACGCGGAGCGGATCGCTGCACTGCGTCAAAAGATCGAATCCGCCGGGGGATCGTTGACCGTGTTGCGTTGGCCGAATGATGCTGCGCCGCGACCCGACAAGTGGGGCCCCGGAGGCAATGCCCTTCCGCTGATGCGCGAGATCAAGCGCCGTTTCGACTCGAACAGTATCCTCAACCCCGGTCGCTTCGTCGGCGGAATCTAACTATGGCGCATCTCACACAAATCGACCCGCCCAAACCATCCAGTTTTGACGCGCATCACGCGCCGGAGAAGTCGCTGCTTGCGGATTGCGTGCACTGCGGTTTCTGCCTTCCTGCCTGTCCTACCTATGTTCTATGGGGGGAAGAGATGGACTCGCCCCGCGGACGCATCTACATGATGCAGAAGGCAGCAGACGGACAAGCGCCGCTTGACCAGCGTTTTAGGCAGCACATGGACAACTGCCTTGGCTGCATGGCGTGCATGACTGCCTGCCCGTCGGGGGTACAGTACAACAAGCTGATCGAAGATACTCGTGCACAGGTGGAACGCAATATCCCCCGCAGTACGGAGGACTCCCTCTTTCGCAAGTTGCTCTTCGCTACTTTTCCGCATCCCAGACGTCTGCGATGGATGGCTGCACCACTCTTTTTGTATCAACGCTCAGGCCTGCAACAATTGGTTCGTGAGTCCGGTCTTCTCAGGATGGTTCCCCGAAGATTTGCAGCAATGGAGTCCCTGCTACCTGCGGTTCCCGCGCATTTTGCGTGGAGCATGCCGGAACGCGTCATGCCCTCTGCTGCTCCGCGCCGACGCGTTGGAATGTTGACTGGTTGTGTCCAGCAGGTCTTCTTCTCGCATGTCAACGCTGCGACGGCCAGGGTGCTTGCAGCCGAGGGCTGCGAAGTGATCGTCCCCCAGAACCAGCCCTGCTGTGGAGCGCTGATGGTTCACTCTGGCTTGGAAGAGCAGGCGGCTGCAATGGCTCGCGCGATTATCGCTCTTTTTGATAAGGCAGATGTCGATACGGTCGTCATTAATGCTGCGGGCTGTGGCTCCACGATGAAGGAGTACGGTCATCTGCTGCGTGATGATCCGCAGTGGGCAGAACGCGCCAAAGCATTTTCGGAAAAGTGTAAGGACATCACGGAGATACTCTGTGAACTGGCTCCGATGGCCCCGCGCAATCCGCTGCCGATGCGGATTGCATATCACGATGCATGTCACCTGCGGCACGCTCAGGGCATTCATCAGCAGCCTCGGCAACTGCTTGCGGGTATACCTCTGCTCGAGGTTGCAGAGATCGCTGAGGCATCGCTTTGTTGCGGCTCCGCAGGCGTCTATAACCTTTTACAGCCTGAGCCCGCAGAGGAACTCGGTGACCGGAAGGTCACTCATCTTCTGGCGACACACTCCCAGGCAGTGGTCTCTGCCAACCCCGGATGCCTGTTGCAGATTATGAGCGGCCTGCGCCGTCGTGGTGAGAAGACCATGCCCGCCTTCCACATGGTGGAACTGCTAGACGCCTCTATTCGTGGCCTCGCTGTGCAGGATGTTCTCCGAGGGGACAAGAGTATCTCCTTAGGGAGCTAGCCTGATAGCGTCGGTCTGATCGGCATGCCGGAGCCCCAGCAGCCCTAAACGATATAATCCGCAAGTGTCACGATCATGGTCCAACCGTGCAGCTTGTGTGGCTGCCACCCTATGAATAAAGGCGATCGAGATTTGAACCGTAGATTTAGGAGCAGAGGCATGAAGTTCACTGGCACTGCCAGACTCAAAGCAGCATTGAGGGTATTTTGCTGCGGGGTTGTCTTGAGCCTTCTCGCCACGGCTACGGTCGTCTTTGCTCAGTCGCATGAGGGAGTCTTTCAGGGAGTTCTGCGCACTTCGGCTGGCGTTCCGATCAGTGGAGCTGTGGTCCGGCTGGCAGGCAGCAGCAAAGCGGAGGCAGTTACCGGCGCAGAGGGTCGTTTCCGGGTCTCGGGTCTGGCGGCTGGGCGTTACCAGCTTTCGGTTGTTTCGGGCTCCAGGACTGCGCTCTACGGCGAGCCTGTCGAGCCTACGGGAAACGCTTCCGGGGCAGCGCTCACCATGCCCGCTGAGGGGGCGTTGCTGGTCGCTCCACTCACAGAGCAGGTCGCGTCCACGGGCGGGGAAGATCTCTCCAGTCAGGCGGTCAGCGGCTTGCCGCTGAACAAGCGTGACTTCAGCCAGCTCTTGCTGCTGGCCGCCGGCACCATGACCGATGCGAACGGCGCTACCAACTTTACGGCGCAGTTCGCCATCAATGGACAGCGCGGGGTGGAGGCGGTCTTCGCCATGGACGGGGCCGACATCTCGGACCCGGAGATGGGTGGCGCCACGTTCAGCAACTTCAACGTCGATGCGGTCGAAGAGATCGAGTCCAGCTCGGGCTGGATGCCGGCTGAGATTGGGCGTGGAGCTGCAGGCTTCACGAACATCCATACCCGCACCGGCACGGAGGGTTTTCACGGCTCGGTCTTCGAGTTTCTGCGCAACTCCGCACTCGATGCCCGCAACTACTTCGATCATCCTTCGCTGGCTTATCCTGGCCGCATTCCGGCCTTCCGGCGCAACGAGTTCGGCTTCACCAACGGTGGTCCGATCTACCTTCCTGGCCTCTTCGACGGCCGCAAGCAGACGTTCTACTTTACCCAGTATCAGGGCTTTCGCCAGGTGCTCGGCACGACGCAGGTGATGCCTGTTCCTACCGCCGCGGAGCGAGCCGGAGTGGACGTCAACAGCGCCTTGAATGACACCTTTGATGTTCCGGTGTCACCGGCGATCGCGGCGATCCTGGCACGGTATCCGCTGCCTAATCTGCCGACCGGCGCGTACGGAACGCACACCTATGCGACTGCCTCCAAGGTCGACACGACGGCCAATCAGTTCTCGTTGCGGATCGACCATCACTTCTCGA
>JANXYX010000023.1 GCA_025408425.1 Granulicella sp.
CCGTCGTGACCAGCAGCCGCCCACGCACAGACCCGCCCGCCGTGCCCGTAGCGACCTCGGTCCACGCCGTCGCGTAGTCCCCGCCCGCCAGCAGGCCCTGCACGCAAACCTTCACCACTCCCCCCCAGTCTGCAGGCCGGCGGCGGATTGGCGACATACCCGATGCGTCCCGCGTCGTTCGGGAACACCAGCCGTCGCGGTGCGATCGGGTTGCCGGGCAGAAACTCCCAGCGCCACGGTCCGGCTGCCCGTCCACCGTCGTCTCGGTCGACTCGACCTCGATCCGGTCAACCATCTCTTCATGGCTCGTCACCGCCCGCAGTCGCAGCTCGCCACGGTCGGTGACGATGGTCGCCGCCAACTCCGCGTCCCAAAGGGACACGCGCATGGTGCCCGAGACGATTTTCCCCGCCGGACGCAGTGCCATCCGCCCCACGTCCAGCCGCGGATAGTCGTAGTGCGGCGGCGTCCCCGGCGTCCAGATGGACGTCTGCCGGTCCGGAGCCTTGCGATGATCGGTCACATCCGTGCGGCCCAGATGAAAGTCGATCCGGTTGTCCGCGCGCGTTGCGTACACCATCATGCCGAGCTTGCCGTTACCCAGGAACGCGCCTTCGTTCCATTGCTTCGGGAGCTGCTCCCACACCAGGTCATGCTGGTGAAGAAAACTTGCCCAATCCACTTGCACGACCGGCACGGATGCGCCGTGAGCTTGCGCCGCGGCCCCCAGCGGCACGCACACCATCAGAATCCAAACCAGGCACGCCATCCTAACCGGGCACGCCATCAGGGGGCCTCGCCACTCCGAACCGTGGATCACTCTTGTCGATCTCATTCCCTCATCGTAAACGTTTCCTGTGCAGCGTGACCACGGACGGGACCGGCACTGACACTGGAGCGATAAACGTTTACTATTCGGGAGTTGGCACACTTCACCAAAGTTGGCTCTATGACAAAGCGCACCGGTCTCCGCCGCATCGCCCCGTCCCCTGCCCCGCTGGGAGCCCTGCTGGAATCCCGCTGCGAGCCCCGCTGGGCACCCTGCTGGCAGTCCTGCTGGGAGCCCTGCCGGCAGCATTACCGGCTTCCGCGCGGGCTCAGCAGGCTTCCGCCCCGCATGAAAACATCGAATGGCTCGACATTACCGTGCCTGACGCCAACGTTACCCTGCCTCGCGTTCTGCTCATCGGCGACTCTATCGTCCGTCTGTATTACCCGACCGTGCAAGCCGCCCTCAAAGGCCGCGCCGCCGTCGGTCGGTTGTCAACCAGCAAATGCGCGGGCGACCCGCAGTTGATCCGAGAAGTCGAAGGTCTCCTCCAGCAGTACCGTTTCGACGTCATCCAGTTCAACAACGGCATGCACGGCTCCGGCTTCGACGCCCAGACGTACGACGCGGGCCTCGCTACGCTGATGGCCTCCATTCGCAAAGCCCAGCCGCAGGCCCGCCTGCTCTGGGCCTCCACCACGCCCGTCCGGCGGAAGAACGATCTTGCTCATCTGGATCCGGAGGCCAACGCCCGCGTGGTGGAACGCAACCGCCGCGCCGCCGCCCGCATGAAGGCCGCCGGGATCGAAACCGATGACCTCTACACCCTCATGCTGCCGTTGCCAGACAATTATGTACCCGACGGAATCCACGCGGCAAGTTGGAGATTGCTCAGCGAATGGCAGCGCATGAATCCTCCCGCACAACTGGCCTGTACGACCGTCGTGATGATGAGATCTCACTCGATGAGGTTGAGCGGATTGGGATTTGAACCGGGTCAGCGTCAGTTTTCAATGGGGAAATTGGAAATAACCTTGTTCAAGGTGTTCTCATTATGAGTACAATTGTTCTCAGAATGAGAACGGACTCTAATGCCCTTGGTGATCTGCTCTTCGGTCAAACGAGGGGACGAATCCTTGCGACTCTCTATGACAAACCAGAAACTACCTTCTTTGTACGGCAGCTCGCTCGGCACATCGATGGAAGCGTAGGAACTGTTCAGCGCGAGCTCGCCACACTGACTTCCGCTGGCCTCATCCTTCGTGATGACCGCGAGAACCAGGTGTTCTACCATGCCAACCGCGCTCATCCGATCTTTGCGGAGTTGCATTCCCTGCTCGCCAAGACCGCTGGAGTGTTCCACTTGCTTCGGGAGGCCCTCACTCCACTTGCCGAACGCATTGAGTTCGCCTTCGTGTATGGCTCCTTTGCCAAGGGAGAGGAAAAAGCCGAAAGCGACATCGACCTCATGGTGGCCGGAGAGGTCACGCTTGATGAGTTGCTGGGGCAGATCTCGCCTGTGGAGCGCCAATTGAAGAGACCCATCAACCCAACCATCTTTGCTTATAGCGAGCTCCGAACGAAGATCCATTCAGGCAATCATTTCCTTAAAGCTATCCAGAGCGGATCGCTCATCTTCTTAATCGGGAGTGAACATGAGTTTAGAGAAATACGTTGAGAATGCGTGGCTTCGCCGTGAACCCACGAGCCCTCAGGAGATAACCGACCAGCTGGGCATCGTAGCCCGATCCATGAACGACGCAGCCGTTGAAAGCATCTCTGACGACCTTCGTTTTTACACGACCTTCAACGCGGTGCTCGCTCTTGCCAATACAGCTTTGCGTGCAAGCGGATATCGGACTACTAACCAGCAAGGGCACCATGCCCGCACCATCGAAACCCTCGAATACACCATTGGTGCCGATCCAAAACTTATTCGCAAGCTGCTCGCGTTTTCAAAAAAGCGAAATGTGGCTAGCTACGATTCTGCCGGCTCCGTCTCCCACCAAGAATTGAAGGACATCCTCTACACGGTAGAAGAACTGCGCCATACTGTTGAAACTTGGCTAGGAACGGCTCATCCAGAACTTCCGTCGCGATGATGAAGTGTCACTCGACGCGGTAGAGTGGATCGATTTAGCAAATTGCTACGCGGAACCGAACGCTAGGATTCAGGCGATGTTGATGGTGAAGGGAGAGGCTGACCATGACGGGATTCGAGAAGTTGAGAGTGGGCGACGTGGTGGTCAGGATGCTGGCCGGCACCCTTCCGATGAAGTTGCAGGTATCGGACATCACGGACCAGCTCATCATTTGTAGCGCGTGGCAGTTCGACAAAGCGACTGGGGCTGAGATCGATGAGCAATTGGGTTGGGGTCCACCACCGCTCATGACCGGGAGTTATCTCGACCCTTCGCAAACGGAGCATGGTGCCCAAAGACAGCAGACTGACCCCGAGAAAAGCAGACGCTCATCTTGCCGGAACACCCTCAAAGATTGAGCGGGTGACAATTTACTCGTCTTCTTCGCTGGCATTCTGGTTGTACAACTCTTGGAGCTTGCCTTGGAGTAGTTTCTTGTCTGGAAGCATCGTCTGATACTCCGCGATCAGCGCCGGAGACAGTGTGCGGCT
>JANXYX010000024.1 GCA_025408425.1 Granulicella sp.
CATCCCTCCGGTGTTCCATGAACCATGCCATCAAGGCAATAGCTCACGAAATCAAGATCCGGCGGGTGGCCTACTTTTACTCCGCCGCAGAACGCCGCTCACGCGGCGCACTGTGGCCTAGTTTTGCACCGGCGCTCATAGTTGGCGACGGCACCAACTTCCCCGGCCAGCAGGACTTCGCCCGTAGTCTTGATCGCTACCTCGAGGCGGCCGGCGAAATCTACGCGGCCCTGCCCGACGATTGGCGCATGCTCCTAGAACACAAGATGTTCGAGCCGGCGTTCTACTCCACCGTGATTTCGGACTGGGGTAGCTCCATCCTGGCGGCCCAGGAACTCGGCCCAAAGGCTAAGTGTTTGATCGATCTGGGTCACCATGCGCCCAACGTCAACATCGAGCAGATCGTGGCCCGCCTGCACCGCTTCGGCAAGCTCGGTGGCTTCCACTTCAATGACAGCAAGTACGGCGACGACGATCTCGATTCCGGCTCGATCAACCCGCACCAACTGTTCCTGGTGTTTAATGAGTTGGCTGAAGCCGAGGCCAATCCCCGCGACGGCTTCCGACCGAGCTACATGATCGATCAGTCGCACAACGTGACCGACCCGATCGAGTCCATGCTTTCCAGCGCCGAGGCAATTGCCCAGTGCTTCGCCAAGGCGAGCTTGGTTGACCGAGCTGCGCTGCATGCGGCCCACGAGGCCAATGATACAATGATGGCTTTCCAGGCGCTGCGCCGGGCCTACACAATCGACGTCTCGCCGATCCTCGCCAAAGCGAGGGTCGAGGCGGGCGGCGCGTTCGACGTTCTCGCCGTCTACCGCGAAAGCCGGTACCGCGAGCGCAAGGCGCAAGAACGCAAGGCAGTAGGGCTAGGCGCAGGAATAGTCTGACGCGCCTTTGGCAAATGGAAGTCGAATATCGGGAGAAGTGCATTGGACCGAAGGGATTTCTGTAAGGCCTTGGCCGTGGGATCAGCAACCGTGGTAACTCCGCCTGTTTACGCTGCTGCAAACCGCCAACGTCAGGCTGACCGCAAAGAACCAGGCGATTTCCGTACCTTTAAGTACGGGATGTTTGTCCACTACGTTTGGGCCGGCAAACAAAGCCTGACAGCCAAGAGGAATGGCGAAAAAGTCAAAAGTCTTGATGAGCTTGCGCATGGGTTCGATGTCGAGAGATTTTCTGGCGATTTGGCTTCTTGGGGTGTTGAATATGTAATCTTCACCGCATGGCACGCGGGAATAAACCCACTTTATCCCAGTGCTGTCATGCGAAAGTGGGGACTCGATAGCCATTATTGTAAGCGTGATCTAATCGGCGAGGTTATCAGCGCTCTCCGCCAACACGGAATAGGGGTCGTGCTCTATACCCATCCTCGCGACGGGCACGATTTGAGCGAAGACGATCAGCGCAAAACAGGCTGGAACGGCACGTTGGGGGTCAATCCGGACTGGGCGGTGTTTGATTACGCACGGTGGAATGATTTCACCAACGAATTGTATGGTGAATTGGTCAGCCGATACGGACGTGAAATCATCGGTGTCTACCTGGATGAGGGTTCGGCGCTGGGGAATAGCTGGCGAGTTGTTGATTACCCACGCCTTAGAAGAACGATCAAAGGGAAATCCGATAAACTTCTAATGATTCAGAATTTTTACGGCACACTCTACTCGTGCGACATCGGTGATATCGAATATCATCACTGGCGAGAGTTTGAGAATACGGACGGCAAGATGTGGCCAGCCAGCACTCAGCCGGTGGGCACCTGCTTCGCGACAACGTGGTTTGCAGACAAGCCGCAAGGGACCAACACGGTAGTTTTCTCGGCCGAAGACATGTTCCGATTCACGTTGCTCCAGGCTGGCACGAACACCGAAGGCGGCGGGGTGCAATGGGCAGCGGGTCCATATGCGGACGGAGGATGGGAGACCGGAGTGGATGAGACGATGCGCAAGTTGGCATCGTACATCGCTCCGATCGCAAAATCCTTGAAAGGTGTTGTCGCCAGTCGCGCTTTTCCGACGCGTGATGGAATGACGCTAGGGTCAACGGCGTTGGGAGCACCGGTGGTGGAATGGGGTGTTGCAACGGACGCGGCTGACGGATCAGCGACCTATCTCCACGTGCTCAGGGCACCTGCAGGACAGAGTTTGCGGATCGGCATGCCTGCCGACGGATCGAGATTTTCCAGTGGTGCGCTGCTGGAAAGTGGTCTCGCAGTCGATCTAGCTTTCGATGCGGCCGGTTATGAGCTCACTATGCCAGTGGGTCACCGCTTCAGCGGATTGAACACCACCATATGCTTGAAACGCCAGTCTGCGTGACAGGAAATCGATGGCGAGGGCCTTTCGCATCGAAACCCGGATCCTTGCACGACAAATGGAGAGAGTGATGCGAAAAACGAGTTCCAGGATCCTTCGCGCGACTGCGCTGATGATCTTCGTGATTACTGCGCTCGGGGACGTCGAGGCCGCGAGTGGCCCCGTTCTGGCACCGCGTCCGCCGATGGGATGGAATACTTGGGACGCCTACGGCCTGACGATTACGGAGCGGGACTTCGGATCGAATGTCGATGTTCTGGCGCACGTGCTGAAGCCCTTTGGCTGGACGTATGCCGTGATCGACGAGGGCTGGTTTCTGAAAAACCCGGAGGACCGCCTAACACCCGATAGGCTTGTCTACGCGCTTGATGAAAGCGGGCGATACATCCCCGATGCGGTGCGCTTCCCGTCCGCCCTTGCCGCTGGGCAGAATGTCGGGTTCCAGAAGATCGCAGCCTCCGTACACTCCCGTGGGCTCAAGTTTGGCATTCACATCGTCCGCGGCATCCCGCGCGAGTCAGTCGCCCGAAACCTGCCGGTTGCAGACAGCCGGTTCCGAGCATCAGACGCGGCAGACACGACGGACGCCTGTTGGTGGGATACGAGCAACTGGGGCGTCAGGGACAACGCTGCGGGCCAGGCCTGGTATGACTCTCTAATCGCCCAGTATGCCCGCTGGGGCGTTGATTATCTGAAGGTCGATTGCATTTCCGATCGTCCCTACAAGCCGACGGAGATTGCGATGATCCATCGGGCGATCGCGAAGTCTCGCCGACCGATAGTGCTCAGCCTGTCACCCGGACCAACCGCCTTTGGTCTTGCTGCGGACGTTGCGGCCAAGGCTCAGCTCTGGCGGATTTCGGAGGACATCTGGGACGTGTGGTCTACCAAGAGCGGGTCGCTGAAGGGGATCGACGAGCAGTTCGACCGGGTCGCCAAGTGGGCACCGCTCGCGCGACCCGGTCGCTGGTCGGATGCCGACATGCTGCCGCTGGGCTATCTTGGGCCCAATCCCGTTTGCTCAGATGCATAGCCCAGATTCGCTTGACCTGGCTCACGCTGCAACCAGTCAACTCGGCGGTCCGCTGGATAGTTTGGCCGGAGCCCCGCAACTCAATAATGCGTCCGTGGGTGCCTATGTTAGGTGCCCGTCCCACATATTTGCCTGCGGCTTTAGCAAGCTGGACTCCCTGCCGCTGCCGCTCGCGGCGCGTTTCATAATCGTCCCGGGCCATTTGCAGCGCCAGCTTCAAGAGCAGCTCCTGGATCGACTCCAAAACGATCCTGGCAACACCTTCGGCTTCGGCTGCCAAGTCGGAGAGATCAACCAGGCCGGGAACGGCCAGCTTCGCCCCCTTGCCCCTGATCGTTCGCACCAATTGCTCGGCCTCGGGTAAGGGAAGCCGACTGATCCGATCGATCTTTTCGGCAACACACTTCACCCGGTTGAAGATCGGCGATCATGCGCAAGAGCTCAGGCCGATCGACGCGTGCGCCTGACGCCTTTTCCCGGTACACGCCGGCGACATAGTAGCCAGCAGCTCGCGTACTCTGCTCGATATCCGCTTGACGGGTCAGGTCCTGCTCCTCCGTGCTGACGCGCAGATAAATACGGGCGATTTTGATGAAATGACTAGCCAATATAGGTGTACATCACTTGGCCTACCCTAAACCATGTGGCCAACAAGAGCGAATGCCAGCTTTACTTGGCTACTTCGCTCTTGGCTATTCATTCTGGCCAACACCAGTATACTTAACCCGGTTTTCCGTTCCACTGCACCTCAAACCCCAGATTCCTGAAGAGCCTGGACACCACTTCGCTACAGTAAGAACACTATCAAGACAACGGTGTTTTTTGCGCATCTGGGCGAAACCCCTGTAAGCTTCGTGGCGGCTCGCGGCAGCATCGGTTCGTGGCTCAGTTATTGCACGGAATCGCACAATCTATGTAACGCACCAACGACGCCCTATGGAATCGGTCGAGAACCAGCCTATCGCATCTGTAGGCAATTTTCGGCAGACGTAGAGCCCATCATAATCTTCAGGCTGGAGGGCGCATTCGACTATGTCGACTCAACACTGCCTCACTGCTTGGAACCGTTATCGTGTCGAAGCCTTGCGTCATGTCCGCTCCCTCCCCGGACTGATGTCGCTCACCTGTCAGCTATTGGCCTCCGGTCTTGGCCGCGTGCTAGACAGCCGTTCATACACTACAAACCGAGTCCATGCCCCATTCCAATGCTCTGCTCGTTCTTGTCTTGTCCTCTGACCTGCGCCACATCCTGGGAGTGGGAATGGCTTTGCCCAGTCGGCATCGCATGATCTAACGCTTCCTTCGCCGTGATCGGGTGTCCATCCTGCCGATAGAACTGGCCGCTGGGTCCGTCGATGTGGAGAACACGATGGGTCTCCATGTGCTGGTAGGTCTGAAGCGTCCCGGTCTCAACTTTCCACGCAAACTGCCGGGATTCATAGGCCGTCACTGCATTGTTGAG
>JANXYX010000025.1 GCA_025408425.1 Granulicella sp.
CTGAAGGCAGAGGCCATCAAGCCGAGAGAGATCGAGGCTTGGCTCACAGCGAACACGAAGACACCGGCGACGGCTAACCGATACCGCGCCCTCATCTCCCTCGTCTACCGCCAAGGTATCCGCAACCAGCGGGTCACCATCAATGTCGCCAGAGCCGTCAGTCAACGCGCCGAGAATAATGGCCGCATCCGATGGCTTCGACCAGAGGAAGAAACCCGCATCCGTGAAGTGATGGCTAAGAGGTGTCCGCACTTCCTTCCAGCCTTCGACTTCGCTCTGAATACCGGACTCCGCGCTGGGGAACAATTCAACCTTCAATGGGCAGATATCGACGTGGAGCGGAGACAACTCACCATCAACCTCAGCAAGAACGGAACCACCCGTCACGTCAGCTTGAATGATGAGGCTATGGCCGCGTTGCATCGAGCAAAGGAAGAGGCCTTCGCTGACAGCCCTTATGTCTTCCTGAATAGCTACGGACGAAGGCTGAGTACGTTTCACAACTGGTTCCGGCCAGTCCTCAAGGAGGCCAAGGTGGAGGCGTTCCGCTGGCATGACTTGAGACACACGTTTGTCAGTCGTTTGGTCATGGCCGGGGTCGGTCTCGGCATCGTCCAGAAGCTCGCCGGACACAAGACCATATCCATGACCGCCAGATACACCCACCTGAGTCAGGACGCGGAGATGGAAGCCCTTCGCCGTATGTCCGAGTTCCAAGCCGCTGTCCAACTCGTCTCCAGCACCAGAACATCAAATCAGCACCAGAACAGCACCAAGCCCCAAACAGCACCAGAACTAGACACACAAGCCGCCTAGCTCAACTGCTAAATCATCAATGTTTATAGGGGTTTTGCTGGTGCCCGGAGGGGGACTTGAACCCCCACGACCGGTTAAGGTCTGCGGATTTTAAGTCCGCTGTGTCTGCCGATTTCACCATCCGGGCAATCCTGCAGGGCAGGCCTGCTCGTCTATCTTATTGCATTCGCGACAGCCTGCCGACCCAGGGGAACCACGACGGGGTTCCCGC
The DNA here is from genome assembly GCA_025408425.1 of Granulicella sp. Taxonomy (GTDB): domain Bacteria; phylum Acidobacteriota; class Terriglobia; order Terriglobales; family Acidobacteriaceae; genus Edaphobacter. The sequence continues at coordinate 1,028 of JANXYX010000025.1, forward strand.
CGTATAGGAATCAAGTCGCAGGCAAGTTGCGCCAGGTTAACCCTATGCCCTTTCGTGAGATCCTTCGGCAGACGCTGACCGCCCTTTGGGAGACGAAACTACGCAGCTTTCTGACAATGTTTGGAATTGTCTGGGGTATCACATCGGTGATCCTGCTGGTGGGTCTTGGCATCGGATTCAATCTCGATCAAAAAGAGCATCTTCGAACCATTGGCACCGATATCGCCATCCTGTTTGGGGGTAAGACGGGAGCCCAGGCAGGCGGCTATGCAGCAGGCCGCAACATCCGACTTACGGTAGATGACGCTATCGCTATTCAGCAACAGGCTTCACTGGTGAAGACCGTCAGCCCGGAGCTACGGCGAACTGTGTCCGAGGTGAGCCAATGGAATGCTGCGAGTAGAGCAGTCCGAGGGGTGTGGCCGGAGTATCAAAGATTCCGCTCGCTTGCCGTGGAACAGGGACGCCTTATGTCTGAACAGGACGAGCAGACCGGAGAGCGCGTCGTTCTGTTGGGGGCCGAGGCAAATCGGCAGCTATATCCAGGTAAACCAGTGATTGGCGAGAAGCTGATGGTGCAGGGCTTCAGTTATACCGTCATCGGGGTACTCGCCAAGAAGAAGCAGAACGGCAGCTACGGTAGCGGTCCAGACAACACTCAGCTGTTTGTACCGTTCTCGTCGATGGAGCGCGACTTTCCCCCTCCGGAGCAGCCGGGCGTGGTTCGCGGGTTCGTTAACAACATCGTCATTGAGCCCGTTTCCCCTGGCCTGCATGAGAAGGCGCTGGCTCAGGTGACTCGCATCATCGCGGAGCGTCATCACTACGATCCGGCCGATAAGGAAGCATTGTGGATCTGGGATACGCTGGAAGGCTCGAAGTTTACTGAGCGTATCTTCGCCGTGATGACATTGTTTTTTGGAGCAGTCGCGCTGCTGACCCTCGCACTCGGAGGAATCGGCGTGATGAACATCATGCTGGTTGCTGTCACGGAACGGACTCGCGAGATCGGTGTCCGCAAAGCCCTGGGGGCCACCGCCGTCGACATCAAGAGGCAGTTTCTGGTCGAGTCTGCCATCATTACGATCGTCAGCGGCGTGGTGGGACTGTTGGTAGGGGTTGGCATTTGTCTGCTGATGCGTTTGATTCCACTGCCTGATTTCATTCCGCATCCGGTGATCTCTCCGCTCGCGATTATCGCTTCGCTTACGACACTTACAGCCATCACACTGTTTGCCGGCACATACCCGGCGATGCGTGCCGCCAACCTCAGCCCGATGGAATGTCTGAGGACGGAGTAACCATGAACTTTACCGAGATCATCCGTCAGAGCATCGATTCCCTCTTGCGCAACCGCCTGCGCTCGGGTTTGACGATGCTAGGCATCGTGTGGGGGTTGGTGACGGTGGTCCTTCTGCTCAGCTATGGCAAGAGTGTTGGAGATGGCGTTTTGAACGGCTTCCTGGGTATAGGGAATAACGTCATTATGGTCTGGGGCGGGCAGACCAGCATGCAGGCAGGCGGGGAGCGCTCCGGCAAGCGCATCAAATTCAAGGATGGCGATGTGGAAGCCGTCCGCGATACTGTTCCCTTTCTTAAGGCGGTCAGCGCAGAGACCGATGACGGGTTTAGCTTCAAATACGGGGCAAAGGTCGTGAATATCCAGAGCAAGGCAGTCGATCTTCCGTATGGCGGCATGCGCCGACTGGATATCGAACAGGGCCGGTACTTTGAGGCTGACGACTTTACCGAGCATCGCCAGGTTGTTATCTTCGGGCCACATGCGGCACAAAAGCTCTTCAACGGCTATCCCCCGGTTGGCGAATCGGTGGAGATCGAGGGTCATGTTTTTCAGGTGATTGGTGTGTTGCGAAACAAGATCCAGGACTCGTCCAATAATGGTCCGGACAACGAGAACGCATTCATTCCGTTTGACACCATGCGCGAGCTTCGCAACCAACGCGACCCGGACTCGATCGTATTTCAGCCGTCTTCGCCTGAACTTCATCTCAAGGCTGTTCAGGCAGTACGTACCGTTCTAGCTCGACGCCACCATTTCGATCCAAAAGATGAGAAGGCGATGCCGAACTGGGACACGATTGAGGACTCGGCTGAGATGACGCAGTTTGGAACCGCATTGGAGTTGCTACTCGGCATCATCGGTGCAATGACGCTGGGCGTCGGTGGAGTGGGTGTGATGAACATTATGCTGGTATCCGTCACCGAGAGAACCCGCGAGATCGGTTTATTGAAGGCGCTAGGGGCAAAGCGCCGGGACATCCTTTCACAATTTCTGCTGGAGAGCCTCACGCTGACATTCATTGCGGGCGCCGTCGGCATGGTCGTGGCGATCGCGGTGGCATACCTCATTCCCCCGATGCCGCTTTACTCGGATATTTACAGGACTGCGAACCACGAAGGCGACATTTTCCTGCGAGCGTCTCCCGGGATCATGCTCAGCTCATTTCTGATTCTGGCCGCGGTGGGGATTATCTCCGGCCTGCTACCAGCGCTGCGGGCCTCACGGATGGACCCCGTTGTAGCCCTGCGACACGAATAGAACGCCTGCCAGAAGCAGCAGCCCGTCAGTAGATTCCCCTCACCTCTGTCTAACTGGGAGTGCGATAGCGGATCTTGCCGTCTTCCAGATAGTACTCGGACGAACAATGCGCAGAGCCACAGATCATCGACTCCAGGCCGGAACACTGCTGGCGGGTAATTAGACCCAGCGCCCCACAAGCGGGACAGGCCAAAACGGCCCAGAATGGATTTTCAACCTTGCCTAGCTCTCCGGCCTGCTCCAACATGAACAGCGTCCCCGGTTCCATCTGTTCCGGGATCCAGACTTCGAGAAGATTCAGCTCCGCTACCATGGCTGCCTCATTCTTTCACGGTTGTATTCGGCTTCGCGCACTACACTTTTTGGGCTGAGACGTTTTGCCAAACCCTTGCTGTCGAGTTGCCCAGACTGCACCACTTCTGGTGCAAAGAATATAGGAATTCCCCGCGCTGTCAACCGCAGATTTCAGGCCGCTAGTGAACGGGGTATAACGCCCGGTACATCTCGCGGTTGCGCAAGATCGCCTGAACATAGTCGCGCGTTTCGGTGTATGGAATCGACTCGACAAACTCGGGAACATCTTTGTATTCACCCGTCGACATCCACTGCCGGACCGGAACGTCCCCAGCGTTGTAGGCGGCAAGCGCGTACTCGATCTGGCCGCCAAAGCGGTCCAGCACAAGCTTGAGGTTGGCTGTGCCAAGTTGCAGATTTGATACTGGGTTAAGCAACAGAGTCGCGTTAAACCCCTTGATGCCCTGCGTCCTCGCCATCGCTTTGCCCACCGAAGGCAGAAGTTGCATGAGGCCATACGCGTTAGCGTGACTGACAGCACCGGCATTGAACTCAGATTCCTGCCGGACAAGTGACGCAACCAGATACGGATCTACTCCATTGCGTTGCGAATATGCCACCAGATCTGTCCAGTAGGGTTGCGGAAACAGTAGATGCCAATAGACAGGGGGAACCTGATCCATTGGCAAGGCAAAGAATGAGATGCCGCTATGTTTCATGGATTGCAGCGCACGCGTGTACTCGCCATAGGAGACAAATATCTCAGCCTGGGCGAGCGCCCCCCACTCCGCGGATGTCTGGCTAGCCTGGATTTCGGGGCTAATGTATTCATTCAGTGCAGCATTGGCAAGCAGTTTGGCCTTAATCAGGTGGGGCTCATCTACCGGAAGTTCGCCTGTCAACTGGGGCACAACCGGTTTATGAACCGATGCCAGAACCGCCGCGGGGCTTACAGCTACCTGATTTCCGAGAACGGTGAGCCTGTGGCGGGCAAGTTCCGCGTAATAGAAGTTGGTGTAGGTGTTGGCAAGCGCACGGTAGTAGTTGGCCGCTTGAGGAAAGTTGTGCTCCTCATCCTCATAGATACGCCCCCGCCAATAAAGTGCATTAGGAACCTCGATCCCAGTTGGATAGCGTTGGATCTGCTCATCCATGAGGCGTGCCGCCTCAGAGTAGTTGCGCAGCCGGTAGTTCATCCATGCAGCACGCCAGTGAGCGGAGGGGGCGTAGGTGCTATTCGGAAACATTTGAACCAGCTGGGAGTAGTGGATTGTTGCCTGCCTGGCATCATGTTTAAGCAGGTACATATTGCCACCGGAATAGAGCGCCTCTTCCAACCACCGGGAGGATGGGAAGCGCTTGACCATCTGAGCGATCAACGCATCGTGCCTGGCCTGATCGTCTTCCGTTCGCGATACCTCCGCCAGCATGTACATCTTCAGTGCGGCGCTGTCATCGGCGGTATCGGGAAGCTTCTCGATGTCGCGGCGGCTTAGGTGCTTGAGCTTGAGATCGCAGACGGCTGCATATATCTGAAGAGCCGCATGATCGGCAGCGCTAAGGCTGGAGTCATTCCTGGCGATGGAGTGATACTCGTCTCCAGCATCAGCATAGTGTCTGGCGTTGAAGAGCTGGTCTGCGTGGGCCTTTCGCTCTGCCGCTGAAAGGGGGATCCCCATCGACTGCATTTGCTGGCGCGCCTGGGTGGCTTCCGAGGTCAATGGCAGGGCGATGTACAGGCTCTTGAATATATCGGCGGCGTGACCTGCATCGCCGGAGAGCTGATATGCCCGCGCCAGGGCATAACGAAAGTCTGCGTGGGTGGCTTGGGCGGTGTTGGCCAGCGGCTCCAGCACTTGCAGGGCCCCTTGCGGATCGTTCTGCTGGAGATGGGCATTCGCCAGTAAAACAGGAGCGTTTGCGGAAAATATGCTCTCGGGATGCCGTTCGGCAAAGTGATCGAGCATAGGATAGGCATCGGCGCCACGCCCGCCCTGAATTGCTGCTTGCGCTCCCAGGTAGTCAGCGTAGTCGTCGAGAGCTTCGCCGCTGGATTTGGCCCTTCCGAAGGTGGAGACAGCCTCCGCGTAGCGCCGATCGAGCATGTAGGCGTGACCAGCGGCGAGATAGGCGGCCGCAGCCCCTTCGCCGGGATGAGACTGCGCGTAGTTGAGTACCCCACTGTAAGCTGCGGGGGCACGCGTGGAGGCTAGCTGCTGCGCCATCGGCCGGAGTAGGGCGGAGGCCATGAAGGCGCTATTCAGTTTGATGGCCTGTTTTGCTGACCCTCGGATGGCGCCAACCGTTGACCTGCCGCCAGAGGATTTGAGATGTCCTGCACTTTTGGTTCTATTCGCTGCCGTGAGCTTCGTAAGGCCGTGAATGGTCTTGCCTGGCATCTTGCCGGTTGCATGAGACGCCGTCCGGCTGGTGGCCGACTTAGCCATGGCTGTCTTCGAAGCGGCCGGAGTCGGATCGGTGCCAGCCCATGAGGCGGCCTCCATCATCACAAAAGCGCCGACTAATATTGCCGCTCGAAAAGTCCCAACCGAAAATCTGGTATTGCTGCTCAATATTGCCTCACCGTATGTAACCCACATCTTCCACTCTAAGCTGCGCCTCTGCAGGGTGCGCATTGTTGCCCCTCGGCGGAATCAGCGCAGGTACGTTCATCCAGGTGATTCATCAGGCTGTGCGTACTCACATCAAAGGCACACATCCGGCGCCTAAGATGCACCGGCGGGACGTAGCTGCATCCATTTCGTTAGACGCAAGCGATGGTGAGTTTACTCATATTGCGTGCTGTCGAGGGCCGATTCCCGGTGGGACAACCAGCAAAGTCCTTTGTAACGGCTCTTTCCGGGTAGTTGGCGGCCTGCGGTGCGGTCACGGCTCATTGCCCGCCGGGGCTGCGGCATTTACTATGAAGTGGATAGAGGCCGTGCTGCCATTGAATTGGAATACTTTTCAGTCTGCAGTCCTCGAACCTTTTTGCCTATGACCGCCATCCAATCTCCAGGAACGGAAGAGATCCACCCCGACGTCGCGCTTGTTGCACGCGCGAAGGATGGAGATCAAGCTGCTTTCGAGCAGCTTGTCAGGCAGTATGAGCGCCAGATCTTCCGGGTTGCGCAGCATATTACACAAAACCGTGAAGACGCAGAAGACATTACGCAGGATGCATTTCTCAAGGCATACGAGAAGCTGGAACAGTTTCAGGGAAACTCAAAGTTCTCGACCTGGCTGGTTCGGATCGCGGTCAACGAGAGCCTCATGCGGCTGCGCAAGCGCAAGACCAGCAAAACCGTCTCCATGGACGAAGACGTCCAGACTGAAGAAGGATCAATTCCTCGCGACTTCGCTGAGTGGCGGCCTAATCCTGAACAGAATTACGGACAAGCTGAACTTGCGGAGATCCTGCAGAAAACTATTCAGGGACTGCCTCCCGGTTTCCGGACGGTCTTTACCTTGCGCGACATTGAAAATCTCTCTACGGAAGAGACTGCGGAGGCACTCGGCTTGAGCGTTCCCGCCGTTAAATCGAGGTTGCTGCGAGCCCGCCTGCAGTTGCGCGAGCGACTAAGCCGCTATTTCCGTCAAACGAAGGAGGGTCTTCCCGCATGACCTGCACTGACTTCCTCAGTCAACTTACGGACTATTTTGACGGTCAGATCAGCGCCGAGCTGCTCGACGAGGTCCGCCGCCACACCGCGGAATGCTCCCATTGCGAAGTGGTGCTCGATACTACCCGCCAGACGATCCTGGTGTATCGCAACAATGAGGCTGTCGACCTGTCGCCCGAGCTGCGCGATCGTCTGCACACCGCCATTATGGCGAAGTGCACTGGTAAGCGATAGAACGTGAATCGTTGCAAATCCAGCAGTCATTCTGACCCGTTTTGAGATCTAACCCTGGCGATTGCCGTCATCGGATTAGCCTGGAAACACATGCTATGATCGAGTCCACCAAAGGCTGAGTTCATGATGATTTTCCCTGGGGTTCATGACGATTTTTCCGGGGGAGACCACTAGATGGTGACCCCGCTCCGTGCTGAACGAGATTGGCCCCCAGTCGTCGTCGCAAGCGTCTTCCAAACTGGCTTGAACCTCATGCGAGACCTGCTTCGGCGGGATGTCCGGGTTGTGGGGATCGACTGCATCCCTGAGCACGAGGGATTCCGGTCAGCTTATGGCACGTCCTACTTATGCCCAAATCCAGACACCTCTCCGGAAGAATGGGTAGCCTTCATGATCGATCTCGCCCGAGGCATGGCTGCCAAGCCGGTCATCATCCCCGCAGCTGACATATTTGTGACCGCGCTTGGCAGGCATGCGAAGGCGCTCTCTGGTCACTATATTTTCTCGATGGATTCGATTGCGGTACAGGCCGCTCTGGCGACGAAAGATCAGCAATACGCTCTGGCCGCAAAGTATGGCCTGCCGATTCCACGAACGAAGTATATCGAGTCGCGGGCCGATCTTGAGCGGTTTGTTGAGGGCGCGCGCTTCCCTTGTCTTATCAAGCCTCGCCATCAACGAGAGTGGGAGGCCCTGCCGGATGGGAACCCTCTACGAGGTCTGAAGCTGGCTAAGGCCGATACGGTTGAGGAGCTTCGGGCAAGCTACGCTTTAACAGAGGATTCTCGTCCGGAGGTAGTTGCGCAAGAGATTGTTGCCGGTAGAGATGATGCAAAATATTGCTACTTGTCGGTCTATGGTGCAGCGAGCAGACGGATCGCACACTGCGTCGTTCGTGAATTGCGTGCCTATCCCATTCTCTTCGGGAGTGGCTCACTCGTAGAGCCAGTTGTGGATACCGAGATCTCCACTCTTTGCGACACTTTCCTGCGGGGCATCGGCTATGTGGGGATCTGCGAGATCGAGGTGAAACGCGATACGCGGGATGGAGTGGTACGCCTGATCGAAGCCAACCCACGCTTTAGTGTTACAGCCGACAGTGCGATCTATGCTGGCGTCGACATCGGATGGCTTCATTATCTTGATCTGATTGGGAAGAACCCTGATACTGTTGAGGCGTCGCGCTTTGGATTCCGGCATGTCACGCTGCGGCGGGACATAGCGTCTCTGCCGCGCTATGTAGAGCGAGGTATACTCACATGGCGCGATATATGGAACTCTTATCGTGGGCCACTTGAGTTTTTCGACTTTGATTTGCACGACATTCATCCTACTTCGATAACTCTATTGGGGTGTTTTCGAGTAGTGGTTGGAACTTTACTACGGGCACTGAGACTCAAACAAAAGTTGGATTGAATTCTGCCGCGCTGAGCGATATATCTGGTTAGAATGAGTAACCGGGACTGCCCCCGTTTTGGAGATACGCCACCGCATGTCGAAGAGATTACTACTCGCACGATCCATGAAAACTCTCGGCATTCTGAGACTGATGGAGATGTACAAATCGCGGCCAGGTATTCTCATTCTCAATCACCATCGCATCGGAGATTCTTCCTCCACGCGTTTCGACCGTAAGCTATTCAGTGCGACAACGGACGAATTTGATGTGCAGCTCAAATATCTGAAAAAGCATTTTGACGTCGTCTCAGGTGGTGAACTTCAAGACCTGGTGTCTCGCAAGACTGACTTGAAGCGGATGTATATATCCATCACCTTCGATGACGGATATCTGGACAACTACACGCACGCACTTCCCGTACTGCTAGCGAATCAGTGCACTGCTACGTTCTTCCTGATTCCGCAGTACGTTGGCACCGGATTGATTCCGTGGTGGGATGAGATCGCGTATCTATTGCGCAACACCAGGAAAAACAAGATCTCAATCCAGCTTCCCGTACCGATCACAATTGAGCTGGACTCTGATCGTGAGGTCGCTATTCAAAAAATGCTGCAGCATTACAAGCGACCCGATAATGTCCGTAGTGATGAACTGATGGAGGAACTCCGCCGAGAGACTGAGTGCGTGCTTCCCGTAGTAGAGAGGCGCTTTCTGGACTGGAAAGAGGCGCGGGAGATGAACGCCGCGGGCATGTCCATCGGCTCACACACCCAGACGCACCCGATTCTTGGGCAGATTACCCCTGAACGTCAGCAATGGGAGCTGGAATATTCAAAGCAGGTAATTGAAGAAAATATCGGCAGCAAGATTTATTCACTTGCTTACCCAGTGGGCACTCCCGGGGGATTCGATATAACCACTGAGCACCTCGCCCGCTCCTTGGGATATTCAATGTGTTTTTCTTTCTACGGGGGAGTCAATACTCCGCGCAATATGAATCCTGCTAACCTGCTGCGCGGCAATACCAACTCTGCCCCTGACTTGTTTAGGACCGAGACAATGTTCCTGACCAAGCTGGGCCGACTGCCGCACTAGGATCATGCAAGCGCATCCGAATTTTTCCAGAAGATTCGGGATGCTGATAGCCTCTGCGATCAATTTTCTTGCATAAGGTTTCAACGATCCAACGCACTGCATGAGCCGCACCACGCGATTGTGGGGGCATGTTCGCTTGCGCTTGCATGAGCAAGTGACTCCAGAATTAGTGAAACGTGATTCCGTATTGTGCGGTAAAGTGATGTAATACTCTTTAGCTCCGCAGTACATCCTGTCTTGCAGTATGCAGCCAGTCCCCGTCGACGGCTCAAAGGCTTCAATGGACACGCTGCTCCTAGTTTGCCCGCGAACCGATTCATGCCTGTGGGTAACATCGACTCCGTCTATTTCACTCTTGGATCATCGCTTCCACTAATTCAATCGAGGTGTTTATGGGAATTTCCAGACGCAATTTTCTGATGCGCGTAGGCCAGGCGGGTGGTTATAGTGCCGCATTTGCAACCATGCAATCGCTGGGCCTGATGCCCATGAAGGGAGCATTAGCCGAGCCCATTAAGGCAGCCGCAGGAACAGGAAAGGGTGTAAAGGTAGTGGTACTGGGTGGAGGTATCGGTGGCTTAGTCGCTGCCTATGAGCTTAAGAAACTGGGCTACGAAGTTACTCTTCTAGAGGCCAGAGAGAGGCCTGGCGGACGCAACTGGACAGGGCGCAACGGAACGAAGGTAGAGTTCGTTGATGGCACAACCCAGACGATTGCGTGGGAAGAGGGCAACTACCAAAATCTCGGTCCGGCGCGGCTGCCCTCCACCCACTGGACGATGCTTGGATATTGCAGGGAGCTTAGCGTGCCGCTGGAGGTTGAGATCAACACTTCGCGGTCCACCCTTCTTCAGAATGACCAGGCGAACGGTGGTGCAGCTGTACCGCAGCGAAAGGCAATCAACGATACCCGTGGCCACGTGTCTGAGTTGCTGTCAAAATGTCTCTCGCAAGGTGCGCTGGATGCCGACCTGACCAAGGAAGACCGCGAGCGGATGACCACATTCCTGAAGATCTATGGCCCGTTGGATAAGACGGGAGCATACGTGGGATCGGACCGGGCGGGCTACAAGACCACACCTGGAGCAGGAAGCCAGGTTCCCGTTCCCGAAGTGCCGATGAGCATGCACATGCTCCTGGATGAGGGATTCTGGGGCGGCATGCTGTATGAAGAGGCGTGGGACTGGCAGGCAACCATGATGCAGCCAGTGGGCGGAATGGACCAGATTCCATATGCGTTTGCAAAGTCCCTCGGACCAGTCGTCCAATACAGCTCGCCAGTAACGGAGATCAAGAAGACCTCTCAGGGTGTACTGGTGTCGTATACCCATGACGGAGCTGCGAAGCAAATTGAAGCAGCCTACTGTGTCTGCGCAATGCCATTTTCGATGTTGAAAAAGATCCCTCACGACTTTTCTCCAGCAGTCACGAAGGTGATTGAAGATAGCACGATGGACGGGTTTTATAAGATAGCCTGGGAAAGCCGCAGATTCTGGGAGGAAGACTACAACATCTACGGCGGCCTATCTTTTCTGGCGCAGGGGCCCAGCCCCGTGTGGTATCCCTCTTCGCGCCTTATGCATCCGACGGGGATTGTAGTATCTGGCTACTCTCAGGAACTGGGGACACCGTTTTTCAATCTGACATTAGAAGAGAAGTTTGCGGCGTCCCGCAGCTCGATTGAGAAAATACATCCCGGTCACGGGAAAGAGCTGAAGAATCCTGTCTTCTGCGGCTGGAAAAGGGTGAAGTGGAATGAAGGCTCCTGGATTCAAAGCTATGGCGGCGGTGCGAGTGGCTACGATGTAGTAACTCAGGGCGATGGCCCCATCTACTTTGCCGGAGACACGATCAGTCACATTGTAGGCTGGCAGGAGGGCGCTGCCCTAAGTGCGAGGAGAGCAGTGGACATGATCAGCGACAAAGTGAAGATGGCCCGCCTCGCGGGTTCGGCCCGAGATACTTCCGAAGCCTAATATCTCTACACATTGATTCATCACTTAGAAACCAGCACGACAGGTTACCTATTAACAAGGAGAACTTATGAAGAGCTTAGCGACAGTATTAGTGGCGGCAGCAATGCTTGCGGTTCCATCTGCGATTGAGGCCCAGGTCGTTGTGAAGCATTTGCAGCCGAACGAAAAGTCGCCAATTGCGAATGGGGTATGGGCCGGCGATACGCTCTACCTGAGCGGTCAGCTGGCTTCTCCGGTGACGCCGGCTGATGCAGCCAAGGGCACCCCTGCGGTATATGGCGATACAAAAGCACAAGCATTCTCCGCGCTGACGAAGATTCAAGCGCTGCTGAAAGAGCAGGGTCTGGACATGAAAGATGTTGTAAAGATGACAGTTTTTCTGGCAGGCGACCCGGCCAATGGCGGGAAGCTCGACTTTGCGGGACTGCAAGCGTCTTATCTGCAGTTTTTTGGAACCACGGAGCAGCCAAACAAGCCCGCGCGCAGCGCAATGCAGGTTGCTGCCTTAGCAGCTCCGTGGGCGCTTGTAGAGATCGAAGTAATTGCTGTGAAGAGCAAGTAAGACATTAAAGACATGACGGCGGAACTTATCGGCTCCGCTATCTTTGCTGCATCTCAACCAGATACGCCAAGGCCCTGACTATAGCTGTCAGGGCCTTGGTACTTCAGATGTCTTAGGAGAGTTGGGGATAAGTCAGGCCATCGAATAGGCAGTTTCCGGTTCATATGGGCAAAAGGGATCGCTCGCCAACGGATCGCCAGTAGCGGCAAATGCTCTTGCCCGAGAACCACCGCACAGTGCGCGGTATTCGCAATGCCCGCATTTTCCCTTGAATGTACTGGGGGCGTGTAGTGCCTGGAACATCGGAGCATCGCGGTAGATATCCACGATGTTGTCTGTGCGCACGTTCCCCATGGCTAACGGTAGAAAACCTGCAGGGTAGATGTCTCCCTGGTTAGAGACGAACATAATTCCGTGCCCATCGCGAATTCCAAAACCACGATATACAGAAGTTCGCTCGATTTCATTGGCCACCATGCCATTTGCACGCATTCGATTCAGTGCGACACGGCGATAGGAGGGAGCTTCCGTCGTCTTGATCGCAAACGGAGAGACTTGGGCTAGATCATAGATCCAGTGCATCAGTTCTTCGCCGCGCTCGCCAGAGACAGGCTGAAGTACTTTGCCACGACCGACCTCAATCAGGAAAAATAGACTCCAGCGCATCACCTTCAATGTCTTGAGTAGTTCATAGACAGCGGGCAGATCGTCTACTGTCTCTTCTGAGACCAGGGTGTTGATCTGAATTGGCATTCCCAACTTTGCTGCATCTTCTGCCGCGCGGATCGTCCAATCAAAGCAGCCTGCCACACCGCGCACAGCTTCATGCCGCACGGCATTGGAGCCGTCGAGGCTGAGACCGAGACTCTCAATGCCGTGTGCTTTCAAGCCTGCAAGAGCGTCGATGGTTAGATCTCCAGTCGCGCTGGGTGTAATCGAAACTGTCAGTCCCAACGTGCGCGCATCATCGATCAGATCGTATAAGTCAGTACGTCTGAGAGGGTCCCCTCCAGTCAGGATCAAATGCGGCAGGGGCTTATCGAAGGCAGCTATCTGGCGGAGAAGATTCTTACTTTCAGCATGCGTGAGTTCATTAGGGTGCGCCGCTGAGACGGCTTCCGCTCGGCAATGGCGGCAAGCCAGAGCACAGGCCTGTGTCATCTCCCAGTAAACCAACATCGGGTTTCTGGAATAGTCGTGGGCAGCGGCGCGGTGCGAGTGTGTGGGTACTGGGGCGACTATAGTTCGGATATCAACGGTAGACATTCCTTGCTCTCCTATGAGGGAACAGAAACGGACGAGAATGTATCTGTAAAAGCGCGGTTGGTGTGACGTTGCATCTGTACAATTTGCAGAGCTGTTTTCATTCCGCTTTGAATACAGTCCGGAATACCCGAACCGTGGTAAGCAGCACCCGCCAAGTAAATGCCTGAATGGGTTGCAACGATCTGCTCGATTTCACTGACCAGCGCACGATGCCCCACCTCATACTGTGGGTTTGACTTGTGCCAGCGATAGGCCTTGGCTAAGACGGGTGTCGCACTAATACCCATGATTTCCTGCAGTTCACGTCGAGCAATACGGACAAGCGCCGCCTCATCCATTTCCACAATGTCTTCCGCGAGTGCACCGCCCATAAAGACCCGAATGAGGATGCAGTCATCCGGCGCACGATGCATGAATTTTGTCGAAGACCACGAACACGCGGTAATTTTGCGACCCTCGCTCTGAGGCACGATAAAGCCAAACCCGTTGAGCGGATGGGCTACGTCTACCCGCTTGAATCCTAGCGAAACTGTAGCGGTTGAGGTATATCGGATTCCTCGCAATTTTTCAGCTAACTGGAAGTTCGTTCGCTGCAGCAGATCGGCAGTTATATAGGCAGGCGTAGCGAAGACAATGTCGTCTGCGAGGATGTTCGTCCCGTCACTTAGAGCAATCCTGTAATGGTTGGCATCGGGAGTGACAGACAATACTCGGCAATTAAGTCGTAGAGCTTTGGGATTCAGTCGAGCGGCAATCGCCTCTGTTAGCTGCTGCAAGCCGCCGCGCAACGTCATAAACATGGAGGTTCGTTTAGACGTGGAGGCAGGGCTTGCTTGTGTCTTTTTTGTCTTCATCATTTTTAGAAGAAGGCTGCGATGTGTCGTCTCCATCTCAACGAATACTGGGAAGGTACTTTGTAAACTCAGTTTCTCAGGATCTGCTGCGTGGATGCCTGCCATCAGAGGAGCGGCAATCTTATCCAACGCCTCTGCCCCCAAACGTCTGCGGACAAAACTAGCAAGACTTTCATCGGCCTTGCTAGTTGTTCGTGGCACAAAAATCTCCATCCCCATGCGCAGCTTGCCAGGCCATGAAATCAATCGTGATCGCAAGAATGGGAGGATCATAGTGGGAGCCATTAGCATCATGCCCTCGGGCATTGGGTGTAGACGATGTTCGCTTAAAACATACGTGCTGATTTGTTGTCCTCCGTTCGAACCGATCAGCTGATCGTCTAATCCCAACGCGGTGCATAGATCCAACGTAGCTTTCTTCTGAGCCAAGAAGGAATCGGGGCCGCCTTCTACCAGGAAGCCATTCTCGTGTGTCGAGGTGATCTTCCCACCAAGCAGTGGCGAGCCTTCAATCAGCGTGTATTCGGCGGTACCAGCTGCGTATTCCTGTAAGTAATAAGCAGTTGCTAAGCCCGTAATTCCTCCGCCAATAATTACTGTTTTACTCATTGTTGTTTCACTAATTCAGTTCTCATGCTTCACTCGCGATCCTGCGTCCCGGAATGTGGCTTTGTACAGGCACTTGATTCAGCAAGATCAGGCTAATGGCTGACGCGCGCTTCTCTTGTGACGTGCGTCACACAAGGATTTCAATTCGTGCTGTTGTATTCGGATCGGATGTTCACTTAATCAACCTTGAACTTCATAGTTACAAAACTAATACGGTAAGTCGTAGCACCGAGTGACACAATGAACCTATGAACAGCTATCCGGTAATTATTCAGGGCGGCATGGGTGTTGGGGTATCAAACTGGCGTCTGGCGCAAACTGTCTCGCGTCTGGGTCAACTTGGGGTGGTCTCAGGAACAGCTCTGGACCAGATTCTCGTTCGACGTTTGCAGGATGGCGATCCCGGCGGCCACGTGCGTCGGGGATTGGATGCATTTCCATTTCCTGCCATGGGCGAGCGGATTTGGCAGGCGTATTTTATCTCCGGGGGGAAGACCAAACAATCGCCCTACCGGCTTCCACCGCCACACGCGAAAGATAACCCGCGCGAGTTGTCAGAATTGTGTATCGCTGGAAACTTCGTGGAAGTGTTTCTGGCTCGCGAAGGGCATCGAAACCCGGTAGGCATCAACTATCTGGAAAAGATCCAGACCGCGCTTCTGCCGGGCATATACGGGGCCATGCTGGCTGGAGTTGATTATGTCTTGATGGGTGCGGGTATTCCGCTGAAGATTCCTGGCGTATTGGATCAATTTGTCGAGCATCAGTCAGCGGAATATGCCCTTCATGTCACAGGTTCGCTGGAGGGTGATGAAACGACCACCTACTTCAACCCGAGCGACTTCGTTGAGGGTGCTCTTGCCCCATTGACTCGGCCCAGATTTCTACCCATCGTTTCTTCCAACACGCTTGCATCAACGATGCTCAAGAAGGCGAACGGAAGAGTGGATGGACTGGTGATCGAAATGAGGACCGCTGGGGGGCACAACGCTCCGCCGCGTGGGAAGCTGCTCCTTTCGGAGGCGGGCGAACCAGTCTACGGAGAACGGGACGCGATCGACATAGGAAAGCTCTGCGAACTCGGGGTTCCATTCTGGCTCGCTGGAGGATACGGACGACCGGAGAAGCTGCAGGAGGCGCTGGCCAAGGGCGCAACGGGAGTGCAGGTAGGAACGGCGTTTGAATTCGCAGCGGAATCCGGATTACGTGAGGACTACAAGCAGGCACTGCTAGCCAAGGCGATTGCGGGTGAGGCGGTAGTATTCACAGATCCGCTGGCGTCTCCCACTGGATTTCCTTTCAAGGTTGCGAGACTGGATGGTACCGGTTCGGAGCCAGAGGCATACGCAGCCAGACCCCGAATATGCGACCTTGGCTTCCTGCGCGAAGCATATCGAACATCGGAAGGCGGGATTGGCTATCGCTGTCCGGCAGAACCGCTGAGCCTATACCTTGCAAAGGGAGGGAGAGCGGAAGATACCCTGGGTAGAAAATGCATATGCAATGCTCTTCTGGCAAACGTCGGTCTACCACAGGTAAGGAATGGACAGCGCGTAGAAAATGGAATCGTGACCGCAGGCGACGATCTGAATTCCATCTCTCAATTTTTGGCGCACGGTAATCTCCACTACACCGCTGCGGAAGTGATTTCGAACCTTCTCAAGGGGACCGCGCAGCCTTGAGACTTGGGCCGGCTTCCCCGAGCCAAAGTTGACGTTCCTTCTCCCATGATCTGACTGTGAATTTTGGCTAACGGACAGGCCGCCGTGGCATTCTCTGGCCCATATGCCCATTTCTACTCAATTTCGACGTTCGGCACACAATGGCTCCCGCCCCGGCAACTAAGGCTTTACCCCACCCAAGTCTAGTGTTGCGTTAAGCGGGGAAACCCTGATAGCCTCGTTTGCCATGGAACTGCAGATCAGGATGATTCCGTCACCAGAAGATCCCCCGTGGAGAAGCGAAGACTACCAGTCGGAGCTCCGCAACCTTGGACTGACTCTTAGATCTGACGGCTTGCAGATTCAAGACGTTGGCCCGTCCTCAGTCCGCGCAGGGAGCCCACCTGCAATATCAGGGGAGTGGAGAGTCAATCTCGGCGCTTCGCTCGGTCCAATCCTCAGAGTTCCAGTTGGCTCCTGGTTACAAGCCCGTCATGGTCGCACCGTTCGCTTGACGATCGGGGAGATAGAAGCAGACGTGCGAACTGTCGATGAGTTAATAAGCGTTGTCAAGATCGCCAAGTTCTACCAGGAAGCCGAGGAGGATGAATCCTGACAGGAGCCCGTCCGAATCTTCGCTTGCAGCCAGAGCAGTTCAGGCCATCGCGCATCGGCAGCCAGCTTTCTGGCTGAGCTTGTAGGACTTGAGCTGTAATCCGGCCAAACGATGTTTCCGGTGATGCGCAAAATCAACATTCAAAATCACATCATCACATCGCCAGCGTTTGCAGCTCAGCCCTGGCCATTGGGAAGACAATAAATTCCCTAGGCGCCGATCCCTTTAGGGCGAAGCATACGGCATCAATTTCCGCTCCATAAGTCTTCCACATTGCATAGGCCTTCGACCGACGCTAGCGTGAATATGGTATCGTGTTTCGTTCGTGGAACTCCAAAGTTTCACCAAGGGGGAGTACAACTCATGGCGACAGAAAACGTCGCGCTGGCAGCCGGTGCCGAGGGCGGCACATTGGTTACGCCGGACACGCAGCAACAGACTTCACAAGTCAACGTCGTCAACGACTTCAGCATTCAGATCGCAACCGTCAACGGATCTGGATCGCAGTCCGCCAATTCAGTACTGCTCAAGTCCATTTTCCGGATGGGTGTTCCGGTCAGCGGCAAGAACCTGTTTCCTTCCAACATCGCCGGCCTGCCAACGTGGTACACGATCCGCGCCAGTAAAGACGGGTATGTAGCTCGCAAGAAGGAGATTGACATCCTGATTGCGATGAATCCCGAGACCGCGAAGGAGGACATGCATTCCCTGCCTAGCGGTGCAGCTGCGATTTATGAGGAATCCGCCGACCTGCGGCAATTTCGAGATGATGTGGCCTGCTATCCGGTCCCGTTCGATAAGCTGACGGCTGCGGTTTGCCCTGAGGCGAAACTGCGCAAACTGGTAAAGAACATGATCTATGTCGGCGTCGCCGCGCAGATTTTGAAGATGGACATGACAGCCGTCGAAGCTGCTCTGCGCAAACAATTCGCCCGCAAGGTAAAGGCAGCGGACCTGAACTGGGCGGCGGTACAAGCAGGCTACGACTACGCCTCGACAACCTTCACCAAGAACGATCCTTTTGTTCTGGAAGCGATGAACTCGACCGAGGGCAAGATCATCATCGATGGGAACGCCGCTGCTGCGCTTGGCTGCATCTTTGCCGGCTGCACTGTGGCGATGTGGTATCCAATCACACCGTCATCGTCGCTGGTTGAGAACTTCATCGACCTCGCAAAGCGTTACCGTATCGAGGAAGACGGCAAAGCCACCTTCGCCGTGGTGCAGGCAGAAGACGAGTTGGCAGCAATCGGCGCTGTACTGGGAGCGGGCTGGGCGGGTGCCCGCGCCATGACCGCTACGTCTGGTCCCGGGATCTCGCTCATGGCTGAATTCACCGGCCTAGGATATTACGCGGAATTGCCAGGAGTGATCTTCGACGTTCAGCGCACGGGCCCGTCAACCGGGATGCCAACGCGCAATCAGCAGTGCGATCTGCTCTCCGTCGCTTTTCTGTCGCATGGAGACACTAAGCACGTCATGCTGATTCCCGGAAGCGTCAAGGAATGCTACGAGATGGCCATGGCGGCATTCGACTTGGCCGAGCAGCTCCAGACCCCGGTGTTTGTCATGTCCGACCTCGATCTGGGCATGAATAACTGGATGTCTGAGCCATTTACATATCCCGACAAACCACTGAATCGGGGCAAGGTGTTGAGTGCAGAGGATTTGACCAGGCTTGGCGGATTCGCTCGCTATAAAGATGTGGATGGCGATGGCATAGGCTATCGCACGCTGCCGGGCACCGACCATCCCCTCGCGGCCTACTTCACCCGCGGCACCGGTCACAATGAGAAAGCACAGTACTCTGAGCGACCCGACGACTACTACAACAATATGGAGAGGCTGTCCAAGAAGTTTGAGACCGCTCGCTCGCTCGTCCCACGTCCGGAAGTTGTGCAAACTGGCAAGTCAAAGATAGGTTTGATTGCCTTCGGCACGTCTGATTTTGCAACCCTCGAGTGTCGCGATCAGTTGAACAAGGAATATGGTCTCGACACCGATTACCTGCGGCTGCGGGCGTATCCCTTTTCGCGCGAAGTCCATGAGTTTGTCGCTTCGCATGAGCGAGTGTACGTAATCGAGCAGAACCGTGACGCGCAGATGTTGAGCCTCCTGAAGTTGGATCTTCAGGCGGAAGAGATTGTGAAGCTGCGCAGCATACGCCACTTCAACGGACTGCCGATTGACGCGCGCTCCGTCACCGATGACCTTGTCACGCAGGAAGGAATCTAAATGGCAACGACGCCTGTTACCTCTACTCCTATTGACGCACCCAAGCCAGCAGCTAAAACGAACAGGATTGGCCTTCAGGTCCTCGACTACCGCGGCGGTAAGACAACCCTTTGCGCGGGCTGCGGCCACAATGCAATCTCCGAACGCATTATCGACGCTTTTTATGAGATGGGCGTTCAGCCAGAACGCGTGATGAAGCTCTCTGGTATCGGGTGCTCGTCCAAGAGCCCGGCTTACTTTATGAGCCGATCGCACTCGTTCAACAGCGTACATGGTCGTATGCCCTCCGTCGCGACGGGAGCCCTGCTAGCCAATCGCACGATGAAGGCTCTGGGCGTCAGCGGAGACGGCGACACTGCATCTATCGGCATCGGGCAGTTCATTCACCTGATGCGGCGCAACATCCCGATCATCTACATCATCGAGGACAACGGCGTATACGGACTCACCAAGGGCCAATTTTCCGCGACCGCCGACATTGGCTCAAAACTGAAAACCGGTGTAGTCAATGATTTGCCGCCGATTGATACCTGCGCGCTCGCAATTCAACTGGGCGCGACCTTTGTGGGACGATCCTTCTCCGGCGACAAAAAGCAGTTGCTCGCCATGCTGAAGGCCGCCATCGCTCACAACGGTACCGTGGTGCTCGATGTAATCTCGCCGTGCGTTACATTCAACGATCACGAGGGTTCGACCAAGAGCTACAAATACATGCAAGAGCACGAAGAGGCCATCTCGGAGGTCGGCTTCGTGCCACATTTCCAGGAGATCGATGTCGAATACGATCCCGGGACAACAATCAATGTGGAGATGCATGACGGCAGCCATCTGCGCCTCCGCAAACTGCACGAGGACTTCGACCCAACGGACCGCGTCGCCGCAGTTTCAGCTCTCATGACGGCGCACTCACAGGAAGAAGTTCTGACGGGCATCTTCTACGTGGACACTAAGAAGCCCAGTTTTACCGAAATGTTGAACCTGGTAGACGAACCTCTCGGCACGTTGCCCGACGAGCGAGTAAGACCAAGTCGCGCAGTCCTGGACGACGTAATGCATCGGCTGATGTAGGCCCTCACCGTCGTCACTCACGAATAACGTTTGAGCGGAAAGCCCCGGACAATTTGTCCGGGGCTTTTCTTTCGAGGGTACGGCACAGCAGCATCGGCCACTACCTCTTAATTGACGAAGATGGGCCATGAGATCGATGCAATCAGCCGCGAGGAGCTCGATGACGAACGTCAAACCGAGGATCAATTACAAAATGATGAGAAATCAGAGAACCTAATCGCCCTACTTGCCAGTATGTTCGGCTTCAGCATCCAGCCCGGGAAAATCAGTGTCACTGTCCTTCAGCATTTCGTCTTGATCGCGGTGGCCAAGTTGGCCGGCGAAAGAGCCGTGTTGGGGGCGGAGCCTACTGTCTGGGTCAAGCGCGTCGTCTTCCACTGCGCCCTTGCGAATCCCTTCATCCGGACGAGTCTTTCCAGTGTGGGTCATGGAGGTTCTCCTGTGTTCGAGGAAACGATTTGATAGTAGCACTACGCCGGTTGAGTTGGCTGGCAGCCATCAAATGATGAAAAATACCCGCCGCACCCCTGAAGATGTGCGCTGTGTCACAGAATCTTGTTTAGGCAACACATATCCTTGGCTCAATTTCCAATTCCTGTTGCAGAAAGAAACGGGATCGAATCCGCCGGGAGCCAGCAAGGCGGTAAGACACCGTAGAGAGAAAAAAGAGTGAGAGATATAGAGCCCGTAATTCTTGATGGCAATGAAGCGGCCGCATCAGTTGCTTACCGTCTCTCGGAAATCATTGCAATCTATCCGATTACGCCGTCATCCCCCATGGGCGAGTGGGCCGACCAGTGGCGCGAAGAAGGTAAGAAGAATATTTGGGGTTCAGTGCCTGTGGTCGCGGAGTTGCAGAGCGAGGGCGGAGCAGTCGGCGCTCTCCATGGTGCTCTCCAGGCAGGAGCCTGCAGCACCACATTTACTGCATCGCAGGGTTTGCTCCTGATGATTCCCAACATGTACAAGATCGCCGGCGAACTAACAGCCAACGTAATACATGTGGCCGCGCGCGCTCTGGCCACCCACGCACTGTCCATCTTCGGGGACCAGTCCGATGTCATGGCTTGCCGCGCCACCGGCTATGTCATGCTTGCCTCCAACTCTGTCCAAGAGGCTGGCGACTTCGCTCTCATCGCCCACATCGCCACCCTCGAAGCGCGTGTCCCCTTCCTTCATTTCTTCGATGGATTCCGCACTTCTCATGAGGTCAACAAGGTCATTCCAATCAGTGATGACGATATCAACGCGTTGCTGGACGAGAAGCTAGTCATCGCTCATCGCGAGCGCGCATTGAGTTCCGACCGCCCTATCTTGCGCGGCACAGCACAGAATCCTGACGTATTTTTCCAGGCTCGCGAATCCTGCAATCCCTTCTACATCGCCTGTCCAACTATTGTGCAAGGCATCATGGATCAATTCGCGAAACAGACTGGACGTTCCTACCATCTGTTTGACTACGTGGGCGCACCGGATGCAGACCGCGTTATCGTCTTGATGGGGTCGGGCGCCGGAGCTGCAGAGGAAGCCATCACATATCTCAACAGCCAGGGCGAAAAGCTTGGCATGCTCAAGGTCCACCTCTATCGCCCGTTTGCTGCAGATGCATTTCTCGCTGCCCTACCCACGACGGTGCGGTCTATCGCCGTCCTCGACCGCACCAAGGAACCCGGCTCTCTTGGCGAACCGCTCTACCAGGACATTCTCACAGTGTTCAGCGAGGCGCACTCCATCGGCACGTCACCGTTCTTGCAACAACCCCGCATCATTGGCGGACGCTACGGCCTATCGTCCAAGAAATTCACGCCTGCCATGGTCAAAGGTATCTTCGACGAGATGAAGAAGCCGCAGCCCAAGAACCACTTCACTATCGGCATTCAAGATGACGTGACGCACACCAGCTTGTCTTATGATCCTGATTTCTCGACTGAGAACCCCCGTTCCGTGCGTGCACTTTTCTATGGATTGGGTTCGGATGGCACGGTCGGAGCCAATAAGAATTCAATCAAGATAATAGGCTCACAGACCTCTAATTATGCCCAAGGCTACTTCGTCTACGACTCGAAGAAGGCCGGCTCCGTCACGGTCTCCCATCTTCGCTTCGGCCCCGATCCCATTAACTCCACCTACCTCATAACAAAGGCAAACTTCTTGGCCTGCCATCAGTTTTCTTTTTTGGAGAGGATGGATGTGCTCGCCGTCGCCGCACGAGGTGCCGTCTTTTTGCTCAATGCGCCATACAGCCCAGAGGAGGTCTGGAGCCATCTGCCGCGCAAGACGCAGGAGACGATCCTTGAGAAAGAACTCCAGTTTTACGTCATTGATGGCTACAGTGTGGCCCGCGAGGCTGACATGGGTAGTCGCATTAATACAGTCATGCAAACCTGCTTTTTCGCCATCAGCGGTGTACTTCCACGTCAAGAAGCCATCGAGCAGATCAAGAAGGCTATCAAGAAAACATATGGCAAACGCGGAGATGCCGTCGTCCAACAAAACTTTACGGCAGTAGACGCCGCACTCGCTCACCTTCATCGCGTGCCGCTTCCAGATAAGGTCACTTCAACCTTTGATATTCTGCCCGTCATCTCAGCAAACGCGCCACCTTTTGTTCGCGACGTTCTCGGCGCCATTGCCAGTGGACACGGAGACGAGTTGCCGGTCAGCGCCCTGGCTCCAGGAGGTACTTTCCCTACAGGAACCTCGAAGTGGGAGAAGCGCAACATCGCGCAGATGATCCCCGTCTGGGACCAAGAACTCTGCATCCAATGTGGCAAGTGCGTTATGGTTTGCCCGCATGCTGTGATTCGCGGAAGGGTCTACGATCCAGCGCTTCTGGCTGGCGCGCCGGAGAACTTCAAACACGCCAAAGCCCGCTGGCGCGGGATGGAGCAAGAGGTCTACACGCTCCAGGTTGCCCCGGAAGACTGTACCGGCTGCCAACTCTGCGTCGAAGCCTGCCCGGTGAAGAGCAAGAGCGAGGCCAAGCACAAGGCCATCAACATGGAGATGCAGGCTCCTTTACGGAACAGCGAAAAGCAAAACTGGGATTTTTTTGAATCTCTCCCCAGCGTTCAGCGCAGCCGTCTCTCCCATACGCAGGTAAAGGACATTCAACTTCTTGATCCGCTTTTCGAGTTCTCCGGAGCTTGCGCCGGTTGCGGGGAAACCCCCTATATCAAGCTGCTAACCCAGCTCTTCGGCGACCGCCTCTACATCGCGAACGCAACCGGCTGCTCCTCAATCTATGGAGGTAACCTGCCCACTACGCCCTACACAGTCAACTCGAGCGGACGCGGCCCTACCTGGTCCAACTCCCTTTTCGAAGACAACGCAGAATTCGGGTTGGGCATGCGCCTGGCGCTGGACCAGAAGAAGATCTATGCCGAAGAACTACTTACGCGGCTCACCCCTATCCTTGGGGAAGAATTAGTCAACGCCACTTTGAACGCCGATCAGGCCACCGAGACGGGCATCGATGCACAGCGCGAGCGGGTGAAGATTATCCGCGAAAAACTAGCAGGTTCCCTGACTGCGGATACTGCCAATCTTTTGCCGATCGTCGACGCGCTGGTTCGCAAGAGCCTCTGGATCGTCGGCGGAGACGGCTGGGCTTACGATATCGGCTTTGGTGGACTCGACCACGTCCTCGGCTCTGGCTACAACGTTAAGGTCCTTGTCCTCGATACGGAGGTCTACTCCAATACCGGCGGCCAGATGTCCAAGGCCACGCCACGCGCCGCATCCGCCAAATTCGCAGTCGGCGGCAAGACGACCAGCAAGAAGGACCTAGCCATGGAGGCCGTTAGCTACGGCTCCGTGTACGTGGCGCGTGTCGCCATGGGCAGTAATGACATGCACACCGTCAAGGCGTTTCAGGAGGCAGAGGCGCACGACGGTCCCGCGCTGATCCTCGCGTACAGTCCCTGTGTGGCCCACGGATACGACCTTCTGCACAGTCTTGAACAGCAGAAGAACGCAGTGCTCTCCGGCTACTGGCCGCTTATGCGCTACAACCCATCGCTGCGGGATGAAGGCAAGAACCCCTTCCTGCTAGATTCCCGGCAGCCCTCCATTTCGTTCAAGGAATATGCCTACCAGGAGTCCCGCTATACGGCGCTCGTTCGCAGAAACCCCGATATAGCCAAGAAACTCCTCCTCGAAGCCCAGGATGATGTTGACCGACAGTGGCGGGTTTACTCGGCGCGTGCTGCCATGCCCGGTCGTGGCGCCGCTCCCGACATCTCCCCTCCTGACAAGAGTTCTATAATTGTGCCGCTTGCTCCTACAGGAGGACCTCAATGATCGATCTATCGACCGAATATCTCGGATTGAAATTGAAGAGTCCCATCGTAGTTTCTGCAACTCCGCTGAGTGAATCCGTCGACAACATCCGTCGCATGGAGGATTCCGGTGCTGCCGCGGTAGTTCTCACTTCTCTCTTTGAGGAGCAGATCCTGCTCGAAGGTGGCGCTCTCGAGCAAGATCTCGCTCGTGGCACAGAGTCCTACGCTGAATCGCTTAGCTATTTGCCACCGCTCGACGACTATCACTACAGTCAGGATAAGTACCTTCGCCATCTGGACTCTGCAAAGCGCAGCGTCCAGATCCCCATTATCGCCAGCCTCAATGGCGCTTCTCACGGTGGCTGGACGCATTTCGCTAAAGTGCTGGAGGACGTGGGCGCCGACGCGCTGGAACTTAACACCTACTCCCTCGCCACAGATCCCAAGAGGACCAGCACGGAAATCGAACAGGGCCTGGTCGATCTCGTCCTGGAGATCAAGAGGAACATCAAGATTCCTATTGCGGTCAAACTGTCGCCGCAGTTCACCAGCATTCCACATCTGGCCAGCCGGTTGGCGGCTTTCGGCGCGAATGGACTAGTCCTCTTCAATCGCTTCTATCAACCCGACTTCGACATCGAGAGCCTAAATGTTGTGCCGAGGATCGCTTTCAGCACACCGCAGGAGCTACTCCTTCGCCTGCATTGGGTGGCCATCCTCTATGGCCAGGTGAGCTGCGACCTCGCCATCACTGGCGGCGTTCATAGCGCAGAAGGTTTTCTCAAATCTGTCATGGCCGGAGCCCAGGTAGCCATGATGACGTCGGCCCTCCATATCCACGGCATCCAGCACCTCGCCACTGTGCATGCCGATCTGGTTCGCTGGATGGAAGAGCACGAGTATGAATCCACAAACCAGATGCGCGGTAGCCTCAGCAGGTGCGCCGTTCCAGACACTTCGCCGTTTGATCGTGGAAACTACATCAAGACTTTGAGCAGCTACACCTTGCGCCAGAGTGTCGCCCATTCATGAGCCACCCAAGGGAGATGCTCGGCGACTCCTCGCTTACTTCCCAAAGCTTGGCCGCGTTATTGTGGGACAGTACGGGCATCAAACATATACCCTGTCGAACAAGCGAATTTGACGTGTCAACACCTCCGACGTGGCGTAGTCTGGTCGCAGACAAAAGCAGGAGAGCAATCGGTTTTGGACTAACGATTTCTTGTTTCCCTATATAGCAAGTAATTTTGGAATTCTATGAATACTATCTTCATCGATATCTACCGTCCTATCGCGATTCTTATGATTGCCGCCGTTTGCTTTGCCATCTCCCCTCTGGTAATGGCATGGGTTTGGTCGAAGAAGTTTTCTCCGCGCAAGCCAGGGCCCGTGAAGAACGCAACATATGAGTGCGGGCTCGAATCCAAGGGCGCAGCGCTGATTCACTTCAAGCCCGAGTATTACCTTTACGCAATCGTCTTTCTAATTTTTGACGTGGAGGCAATTTTCTTGCTGCCCTTCGCGGTGGCATTTTCCGGCCTGAGCGTCGGCGCATCGATCGCCATGTTGATCTTCCTTTTGTTACTTGTTGAGGGACTGATTTGGACCTGGCAAAAAGGAGTCTTGACCTGGGTATGACCATTGCTCGTGCGAGAACACCTTTGACTGAGTCCAACCTTCAAGAAACGTAAGCGAAACGGTAAAAATGGATCCCGAGCTAAAAAACGAACTAAGCCGACAAGGAATCTTCACCACCACCCTCGAAGAACTTTACAACTGGGGCCGGAAGAGTTCGGTGTGGCCGCTGACCTTCGGACTTGCCTGCTGCGCGATCGAAATGATCGCGACGACCATGGCGCGCTATGACCTGGCGCGATTTGGCGCCGAGATCTTCCGCCCCTCGCCGCGACAGGCGGATTTGATGATCGTTGCCGGCACCGTCACCAAAAAAATGGCGCCACAAGTGGTGCGGCTCTACAACCAGATGCCGGAGCCGAAGTACGTTATCGCAATGGGAGCCTGCGCGATCTCTGGCGGTCCCTTCAAGCAGGGTTATAACGTCCTTAAGGGAATTGATCGCTACATTCCCGTGGACGTACATATTCCCGGTTGTCCTCCGCGCCCTGAGGCACTCATGGACGCCTTTATCACCCTGCAGAAGAAGATCGCCACGCAACACCTTACGGGAGTAGACAGACCACGACATCTGAATCCTGATGCTCCCAGCGAATTCATTGTTCCGGAATTCGGAGCACACGATCTGGAGCCACCCAAAAATCTCAAGCTATGGCACATCACCTCCAATTCGAGTCCAAAGATACCCAGCACGGCGGATAACAATGAACCTGGAAAAGATTAAATCCGACATCGAAGCAGCCGTCCCAGGTTGCAATGTGCAAATCGTCGTCAACGGCAGTCCTTCCGGCCAGCATTCGCTGCTGCTCGAACGGCAGCACGTATTTGAGATCGCAAAGTTCCTGCAGGACGACTCGGAGCTCCATCTGGACTACTGTTCGAATGTCACTGGCGTGGACTGGCTAGATACAGAGACTTCAGAAAAAGTGAAAGTGCAACGTTTGGTGGACGGAGTGGAACAAGAGGTCGAGGAGATTCGAAAAACTCGATCTCCAGGTTACCTGGAAGCTGTCTATCACTTGTATTCGATGGAGAAGAAACACGGGCCGCTCGTCCTACGCCAGCGCACGGAAAACCGTACAGACCAAATCAATTTACCTTCGCTCACTCCTATCTGGCGCAGCGCAGAATTTCAGGAACGCGAGATCTTCGATCTCTACGGAATCATCTTCGAAGGGCATCCTGATCTGCGCCGAATATTGATGTGGGACGAATTTGAAGACCACCCCATGCGTAAGGACTACATAGAGCCAAACGATTACGAATATGAGCCAACCCCACATGACGCCGTGCTTGAAAAATCGATGCAGCACTAAGACGGGCTAATGTGATAACGATGATTCGACCTTTGCAATGAGCATAAGAATGGAAATGATCGCACCCGAAGATCAGAGAACAGCCCAGAGCGCCGCAACTGCCAAGAGCGAGGACGCATTGCTCGACATTTCGCTGGGGCCACACCATCCGTCTACTCACGGCGTGTTCCGAATGGACGTCGTACTGGATGGCGAACGCGTCGTGAAACTCAAGCCGGTCTTCGGCTATCTTCATCGCAACCACGAAAAGATAGCTGAATCGGTATCCTACCTCGCCTCGATGCCTTATACCGATCGGCTGGACTACATGTGCTCGCTCACTAATAACTGGGCTTATGCGCTCACAGTCGAAAAATTGGCTGGCATACAGGTTCCGGAACGGGCTGAGTATATTCGCGTGATTACTGCGGAGCTGACACGGCTGCAGAATCACGCATCCACAATTGGCTTCCTCATGCAGGAGATGGGCGCTAGTGGAACACCGCTGATGTACGCCTTCCGCGAGCGCGAAATCATCCTTGACCTCTTTGAGTCACTGACCGGTTCACGCATGATGTCCAACTACATGCGCTTCGGTGGTTGTCGCGTTGACTTGCCTTACGGCTGGCTGAAGCAGACCGAAAAAGTAGTTGCTGAGTTCCCGCGATTCCTCGATGAGTTTGAGCGCCTGCTTTCGAGCAACGAGATTCTTCTGGCCCGCACCCAGGGTGTCGGCGTGCTCTCAAAGAAACTCGCAATTCAAGGCGGCATCACCGGACCGATGCTGCGCGCGTCTGGAGTCAACTACGACATCCGCAAAGTTGATAAATACGGAATTTACGACAGGTTTGACTTTAGAGTTCCTATCGGCGAACACGGGGACGTCTATGATCGCTTCATGATTCGTCTGCTGGAGATGCGCGAATCTTTGAAAATTTTGACGCAGGCCCTGCGCGACATCACTGCTGGCCCCATCATGGACACAAAGACAAAGATTCGTGGTTTTCGCCCTAAAGCCGGCGAAGCATACGGAAGAATTGAATCGCCAAAGGGAGAACTTGGCTTCTTCTTGATCAGTGACGGGTCGCCCCAGCCATATCGCTATCGGGTGCGGCCGCCCAGCCTGATCAACCTTACAGTTTTGGAAGACATGTGCCTTGGTGCCAGTGTGGCGGATACCGTCGTCATCTTTGGCACTGTCGATATCGTGCTGGGCGAAGTGGACCGGTAGAGTGTCGTTGCAGTGCATTAGAACACTGAAGTATTGCACTGGAACCGTGCAGGAAAAGGGTGTGAATCATGCTGGGTGAAGGCATCGCGAAAGGTCTAGTGGAGACGGCCAGAAATTTCTTTGGCAGCTACTTTACCAAAGACCGCCTTACAACTGTGCAATATCCAGAGGAACGCTTGCCGCAATTCGAAGCGGCGCGCAACTTCCCTTTTCTCGTCTACGATGGCGGCGACTGGCAGGCTGGTCTTCGCTGTGTCGGCTGCCAGATCTGTGAAAAGGAATGCCCGCCCAAGTGCATCTATATCGAAAAGAGCAAGGACAAAAAGCCGGACGCAGTTGGCAAGCTGCAGTTCTATCCAGCGGTCTTCAATATTGATGTATCAGTCTGCATGAGTTGCCAGATCTGCGTCGAAGTCTGCCCGTTTGAAGCCATCAAGATGGATACCGAATTCGAGCTGAGCACTGATGACCGCTTTGGCGGGCTCCTCTGGGACAAGGCACAGTTGGCCAAATCCAACGAGCACTACCGCAAGATCCATCCCACCGAGGCCGCTGAGGTGGACGCACGGCTAGCGGAAGAGAAGGCTAAAGTGGACGCCAAAGTGAAAGCGGCCGCTGAGAACAAGACAACTCCCACATCACCCGGCGCAGTACAACCCGGATCCGGAGCCTCATCTACCCAATGATTCACTTATCTTCCAACACGGTACAAGACCATGGTTGAAACCGCAGATCAGCTCTTTGTCATATTGCAACACTGGCTCGTAGGTCATGCGCCTGCCAGCCTCCGATCCATTCTTTCAGTTCTGCTTCCGGTCATAGCAATCCTCGTAGTGTTTGGGTTGCTATTTGCTATTACCACCATCCTGGAACGAAAGGGGCTGGGCCGGATCCAGAACCGTTATGGTCCAAATCGCACCGGCCCATTTGGCGTTCTTCAGCCCATCGCCGACGCAATCAAGTCGCTGACCAAGGAAGATGTTGTGCCGCAAGCGGCGGACAAGATTGTGCACTTTTTGGCACCCGTGGTGCTGGTGCTGGCTGCATTCTCAATTTACGCAGTAATGCCCGTTGGCAGAAATATGGTGTTAGCCAACCTGGACGCCGGCGTCCTGTACTTTTTTGCCGTCAGCTCTGTTATGGAGCTGACTATCTTTATGGCTGGATGGTCGAGCCGTAACAAATACTCATTATTAGGAGCGATGCGCGCTATCGCGCAAATGATCAGCTACGAGGTACCCCTGATTCTTGCATCGATCACCGTCATTATGGCGGCGGGTTCAATGTCCACCGTGACAATTGTCGAAAAACAGGCAGGATTTACAGGAATCCTGCCTCATTGGTTTGTCTTCACGCCTTGGGGATTCGCCGGTTTCATTCTTTTTATGATCGCAGCAACCGCCGAATCTAACCGCTCGCCCTTCGACCTCCCAGAAGGAGAATCAGAGATAATTGCGGGCTATTACATCGAGTACTCCGGATTCAAGTTCGCTCTGTTCTTCCTGGGTGAGTATCTTGGAATGTTCGCAATTAGCGGATTGGGAATCACACTGTTTTTGGGCGGATGGTCCGCACCACTTTCCTTCTTGACCTGGCTCCCATCCTACCTCTGGTTTTTCGCAAAGCTCCTTGCAATGATTGTTGTCTTCATATGGATTCGCGGCACTCTTCCCCGTATGCGCACGGATCAGTTGATGAACTTTGCCTGGAAGTTTATGCTTCCGATGACATTACTCAACCTGGTTACCGCGGGGGTCTGGCGATTTTTACCGGGGGGCCTCTTGCGATGGCTCGTCTGCAGCTTTCTGGTGGTTGTCCCATACGTTCTATTGGGTCGCGGATTGATGCAAGGATGGAAACTGGAAAAGCGCGTGTATCGTTTTGCTGAATAGGTCGGTGATGCCCGTCACACTTTCAAGTCAGTGATACGGCGAGAATGGATGTCAGTTATGGATCACAGCAGACGGCAACATCTACTAGCCGGTACACCGATGAAGCGCAGGAATGACTAACACGGAAGGATCATCTTGCTGTTCACGATTTTCGCAACAATAACGGTAGCAGGAGCGGTGGCCGCCATGAGCCTCCGCAACCTCGTACATTCCGTATTGGCGCTCACCTTGGCTTTCGCCGGCTTGGCGGTGGTTTATTTGCAACTCGGTGCCCAATTTATTGGCTTGGCACAAATCCTGGTCTACGTTGGAGCGGTCGCGATTCTTATCGTCTTCGCCATTCTGCTTACACGCGATGCAGAAGCGACTCCGAAATTCATCGTCGACCGCTCTTGGAAGAGCAGCGGAGCAGTTGCCATCGCCTCTTTTGGAGTCCTGGCGTGGGCCATCCATCACAGCGCGGCATCTCGACACGCCGTACCGCCGCAGCCCGAGGCGACCATGCAACAAATCGGCAATGGCCTGATGATGCGATTTGCTCTGCCGTTGGAGATTATTGGCCTACTGCTGACTGCCGCCTTGATCGGCGCCGTTACCATAGCCATTCACGAAAAACAGGAGACTCGATGACCTCGCTGGCGTCTTGCCTTCTCCTGTCCGCACTCCTTTTTTCTATCGGTCTGGCCGGTGCGCTGATACGCCGCAACGCAATTCTTGTGCTTATCGGGATCGAACTTATGCTCAATGCCGCAAACCTCAATTTCATCGCATTCTGGCGTTATGGCCCGAACCCCGAAGCATTGACCGGGATGATGTTCGTAATCTTCTCGATAGGCGTCGCGGCAGCAGAAGCAGCGGTCGGCCTGGCCCTGATCATCTCCCTCTATCGGTACATCAAAACCGCTGATATCGACGAGGTTAATTCCATGAGAGGGTAAGCCACACACGAAGAAACAGAGACGCATCGCTTCCTGCCGTTGACTGGCGTTCTGAAATTGAACTAATCCAAGATCTACCAACGATATTGCACCCTTTGCTGAGACAACATGATCTGGATTGTCCGAAATCTTTGGCTGATTCCCGCACTTCCTGCCTTAGCGGCCGGCCTAAGTGCTCTTGCCAAACAGCGCAATCGCAGGTTCGCAGCGTCGCTGGCAATTGGTTCCATGGGACTGTCGTTTCTGCTTTCTCTCTTTGCGTTTGCCCACGCACTCCACGTCAGCGGCCAGGGAAAACAGGTCATACAGGTCTTCAACTTCCCATGGCTCCAATATGGCGGCGAGTGGCTGAAGCTCGGTTGGATGCTTGACCCACTCACATCAGTGATGCTCGTCATGGTCACATTCGTCGGCCTGCTGATCTTCATCTACAGTACCGGCTACATGGCACATGACGAAAACTTCACCCGCTTCTTCTGTTTCTTATCGCTCTTCGCAGCTGCAATGCTGGGTGTAGTGATTTCAAACAGCCTGTTGCTACTCTTCATGTGCTGGGAACTAGTCGGCTTGACTTCCTATCTGCTCATCGGATTCTGGTATCACAAACCCGCCGCCGCAGCAGCAGCCAAGAAGGCATTCATCACCACTCGAATTGGTGACCTCGCTTTTCTTATTGGGATGGTCTGGCTCTATTCGCAGGCCGGCACGCTGCTCTTCTACGACCAAGGTACCGGTTGCCTGGAGCGGTCCGCACTCATGGGGCTGGTCGCTCAAACCACTTGCATCGGCATGGCGGCTTCCACGGGCATTGCACTACTGATCTTCGCCGGCGCCGTTGGCAAGTCCGGTCAGGTACCGCTGCACGTCTGGCTGCCGGACGCCATGGAAGGTCCCACACCAGTCAGTGCGCTCATTCATGCTGCAACCATGGTTGCAGCGGGCGTTTTTCTCATCGCGAGGGTTTATCCGCTCATGGCGGCTCATGGCGGAACAAGCCTCGCGATTTCATCAACGACAGCGCTGCAGGTTGTTACCTGGATTGGCGCAATCACTGCGGTCTTTGCAGCACTGATAGCCGTCGCGCAGGATGATATCAAAAGAATTCTGGCCTATTCCACCGTTTCGCAGTTGGGCTACATGATGATGGGTCTGGGCGTTGGCGGAGTGGCAGTCGGAATGTTTCATCTCATCACACATGCTTTCTTCAAATCGCTTCTCTTCCTGGGTGCGGGATCGGTCATTCATGGCTGCCACGAAGAGCAAGATATCCGTCGTATGGGCGGACTGAAAAAATTCATGCCGATTACCTTTGCAACATACGCGACGGGCATGCTCGCGTTAAGCGGATTCCCCTTGTTCTTCTCCGGCTTCTGGAGCAAAGATGCCATCCTCCACGCCGCACAGATATGGACTATCTCACGTGTACCGTTTTATCTCGGCACGTTGGGTGCGCTATTGACCGCCTTCTATATGACGCGTCAGATCTACTACGTTTTCCTTGGTGAATCTCGTCTGTCAGATCGACACAACATGCCGCACACCAAAGCCGTCGACCATCCAGAGCACAGTGCCCCGGCTACCCCGCACGAGAGTCCCGTCAGCATGACAGTGCCGCTAATGATCCTGGCCGGTTGCGCAATTCTGTTGGGATTCATTGGCACCCCAGCATGGCCGTGGTTCGATTCATTTCTGAGCGGCCAACAAGCAACCTTCAACATCACAGGATTCCTTGAGGGGGGCATCCTTCCCGTGATGCTCTCCTCCACGGTCATCGTCTTCGTTGGGCTGGGGTTAGGCTGGTGGCTCTATGGACGGAAACCAATCGCCAGCGCCGATGGTCCAGATGCGCTGGAACAGCTGCAGCCACAAGTTTTCCATCTTCTACGCAACAAGTTCTATGTGGACGAGTTCTATCAAGCCACCTTCATCCGATGCAACACATGGTTGTCGCATCTCAGCGACTGGTTTGATCGACGGATCTGGAACGGTGCCGTATGGACCGTGTCATATGTTGTACTCGGGCTCTCCTGGCTTGCTCGATCCACGGACAATTACCTCGTGAATCCCGGATTTGACGAGGGATGCCACACTGTAACGGTTGGAGCCAAGTTCCTCGTGCGCCTGCAAAATGGTCGCACCCAGAACTATCTGCGCCTCGTGGGTATTGCGTTCGCGGTATTGGTGGTGTTTCTCATCTGGAGTGGGGTGCGATGAACCTATTTCCCTCCATCTCCTGCCTGACTATCGTGCCTTTGCTAGGCGCGATAGCAGTTCTCGCCCTCGGCACCAAGAGCACAAAGCTCGCGCGCGGCTTGGCTCTGGCTTTTGCCTTAATCGCCCTGGCCATCACTCTCACTGTGTGGCATCGATTCAACCCCGCCTCCGGAGGCCTTCAGTTTGAGGAAGTACACGCATGGATTCCTGTGCTGGGCGTGCAGTACCACATAGGCATCGATGGCCTTGGCCTGCTGATGCTACTGCTCTCAGCGATCATAGCCCCCATGGCGATGGCCGCCTCGTGGCAGATTCAGCAGAGAGCCCCGCTCTACTTCTCGCTCATCCTCATGCTGGAAGCGGGGCTATTCGGAACCTTCACCGCTCTCAATTTCTTTCACTGGTTCCTCTTCTGGGAACTCAGCATCATCCCAGCCTTCTTCCTGATTCGACTTTGGGGCGGCTCCCAGCGTGCCACGGCAGCCACTCAATTCTTCCTCTACACCATGGTCGGAAGCGTTACATTGCTGCTTGCCTTCTTGGCAATCTTTCTTTGCACAGGCAAATTCGATTTCATGGATCTTGCTGAGTTGGCAAGGAATGGGCAACTTCTTCCCGCATTTACTGCTCTTGGAGCGTGGCACCACTTCACGGTTGAAAAAATCTCCATGGTCCTATGCTTTGGAGTATTCCTCGGTTTTGCCGTAAAGGTGCCCCTCGTCCCGTTCCACACCTGGCTTCCCGCGACCTATGCGGAGGCCCCCACCGGTACCACAATGCTGCTCACCGGCACCATGTCAAAGATGGGCCTTTATGGCTTCCTTCGAATTTTGCTTCCGATCTTTTACACGCAGCTGCGATGGCTACAAACGCCCCTATTGTGGATGGCCGTAGCGACTATCGTCCTCTCCGCCTATGCGGCCATGGCGCAAAAAGACTTGAAGCGTATCTTCGCCTACTCGTCCATCAATCACCTGGGTTATTGCATGCTGGGCATCTTTTCCATCCTGAAGTTCACCGGCAATGATCCAGCGCTTGCAACAGAAAAGACCGCCGCGATGAACGGGGTATTTCTGCAAATGTTCAACCATGGCCTAACCGCTGCAACGTTATTTTGGCTTGTGGCTCTACTGGAGAAACGAAGCGGGGGGGCACGCGGCCTCAACGATTTCGGTGGCCTTCGCAAAGTCGCTCCGGTGTTCTGTGGTGTCATGGGCATCGCGCTGTTCTCTTCCATGGGACTACCAGGACTCAACGGCTTCGTCGGGGAATTCTTGATCTTCAAAGGTGTGTTTCCGTTAGCGGCATGGCCTGCATCCGTAGCCGTCCTGGGTCTCCTCGCGACGGCGATTTTTGTTCTTACAATTTTGCAGCGCGTCTTCTCAGGACCACTTCAAGAGAAATGGTCACAAATGTCAGATCTCACCCTGGGAGAACGACTCGCTTTGCTGCCCGTAATCACGCTCATGTTCGTGCTCGGGCTCTGTCCCCAGCTAGTTCTCGGTGTCATCAACAGTACGGCCATGCAAATGGTGCAGCAACTGAGGTTTTAGGAAACGTGTTCAGTAATAGAAACATATCGACATCAGCAGGATGCGCGCACCGTACAGGTCGGCTGGCACAGTCGTCCTTGGTAACCTAGCTATGCTTGCATGGACGATCTACATTTCGTTTCTCGGCGTCACGGGGCTAATGCTTTTACCGAAGGACTCCGTGCGCACAGCACGTATCCTTGCCCTGCTGACGACGGTGGCTGGATTCGTTGTAACCCTGGTGGGATTTGCACACCAGCGATCGGGAGAACTCGTAACAGTTACGCGTCTTCACTGGGTTCCATCGCTCGGCATTGAGTTTCACCTCGCAGCGGATGGAATTAGTCTCACTCTGCTGCTGCTCACCGGCATCGTAGCGATCACAGGAATCCTTTTCTCCTGGAATATTGAACATCGCACCAAAGAATTTTTCGCGTTCTATCTGGCGCTCATCGGTGGCGTGTATGGAGTATTTCTAAGCTTCGATTTATTGCTGCTCTTTTTCTTCTATGAGATCGCCATCATTCCCAAGTATTTCCTGATAGCAATTTGGGGTTCCACACGGCGCGAGTATGCCGCCATGAAGCTCGCACTCTACTCGTTTGTTGGCAGCGCGATGGTGTTAATCGGACTGATTGCTGCCTATGTGGTAGCCGGGGCGAAGACAATGGACTTGGTGCAACTCGCCCAGTTCCCATTCCCCATTCATTTTCAAATGTGGGCGTTTCCTTTGGTGTTCCTTGGTTTTGGAATTCTTGCAGGCTTGTGGCCATTCCATACCTGGGCGCCTACAGGCCACGTTGCGGCCCCCACTGCGGCTTCCATGCTGCTCGCAGGCGTGGTGATGAAGCTGGGAGCATATGGGTGCCTGCGCGTAGCCATGACCCTATTTCCCCGCGGATTAGACGCTTGGGGGTTTCAGATGCTCGGTTTTGGCTCGTGGCGGGACGTCTTTGCTCTGCTTGCGCTGATCGGCATTGTGTATGGAGCAATGGTTTCTCTGGTACAGAAGGACTTTAAATTCGTCATAGGCTATTCGAGCGTCAGCCATATGGGTTTCGTCCTACTTGGCCTAATGACCTTGCAGCAAATCGGCCTGGACGGCGCAGTGCTGCAGATGTTCTCACACGGCATCATCGCAGGGTTGCTTTTCGCCGTTGTTGGGCGGATGGTTTATGACCGCACGCACACTCGTGACTTGTCACAGTTGGAGACCATGCATCTGAACAAGACCATTCCGTTCGCAGCAACGACGTTCGTTCTTGCTGGCATGGCTTCCATCGGAATGCCAGGCTTCAGCGGCTTTGTAGCAGAGTTACAAATCCTGATAGGAGCCTGGCGCGCCTTCCCTCTCTTTGCGATCTTCGCTGGAGGAGGCATCGTGATCGGCATCGCTTACACGTGGCGTGCCATGCAGAAGGCCTTCTTCGGCTTATCCGATCAGACCACCCTCACCACCCCACCCGCGCTGCCGGCCATTTCCATTCCTGAACGCATCGGCACCATCATCCTTGTAGCCACCAGCATCACCATCGGTCTCTACCCCCAATTGCTCTTGCGCATCATCGTCCCAGCTTTGCATTCGCCCCTGTTCGACGGCCTGCGGAAAGGTAGCGGGCAATGATCACTCCTTTCAGCTATCTGGGCCTATTGCGTCTGGTCTTGCCGCAAGCGATCGTTGTCATCGCGGCGCTCTGTGCTCTGTCGGTGGATCTAATGTTTCTGCGAATGTCAGAGACGCGTCTCCGGTGCTCCGTTGGCGCGATCATTTCACTTGCGGGCTGCGCTGCTGCCATCGTCTGGATTTTTCATGCACCACAATCCGCAAATGTCCTCGACGGAATGCTCGTACTGAATCATCTGGCGCAACGAATTCAGATTGCATTGCTCGTACTCACCATGCTGACGATCCTGATCTTCATAGGATCGACGTTCACCCAGCACGTCAGCGAATATCTGGCTCTCATCTTGTTAGCAACGGTCAGCATGATGTTCCTTGTAAGTACCCAAAATCTTCTGCTGATTTTTTTATCGCTTGAACTACTTAGCTTGTCGCTTTATATCCTTACCGCATTCAATAAACGCAGCATCCAGTCAGTGGAATCCGCATTGAAGTACTTCCTCTTCGGGGGGATTTCAGCAGCGTTTCTGCTGTTCGGATTCAGTATTCTTTACGGTTGGTCCAATTCGACCAATATCGTGAGCATTGCCAATTCCATTCATGGCCCTTCACTTGATCCGCTATTGATCGTTGCGATCGTAATGACGGTGATTGGACTTGGATTCAAGGTGGCCGCAGTCCCATTTCATTTCTGGGCACCAGATGTGTACCAGGGAGCACCCGCCCCCAGCGCAGCGTTCATCGCGTCCGGCTCCAAACTTGCCGGATTCTTTATCTTTTACCAGGTCATGGTAATTGGGTTAGCCGGCGCGGAGGGGAGCAGTAGCTGGCACGCTTATGCCTCAGGATGGGTGCCAGTCATTGCCATCGTCGCCGCTCTCTCAATGGTGTTAGGAAACCTCGTGGCCATTCTGCAGACCAGTGTGCGCCGGTTGCTCGCATACTCAGCGATTGCGCACTCAGGCTACATGTTGTTGGGCATCTTGTCGCACACCAATCAAAGCCTGCACGCACTCCTTTATTACGCCATCACCTATGCTCTTACGGTCTCAGGAGCATTCGCTGTTGTAGCCCTCGTAGAGGAGGAAACCGGCGGCGACACTCTCTCCCACTTCGCGGGACTCAGCCGACGAGCACCAGTACCGTCTTTTTGTATGTTGATCTTTTTGTTGTCTCTAGCGGGCATTCCACCACTGGCCGGATTCTTCGGCAAATTCTATCTGTTTTCTTCCGTGCTGACTTCCGCGGAAGGAACACTCAGTCTCCTCTGGTTAGTAGTTTTAGCACTCGCAATGAGTGCGGTTTCGCTCTACTACTACCTGAAAGTTCTGAAGTTTATCTACGTAACAGACCCGCCCACAGAAATAGCCCCGATGCGCATCTCAGCACTTCGCCAAGTTGTTTTGTGCCTGATTGCGCTCAGCGTGGTTTTGCTCGGCTGCGCACCAGACCTACTGCTTCATTGGCTTTAGCAGCTATTCCACCTCACAAGCCCCTGATGGCTAACCAAGGTTATGCCGCTCGAATCGGCATAACCTTGGCAGATGACTTGAACCTCGCCCAGCGCAGGCTTGGCGTCCATTGATTCCATCGAAATAAGCCAGAATGCACCCCGGTTTATATGAACGACAGCTATCATTACTAGATAGATCATCGACACGCTTTTCGCCTCGCACTCTTCTGAGTCTGCTAAGCGTGGGCTCTGAAGAGAGATTTGTTAAAATTGAGCTATTCTGCAAACCGTGTGGAACGAGTCGGCAAACGCCAGAACGCCGCCGAACCTCAATGTATGGAGAGTCAATTTTGATAAGGCTGCAGTTAGTTTTTGCGTTGGAGGGTTGTAAATCGATGAAGTTCCTGAAGAATGTGGCCGTTATTCTGGCCAGCACGTTGGTATGGATTGCTTTCCCTCGCTTGACCCCGGCTCAGAACGTTGACGCAGCGATGCTGCTCAAGCCGCCGGCCGACAGTTGGCCGAGCTATCACGGTGACTACTCCGGCAGACGCCACAGCAACTTGACACAGATTACGCCACAAAATGTAAATAACCTGACTCTTGCCTGGGCATTTCAGACGCAGAGCACTGCCACTATCAAGTCGTCACCGCTGTTGGTCGATGGCGTGTTGTACTTTACGCTCCCCGATAACCTCTGGGCTGTGGACGCCCGTTCGGGCCACCAACTCTGGCACTACACCTACCCGCCTAACAAAGGCGACCATATCGGCCAGCGCGGCGTGGGAATCTACAAGGACTGGGTATTCTTCACTTCTCCAGATGCGCATCTGGTTTCGCTCAATGCGAAAGATGGAAAGGTGCGCTGGATTGTCCCAATAGAGGATGTTAACAAGGGATACTGGGCGACCATGGCTCCGCTTATTGTTGGCAATCATGTGATTGTCGGCGTTGGGGGCGATCTCGACAATCTCGCCACCTTTGTCCGTTCGGTTGACCCGGAGACGGGGAAAACCCAATGGCAATGGAACGTCACTCCACCTGCGGGCACTCCGAATTCCACCACCGGAGGCACCACCTGGATGGCTGGGACCTACGATCCGAGTCTTAACCTGATCTATTGGGGAACAGGCAATCCCACTCCGGTTCTTAATGGTTCCACCCGTCCCGGAGATGACCTCTATACCTGCAGCATAGTCGCTCTGAATCCTGATACTGGAAAGTTAGCCTGGGCCTTTCAGCCTTCACCGCACGATACTCACGATTGGGATGCTGTAGAAGTTCCAGTACTGGTGGACGCATCTTTTCATGGCCAACAACGGAAGATGTTGATGCAGGCCTCCCGCAATGGGTATTTCTTTGTGCTGGATCGAACCAACGGCAAAAGCCTGCTTACAACGCCATTTGGACCTGTGAACTGGACGCTCGGTGTAGATAAAGAAGGTCGCCCAATCCCGAACCCCGCAAAGGAACCTGCCCGCGACGGTCGTTTGATTGCGCCGGATGAGGGCGGCCTCACGAACTTCAGGTCTCCTAGTTTCGACTCGAAGACTGGCCTATTTATCGTCAACGCCCATCCCAGTTGGAGCATCTATTTTGCGAAACCCGCGGATGGCACCTATGGATGGGCCGGGGGGGATTACAGTTTGTGGAGCAAAGGGGTGATTGAGGCAATTGATTACCAGACCGGAAAAATTCGCTGGAGCCATGAGATCGGACAAGGAGGATCAGGCGCTGGTGTTTTGACGACAGACTCTGGGCTTACCTTCACTGGCGATGCTCACGGAAACTTCCTTGCACTCGATACGAGCGACGGGAAAACATTATGGCATGCAGGTTCAGGAGCAGGCATCGCCAGTTCTCCAATTACCTACGAACTTGACGGACAACAATACCTTCTCACCAGCGGCGGCGGGGTACTATTCGCCTGGAAACTTCCAGACGGAGGGCGTTAGAGATCAAGGGTTTTAAAGCTTATGGAGCGTGCGCTACCTAGCTTCGCATTGCCAGGGCCACCTGCATCGCGGGTGGCCCCATTCCAGATACTTCAGATCCGAAGGAAGAGACTCTTGCGGTACATCCAGAATAGTATGAGCCAGTAAATCAACATCACGGCGATGCCAAGCATCAGTGGCTCCAGGGCCATTCCAAATGATTGAAAGAACCGATATCCGAGATGGGTATGCAGGTTACGAACAATGAAGTCTTCCCATAAGTCAGCGATCAAGTAGGCGGCGATCGAGTTCATCCCGACGACAACCAGTGGAAACGCCCACCGGCGAAAAGACTTCACGTCGATGATCCAGGAGAATGCCGCGAGGAAGAAAAAGCAGATTCCGCCGCTGAACAGTGTCCAGCTTGGTGTCCATATGCGCTTCACGATGGGGCATATTCCCGTCACATGCAGCAGCATACCTGCTGTAACCAGAAGCGCTCCAGCAATCAGGAAACGCTTGACTGGAATCTTCGGGGAGGCCGAGCGGAACCATTCACCCGCCTGCAGACCAAGTAGCATCGTGCCGAGTGTCGGGATGAAGCTGAGCGTGAGATAACCTCCTCCGTTGTAACTGAAGCGTGATGCGCGAGGGAACAGGTTGAGGAACCAAACGTCAAACGCCTGGCCAAGGTTGCTGTTCTTGTTCCAATGTGCGGAGAATCCAGTGAAGTTGTGGTGCCAGTCCGCGGGAACTCCAACGGAGGCGTAGTTGAAGTTCGGCCCGGGAGCCGGGTACAGCGCCCACGCAAGCCAATACCCGAAGAGAATTGCGGTCAGCGTGGTCCACTGCCACTTAGGTCGGCAAAACGCGAGCAAGAAGGCGAACGTGTATCCCATGCCAATCTGGGTGAGTGTGTCTTCAAAAGTGAAGTAGGTCTGCCCACTATGCGTGGAGCGAAGGAAGATGCCTAGTGCAACAAGAAACAGACTGCGCCACATAGTGTGCGCCAGCTGATCTCCAAAGCTCTGTTCTTTGCGTAAACGACTCTGGATGGAATAAGGAAGAGCAACCCCAACAAGAAAAGTGAATGACGGCTGGATCATGTCGTGAAGACCCAGTCCGGCCCATTCAACATGCGTCTGATTGTAAGCAAGGATGCGCCAGATGAGGCTGTTTGGAAAAGAGCGTGCTACCGTTGCAAAGTTCAGTACCTCGCCCATCATCAGCAGCATTACTATGCCTCGATAAGCATCGACAGCAACGTTGCGCGGGGGCGCTGTTACCGTAACCGGCCGTGTAGTCCCTGACGGGAGTAGCTCAGCATTCGCTTCGCTGATTGTCGCTTGCACCCAACTAACCTCCAACTACTTATCTACTGCGCATCGAATGGGTCTATTGACTTGAAACCGCATAGCCTTGAGGCCCCCGTAAGGTAGCACATACAGTTCTGTTGGTGCCATGCAAGATTTAAAAAGTAACTGATAACTTCAGATCTTCAAGGCAGAATTTCAAGAGACCGCGTGCTACGTCTCTGACCTTGTGCGTAACGCCAGGTCGGGGATAGTCCAGATGAGCAACATTGACTGCATCAAGAGAAGTGGTATATGTTCTGGGGCATCAAATTAGTACTGCGAATCGCGTCGCTTCTGCCGATTGTGGGCGGGATGCGATGAATTCTTCAGACCCCGCGGTGCGCGATAAGAAATCAAAGCGCTATTAATTTAGAAAATTTAAGCTTGGAGAATGGCGTTGCCCGATAGAAGCGATAATGTCCGCTCGGACGGGGATAGCTCTGTGGACACAGGTGACACGTTACTGGCGGGAGTGCCTGAGAATTTGGGACTGGTTTCTGGCCAAGCCACCGTGCCGCGCGCCGTCCGGCACGGCCTAATAAAGCAGTCCCTCGCCTTCTGGTGCCTGAATGGAACTGAGTGGGGATGGGATATCGATCGGATCTGTTCAACGGCCCAGGCGTTGGGCTGCGAGAGCGTCGAACTCGTTCCACCAGAGTTATGGCCGACGCTCCAAAGATATGGCCTAAAATGCGCCCTGGCAGGGAACGGAATGGCGGACCCTATGTTCCAGAAAGGGGTCAACAATCCCCGTTATCACGAAGAAGTCATCGCACGGACCAGGCATGCGGTTGATCAGGCCGCAGATTTTGGTGTTCCGAACGTAATTGCTTTTACCGGTCTCAAGTGGCGTGACGCGGAAGATCCGAGCAGCGACGAAATCTCGCTTACGGAAGGCACAGCTAACTCGGTAAAAGCTCTCTCAGAACTGGGCCAATACGCCTCCCAAAAAGGTGTCGCGATCTGTCTGGAGCACCTGAACACGCGGGACCACTCGCATCCTATGAAGGGCCATCCCGGGTATCAGGGCGACAATGTGGATTACTGTGCCGACCTTATCAAACAAGTGCGTTCGCCTCACGTCAAGCTGCTGTTTGATATCTATCATGTCGATGTCATGCACGGAGATGTGATCCGCCGACTACGCCAGTATCACGACATCATCGGCCATGTTCATACGGCAGGTAACCCTGGGCGGGGCGAGCTGGACGATCATCAGGAGATTAATTATCGAGCAGTGATGCTCTCTTTGTTAGAACTCGGCTACACGGGTTACGTCGGACAGGAGTTCATCCCGGTTCGCGATCCTCTGCTGGGGCTTGTGCAGGCTATATCTCTATGCGATGTCAGCTAGTCCAGTTGTCACTCCCTGGCTGCTCTGCCCGATCTTACGATCAGTTTGTGTCATGAAGTAATCCTGATTACCAGAATCCCATAATGAGCAAGACTGAAAAAAGAGATGACAGCGCTACCGCTCGTTGGCCAACATTCTTAAGTGGAAGCTGGAGGGCGGCACTATTCCGTTGGCTATAGAGGTCATACCCGTAGGCCATCACAACCACCATCAGCGCCAGTGCGATCCAGCCGCGCCGCAATATGGTGGCAGCGACAGCAGCGCAAGCTAGAACAAATAGGGAGACTTGGGCCGCGCGCCGGAAGTGTTCACTCGCGAATGCGCTTCCCCTCAACGCGATACGCGCGTCGAGTCGGGCGTGCACCACCAGGATTGCCGCAGTCGCTTGCATCGCCATCAAGAGCCACAACCACCAGCACCATGACGCGATTGAACCGGTTGCCGACAGGCAGATCGCCACCGAGCTGGATGTCAGAGCCACTGCACTGGCGACCTGAAACAGCGTCGAGCGCTGACGATTCTTCACATTGATTACGACGGCCAGCGCCGAAAAGATACCCACGCCCAGTCCCATAGCCACAATCGCCTTGAGGGGCCAGGTAGCCACGAGTACAAGTCCGCTTACGATCAGGATGACAACCCAACCGGCGAACCACTGCGCCGCAGCGGCGGTCTCAGGATGCCGCTGCTTCCAAACAAAGCGCTGTCGCGCCAATACCACCAGCGGCTCCTTGGTGGCCAACGCCGCGAACGCGGCCGTCAGGGTCGCTAGCTCACTCCAACGCCACTCTCGAACAAGAATCGCGGCGCAGACGATGGCGGTCAACAGCATCGCTGTCGCCCCATGCTCGCGCGGCAGGAACCGTACATTCTGATGTGGCTCCACGGCTCGGCTCATGCTTGTTTTCCCAGCACCTAGTATCTCAGTTATCGACGAGGTGATAGAACTCTTCCGCTGAATATCGGTCAGTCCTTTTGCAATAAAGGAGACGGGATGAAATACATAATCAGCTGGTTCGAGCACCCGCAAGATTCTCCTATGGAGTACGAGAATGTCCAGAAGCGAATCCTTGATGTGTTTGGTCAGTGGAAGGCGCCAGCCAATTTCAAGATCGAGTTTTTCGTAGTGCGTGTGGGCGAGTGGGGTGGGCATATGTTGGTGGACTTCGACGATCCGCTGACGGTTCACAAGTTTTGCTCGACGCTCCCTGCATTTCAATTCAAGGTATGCCCGTAGTCCCCGTCCAGGACGCAGTCCGGGTCGAGCTCGAAGCAATCGCCTGGCGCGACGGATTGAAAGGCAAGTGACATCCATCGCGCCGCATTCACGTCGTGTGAACCCGCGAAATTATCCTCCTTTTGGCGGTGGAGTAGACGTACAGGCGCGACCTGACGCGCCAGCAAGGGCTGGACGCTCTTTTCTTGTGGAGGGGCGCCGATGCGATGATTGTCCCTCGCGACAGGAGAGCCTCATCCTGGCCAGGTCAAATGTTGATAAATCGCCAATGCGGGAACCGTGCGGCTGGTACGTATCTGCTACAGATGGTCGAACTGCTTGCAATGTCAGGTTTCGGGAACTATGGCGTTCTGACCGACAACAGCTTTGTCAGGTTAGGCACACTTCGGCCACACTAGTAGCAACAAGAAATCTTACGTTATTGATCATGGTGCCGGGAGGGGGAATCGAACCCCCATGAGGTTGCCCTCGGCGGATTTTGAGTCCTTCAGGACAAAAAATAAGTGGTTTGCATTGTTATAGTTACCGCTCGCTAGCGCGTCAGTGTGTAAGAAAATGTGTAAATTTTGACTTTTTTCACTCCACCCCAGACGTGCCAACGTGGTG
Organism: Granulicella sp.; assembly: GCA_025408425.1. GTDB lineage: Bacteria > Acidobacteriota > Terriglobia > Terriglobales > Acidobacteriaceae > Edaphobacter. The sequence goes on from JANXYX010000025.1 coordinate 45,660, forward strand.
AGTTGCCCCCCACCGGACGATGGGCAAGTCTGTAATTCTGCCATGTCGGGGCATAATTACACGGTTCAAGCTGTGAGAGCACATGGCGAGAGAGCAGCTCTATTCGAACGCAGCTGCCATGAGCTCCTGCTCGGCTCTGGGGATTCGGAACCTGGTCGCCTCTGTTCTCCATCCCGCCACAGCTGCTTCAACAGAAGCTAGGGCTGCGTCCGCCTGAGCGGACGAGATCCCATAGCTTTTGTAGGCGTTCATGGCCACCGAAATATCACATTTGGTTTCTGTTTCGTCGATGGCAAGTGAAAGCTCATCGCGATCAACCGAAGGATTGATGTCGTAAGCCGGCGAAAGACGAATCCCCTGCGCATCGACGAAAAAGCCGTGGTTGCGCAGATGGTCGTCTGTATTGTGAATGCGAATGTTCAGAAGAACTCGACGGAACAGTTGCTCACAATCGGCCTGGGTGTTGGCACCTCTGGATTGGAGAAGATCAACAAGCTCAAGATAGCTCGCTCCTGCTTCTCCATCCTTGCGCTGTGTGAGAGTCATTGCTGAAACGAAAGCAATACGCCCCCCTCTCGCCGTGCGATCGAACCGTTCAACAAGAAAGGTCGTGAATGCACTCTCTGCGTAATGGAGTGCTCTGGCATCTGGAACCTGAATACCTGATTTGCGTGCAAGTGAATGGGCTACCAGCTCCCAAGCTCCGATATCTCGCGTGTCTTGGCGGCTCGGGAACTTGGCTATGCAGAGGGCTCCCTTTTCATCTCGGACGGAAGCCTTGGGACGCGCCCCTCCGAGAGAGCTCCCAGGGGCGATAAGCTGAGCTAGCCACTTCGCGTAGTCGGGATGTTCCTCGTCGTTCAAGTGCCGCTCAAACTGAAGGCTCGCTGCTTGCAACTCCCGCAGTGATGTCAAAGGCGGCGCGGCGAATCTCGTATCGCTATCGACGTAAGGGCCGCCTGGCTGTTTGAATCTCAGTGCGCCGAGTCGTGTTTCGTCGTGGACGCCTAACAGGAAATCCCACTCCGTCAGCGTCCGTGGACGAACTCCTTCATGACGCGCACGAGCATTTTCCCGGCGCTGCATCAGTACGCGTCCCCAGCGGTCCGGGGACGAATCGGTGAAGATGCCGAAGTTCGATCGATCCGCAGAAGGATACTGATGACCTTCGCCTAGTGTGAGGTCAGGGTCAAAGGCAAAGGCCTCCGCCTGATCAAGCCAGGCCTTGGCGTACTTGAAAGAAAAGAGTTCTCCCTTACCGCTTCGCTGACAGTGGAGCGTTCCCATAAGATCTGGCTCGGCTGTTTGGTCGGCATCCAGATAGACCTGGACCGTCTCTATAGCCGCCATCAGACACGTCCTTCTGCTTGATCCAGTGCGATCTCATTCTTCGCAGCGGCGAGGCGTTTAGGGGCCCTAAGTTTGGCGGTGATTCCGGCATCTTGCAGTTTTCGACCCAGTTCATCGTCCTTGGCCAGCAGTGCCAAATCGTCTTCCAACCTCAACACCTGCATCACCCGCGCATAGACCCCCAGCGCAACCGCCGGGTCTCCCTGCTCTACTTTGGATAGGGTGCGCCTCGTGATTCCTGCGCGTTGCGCTACGATCTCCGCCGAGTATTTGCGTCGGAGCCGCGCGAGCTTTAGATGAGCGCCGACCCCATCAAGCAAGCGGGCAACCCGTGGCACAAGCGATGGTGTCGTCTTCCCCATAACAAGCAATATAATACACAAAATATACTTATCTTGCTTGTGATATTGCTTGTTATCGTAAAAGGCGGCTAACGGCAGCCTTTCATAGCGACGAGTCCGCGGCCTGGAGTCTTTCGAGGGATTGCCCCCAACTCCTTATCAAGGTCTTCGGCGGTCTCTCCACCGGACAGAACGTGCCGTCATTTTTCTACCTTCAACACGTCACTAGGTCAGTCAGGAGACAAAAGTGGTGGGCAAGCATGGCCCCCGGCGCCTTCTTCACCCAAAATCCTCAACCAAGCGTGATCTTTCGACCGCTTGCAATGGCCGAGGATGATCAGGTGACAGATCCATTGCAATTTTCTCAGCAGTGCCGAGACAAACCGGGAGGTCTCACACACTGCCTCATACGCCACGTCTTCGCGTAGACGCCTAGATCAGAAGTAGCAACCCGCACCTAAACTGGTACTGATGCCGCTTCCGCTGGTTCCGCTTGGGCTAAAGGTCGATCACGTGAATCTTGCCCCCGGGATGACTGGGCTTATAGCGCTCATTCAGGTATGCCGCGTTTACGAAACGGATGCCATCGCGTTCTAACTCGCCTGCGCCACCATGAATGTGCCCAAACAGGTGGACTTTTGGCTTCTTGCACCGAACGGCATCGAGCAGCTCGGCGCATCCGAGATGTAACGTTTGAGGCGCGGTCTGATCAAGAATTCCTAACGGCGGCCCGTGGGTGATCAGCACGTCGAGATGTTCGGGAATGCTGTCCCAATACCTCGCAGCAGCAGTTCCGCGAGGATACATGAAGGCCCAATGAAAGAACTCTGGAGTGTACGGTGAACCCCAAAGTCGGATCCCCTCAATCGTAATTTCCGAGTTTTCCAAATAGTGCGCGTTCGTGAGCAGCGCTCGCGCCGTTCCCGGATCAGACTCGAAATACTTATCGTGATTTCCCGCACACACTACACGATGCCGGAACGGCTGCTCTCCTAACCAACGATTAAAAGAGATGATCTCCAACAAATCTGTGCCAGAGTTCATGAAATCGCCGGCATGGATCAAGATGTCCCCTTCAGGGACATCTGTGATCTTGTCGTGTTGACCGTGTGTGTCGGAAAGGACTACGAGTCGCATTGCTTACCTGATGCCAGATTCATGCAAGCGAAGCACCGCATGAAAGCCGAATTATTTCCACTTGCTCAGTATCCCAAGCGAGAAATAAATCATCAATTGTGAGGGAAAGGCTCTTGGGATGAACTGTAGATATGGTGGCCGAGGTCGGACTTGAACCGACATGAGGTTGCCCTCGGCAGATTTTGAGTCTGCTGTGTCTGCCAATTTCACCACTCGGCCATACCAAGATTGTACCGCAGAACGCGGAGCCGGTACGTCGTCGGAGCGTGGCCTCTACCGCGCAGCCGGCGAGCGGGGGCCGGAAGGCAGTCGGAAACGGGTGCAGGGAGAAACCGAGCGGGTTTCTCCCTGCCGCGCGATGAGCGCGCAAGAAAATGGTGAGGCCACAGCTTCGCGGCCTCACCGATGCGTCTTGTTTAGCCGGGAATACACTTGCCCGTTAAAGCCTCTTCGTAGCCCTGCAAGCGCAGGTTATTCTTCATGCCGCCACCTCCACCAGTTCTGCGGCTTCGGTGGTGGCCGTCTCCTCTTCCGCGATGGGCGGCTCCAATGCAGCAAGGATGACGCTGGCAGTCTGCTGGATGACTTCCAAGCTCTCGGCCAACAACGATGCGTTGCCGTGGTAAAGCTGGATGTAGTCTGCTTTATGTTGTGCTCAACATAACGCCGATTATGTTGTCTTCGCAGTTATGTGACGTTCAGCGGTTGAGGCATTATGAACACTGGGGATTGGCGTTACCGAACGTCACATAAGCTGGGCTAGAGTTGAGCAAGGAAGGTTAGCAGGTCGGGGTTATCCCGCCAG
>JANXYX010000026.1 GCA_025408425.1 Granulicella sp.
GCGGCAGTTCAACCTCGCTCTCTTTGAGCACACCGTGCTCTCGCCGGTAAAAGTGTCACCGGCGGTGACAGAAATACATCCAGAGGCGGCGGGCATTTTCAAGGACGCCTACTCCGTCGAATTTCTCGGCTTGCCGCAGGAGCATACCGAAAACGACCTCCACCGTGGGTTGCTCGACCGCATGAAAGATTTCATGCTGGAACTTGGCCGAGACTTCTGCTTTGTCGGTTCCGAGTATCCGTTGCAAGTGGGTACGCGGGACTTCGCGCTGGACCTGCTCTTTTTTCATCGCGGCCTCAACTGCCTGGTCGCCATGGAACTCAAGGTGACTCGATTTGAACCGGAATATCTCGGCAAGCTGAGCTTTTACCTGGAGGCTCTCGACCGCGACGTGCGCAAGGCGCATGAACAACCCTCCATCGGCGTTCTACTGTGCGCCAGCAAAGAGGATAAGGTCGTGGAATATGCTCTGAGTCGCACACTGTCTCCGGCGCTGATAGCCGAGTATCAGACGATGCTTCCAGACAAGAAGCTACTCCAAGGCAAGCTCAATGAGTTGTACAACCAGAATGCCAGCGAAGAAGACGAGTAAGTTCTCACCCGCTCATTTTTTTTAGAGTGCTCCGGCAAGATGAGCGCCTGCTTTTCTCAGGGTCAATCTGCTGTCTTTGGACACCATGCTCCGTTTGTGAAGGGTCGATATAGCTCCCGGTCATGAGCGGGGATGGACCCCAACCCAATTCCTCATCGATCTCAGCTCCAGTCACTTTGTCGAACTGCCACGCGCTACAAATGATGAGCTGGTCCGTGATATCCGATACCTGCAACTTCATCGGAAGTGTACCGGCTAGCATCCTGACCACCACGTCGCCTACTCTCAAATTCTCGAATCCCATGATCGTCAGCCCCCCATTTCACCATCAACATCGCTAAATGCCAGCGCATGAAGCGTCCCAATCAGGATCTTTATTTTTTGCTTTCCGGTCGCCCACCTTGGACAAGTCTCGGACCACTCTGAGTTGAATGCATGTGGCGTCGCATATTGTCTTGCCAAAGGTGAGCTTCGCGGATTTCTCCAGAATCTAGTTTCGCGTATAGCTCGGCAGCCTTCCGATCGACACAAGCTCGAAGTTTGTGGAACTCGAACAGCTTGATTTTTACCATCGCTGCACAGTAGGGACATGCGAACGGAACGTAAGGGGGTGTCGAACGTTTACGCTTGGCCCTCTTCTTGATCTCCATCCCATCAATCTACCCTGCAGACACCATCGCGCGCGTAAAACTAAATTCCGATTCGCTCCACCTCGTCGAGTGAGACTTCATCATCACGACGGTCGTACAGACCGGTTGTGCGGGATGATTCATGCGCCGCCATTCGCTGGGCAATCTCCAGCTTGCCGCCGTTCTTCAGATAAACCGTGATGCCGGTCGCTCGAAAGGTATGACAGCCAATCTCAGTCTTGATCCCCGCTGCGAGCGCTCGTCGCCGAATCATTCTCCAGACATCGGACTGGAGCAGGGGACTGGCGGTCAACTCACCCGATCGCCCGCGCGTCGTGCGAAAGAGGGGGCTTTTCCGGTCTTCGGCGATACCGGCGGCTCGGATGTACTCCTCAAGGTAGCGGTCTAGATTGTGGTGTGTGGGCATCTCATGCTCTTTCCCGCCCTTCTCGTGAAGCCGCACCCAGCCGCGCCGTCCCTGCACAAAGAAGTCCTCCACCTTCATCGAAATCGCCGCTCCAACCCTGGCGAAGGTGTAGACCATGAGGCCAATCAGCGCTCGATCTCGCAGGCCGGGAAGGGAAGTGGCGTCGATGGCGTCGATCAGAGTCCGCGCTTCGTCGGCCTGGAGGACCGGGGTCTTGCCGCGCCTCTGCGAATGCTTCGGCCCGCGTACCGCGTGGGCGGGGTTCGTCGGTACGACCTGGCCGACCACCATCCAATCGAAGAGCATTCGCAGAGCGGCCAGCCGTAGCTTTACCGTGGGCTTGGAATGTAGCTTGAGCTGCGTCTCGACGAACGCCGCGACGTGGATCGGCTCTACGTGAGCCAGATCCACGATGCCGTTCTCGACACAGAAAGCGGAGAACTGCCGGACGGCCTCCTGGTAGGCTCGGCGGGTGTTGGGGTTCCGGATGTGCGAGCTGAAGAAGTCGCGCAACCGCGTCCGCGCTTCTGGCCGCGCCGTGAAGATTGAGGGCAGGGAAGTTCCTGCCCTCTCAATTTGAACGTCATTGGTCATGCCGCACTCCAACTGCTTTGCGCAATCCGAGTCTCAGACTTGCCGTAAATGGTCGTTTGAGAGCACCGCTCACAAGTGACTATCCATCCAGGCTCGCCTCCCACAAAGCACTCTTGGCCTGGCTGTTCGGTGAGGCTGAAGTGCTCACCGCAAAGACGGCAGTTCAGCAGATAGATCGTTAGTGGATTTTCCATGATGCGCACCCTCCATGAGTGCGCAGTCATCCTGAGGGCATTCGGTCGGATCGGTCAAATCTGTGGCGGCGCTCAGGCAAAAGGATTCGCGATGAAGCTCAAGAAAGCATCTGCTAAAGGAGTGGTGCGCTTCTCGACCATGCCCTGAGCGCTCATCGTTACATGCAGGAAACCTGCTGACGAGAGCAAACCGCGTGCATGCAGATCAGTCGCAACCTGGTCATAGAGGTTCCTTTTCTCACGCAACTCTGGGAAAACATCAACAGAACTTGCTCCGGTCCACCGATGTAATAGTTCGGTCGGACGCCTTTTGCAGCAAGCTGCTTAGGTGGATCTTGAAAGAGTCTGAGAATGCGAATGTGCCAAACGGTCAGCTCGTCGATGTACCGAAGAAAGGTTTGCTGCTGGTCCTCGTCCGTGGAGCGATGCAGGGCGATGTTCAAGAGCCCGTTCCGCAAAGCATCACGCTTTTCATCTTTGTGAGTGCTGATCGCCGATCTCGTCGCCTCGATCACTGCCGAGACAAAAGTTTCATCCTGGGTGAGGCTTTCGACAGTGAACCCGTCGATCCTGCGCTCCGCCTCTTCCAGCCCGTCTGCAAGCTCTTTCAGCCATGTGTCGCGCCGGCGTGCAACGGCCGGGGCGAGAACGAGCGATAGGACCTCAGTGATCGAGCCGCCCACAAACGGTATGGC
>JANXYX010000027.1 GCA_025408425.1 Granulicella sp.
ATCTGCACCGACTAAAGTCTGCTGCTGTGCAGTCAACTGAGACTCTTCCGTCTTGAAGTAGGTGCTGGTCGACTGAATGCGACTCAAAGAGCTATCCAAGATGCTGCGCTGTGCGGAGACTTGGCTGATCGCTGAACTTAGTGACGAGATATCAGTTGCGGTGCTGGCGCCTGGAGATCCACTGGAAAAGTCTGCAATCAACTGGTTCAGTGCCGAGAATACCCCGGAACTCGCTGTACCAAAGACGCCGGAACCAGGCAGATTCGTTTGGATCTTCTGGCCCGTGGGTGTCTCGACGGTTTGGGTCGCCGAATCTCCGGTGTAGATTGTCGTCGCTGGAACAGTGCCGGAATTGATCACGAATGGTTTCACTGAACCCTGGCTACCGCTGAACAGATACGTGCCAAGATAGCTGGTATTGGCAAGTGAAAGAACCTCGTCCCGAATACCGGCAATTTGCTGTCCTATTGTTGCAAGATTGGAGGCATTCAGTGTGCCGTTGCTCCCCTGCACCGACAGCGCCAATGCTGAAGTTAGTTGACTGACCACTTCGCCCAGAGTGGAGTCTGTCAACTGCAACAAAGACTGTGTTCCGGACGCAGCTTGAACATAGTTATCATCGCGCGAGATCGAACTGCCAATGAGCACGCTCCGTGCTGCAACAACAGGATTGTCCTGAAGCGTGCGGATACGCAGACCGCTCGACAATTCGGAGGCTAGTTGGTCTTCCAGTAATGTCGACTGGTCCACAGCGGTTGCAAGATGACTTACGTAATTTGGATCGACTCGCAATGCAATTCTCCTTCTTACGATTGATCAGCGTTCAGAGCCCGTGAGTCGCCTTAAGCTACTGTTGTTTGCTGGCCGAGATTGATTGCACCCGCCATGATGGAGTCTGCTACCGAAAAGACCTTGGCCGCAGCTTGGTACGACCGTTGATACTGAGTCAGATTTGCCGCCTCCTGATCGAGGGAGACACCGGAGAGTGAGTCCCGCTGAACTACGAGTTGCGTCAGTTCTGCCTGCTGAGTCTGATTGTCTGTCGTGGCACTTGCCGCGTTGCTTCCAATCTGGCTAAGGAGAGACGCATAAAAGCTTGACGCCGTTGTCCCCCCCACCAAGCTTGCTGTCGCAAGGTCCGCGAGGATTTGTGCGTTTCCATTGCCACTACTTCCCTCTCCGCTAGCAGAGGAAGCGATTGACTGTGGGGAAGTCGCGGACACTGCAATGGAAGCGGCCGCTCCATTAGATCCATTGGCAAAACTGAAGATTGCCCCCCCAGCGTTACCGTTGCTATCGATGCCCTGGGCATTTTGCAAATTGATTTGGTTGCCAATTCCGAATGCCAGAATATCCAGTGCGGTGGATACCCGAGGCAACTCTTGATCCCTTACCGTTAACACACCGCCAAGTTGACCACCCCCAATGGTGGCGGTCACATCCTTAGCGCCAGCTCCTGCTAGGACATGCGAAGTTCCCCCAATTTGCGATGTTGTAATTGCGTAGGCGGCAGAACCACCTACCAGGATTGAACCGTCGCTGGTCGTCAAGGTAATTCCGTTATGCTCAGTCGAGATTTGATCGAGTCCAACATACTGGGACAGTTGGGCAATAGCGGCCTGCCGTCGATCTTCAAAAACGCCGGCGTCGGTATTTGGATTGAGGCTCGCTATCTTGCCATTGAGGGTAGCAATGCTTGATGCAAGAGAGTTAACCTGCTTTACGATGCTTCCAACCTGCTGATCGAGACTGGAAGAAATCTGTGCGAGTTGATCAGCGGCGGAGTTGAAAGCAGCGGCAAGAGCACCAGCAGTCGTTAACACATTCTGACGGATTGCAATATTGGCTGGATTGCTGGCAAGAGACGCCAAGCTGCCGAAGAATGAATCTGTTGCCGATCCTAACGTCGTGGTGCTGGCAGATGTACTGGTAGAACTAAGACCGAAGATGCTTTGAACTTGCTGGAAGCCGGAATCGATAATGGCACTCTGCGATTGGATTTGGGTCTGCTGTTGTACTCGTCGCTCAAGCACTCTATCTCTTTGCGAGCTCAACAGGACTGTGACGCCGCTACTGGTTGTGGCGCCCCCTAGTGTTACAACATCTTGAGTCTGCCACTCCACAGTTTGACGTGTATAGCCAACCGTATTCTGGTTAGCTACGTTGTTCGATGTCACATTGAGAGCAGCCTGATCTGCCTGTAGAGCAGCGTAAGACAAATTCATTAACGACGTCAAAGTTCCCAACGGTCCCTCGCTTCTTTTTGCGCGACTGCACGAGATTCACAGTCTGCCCTTCAGAATGTTCGTATCAACTCAAACACTGCCGCCTGGCGGAAATGCTCAACCATTCTCCGATCGAGTTCTATTTCACCGAGACACCTGTTGTTCAGTTGATATATCGACGAAGTGCTAGACGATTGCCCTTGCCCCTGCTAAGTACTTAGAGCGTTGAAAAGCTTGTCCGCCACATCGGCTGCGGAGATGCTGTAAGTCCCGGATCCAATCGCCTGGTGCAAAGCTTCAATTTGAGCAGATCTATCCTCTGAGTCAGCTGACGCTCTGCTCAATAGCCCGGATACGACACTGAATGTCGATTGGTCGCTCTTCAAATGACTGGTTATAGAAGTTCCAACAGCGTCGACTGTCCCACTGCTGGTTTCCACTCCAACTACATTCGTCGCGGCTGGCACGATTGACCCGCTAGCGTGATGTGCAGTCGAAAGAAGATTTATATTATTCATTGTCGTCCTCCATCTACTTGAGATTATCGGCACAGGATCAGTACACTTTAGTACTTAGGTGTCTCATTTGAATATTTTGTGGTGACTTCGTGCGTCACCTCTTGAATGACTCTCCGAGCAATTCCTACCCCCCCGCCCTTTGCGATCGCTTGAGCGACCGCCTCTATTCCGAAACTACTCAGCGTATCCGCGGCGTGATCCGAATCCTCGCCTTCTCCATCCCCTGAGTTTGATCCGGGCTGCATTGGTTTCAGCATCTCCTGGAGAAGAAGGGCTTCGAACTGCTGGGCGGCTTGCACTAAAGGCCCTCTCTGTTCGACCTCTGCATTGCTACTGCGTGCGTTTCCCGATGCAAGCAAATCAATCCTCATAGAACCTCAATCTCTGCTTCAAGCGCGCCTGCGGACTTCATAGCCTGAAGGATGGAGATAACATCCCGAGCCGACGCGCCTATTGTCTGCAAGCTTCGTACAAGATCATCCACGGTTGCACCTTGTCTCAGTTCTATACGACTAACAGGTTTATCCTGAACATCTACCCTAGTTTGTTGCGTCACTTGAGTCGTTCCGGCAGTAACTGCATTCGGCTGTGAAACGCTCAGTTCACTTACTACGTTCACGGCCAAGCCGCCATGCAGGATTGAAACCGGCTGTAACACCACTGTTCCCCCTATTACAACCGTCCCTGTTCTTTCATTCACAATGACTTTGGCTCGCGGGAATACCGGCACCTCTATCGCTTCAATTCGCGCAAGAAGCTCGGGGACATCCTCGCCTTTGCCTACGGCAAGATCGATCCTCCTGCTGTCCGCAGCATGGGCTACATCATGGCCAAGTTCATGATTGATTGCCTGTGCCATAGCTGCTGCACTCTTGAAGTCAGCATCGTCCAGCAGTATCGATACCTGATCTCGCCCCGCTAGCTCCAAAGGAATTCCTCTTTCCACCATTGCCCCAGAAGGAATTCTGGCAGTATTTGGATGGTTGAACTGTTTAACGTTTCCGTTGACATTTATCGAATAGCCACCAACAACCAGAGCACCCTGCGCCTGAGCATAGATCTTGCCATCAGCCCCGAATAGAGGTGTGAGTAGAAGAAGACCACCCTCGAGACTCCTCGCATCACCAGCAGAGGAAACCGTAATGTCTAATTTCGTGCCAGGTCTAGCAAAGGGCGGCAATGCCGCCGAGACAAATACTGCCGCGAGATTCTGGACCCGGATCGACGTAGCCGGGACACTGACACCCATCCGCAGTAGTATTGACGCGAGGGTCTGCGTCGGAAATGTGGTCTGCTGACTGTCGCCCGTACCTTGCAAGCCCACTACGATTCCGTAGCCAACAAGCTGGTTGTCACGAATTCCCTCAATCGACGATATGTCCTTAACTCGTGCTTGTCGGAAGGACGACTGGGGTAGATCAGTCGCAGATCCCCTCAGGTTACCCCCGAGAAGAATTGCGATAGTAAAGAGAGTGCACACAACCAGTCGAGGCGTGATCCATACTTGCAGGCATTGCGATACTTTTGGGTTCACTTCAATACACCTCATACTGAGTTAGAAGATCAGAATTTTCTGTAGCAATCTCACAATAACGTTTGGTCTTCTCGTGTAATCGGTGACGATTCCTTTTCCTCGAACTTGCAATTCGAGATTCGATATAGCCGTCGATAGAACCTGATTTTGCTGTGATATATCTTCAGGACGAACCAGTCCTCTCAGGATAATGGTCTGAGTTTGCTGGCTGAACTCGACCTCTCGTGCTGCCTCGATTACAAGCATTCCATTTGGAAGAACTTCGATAACTTCTCCACCTAAGGTTGTGGTCAAGCTAGAGCTAGTTGCACTGGTGCCTTGTGCGTTGAGCCCCGCAGTGGAAGACTGATTCACCAGATTTTGCAGCGCATTTCCAGCGTGTAGCGTTCCAATCAGGCCGGAGATTTGGGAACTTGCGTTCGACGCGCGTGAATTCTTTACGGACCCGTCCGTTGATGCAGCGAGATTCTCAGAGACCACGACAGACACAAGATCATGAGGCCGCATTGCACGGACATCTGTCGCCATTTTAGTAAGCCGCCCGCTATCCACCCAGATAGCTCCAGCAGTGGGTTGCTGACTAGCACTCTCCGTGCGAACCCTGCCAAGATATGCTTCCAATGAAGATGAAGCCAAATTTACTCTAGCAGAAGCTTTTTTGAAGCCGCTTGTTCCTTGACACAATAGAGTGACGGACAACAGCGTGAACCCAATACTTGCAATGCTTCGGTAAAAAACAACTTGCACTTCATTCGCGTGGAGCATCGCACTCCTACATATAGCGGTCTGCGTTTGATATGAATTTGATTGAACTAGTGTCTTTAATTGAGACGAATACCGATTAGCTGTAGTATTTTTCATTCTTGTATCTCCACTTCCAACGCGCCACTAACAATTCCAAAGTGCTGCTGATCTCGTTCGTGCCCACTCCTATCCTCTGAGAGAAACTTGACCCTTATTCGTCCCCCATAATGTCCAGGGTCTTGTGCAATTCCTTTGAGCTGAATATAGGACATCGGTTCTTTTTTCCATAGAGTCACGATTGCTCCAGCAGGGACAGCGAATTGGGCAATAGAATTACCAGAACTTGCTAAGTTCTGTATAAGTCGTCTATCCCCTACATGTGTGTCAAGGATCTTCTCTGCCACCAGATGCGACGGCCACTCCGGGTGCTGACGATTAGCTACCATTGCCCACTGGATTCCTAAAACAGCATCCCAGATAGAAGTACTTCGTCGAGCATCGGTCGGTAGCGAAGCTTCGACTGTCTTCGACGCATGAGCAGATTCCTGAGCCTCGACCTGACACAAAGCATTAGCATCACCAAATGTAATTATCCCGACGAGGAGTACAATTAGACACATCCAACGTGGATGGTGTTGGCGTGGATGTAGTTGATATGGCATTAGAATCCTATCGAATCATGTTATTGATCTGTGAATACATGTCATCTGCCACACGCACTACCTTGGAATTACTTTCGTAGGCGCGTTGAGCAAGGATCATTTGGACGAATTCGGCTACAACATCAACGTTCGAATTTTCGAGATACCCCTGCTGCAGAGTTCCTATTCCGCTTGTGCCGCCAGCAGCATCGGTTATGGCATTTCCTGAAGACGCGGTTTGCTGGAAAAGGCTGCTTCCTATCGAACTCAAGCCGCCAGGGTTAGCAAACGTTGCAAGTTGAAGCGTACCGAGTTGCGCGGAGGCCGTTTGTCCAGGAATAGTAGCTGACACCACTCCATATTGAGAGATCGTGATTGATGTCGAGTTTGGAGGAATTGTGATTGCGGGTATAACTGCGTCGCCACTAGACGTCACAATTGTGCCTTGATTGTTCAAGTGAAAACTTCCTGCGCGACTATACGCTATCGTCCCATCAGGTCGAGAGACCTGGAAGAATCCTTGACCTTGTATCGCTAAGTCGAGCGAGTTGCCGGTCTGATTGAAATCTCCTTGGGTCATGATCATTTCCGTTGCGGCGGAGCGGGTTCCTAAACCAATCTGAAGGCCAGCGGAGACAGTTTGTTGGCTTTGTGCTGCTCCGGGCGTAATCATATTCTGGTAAATCATGTCTTCAAACTGAAGCCTGCGCCTTCGGAAGCCTGCAGTCGCGGAGTTTGCTAGGTTATTTGCGACGGTGTCTAAATTCGCCTGTTGGGCGCTCATACCGCTTGCTGCTGTATATAGTGCTCGAATCAAGTTCAGCCTCCTCATTCTTGGCATATGCCGGAACGGAAATTATGAAGTTCACACTCGGGATAGTTCTTCTGATGCTGTCTTATCCAGATCATTGCTAAAGACGCTTAGGGCTTTTTGCATCATTTCCGCCTGACGTTGAACCAGAACAAGTTGCATAGTGCCATGGACAGCATCTTCATTGGAGTCTTCTACTGCCCCTTGCAATACAGTGGCGTTTCCCAGGATCGCTTCAACTCCACTACCAACGGATAAGCGATCTTCTCCCTGCGCGCTGAGCGCGTGCGGATCGGAAAAGTTGAAGATGCCAATTTTGGCAACGATGGCGCTTCCGGCGGGAGTGGTCGCTGAGATACTGCCGTCGGGGGCGATACGAATAGCACCTGTAGGAACCGTAATACTTTGATGATTTACATCTAGTACCGGCTCTCCCTGAGAATTTTGCAGAGTGCCATTTGACGAACGAGAAAAGCTTCCATTTCTCGTGTAAATAGTTCCATGAGGTGTACGCAGTCCAAAGAAACCGGCCCCTTGTAATGCAACGTCCAGCGGATTGCCCGTGGAAGTAATATGGCCTTGACTTAAATCCAGCCTGTTGCCCCCGAGCACACCGAACCCGTTAATGGATTGACTTACCTGCGAAGGCGATACGCCGTCGAGGCTCGATGCCACGATTCCCTTGAAGTAGTCACGTTGGGAACGGAAGCCATTGGTTCCAACATTCGCAAGGTTGTTGGCAGCAGTATCCAGCGCCTGCGTTCGCGCCATAAGACCGGTATAGGCTGCGTATAGTCCACTATCCATACCCAGAACACTGCAATTAGCAAACCTAAGCGCTGGGTTAAATTATTAGGATTTATTGAGAATATGAGCCGACGAGAAAAGTTACCCGGGCTTAAGAGATCCGCTCATAGACACTGACGCTCCAGGTGGACTCATTAGGTGCAAGTAAGATACGGCTGCGGGAACAATAGAGGTGGATATTAGCAGGCGGTGATTAGAGATTAAATATGGAGCTATTGACGTACAAACGGGGCATCTTTTGAGATGCCCCGTGACACGGAGAAGGAGATGATGAAGTGGCTAGAAATGCTGTAACTATGTCTGACGGATTACTTAACCACCGATTGGAAGAGTGGCGAACTGAGCAGAGTAGCAAACTGACTGTCAGATGATGAGTAAGAAACAGTTAGCGTTCCGGAGTTTGAGTCGATCGTTGTCTGATCAAGGGCTGTCTTTTCGAGCGGAGAACCAGACGTCTTCCTAAGGATAGAGACACCCTTCATTAGGGTGGCAGCGGTCGCGGCCGTTACCGTATCCGACATAACAACGGCCATATCGAACTTGACGCCATTCTGGAAGTCCATGGTGTAGCGAGAACTCTTCATACGATTGCGTACTGTGTCGTAATCAGCAAGTTGAGCGGCTTCGCCAAGAACACTCTTCATCATGGTCTGGGTGCCCTTTTGATCGAGCAAGCTCCAAATTGCTTTCGAATCGACCGTGATCATTTCATTGACCATTTCACCATTCGAAAGAAGGTTGGAGGTTATGCCATCGCGGGCGTCAAGTGCCGCCTTAACTGCTTCCCGGTCTCCGAATACCATCGTGGTCTGGTTGAGGAATACGACGCTCATTCCAGCAGATCCCATGGGGAAAATACTGTTGTTGCGGAGGACTATCGGCTTAGTTTTTTGTTTAGCAAAATTCGCTAACACCTCACGCGTGTGAAACTGCCCTTGAGCGATTCCGACAATTCGAGTTCCCTCTCCACCTGAGGCGCGGAAGGCTGCAAATGCGAGGGTGTCAGCATCCTGATCGACCTTCAGTCCAGAACTCTTCATAGCTGTTTCCAGGCGCTTCAGTTCCGGGGGGAGAACACGATCCTTCAAATCCATAGCGGCCGTGGAGTTCTGCATAGCATGATAGTCGACGACAATCAACTGTTGCACATCGTGAGGAATGGATGCTTTGCCATCGCTGCTGAGCTGAGCTGCAAATGCGGCGGTCGAAACCATGGTTGCGAGGATTACGAGCGCCGTACCGCAAAAACTAGATTTGTAATTTCTATTCATAAGCTTTGTTCCCCAATCAACTTTATTCTTCTTGGTTACCTGGAGGTAGCAAGTTCGAGTCGGATTCTGGTTCCTGAGAAGCCACCTGCTAAAGGGTGGTGCCACTCAACGTTACACGGGTTACGGCCATATTATCGGAGCATTTAGTCTTCTTTCCAAGACCTTTTCCGCAGGATCGAAGCCAGGTATTTGACGAAGCCATTCTGAATCCGGCTCATAAGCCTCTTCAGGAATTAGACCGATTAGTTCACCCTCAGCGGCTCGGACACCGTAACGTTGCGCGAGTTGCTCGACTGCCGCATAGACTTGCCGCATGGGTGTGATACGGAAGTCCGTGATGTTCATGCTGACCTGCGCACGGCCATTTGCGATAACGCCAATCGCCTTAACACCGTGCATTCCTCCATTTGAAGCTCGAATATCGCGCGCAATGGCACGCGCAACGGAGACATCTGGTGGCTGAAGTGCAATTTCGACTCCCTGCTTTGAGTTACCGCCAGAGACCCGCGCGGAGCTAAGGATCAACTCGTCGCCAGGGGCACGATAACCTGGTGTGGCCTGCTCCAAATAGATGTTGTATGCAATGAGGAAACTGCGCGCACCCACAGCACTAGCACCCGCTGTAGGGTGGAGTGCTGGACCACCTACATCAGGGCGGCGGGCTGTATCTCGGAGGGACGCATCGCGAAGTCCCTCAAACTGTCCGCGTCGAACGTCTTCCAACTGGACGCGATCAGGCCGTGCAGCCGCGGCACCGTAGAAATAGACTGGCACACCGTACCGTCTCCAAATCTGTAGGCCGGCCTGCCTCGCAAGCATTGCACATTCTGCGAGGGAGATTCCGCTAACGGGGACAAACGGTATTACGTCCGCCGCACCAATTCGCGGATGAACGCCAGTCTGTAAGGTGAGATTGATCAGTTCCGAAGCTTTTCCTGCCGATCGAATGGCTGCCTCCACAACCGCTGCAGGGGAGCCAGCTATTGTGACGACGGAGCGATTATGGGCGGCATCGAGCGACCAGTCCAGAAGACGAACGCCTTCTACCTGCATGGCTGCGATGATCTGCTTGACCTTGCCGGCGTCAACTCCTTCCGAGAAGTTGGGGACACACTCGATGATTGCGTCTGGATTCATAATGCGTTTAGCGTTCTCAAGCGTTGGCGGACCTCTGATTAATTATCATGTGCCCGTTGTGTAACTCGTCTACCACTTTTGTCACCTCCACCATGTATAGCCCAACGAGAACTGGATGCTGGCATTGACGCCTGGATTTCGGTCGCCCAAGCTGGCGCTGGAGATGTGAACTCCGTTGGCACTGAGATCGATCGAGCGGTTGGGGCGCAAGAAATAGTGGACCCCGATACCGCCTTGCGGGGTAAAGTTCCAGACGCTGGCATCGGCGTTGGGACCGTCGTTCACAAGATTCAGGATAGACGAACCAAAGGCCGGGTACTTGTGATCGGTCCAAATCAGTCCGCCGGCCGCTTCGGCCCATGGGGTGAATCGCTTGGATCCGGCCAAGTTCCAGCGCAGAATGATTGGGGTTATGGATACCCCTGTGAAAGTGCCTCCGACTGTGAACAGTGGTGAACAGGAGGCGGGGGTAGATCCAGTGGCAGCGACACAGTTTGCCCGCTGGAATTTGGGGGTGTAGGACTGCCAAAACGGGAAGGCTTCGACTGCGTACTCGAAGTTACCGCGCAGGACTCCAGGGCCGATGTTTCCGGTAAGTACCTTGCCAGCATGGACCCCGGCCATCAGGAACTTGAAGTCGTCGCGATTGTCGGTAAGCCCTTTGCCACCCTGAATCAGGAGGCCGTATTCGAAGGGCAGATGCCCAGAGCGCTGGAATGGATTGTTATTGGTCGTGTTGACTGAGGAGTTCTTGATCTGCTGAGGAGTTTGAGCGTTGCTATTCAGAACTGTGATCGCGGCAATCAATGTCCAGAGACAGACATGTCCTATATGGCGAGTTGTATTAGTCACCAGGCAAAACTCCGGATGGAACGAGTATTCGTAATGATAACGGCAGCAGAAGGCCGCCGATGACCGGCGGCCTTTAGTTTCGGACAAACAGCGATCTTAGTGTCCAGCGTGAGCTACCGCGGCTTCATCGAAATCGAAGTTCGAATAGACATTCTGGGTGTCGTCGAGGTCTTCGAGAACTTCGAGGAGTCGCATCATGGCGTTTGCCTGAGAGCCTTCCAGTTTGGTGTACGTCGAGGCGATTTTGGTGACTTCTGCGTGCTCTGGCTTGATATTGGCAGCCTTTAGCGCATTTGTGACCGCTTCGAAGTCCTTGGGATCGCAGAGTACTTCCCAAGTGTCACCTTCATCGCTTAGATCTTCGGCACCGGCATCGAGGACGATTTCAGTCAATTTTTCTTCGCTTACCGCAGACTTGTCAATTATGATGACACCCTTCTTGGAGAACATCCAAGAGACGGAGTTCGACTCGCCGAGATTTCCACCGTTTTTGGAGAAGGCGTGACGTATCTCACTGACAGCACGGTTCTTATTGTCCGTGAGAACGTCGATGATGACCGCTACGCCGCCGGGGCCGTAGCCTTCGTAGGTGATTTCCTCATAGTTGACGCCTTCGAGCTCACCAGTACCGCGCTGGATGGCGCGCTTGATGTTGTCGGCCGGCATGTTCTCAGCTTTGGCTGCGGCGATGGCACCACGGAGACGGGGGTTGCCGTCAGGATCGCCTCCACCGGTCTTGGCCGCGATGGTGACTTCCTTAATGAGGCGGGTGAAGATTTTGCCGCGCTTAGCGTCAAGTGCGCCCTTCTTGTGCTTAATTGTGGCCCATTTTGAATGGCCGGACATGCGATACCTCGGTGGTGATTTGCGCTGCGGTGATGCGCGTCAGGAGCGCGCAACCCTGTGAGTTTAGCACGATGGACGGTGCAGATGCGCGGGGTGGATTCTCTGACTTCCCTGCTGACTCCAGGCTTGCGACCTGGGATCGGGGGTGGGCGACCCGGGATACTGCAAGGCGCCCCCACCCCGGCATAAGTGCGCAAAATCTTCCATCGAAAGGCTTTAGGTGTGTACTTCGAGGTCCAGAGCTGGAAGCTGCTGGCGGTCTGACACCTGGACGGAGGTGTTGTGGGCCGTTCCGAGCGTCGAGTTTGTCAAGCGAATCAGGGTAGGAGTTCGGGGGCCAACAGGTCTTTCATGGTTTCGCGGCGGCGGATGAGTTTGGCTTCGCCACCGTCGATTAGAACTTCAGCGGGGCGGGGTCGGGTGTTGTAGTTGGAGGTAAGAGACATGCCGTAGGCCCCGGCATCGAGGAGGAGGATGAGGTCGCCGGGTTTGACGGTGGGGAGGACGCGATCGCGGGCAAAGAAGTCGCCGGACTCGCAGACTGGACCGACGATGTCGGCGGTGAGGGTGGCCCTGGTGCGGGGTTGCTGGACGGGAAGGATCTCGTGGTGGGCCTGATAGAGGGCGGGTCGGATGAGATCGTTCATGCCTGCGTCTGTAATGACGAAGGTCTTGGTGCCATTTTTCTTGACGAAGAGGACGCGAGTAAGGAGCGCTCCGGCCTGAGCGACGATAAAGCGGCCGGGTTCGAGAAGTAAATGGGTTTCGGGGTCGAGAACTGAGCCTGAGAGGACCCTGGAGAGTGCGACAGCGTACTTCTGGATTTGCTGGGCGGGATCGAATGCGGAATCAGAGTATTCGATTCCCAGTCCGCCGCCAGCGTCGATGTAGCGGATGTTGTGACCGTCTTTGCGGAGGTCCGAGATGAGTGAGATGACGCGAGCGGTGGCAGCGGCGAACGGATCGACTTTACGGATCTGGGAGCCGATGTGGACGCTGACTCCGGCGGGGTCGAGCCATTTGGACTTGGCGGCCTTGCGATAGATGGCACGGGCGGCATTGATATCGATGCCGAACTTGTGTTCACGGAGACCCGTGGAGATGTAGGGGTGGGTATCGGCGAAGACGTCAGGATTTACGCGCAGGGCGAAGCGGGCGCGGAGGTTGAGGGCTTCGGCGCGGGCGGCGAGCAGATGGAGTTCTGCCTCGGACTCTACGTTGAATAGGAGGATGTTGGCCTTGAGAGCGGCGTCGATCTCCCAGATTTGTTTCCCGACTCCGGAAAAGACTACGCGCTGAAGGGCAGGCTTATAAGCTTTGCGGACGCGCTCCAGTTCCCCGCCGGAGACGATATCGAAACCGGCACCTTTTTGACCGAGCAGACGAAGGATGGCGAGGGAGGAGTTGGCTTTGACCGCGTAGCAAATAGTGTGCGGACGGCTGGCAAAGGCGGATTGGAAGAGCTGGAAGCGGTAGGCGATTTGATCAGCCGAGTAGACGTAGAGGGGTGTGCCATGCTCAACGGCGAGGGTGGAGAGGCTGATTCCGTCACAGTGCAGGGTCCGATTGCGGTATGCGAAGGGGCGGGTGGCAGGCGTTTGGGACAAGGCTGGGTCGGCTGAGAGCCTGGGTGCTACGCGAGATTTGGACAAGTGTCAGGTGCTCTTTCAGGAGGTCTTGAGGGGAAGTTCGTAAGGGGCTTCTGGGATGACAACCCAGGCGACGAGGTAAGCGATGAGTCCGACACCGGTAAGAACGACCAGTAGCGCAGTAATGACGCGGACGAGAGAGAGATCCCATCCGTAGTGGATCGCGAGACCAGCACAGACGCCAGCGATCATTCGGTTAGTGCGGGGGCGGGTGAGTTGACCGGTTTGAGGATAGAAGCCGGGATACTCAGGGGTGCAGGAGGCTCCGCATGCGGAGCAGAATCGGGCACCATTTTGGATCTGATTGCCACATTTTGAGCAGAACATGATGCCTCCGGAGAGCTTTATTTTGACACATCTGGAGGTACGGATTCAGGGTAGAGTTGGTTCCGCAGATGGGATTGAGAGTTGTGGCGGAAGGTGAAGGTTACTTTCCGGCGTAGGGCGTTTTGAGGTATCGACGAGCGGCGTCGGCCTGGGACTGGTCTCCGCCACCTGCTGCGGCCAGTTGATAGAGGCGGATGGCCTCGGAGCGGTTGTGAAGGAGATCGAACATCTCGCCCGCGTTAAGCTGAGCGCGGCGACGGAGCCAATCGCTGCAATTTGGCTGTTCGGCAGCCTGGAGGTAGTGTTTTGCGGCATTTTCAATGTCATTCTGGCCGCGCTCCGTGTCTGCGAGGCCGAACCATGCCATCTGGAGGCGGGGATCGATGAAGTATCCGGGTTTGGCTGCGTCTGCCAGCACTGCTTTGTAAGTGGCAATGGCAGCAGGACCGTTTCCGGCGTCCTTCGTTAGATTGGCTTCTTCAAGGCGGAAGAGGTAGTCGTGGGGAAACTCCTGGGCGAGGCCGCGCTGAACGACGAGGGCCTCTTGATAGCGGGCGTCGTGACGGAGAAACAGGGAGAGGACGGTGCGGGATTCGACAGCAGTGACAGTGCCGTGGGCGGCGGACTCGCGGAGAAGCTGGAGGCCTCTTTCACGGTTGCCGCTGACACCAGCGATACCGACCATCATGCGAATGATGCGAGGCAGGCTAGCGACGGCGAATTGCTGGATGCCGATGGCCATTTTGGCGTCCGCGTAAAGGGGGTCGATTTGGAGCACCTGCTCGCTATCTCCGCGGGCGGCGTATCCCTGGCGAGCGGCGGCAACGAAGCTGTGATCGACGAGCGTAATGAACGACGCATGCATGCCGCGGGCGTATCCACGAGCGAAGAAGGCGTTGGCGTTTCGAGAGTTATCGTGAATTTGCCTGTCGCAGAGTGAGATGGCGGTGTTGGTGAGGAATTCGATGCGCTGGCGAATTGCGTCGGGAACGGGTACGTTTCGTTTTGAGTTGAGGAACGAGTCGTGCGCGTAGTAGGTGGTGTCAAGCAGGTCCTGATGGTAGAGTTCGCGGAAGACGGTGGCCATGAGGACGTAATCGTAGGCCATGGGATTCTGGGGGTTGCTATTGAGTACGGTCTCGAACCGGCTGATGGCGCCGTCGTAATCAAGGTTATAGAAGTGCTGATAGCCATCGCGGACGGTGGGATCGAGATTGAGGGCGTTGGTGTGGAGTGGACTTCCGATCTGCTGGGAGTGCGCTGACGCCGTGAAGATGAAGGCAATGCAGATGATGAACGCCCGGGTGAGCGACCCACGCCCGGCTGTTCTTGTTGCGGCGAAGAATCCAATGATCATGCTTGCCTAATCCCGGGAGATACGTGTGAATGGTGAAGTCAATCAACGTACACTATACCCGCGGTTGGTTAGAGGACTGGCGGCCTGTGTACTGCCGTTTGGACTGATTTGATATGACAAGGGTAGAACTGCTGCAGCTTTTGGTCGGCCAGGCGCGGACCAATGGATTCGAGTTCCGGAAGTGGTACGTCGGCAAGCTTCGATTGCCGTGGCAGAGTGCGCGTCATGCCATTGAGACGCTGGCTTTAGAGCGACGGTATTATGCGCTGCTGTTCTCGCATGAGTTCGCCTCGAATTTCTGGAAAGCAGGTGAACGGATCACCTTCCAGGTGCCAAACCAGACGTTTCAGAGGCGGATGGCCGATGGCCGGATCGCGATGGTGAGTCGAAAAGGATATACGCGACGGAGTGCGCGAGATGATGCGTGGCGCTATCATCTGCGCGAGTTGGCAGTGGCCGATGAGCCTTTGCGCTATATGCGGCGATACCTGCGCGTTGAGGATGAGCTGGAAGAAGACCCGACCGACGCTGTAGATACCGCGCAGATATTTGTGGATGACGACGACGATTAGAGTCCGTGCGACCGACGGATGGCGATGATCTGTTTTGCGTGATGGACACCGTGAATGAGTTGAAATCTGCGCCATTGCCTAGCGCTGAGCGGGCCGAGAACCATGTGGGTGGCAGCGTGCTGCGTGCCGAAGAGAGCTTCAAACTGGTTGATCGTCTGATCGAGATGGGCGAGACGCTGAGCAATAAGCGCGGTTAGATCAGCTCCTGCGATTGGTTCTTGCGGCGTCTGAGGAGTGACTGGGATGGGGGCTTCGCGGCCGCGGGGAAAGACGCCGAGCGTGATGAGGAAGAATTGGCCGACGCGCTGCTGCAGCGACGGTGTGGCTTGGGTGGGGGTGCCTTTGGTGAGGCGCGCCTGAAGGGCTGTCCCAGTGGAGGCGTATGTGAGGAGAAGGTGTTCGACGATTTGCTGAATGCTCCACTTCTCTGGATGGCCGATGGGGCGAAGTTGGGTCTGGGCGGCGTCGAGTCCGCTGAGAGAGCGGGTTAGTTCCTGCTGGAGTTGTTCAAGGATGTTGTTCATGCTGGCTGCACCAAGGTACACCGGGCCTGAAGGCTGCGCCAGAGCTGATGAGCGAGTTACTGGAATTGAGCTAGAGCCTTGCGGGCGGTCTTGATCTGGTCGGGCGAGGCGTCGAGCTTAAGCAGAATGTTGAACTCGGCGATGGCTTCGTCACGTTTGTTGAGCTTGCGGGCAGTTTCGGCGAGGAGGAAGTGGGCTTCGGGGTCGTCGGGCTGGAGTTTGACGGCGTCCTTGCAGCGAAGATAGGCACCGGCGAGGTTGCCAGAGTCGCGGTAGAAGCGGGCTACAGTGAGGTCTTCCGCTTCGCGGTCTTCGGCGCTCTGGAGTTGCTTGACCTTGGGGAGCTTGCGGCGGGTGGTGGACTTGGGCTCAGTGCTGGGGACGTCGTCGGGTGGTGCGGCGGTCGCTGGATCAGGTGCAGTGGCTGCGTCAGGATTGGCAGATGAACTGGAACTGCTGCTGGAGCTGGAGTCGGGTTCTCCGGGGAACGGGAATTGCTTGTCTGGATTGACGGCTGGGGTTGACGGCGTGGGTGCGTCGGGATCAGGGGATGAGGGAGAGGCAGCGGATTTCGAGGATTCGCCGGGGAATGGGAACTGTTCGGCTGCTGAGGGTGGCTTGGTAGCGGCGGACGGTGATGGGCAGTTGGCTGTGCAGGCAGGTTTTTTGGTGGCGTCGGCGGCAGACTGGGTATTGGGAGCCTTTTGAGCGGAGGCGGTATAGGAGGCACACGCAACCGTGAAGATGGAGGCCGTCAACAATACTCGAAGTGTGCTTCGAACTGCCATTGTGGTTAGTTTACCCGGATGTTCCTGGAGCTTTGACTGTGGTCGAGGTGAGTTTGTTATAGTTTGCTCGGGTGGAGTGCGGGAAAGTCTCTGGTTTTGGATGGCTGGCCTGGGTCAACTCAATGAAATTTCTAACGCTACGATGCGGCTGTTTTCTCTGGAAGTGTGCGCACTATGGTTAATGGACTGATTATTCGATCTTCGTCGATTCACGCTGCTGGTTGCTATACCACCCGAGCAATCAAGAAGGGCTCGCGCGTGTGTGAGTATGACGGGCCGCGGTTTTCAAAAGAGGAGGCCGATGACCGATATCGGGACCGATTCATTACGTACCTGTTTAGCTGCGGTGAGGCTGGAACGGTGATTGACGGGTTTGGGACTGCAATGTTTATCAACCACTCGTGCGCTCCGAATTGCGAGACAGAAGAGGATGAAGGGCGGATTTTTGTGTGCGCGCTCCGGGATATCTCGGCGGGTGAGGAGTTGACGTACGAGTACAACCTGTACGACAGCGATGATGCCGAGGGAGATTGCTATTGTGGGGCTCCGAGGTGCCGAGGGACGATGTTCAGCGAAGTCGAGGTGAAGCGGCGAGCACGGATAGCAAAGAAGAGCTTGATCGCCGCCAGCCAGCCGAAGAAGAAGCGATTGGCTTAGCAAACCTACAGCGTCGGTGGACAGATACAATAGGGATTGCGGCTTCTTATCGCACCTTCACTATGGCCTATCAGGTACTTGCAAGAAAATACCGTCCTCAGCGCTTTGCCGATGTGGCCGGTCAGGACCACGTTACCGTAACGTTGATGAACGCGCTGGTCCAACAACGGATTGCGCATGGATACATCTTCAGCGGGCATCGCGGCATTGGAAAGACGACAATTGCCCGAATTCTGGCGAGTGCACTGAATTGCAGGAATGCGATTGGGTCAGAGTTGCGGCCTACGGCGGAGCCTTGCGAGGTATGCGATAGCTGCCTGGAGATTCGCGCGGGCAATGCAGTCGACGTGATTGAGATCGACGCGGCGACAAACCGCGGTATCGATGAGATTCGAGAGCTGAGGGATGCGGCGCGGTATAGGCCAGCACGGGACAAGTACAAGATCTACATTCTGGATGAGGCGCACCAGATTACGGATGCAGCGTTCAATGCGCTGCTGAAGACACTGGAGGAGCCACCAGATCACATCGTGTTCATGATGGCAACGACGCAGCCGGAGGACATCCCGCAGACGGTGCGGTCACGTTGCCAGCACTTCAGCTTTCATGCGGTGAAACTGGTGGACATTCTGGGCGAACTGCGAGGGATTGCAGAGCGCGAGGGCGTGGAGGCGGATGAGGCTGCGCTAAGCCTGCTGGCTGAGGCGGGCGATGGATCGATGCGCGATGCACTGAGCATCATGGACCAGGCAATTGCTAGTGCGCCGATGCAGGATGGGCGGGCTGTGCTGGATGCTTCGCAGATTCGAGAGCTGATGGGGACGGTTCCGAATGCTGTATTTGAAAAGATACTTGAGGCAGTAAATGCGAACCGCAGCGCCGAGGTGATTACGGTGGCGAATACGCTGCTGGATGCGGGCAACAGCCCAGCCCAGTTGGCGCGGCAGTGTGTTCGATACCTGCGGAACTGCGTGATTGCGAAGATCGCCGGGATTGGGGTGGATGGGGTTGCTGCGGATGGGGTGGCGGGGGAGTTGCTGCAGATCTCCGCGGATGAACAGCGTCGCGCGGGGCGTTCTGCAGCGCTGTTCAGTGAAGAGGAGTTGACGCGTTTTCTACAGGTCATGCTGCGGACCTTCGATGAACTGGGCTATAGACAAGAGCAGCGGTTTCATTTTGAGTTGGGACTGCTGAAGTTGGTTCATCTGCGACGGTTGTTGCCGGTGGAGGAGTTGCTGAGTCAGTTCGCCGTTGGGGGTGGTGCGGTTGTTCCGGCTAAGCGCCCAGTGACTGGTGGGTTGGGTTCGAGTGGGTTGTTGGGTGCATCGCCCAGCGCGTCTTCAGCACCTGTGGCGGTGGCTACGAAGCCAGCATTTTCGCCATTCGAACAGAGCCGGAAACGGTTTGATGAGCCGGGGCCTGGGTTGGCTGCGGTGAGGGTGCCAGTTGCTGCCCCGGTTACGGTGCCGAAGGAAGTAGTGACGGCTCCGGCTGAGGTGGCTGCAGTGGCTCCGCCTGTGGTTGCACCGGTCGAAGCGTTTCGTCCAGCTGTACCTGTTGAGAGCGCTGCGGGGACCCTGACCTCTGCGAGTGCTGCCAGCGGTGACGCTGTGGCTCCAGTGGTGGAGGCTGTTGCAGTCTCGCGGGCGGCTACTGATTTGCAGCCGGGGTCGCTTCCTTCCGCGGTAGATTTGCAGACGGCAGCGATTGAGGCACTTCAGGCGGCGGCTAAGCAGGACACGGCGGCGGAGGCGCTGGAGGATGCTGTGTGGTCGGTGGAGGGTGGCGAGATTCGGGTGCAGATGGCGGTCTCGAAGACGATGTTGCCGATGGTGGTGAACGCAGAGGCTGAGAAGATCGTTCGTGCGGCGCTGCGGGAGCGTGGTGCGGGGACGTTGAAGCTGGTATTGATACCGGGATCCGGGGCTACAGCGGCAGTCAAGAAGCCACGCGCTGCCAAGTCAGGGTCGATGCAAGCCAAGGCTTTGGAGCATCCTATTGTGCAGCAGGCGCAGCGGCTATTCAATGCAGAGATTCGAACTGTGATCGACCTGCGT
Source organism: Granulicella sp. (assembly GCA_025408425.1). Classification (GTDB taxonomy): domain Bacteria; phylum Acidobacteriota; class Terriglobia; order Terriglobales; family Acidobacteriaceae; genus Edaphobacter. The sequence continues at coordinate 19,318 of JANXYX010000027.1, forward strand.
GAGGGGGAGTGATGGACTTATCCGATCTGGGCAAGATGCAAGAGATGATGAGCCAGGCGAAGGAGATGCAGGAGCAGATGGAGAAGAAACTGTCTGAGACTGTGGTGGAGGCTTCGAGTGGTGGCGGGGTGGTGACGGTGCGGATGAATGGGAAGAAGGAAGTTCTGCGCATCAAGATTGAGCCGACGGCGATGGGCAGCACGGCTGCGGATCTGGAGTTACTGGAAGATTTGATTACGGCAGCGGTGAATGAGGCAGGGCGGCGGGCGGATGAGGCGATTAAGTCGAGCGTGGCGGGGATGATGGGTGGGCTGGGCCTGCCGGGGTTGACCTAGTGGCTGGATCTTTCACAACAAATCCGAGTCGCTTTGCCGAGCCGATGACGCGGCTGATCGATGAGTTAAAGAAGCTGCCTGGCGTGGGCACGAAGAGCGCACAGCGGCTGGCGTTCCATGTGCTGCGGGCGAGTGATGAGGATGCACGCGCGTTGGCTGGGGCGATTGTTACGTTACGGGAGAAGCTGCGGCTTTGCTCGATCTGCAACAACATTACGGATGTCGATCCGTGTGGGTATTGCACGAGTGCGGTACGGGACCATCGGCTGATTTGCGTGGTGGAAGAGCCGACCAACATTGCCACAATCGAAAAGACGCGCGGCTATCACGGGGTTTATCACGTGTTGCATGGGACGCTTTCTCCTATTGGTGGCGTTGGGCCGGAGCAGTTGCGGATTGCGAATCTGATGACGCGGTTGGGCGAGGTCGACGAGGTGATTCTCGCGACTTCTCCGACGACTGAAGGTGAAGCGACTGCGGGTTATATCGCGCAGGAGCTGCGGAAGGTCAAGGGTGGGTTAAAAGTTACTCGAATCGCTACCGGGGTGCCGGCGGGTAGCGATATCGAGTATGCGGATGAAGTGACTATGTCGCGGGCTATGGAAGGCCGGCGGGAGTTTTAGTCCACCGGCTTTGTGACGATTCGCAGGTCGTGCCCGGTCATGTCGTGGGGTTGGTCGAGGTGGAGCAGGGACAACATGGTGGGGGAGATGTCGCGGAGGCTGCCGCCGTCGCGGACGCCGATGTTTTTACCCTGGTCGGTAATAAGCAGAAAGGGTACAGGGTTGGTAGTGTGGGAGGTGTGAGGGCCACCGGATATGGGGTCGATGAGCATCTCGGCGTTGCCGTGGTCGGCGGTGACGAGGAGATGGCCGCCATATTGCCTGATGGCGTTGTAGATGCGGCCTAGTTCCCTATCGACTGTTTCCACTGCTCGGATGGTGGGTTCGAGCTTTCCGGAGTGTCCGACCATGTCGGCGTTAGCGAAGTTGACGATGATGACATCGAAGGCGGTGTCGTTGATGGACTTGATGACTGCGTCGGCGATGCCCGTCGCGGACATCTCTGGGGCCAGGTCGTAGGTGGCGACCTTCTGGGAGGGGATGAGGACGCGGTCTTCGCCTGAGAATGGCTTTTCGATGCCGCCGTTGAAGAAGTACGTGACGTGAGCGTATTTCTCGGTCTCTGCGACGCGGAGGTTGCGGAGGTTGGCCTGGGCCATGAGGTGGGCCAGGAGGTTGTCCATACTCTCCGCGGGGATGACGATGGGGAGCTTGAAGTTCTTGTCGTACTGGGTCATGCAGACGTAGTGGAGGTCTTTGGGGACTTCGTGGAGTGGGATTGCTGCGTCAAGCTCGACGGCATTGGGAAGTTTATGGCCCTGGCTGCCGATGGGATCGTTGGTGAGGCCGGAGTTGCGGGTGAGGACGCGGGTGATCTGGCGGACACGGTCGGCGCGGTAGTTGAAGTTGATGATGACGTCTTCGTCCCGAATGAGGCCGACCGGGGAGTCGTCGCTGGGGTTGGTGCAGGTGAAGGGGGGAACGAACTCGTCGGTGATGCCGTTGTGATAGAGCTCACGGATGCGCGCGAGGGGTTCGGCGTAGCAGCCTCCCTCGGGATGGCCGGTGACCATGGCATCAAATGCCTGCCTCTCCTTCTCCCAGCGGAGGTCGCGATCCATGGCGAAGTAGCGGCCGGAGACGCTGGACAGGAGACCAACGTTGTACTCCTGGAACTTGCGCTGTAGCTCTTCGAGGTAGCCGAGGCCACTGGTGGGCAGAGTGTCGCGGCCGTCCATGAAGGCGTGGACGAAGACGCGAGTGAGCTTGTGTTGTGCTGCCATGCGGAGGAGGGCGTAGAGATGGCGCTGGTGGGAGTGGACTCCGCCGTCGGAGAGCAGGCCGATGAGGTGGAGGGCGCGTCCCCTCTGACCGGCCAACTCGAAGGCGCGGGTGAGGGTGGGGTCGGTGAAGAAGCTGCCGTCGACGATGGCGGTGTCGATGCGGGTCATGTCCATGCGAACGATGCGACCAGCGCCGATGTTGAGGTGGCCGACTTCAGAGTTTCCCATCTGGCCGTCGGGGAGGCCGACGAAGTGATCGCTGGCGTGCAGGAGGGTGTTGGGGTATTGAGCGAGGAGGCCGTCGTAGACAGGCTTGCGGGCGAGGGCGATGGCGTTGCCGCGGGTTTCGGCGCGGTAGCCCCAACCGTCGAGGATGGTGAGTACGATGGGTGATTTCGACATGCTGTGGTCAGGATAGCAAGAGTCAGTGACAGCATGGATATCCGGGAGGATGGTGGAGGCTATTTCGAGTGTGTTTTCTACTGCGGGAGCGATGGGAGGAGGAGGTGGCGCCTGGAGAGTTGAGAGGAGTGCGGCGAAGAAGGAACGGGGTTCAGGTTTAGAGACCTCGGTGCGAGGGGCCAGGGGGCCGTGGGTGGGATCGATGACGATCTCTTCGACCATTATTACCTGAGCAGTCGCCGCTTCGCGGGAGGGTGCGGGGATGCGAGGCAGGTTGAGAGCAGCGATCTGGAGGCCGTAGAGGAGAAGGCCGGCGCGGCGGGGGTCGAGGTCGTTGGAGGCGACGCGGCGGAGGACGTGGCCGATGGTGATCTGTATGGCGGCGCGGTCTTCGGGGAGAGGGATTTCGAAAGCGGCTTGGCGGGCGCGGCGTTTTCGCGGGTTGGCGATGGGCAGGCGAGTGGTGTGATGGTGGTAGCAGAAATCTTCGTGGCCTCCTGGATTTCGCAGGCATGGGCTGCCGCAGCGGTTTCCGGCGGTGAAGATGTGGCGGCATTGGTAGCGCTTTGGTGCTGGATTGAGTTCGTTCATGGTGATGGCCCCCTCCCGGGCTTTTAGTGGCAAAGTCTTCAAAAGAAAAGACATACGGTCGGACTTCGATGTATGCCTGGGTTAAATGAGAAAGCCCGGCGCGAGGCCGGGCTTTGAATATTTACTCTTCTTCTATTTTACGGGTTTGAGTGTAACTAAACGGCAAACTCTATGTGCTTTGTTTTGAGACAGTTAGGTGATTATTGGGCTTGACACGCGATTTTGCTGAGGAAAATGGAAAAAGAAAGTTTGAAGGTAGGGTCATGTTGGGGAAAAAGGGAGTCGGGGATGATCACCCTTGATGCTCATAGCGCCGCAGCTCTGCGAGCCGGTTATCTCATCCTGATGTCTTGTTCTCCGATGACGGAAAATACTGACAGGAGATTGGTGGAGTCGAGAAGCTGCCGGATCCGGTCGCCGAGGTTGATGAGTTCCAGTTTGCAGCCTGACGCCTTGGCTGAAACGAACAGGCGCACCAGGGTACCGAGGCCCATGCTGTCCATGCGGGATAGATCTGTCAGGTCCAGTACGATTCGTTTGGAGTCTGGGATGAGCCTGCTGACGTTGGAGTAGAGGATATCGGTTACACCCCATACCAAGTGGCCGTGGCATCGCACGACGACGACGTTGCCAGTGCGTTCAATGTCCAGCGTGAGGAGACTCGCGGCTGCTTTGTTAGACATCAGGCATCTCCTGAGTAGAAGAACTGGAATGGTAGAAGAACGGTATCGGGGGATTCTCTCATATAGCTGCTGAGACGAATCGTGCCGTCCCGCTTCTTTTTGAGTTTTGCAAGCGGGCAGGCTGCGGCAAGAACAGAAACAGGTCCTCCGCTACGCGAAGGATGACAATTCCGAATCAGGTGATGAGCTTTAAAAGGAGAATGGGCGGGAGCATGGTTGCTCCCGCCCATTTTGCTGTGTTGCTTTATGCGCCGAAGTTGAGGGACTCGATGCCGAGGAATTCGGCGGACTGGCCCAACTCTTCTTCGATGCGGAGGAGCTGGTTGTATTTGGCGATGCGGTCGGTGCGGCTGGCGCTGCCTGTTTTGATCTGGCCGGCGCCGGTGCCCACGGCGAGGTCGGCGATGAAGGTGTCTTCGGTTTCGCCGGAGCGGTGGGAGATGATGCTGGTGTAGCCGAAGCGGCGGCCTAGCTCAATGGCCTCGAGGGTCTCAGAGACGGTGCCGATCTGGTTGACCTTGATGAGGATGGAGTTGCCGCACTTCTGCTCAATGCCCATCTGGAGGCGCTGGGTGTTGGTGACGAAGAGGTCGTCGCCGACTAGCTGGATGTGGCCGAGGGTCTTGGTCATGTGCTTCCAGCCATCCCAATCGTCCTCGGCGAGGCCGTCCTCGATGGAGACGATGGGGTACTGGTTGACCCAGGACTCCCAGTAGGCGACCATCTCGTCTGAGGAAAGTTCGCGCTTGTCGGACTTCTTGAAGACGTACTTGCCGGTCTCCTTGTTGTAGAACTCGCTGGAGGCCGGGTCGAGGGCGATGGCGATATCTTCGCCGGGGGTGTAGCCGGCCAGGGCGATGGCTTCGAGGATGAGTTCGAGGGCCTCGTCGTTGGACTTGAGGCTGGGGGCAAAGCCGCCCTCGTCACCTACTGCAGTGTTATAGCCCTTCTTTTTGAGAACGCCCTTGAGGGTATGGAAGACTTCTGTGCCCCAGCGGAGTGCGTCGGAGAAGGTCTCGGCGCCTACGGGCATGACCATGAACTCCTGGAAGTCGACGTTGGAGTCTGCGTGGGAGCCACCGTTGAGGATGTTCATCATGGGGGTGGGGAGCAGGCAGGCGTTGACGCCGCCAAGGTAGCGGTAGAGAGGGAGCTTCAGCGCGAGGGCAGAGGCTCGGGCGCAGGCCATGGAGACGGCAAGGATGGCGTTGGCTCCAAGCTTGGATTTGTTCTCGGTGCCGTCGATTGCGATCATGCTGGCGTCGATGAGGCGCTGGTTGGATGCGTCCATACCTGCGAGTTCTGGAGCGAGGATGGACTCGACGTTTTCAACGGCCTGGAGGACACCTTTGCCTAGATAGTGCTCTTTATCGCCGTCGCGGAGTTCGACTGCTTCGTGTTCGCCGGTGGAGGCTCCGCTGGGGACTGCAGCGCGACCCCGGATGCCGCCTTCGAGGACGACGTCGGCCTCTACAGTTGGGTTACCGCGGGAGTCCAGAATTTCGCGTGCGTGGATAGAGACGATCTCGGTCATATTGCTCCTATTATTTGAATTTCCTGAGTACTGAGCGACGACCCTATGGGTCAGCCGGTCATTGAGTTTGGGCCGACGATCAACTGGAACCGTGCCTCCGCCAGCGACGGAGATGGAATACACGAGGTCGGTGCGGGAAGAGTTCACATGACGGATTTTAGCAAAGGGTGGGGATTTTAGGCTGACAGCGGGATGAATGGTGCCGAAAGGGTTGCATGAGTGTGGCGAGTGGAGTTGAGAGCCGTATTAGCAGCTTCGATTCCCTGCCCGCGAATTTGGCTGTGGTGGAGTGTGTGAGGCACTACCCTTTGCCAAGGAAGCACGTCGATAGTGGTGTGCGAGAACTCCCCGAGGATGTTGCCATGAAGATACAGATTACGACCGCTGCTCTGCTGCTTGCTGGTGTACCCGCGATAGCCCAGAGCGCGATGTCCGGGGTTTCAAACCCCGACCAAACGATTATTAGTGCCACGAGCGAACAGGATTCCGCAAAGGCCGCAGTGCAGGCAGCACCGAAGGCGGTGGCGAGCAAGCCGAGCGCGGCAACGACAGAGGTATATGGCGCGTATGTGCCTTATAGCGGGGCCGTATTGCCGCCGACGACGAAGGCTGCGTTTGATCCGGATGCAAATATTGTGACGGAGACGACGCGGGATGCCGTGGTTGTGCCCGACGATTCCGGGATTGTGACCAGCGTTCCGGAGCGGGATGGCGAGGTTCGCGAAGGGACACTGCTGAAGGCACGGATCGGGCAGAGCCTGTCGACGACGACGACGCTTGAGGGTCAGCCGTTTACTGCTCCGTTGACAGAGGCTGTGCTGCAGAATGGCCGGGTGATTCTGCCTGCGGGATCGGTGCTGGAAGGACGTGTGACCGAGGTTCGGGGTGGCAAGAGGATCTCAGGCTCGGCAGCGCTGCATCTGGAGGCTCGGAGTGTGACTCTGCCGGATGGGACGCACTATGTCCTGCATGCCCAGTTGATCGATACGGACCAGATGGCGCACAACAAGCTGAATAGCGAAGGAACCGTGGGCCGCAGGGATCACCCGAAAGAGAACCTTGCGATTATGTCATTGACCACAGGGAGTGGCGCGGTGGCAGGTGCAATGCTGGGCGGCGGAGTAGGGGCCATCGTTGGAGCTGGATTGGGAGCGGGCGTGAGCACGATTCTGTGGCTGAAAGAGGACCGGCAGGCGGCGTTGCCGAAGGATTCGCTGCTGGTGTTCAGCTTGACGACCCCGATGATTCTGAAGCCGATGAGCGATACGACGGCTAGCGCTTCCGGGCTGGGGATGCGGAGTTCGTTGCCGGGGACTGCAGTTACGGCTGCACAGTAACGAAGTTCGTACGAGCGGTAAGTTTTTGGGTTGATAAAGAGCTGGAAGCGTCTTAGTCGCGGACTTGAGCGAGTAGACGCTTCCAGTTTTTTTGGTTGCGGCGGTAGGATTTTTTGAGGTCTTCGAGGATGCGTTCGAAGTCGCTGTGGCCCCCCAGCTTGCGCCATGCGGGGTTGATCGAGAACCAGGGGTAGTTCTCGTTGCCCAGGTAGATGGCGCGGCGCAGCCAGTGGAGGGCTTCAGACTCGTCGCCTTCGAGGGCGAAGTAGGTGGCGAGGCGATAGGCCATCTCGCTGTCGGCTTCGGCGGCGGAGAGGGTTTCGTCGACGATGAAGGTGGCGGCTTTGGCGCGTTCTCCTAGCTGGACGTAGCAGAGAGCGATGGTGGGGTAGACGATACGAAGGGAGTTCTCGTCGCGGATGACGTTCTCGAGGGTCTCGATGGCTCGTGCGAGGTCTCCGGTTCGCATCTGCTGGTAGCCGAGGGAGATGCGTAGGAGGGGCTGTTTGGGCTCCAGGGTGAGGCCTTTTTCGATCTCGTCGGCGGCGAGCTCCATCTGGTTTTGATACTGGTAGACGCGGGCGCGGTGGTTGTAGATGACGGCGGCGTTGGAGGGGTTCATGCGCAGCGAGGTGTTGAACTGGTCGAGTGCGTCCTCGTACATGCCGTCGGCGCGGAGGGTAATACCGGCGACGAGGTGGACGTTCCAGTCGTTGCCTGCGGTCTGGAGGAGGTGCTCGATGCCGTGGCGGGCAGACTCTTTTTCGCCGCGGGAGAGGAGCATGTAGACGCGGTAGAGGTTGGCCTCGACTGAGCCGGGATCGAGTTGGAGAGCTTTATCGAATGCCCGACGGGCTTCGAGGACGTGCATCTGACCACCGAGGCCGTGGCGGGCGTACTGGAGGTGGGTGATGCCGAGGCCGGACCAGCCGGGGGCGTAGTCCTGATCCTGCTTGATGACGGAGTCGAAGAGTTCGCGGGCGCGGTCGAGGTCTTCGCGACTGCCGGTGCGGGACATGAAAGAAGAGAGGACGGCGCGGGCCTGGAGGTACTCCTCTGAGACGTCGGCTGCGAGGGAGGTGGCGGCGGTAGAGGTTGCGCGAGTGGTGTCGTTGGGGTTCTGGAGGTCGCCGAAGCCCTGAAGGGTGCTGAAGACTTCGTTGCAGATCTCGGACTGGACGGAGACGAGGTCGAACGATGCGACGTTGATGGAACCTCCGGTGCGGACGCTCTGGCTGGGGACGTCGAGGAGCTGCCAGTTGAGGTCGAAACCTTTGTCGGAACGGAGGAAGTTGCCAGCGAGGACGAAGTGGACGAGGAGTTTTTTGCCTATGCTGAGCGGATCGAGCTGCTGGGTGGAGACGGCCATCAGAGCACTGGAAGGACGAACGACCAGAGACGGCATGCGGGCAAGCCGGGCGGCGATAGCGTCTGCGAGGGCGTAGCCGTAGAGCGGGGCTACGTCGGCGGGGCCAAAGTTGACGAAGGGGAGGACGACGATGCTGTTCTGTTTGCCGACTGCGGAGTTGCCGGACTCGCGGAAACGCTCCGCAAGCATGGAGAGGATGCCGGTGGTGCGCTTCTCTTCTTCGGGGGTATCGAGGGGCAGGCGGCCTTGCGAGGGCAGAAGTGCGATGGAGTCTCCGGGCATTCCTACGCGATCGAGTTGCATGGCCATCATGATGGTCTTGAGAGCTTCGCGGACGTCGGCGGCGGAGGCGAAGCGGGCGGAAGGCTGCTTCTCCAGGCATTGCAGGATGACGGACTCCAACTCGACGGGCAAGTTGGGGGCGATTTCGCGGATGGAGGGAGGATCGGCGTACTGGGTGGCGCGGATGGTCTGGAACTCCGGTGCGTCGGGACGATGGAAGGGATGTCTGCCAGTGGCGAGCTCGTAGAGGATAAGGCCGAGAGCGAAGATGTCTGACTGGACGCTGGACTGGCCGGTGACGAACTGCTCCGGCGCCATATAGGCGATGGTGCCGCCGCGTGCGGTGTAGGTGGCATCGGGGCCGAGGGGAGCGCGTTTGTTGGCCGGGCCGGAAGGATCGAACTCTGCCTGATCCAGGTTGATGCGGCGAGCGAGGCCGAAGTCGAGGATTTTAATGAGGCCGCCGTCGGTGAGCATGACGTTGGCGGGTTTGAGGTCGCGATGGAAGATTCCGAGCGAGTGAGCGGCGGCGAGACCGTCTGAGATCTGGATACCGGCAGAGAGGATGAGCTGGAGGCTGGATGGCCCCTGGGAGATGATCTTGTCGAGAGGCTTGCCGGGAATGTACTGCATGACGATATAGGCTTCGTCGACGCCGCCCTCCTCGGAGGCGAACTCGCCTACTTCGTAGATGGCGCAGACGTTGGGATGATCGATGGCAGAGGCGAGGCGGGCTTCACGGAGTTGGGTGGTGCGCATCTGCTCGATGGTGAGGGCACCGCGCTTGAGGAGCTTGAGGACTACGGGGCGCTGCAGAAGAGTATCGGTGGCGAGGAACACAACGCCGCTGCCACCCGCACCTATCTTGCGAATGAACTCGTAGTGCTCGATTGTCCTGCGCTTCATGCTTCATTATTGCAGGGGCTGGGGTTGTGGATGTTGCAGAAGAGTTATTTATGGGGGAGATGGGAATAGTGGATCTGCATGGTTAGTGGCGTGGGCGGTCGCCCTTTTCCCAGGGGCGGGGGTTGACGGGATCGTCCTGCCATTTTTGGCGTTTGCCGATGAGGTACATGATGAGGCCGAAGATGAACATGAGGAGTCCCCAGGTGAGATTGAGGTTGATGCCCATGGACTTCTGATAGATGTCGGCGGCGTTGCGGGTGACGATGCCGTAGATGGACATGATTCCGCCGATGATGAGGAAGATGAGGCCGAGGGGGATGCGGATGTCTAGTCCCATGTGGGGCTCCTTGGGGTGCGGCAACGGCGGCGATGGTCCTTCGCTGCGCGAAGGATGACGAGTAAAAACAGACAACGGCAAAGGCAAAAGCAAAGGCGATATATTTTCGTTTCGGCTTCGCCTGCACTCATGCCTTCGGCAGATTGGAAGGGGATTTGCGGCGAGGCTTAATGTCCAGGCTAAAGCCTGGACCTATCTCAAGAGCAAGTGCAACGGCAAGTTCAACAGCAAGTGCAACAACAACGGCAACGGCATTGGCCTTCTAGGCGAAGACGAGGTTGAGGGCTATGAGCATGGCCAGGACTGCGAGGGCCAGGGTTACGGGCTTCTGGTACCAGCTCAGGTGATGCTCAACGGGTTTGGGTGTTAAGGAGTAGACGAGGCCGACGAGTTCTGACTCGGGTCGCGGAGTCGTGACGAGGCTGATGATGATGGTGACGACGAGGTTGGTGGAGAATGCGAAGATGGCGGTCCAAAAGTTTTGCGCCATGTCGCTGGGATAGTGATGGACGATGGTGATCCAGCCGCCGTGGATGCCGGCAGCCGCGTCGCCGGGGATGGTGAGGCCGTGGTGGGCGAGGGCGGCGAGGGTGCCGGAGATGAGGCCGGTGAAGGCTCCGTGGCCGGTAGTGCGCTTCCAGAACATGCCAAGGAGGAAGGTGGCGAAGAGTGGGGCGTTGACGATGGAGAAGACGAGTTGGAGCGCGTCCATGATGTTGTTGAAGTTGGTGACGGCGTAGGCAGCGCCTACCGATAGCAGGATGCCGCCTATCGTGGCCATTCGTCCCATCCAGAGATAGTGCTCGTCGGTGCCGCGCTTGTTGATGTAGGACTGGTAGATGTCGTAGGTCCAGACGGTGTTGAAGGCGGTGACGTTGCCCGCCATTCCGGACATGAAGCTGGCGAGCAAGGCGGTGAGGCCGAGGCCGAGGATTCCGGTGGGAAAGAAGTGCAGGAGCATGACGGGGATGGCGAGGTCGTAGTTGTAGACGGGGTTGCCCTTGCCGTCGAGGACGGGTTGGCCGTTGAGGGGATCGGTCTTGAGAGGGATGATGCCGTGGGGATGCTGCTCACTGAGGGGTAGAGCCGCGTATTGAGCGGCGGTGAGGGTGACGGCGGGCGTCTTCGGCATCATGTGGCTGGTGACGCTGACGGCGATGAGGCCGGGCAGAATGACCAGGAAGGGGAAGAACATCTTTGGGATAGCGGCGATGAGGGGAACGCGGCGGGCGGAGATCTCGGAGTCTGCGGCCATAGCGCGCTGGATGACGAGGAAGTCCGTGCACCAGTAGCCGAAGGAGAGTACGAAGCCGAGGCCCATGGCGAGACCGACCCATTCGACGCCGAGGGTGTTGGTGGAGGCGTGGGCCATGCCGCGCCAGGAGTGGGTCATGGTGGAGGGGAGAGTCTGCTTGATTCCCTGCCATCCGCCTACGTTGCGGAGACCGATCCAAACGAGAGGTGCGAAGCCGGCGACGATGAGGAAGAACTGGAGGACTTCGTTGTAGATGGCGCTGGTGAGGCCGCCAAGGAAGATGTACCCGAGGACGATGAGCGCGGAGAGGATGATGGAGACGTGGAAGATCCAACTCTCGGGCATGAGGCCGTGGAAGAGTCCGAGGGTCTGGATGAGGAGCGCCATGGCGTACATGGAGATGCCGGAAGAGAGCACGGTCATGATGGCGAAGGAGAAAGCGTTGACCGCGCGGGTCTTCTCGTCGAAGCGGAGACGGAGGAACTCAGGGACGGAACGCGCTTTGGAGCCGTAGTAGAAGGGCATCATAAAGATGCCGACGAAGACCATAGCAGGGATGGCACCGATCCAGTAGAACTGGCTGGTGATGATGCCGTACTTTGCTCCGGAGGCTCCCATGCCGATGACTTCCTGGGCTCCGAGGTTGGCAGAGATAAAGGCGAGACCGCAGACCCAGGCCGGAATGGAGCGTCCGGCGAGGAAGAAGTCGTTGCTGGTGCGCATATACCGCTTAAGGGCGAAGCCTATGCCCAGAACAAAGACGAAGTAGACCAGCATGATAAGCCAGTCAATGATTGACAGATTCACGGTAACCCTTAGTTGCTAATGATGGCTAAATACAGTGCTGCGGGCGAGTGTAAACGGTTTCGCGAGAAGAGTCTACCAAGAAGCGAACGGCGGAGCTGTAACGCGGTTGGAGGGCGATGATGCAGTCATGTATCGGAACGCAGGCCAGATAGTTGGCACAAGGGTATTGTGTACTGCGCTGCTACGGAAGCAAAAGAAAAAAAGTATTCGATACATCGTGCGGAGCAATACGAGGCATCATAGTCGTCAGACCATTTCGCGTCCGTCGTTCTGATTTGCAGGCACGACGGGCGCATTGCCTTATCGAAGTTGCCTTGGAGCAGCCTGAAGCAAATGACACAAGCCGTACTTTTGATAGACGATAACGCCGTGCAGGCGGCGACCCGGCAGACGATATTGAAGCGTGCCGGATATTTTGTGATTGCTGCGCTGAATCCGCGGCGAGCGCTGGAGCAGTTTCAGAACGGCGACTTCCCTGCCGACATTCGATTGGTGATCACGGACCATTTGATGCCAGAGATGAACGGAGCTGCCTTCGTCCGCGAGTTGCGAGCGACGCATCCAGCGATGCCGGTGCTGGTGATCAGCGGGTTGGAAGAGGCTGAGGCGGAGTACGAGGGGATGGATGTTCTTTTCCGGCTGAAACCTCTGCTACCTGACCATCTCATTGCAACTGTGCATAGCCTGCTCCCAGACTGCGTTTGAAATACACGCATAACGTGCGGTAAGCGGAGGCTTATTGCTGTTTGAGCACCCATCCTGAGAGAATGATGCATGCAACAGCATCCAATGCCGGAGTTTGGCAGTTTCACATTACTTCTGGCTCTAATTCTTTGTGTCTATACGTTGGTGGTGGGCGGTATAGCGCTGTGGCGGTCCAGAGGAAACGCGAATGACAGTACAGCAGGGCGACTCGGCGAGACTGCCAGGCGCGCTGGGATCAGCAGCTTTATTGCAATGAGCTGTGCGGCGTTTGCCTTGGTCTGGGCTTCGTTTACGAACGATTATTCGGTTTCGTACATCCTTCACCATACGAATCGGGCGCTGCCGAGTGCTTACAAGTTTTCTGCGCTGTGGAGCGGGCAGGAGGGGTCGCTGCTGCTGTGGGCGTGGCTACTGGCTGCCTACGGGTTTGTGCTGCGGATCCGTCACCGGGTGGATGTTCGGTTAACGGCGTTTGCGTCGGTCATTCTGGCTGGGATCCAGGTGTTCTTTCTGCTGCTGCTGAACTTTGCGGCGCCGCCGTTTGCGATTCAGCCGGGACCGATGGCGACGGATGGGTTCGGGTTGAATCCGCTGCTGCAGTATCCGGAGATGGTGATCCATCCTCCGATGTTGTACCTGGGGTATGTTGGGTTCTCAGTGCCGTTTGCGTTTGCGCTGGGCGCGCTGATGATGCGGTATCCGGGGGAGAAGTGGATCCATATTACGCGGCGCTGGACGATGGTGACGTGGCTATTTCTGACGTGTGGAATTTTTCTGGGGGCTCACTGGGCTTATAGCGTATTGGGCTGGGGCGGCTACTGGGGATGGGACCCGGTGGAGAATGCGAGCCTGATGCCATGGCTGACTGGGACGGCTTTTCTGCACTCGGTGATGATGCAGGAGAAGCGCGGGATGATGAAGAGCTGGAATGTGTGGCTGATCTTCTCAACATTTCTGCTGACGATTCTAGGGACTCTGTTGACGCGGTCGGGCATTGTGAGTTCGGTGCATGCGTTTGCACAGAGTTCGATTGGCGAATGGTTTTATGGGTTCATCCTGATTGTGTTTGCCGTGTGCCTGTTTACGTTCTTTAAACAGAAGGACCACCTGAAGAGCGAGAACAAGCTGGAGTCGCTGGTTAGCCGCGAGTCGAGTTTTCTGTTCAACAACCTGGTGCTGTTGGCAGCCTGCTTTACTGTGCTTTGGGGAACGCTGTTCCCGGTGTTGAGCGAGTATGTGCAGGGCTCGAAGGTGACGGTGGGTGCGCCGTTTTATAACCGCGTGAATCTGCCGATTGGGCTGTTTCTGCTATTTCTGACGGGGATTGGGCCGTTGCTGGCGTGGCGTTCTACTTCGCTGCGGTCGATGCGCCGGAACTTCATTCTGCCGGGAGTTGCGGTGGGAGTGACGCTGGTGGGGCTGATGGCTTCTGGCGTGGATCGCCCGTGGACCGAAGGCGACAACATGCAGGCGTCGCTGTTTTCTCTGATTGCCTTCTCACTGGGTGCGGGAGTAATTACGACGATCGTGTCAGAGTTTCTGCGTGGTGCAGGCGTGGTGCGGACGCAGACGGGCAAGAATCTGGCTGCTTCGACGCTGTTGCTGGTGCGGCGGAATACGCGACGGTATGGCGGGTATATCGTCCATTTCGGCATTGTCGTGATGTTTGTGGGGATCGCCGGTGGAGCGTTCAACCAGTCGCACGAGCAGGAGATGGGTTTTGGCGACGAGATGAAGATGGGGCCGTTCCGTCTGGTTTGCCAGAGCTTTACACAGGACAGCAATCCGAACTTCGAGACGGAGTACGCGCTGCTGGATGTGTACAAGGGCGGTAAGAAGATTACGCAGTTGGCACCGGAGAAGCGGTTTTATATAGCGAGTCAGCAGTCGTCTACAGTGGTGGCGAACCACTCTACGCTGGCGAATGATTTGTATGTGATTTATGAGGGCAAGAATCCGGATACAGAGAAGCCGATTATCAAGGTGTTCTTGAATCCGCTGATGAACTGGATCTGGATTGGCGTTCTGATTGTAGTGTTTGGGACGTTTGTTGCACTGGTGCCGAATCTGACGCGGACCGTGGCGAAGGCACCGGTTGAGTTGGACGCACCGATTGATGCCGAGGTGCACCATGCTTAAGCGCTGGATGCAGGCCGGATTTGTTTGCCTTCTGGCGGTGGTGATGCTGGGAGCGAACGACAGTGAATCGCGCTTTAACAGAATTGGCCACCAGATGATGTGCGCGTGCGGGTGTGCGCAGGTATTGCTGGATTGCAACCATGTGGGCTGCCCGGATTCTGCCCGGATGATTGTCGAGTTGCGGACGCAGATGGCCGGTGGCGGAACTGACACTTCGATTCTGAATTGGTTTGCGGCGAAGTACGGAGCGACGATTCTGGCTGCGCCGATACGGGGCGGGTTCGATCGTGTGGCTTGGATTACTCCGTTGGCGGTGTTTTTTCTGGCTACGGTGGGGACTGGATTCCTGATACGGGTGTGGAAGCTGCGCTCGGTACAGAGTCATGTGGGAGATGGTGCGGTGCATGATGCCGGGCTAGATGCGGTGCGGGATCGCATACGCAGGGAGACAGAATACTGATGAGCTTACTGGCCGCTTCCGTACTGACAATTGCGCTGTTTGCGTTTATCTTCTGGCCGGAACGGAATCCGTTTTTCCAGGCAGACAAGACGCGTCTGGACTATCTGCGTGAACGCAAAGATGTTATCTACGAGAACCTGCGGGACTTGAATTTTGAGTACCAGGCGGGCAAGTATCCGGAACAGGACTATGCTGACCAGCGAGCTGGGCTGGAAGATGAGGCCGCTAAGGTGATCGCAGAGATGGATGCTTTGACGGCACGCGGCGAAGTTGGCAGGCGAATGAAGGCTTAGGCAGCGGTTCAGGCGAAGTTTGACGTAAACTTAGACGTGACCTCTTTGACCCTTTCCCTTCGAACGACGGCTGTGAGTGCGACGTTGTTGTTTGCTCTTTCCGGCTTTGCCCTGGCAGAAACGATTACCGGTACGGTGACGAATAAGACCACCAACAAGCCTTCTGGTGGTGACGATGTCGTGCTGATTCGACTGGCACAGGGGATGCAGGAGTCTACGCGTGCCAAGACGGATTCCAAGGGGCGATTCACGCTGGAAGTTCCGGACGCGGGGACGCACCTCGTTCGTGTAACGCATGACAAGGCGAATTACTTTCGCGCAGCGCCTCCGGGGACGGAGTCCGTCGAGATCGATGTGTACAACGCCGCTCCGAAGGTGAAGGGCATCAGCAGCGAAGCGGATGTGATGCGGATTGAGACCGAGGCTGGCGACAAGAACCTGCATGTGGTGGAGAACTTCTTTGTAAAGAATGACTCGACGCCGCCGATGACGCAGTTTAGCGACAGGCCGTTCGAGTTCTATCTACCAGCTGGCGCAGTAGTGGCTGGGTCGGCTGCACTGGGACCAGGTGGGATGCCGGTACAGGCCGCGCCAGTTCCTTTGGGCGATGCGAACCACTATGCCTTCGTCTTTCCGATCCGGCCGGGTGAGACGCGTTTTCAAATTACTTACACGGTTCCCTATAGCGGGAGCTTCAAGTTCTCACCTAAGCCGGTGCTGGCCACGGATACCGTCGCGGTGATGATGCCGAAGAGCATGACGTTTGCGGCGGGAGCAGGGGTTTCGTTCACTCCGGTGACGGAGGAGACGACGGCGCAGACGCTGGTTGCGCGGAATGTTCAACCGTCGCAGCCGCTGGATTTTACGGTTTCGGGGATTGGGCAGCTGCCGCGTGACTCGCAGGCAGCCACTGGAGAAGGTGGCGGAGCGGGGGCCGGAGCGGGCGGGACGCAGCCGGGGGGCGGGGCAGCCGCAGATGCAGCGAATGCTTCTGCGGCAACTGATACTCGGCCAGGTGGCGGGCTTGGAACGCCGATTGATCCTGCGGGCACGAACGATCCCTGGGCAAAGTACAAGTGGTGGATACTGGGCGGTCTGGGGTTGGCAATGGCCGCGGCGGCCGGGTTTCTGCTGAAGGGCGGCGAGGCGGCATCCACTGTGATGCCTGCTGCCAAGGTAGCGGTTTCAGAACCGGATTCGCTGCTGGCGGCCTTGAAGGATGAGTTGTTTGCGCTAGAGACGGACAAGTTGCAGGGCAAGCTGGACGAAACTGCTTATACAGAGCAGAAGACGGCGCTGGAGGTAGTTCTGCGGCGTGCTCTGATCCGGAGCAAAGATGGGGCTCGGAGCGTCTAACCTACAGGTTAAGAAGGCAAGGTGACGAGCCGATGAACACTTTCAAATCGACTTTGCTGCTGGTTACGTTGACGGTATTTCTGATCTTTGTAGGGGGCGCGGTTGGCGGCAGGAATGGGATGCTGCTGGCGCTGGTGATCTCGACCGCATTCAACTTTGTAAGCTACTTCTATTCTGACAAGCTGGCTCTTGCGATGTACAACGCAGAGCCAGTGACACGGGCGGAGTTGCCACGAGCGTATGAGGTGGTCGAGAGATTGACGGCGAAGCAGGGGCTGCCGATGCCGAAGATCTACGTGCTGCCGACGGAGTCGCCGAACGCCTTTGCTACGGGGCGGAGTCCGCAACATGCTTCGGTGGCGGTTACACATGGGATTCTGCGACTGCTGGATGATGAAGAGCTTGAAGGCGTGTTGGCACATGAGCTGGGGCATGTGCGGAACAGAGATATTCTGACCAGTTCGATAGCGGCTACGCTGGCGGGTGCGATTACGATGGTGGCGCGGATGGGGTATTGGGCGTCGCTGTTCGGTGGCGGTGAACGAGACCGGGAGCGAGGTGGCGGGTTGACGGGGCTGCTGATGATCATCCTGGCTCCGATTGCCGCGACTCTGATTCAGTTGGCGATCTCTCGATCGCGGGAGTATGAGGCGGATGCGACCGGTTCTGCGGTAACGGGGAATCCTTACGCTCTGGCACGAGCACTGCAGAAGCTGGATGATTATTCGCGACGGATTCCGATGCAGGCATCGCCTACAACGGCGCATCTGTTTATTGTGGCTCCGCTGCTGAGTGGAGGTGGGTTCGGGCAGATGTTTTCGACGCATCCACCGATCAAGGAACGGATTATGAGGCTGATTGGAAGGGACCACGTATAGATATGCAGACAATGTTGAGGGCTTTGCGGCTGCTGGCTATGGTTTTGTGGGTTGGTGGGTTGTGTTTTTTTGCCTTTGTGGTGGCGCCAGTTGCGTTCCGTAGCCTGACCAGTACGCACGATGCCGGGTTGGTGGTTGGCGGCACGCTGCGCGTACTGCACTGGATAGGACTGATCAGTGGGGTGAGCTTTTATATTGCGACTGCGTTGCTGTGGCTACGTGCGGAGGTTTCGGCGCGAGTGGGGTTTGCGATTCAACTGGCGTTGACCGGGGTGATGCTGGCAGTGACGACTTACTCGCAGTTTCATATTCTGCCGGCGATGGAGGTTGATCGCGTTGCCGCGGGCGGAGACGTGAATGCAGCAGATATCGCGAATACCGGACGAGTTGATTTCGAACGGCTACATATTTTGTCAGAACGGCTGGAGGGGCTGGTGCTGTTCAGCGGGCTAGGGGTCGTGTTTATGCTGTCTCGGGAGTCGCAATGGCCTGAGACGGGTAAAATCAAGACCATATGAAAACAGGAATGAATAAGCTGCCGCAGGCGGGTGCGACGGCTGACAAGAACTATCGGATGAAGGACGACGACGGTATGCCGATTCGTCACATCGGATAGCGATGACTACTTTCTGGCTGAGCCTTGCGCTGGGTTTGGGAGCTGGCCTTGCTGACTATCTGGGTGGATTTTTGCTGGTGCGGCGATCTCCGTCGGCGCGGGCACTACGGTACTTCGTGGCTCTGGGCGCTGGCTTTATGCTGGCTGCCGCGGTACTGGAGATGGTGCCGGAAGGGATGGCGATCAATCCGCAATGGGCCCCTCTGCTGATACTGGGAGGGTACTGTGGGGTTCACCTGCTGGAGCATACGCTGGTGCCGCACTTTCATTTTGGTGAAGAGACTCATCACCATGAGTTTTTGTCGGCGCGGACGAGCTATTCGGTGCTGATGGGGCTGGCGACGCATACATTCTTCGACGGGATCGCGATTGGGTCGGGTTTTGTGTTGTCTCGCTGGCTGGGCTGGATACTGTTCTTTGCTGTGTTTCTGCATAAGATTCCCGAAGGATTTACCGTGGCGAGTGTGATGCTTGCAGGCGGACGGGGCCGGAGAGCTGCGCTGAATTCGGCACTATTTCTGGGGGTGACGACGGTGCTGGGAGTTCTGGTGATCAACCTTGCGCCGACGTGGGTGCGCGAGGGACTACCACTGTCAGCTGGGGTGACGATCTATGTGGCGGCCACGGACCTGGTTCCGGAGGTGAATCGGGAGCCGGGGATTCGAATGGCGCTGGTGTTCTTCGCAGGGGTAGTGATCTTTTTATTGCTGCGGTTGATGGGGCATTTCTAAAGTATTACTTCAATTAGTTACTGGAGCTGCAGGGTTACGTTGGCGGTGTGCTGGAGGATTGCTCCGGCGGGGCTGGTGGCTGTTGCAGTGACGGCGATGACGTAAGTCTGGCTGGGAGTGGTGGACTGGGTGCCAGTGTTGATTCGATTTCCGCAGCCCTGGCAGAGCGCAGAAGCGAGGAGTGCAAGCGGAAGGATTCGCAGGGAGCTGTGGCGAAGAGCGGCAGGGTACGTGCGCCGGGCGACGCCGAACAAGGGGAACAACAGGAACGTGAGCAGGGCGATGCGGGGGGGTGTGGGTGGGATTACTGCTACGGCCCTGGGGGTTGAGATGGTCAGGGTGAAGGCGTTGGTGAGGGTGCCGGGCGGGAGATAGGCCGGGTTGAAGGAAGCGGTTGCGCCCAGGGGAAGACCAGAGGCGGCGAGGGCGATGGGGCTGGAGAGGGTGACGCTCTGCATTTGAACCGCGAAGGTGAAGTTGGCGGGGGTTCCGGAGAAGGTCGTCTGGCTGGCGTTGCCGGTGGCAGCGAGGGTGAAGTCAGGGTCGGTGGGAGAGGCTGTTCCGACGGTGACGAGAGTCGGGGTGGAGGTGGAGGCCAGGAAGTTGGTGTCTCCTGAGTAGAGAGCGGTGAGGGTATGCGAGCCGGTGGAGAGAGTGCTGGTAACGAGGGCAGCGGTTCCGGTTGCGTCGATTGGTGCAGACGAGAGAGGGATGGTTCCGTCGAGGAATGTGATGTTTCCTGTGGGGTATCCGGCGGTGGTTGTGACGACGTGAGCTGCGAGGGCTATGGCGGCTCCGGGAGCGGGGTTGCTGGCTGAAGCGGTGATGGTGGTGGTGGCGGGGGCTGGGGCGATCGTGAGAGATGCCTGGGTGTTGAGGAGGGTGTAGTTCCCTGCTGCGGAGCCGGTGATGCTTGCGGTGATGGGATAGATTCCGGCTGGCGACAGGGTGGTGGCTGACGAGGTGAAGTTAACGATGATGTTTGCGGAGTCTGAGGGGAGGACACCGATAAGGGTGCCGGTGAGGCCTGGGATTGGAAGCCCGTAGAGGGTGTTGATCGATGAGTTGATCGCAGTGAGTTGTCGCGGCGTGATGGTAAGGGTCGTTGCGGGGCTTTGCGCGGAGGCGTGGGTCAGGTCTCCGGCGAATGTGGCGGTGAGGGTGTGGAGACCGGCGGGAAGCGTTGCGGTGCTGGTCGTTGCGGTATTGGCCAAGAGATTGGCGGTGCCGAGTGTTGTGGTGGTGGTGCTTCCGTTGGCGCTCCAGGTATCGAGGAAGGTGATGGTGCCGGAGGCTGCGGTGGGTGAGATGAGATGGGCGGTGAGGGTTCCGGTGGCATACGCGACGACCGAAGGCGCGGTGAGGGTGAGGGTTCCGGCGATGGTGGTGCCGAGGCCGGCGATGGTGTTGATGTTGGCGTCAGTGGCTCGCTGGCGGATGCGCAGGTTTTCGGTATCGGCGAGGGTAAGGAGGCCGGTTGGGGATATAACGGTGGCGCGTGGCGAGTCGAGGCTGGCGCTGGCGGCAGTAAGGGTGTCACCGCTGAAGGTCTGGGTGCCGTTGCCGACTACGGTGGTGATGGCGCCGGTAGTGGCGTCGATGCGACGGATGCGGTGGTTGGCGGTGTCGGCAAAGTAGAGGTTGCCGGAGGCGTCGAGGGTGAGACCGGTAGGGAAGGCGAGGGTGGCGGCAGTGGAGGACAAGCCGTCGCCGGAGAAGCCCTGCGTACCGATGCCGGCGAGGGTAGTGATGATGCGGGTGATGGCGTCGATGCGGCGGATGCGATGGTTCGCGGTGTCGGAGAGGTAGAGGTTGTTGAGGGTATCGACGGCGAGACCAGTGGGTGAGTCGATGGTGGCTTGGGTGGCTTGGCCTCCGTCGCCAGAGAAGCCCTGGGTACCGTTGCCGGCGATGGTTGTGATGATGTGGGTGATGGCGTCGATGCGGCGGATGCGATGGTTCGCGGTGTCGGAGACGTAGAGGTTGTTGATGGTATCGACGGCGAGACCTGTCGGGAGGTTGAGGGTAGCGTTGGTGGCGAGGGTGGAGTCTCCGGAGAAGCTGGGGGTACCGGTTCCGGCGATGGTGGTGATGATGCCAGTGGTGAGGTTGAGCTGGCGGATGCGGTGGTTGTGGGTATCGGCGATGTAGAGGGTGTTGGTGCCGGGGTTGAGAGCGAGGCCTTGCGGGGAGTCGAGTTGAGCAGCGTTGGCTTGGCCTGCGTCTCCTGAGAAGCCCTGGGTGCCGGTTCCGACGATGGTGGTGATGTGGCCGGTGGTGTCAACTTTGCGGATGAGGTGGTTGGCAGAGTCGGCGAGGTAGAGGTTGCCCTGGGGATCAAACGCTATGGCTGAGGGGAGGAGGAGAGGGACGGCTGTGGCCGAAGTATTGGGGCTGGAGGAAGTTTGCGAGGAGGCTGAGTTGGGCAGGATCGCTAGCAGCAGGGCGAGCGACATGACGACCATGAGAGGACGTTGCGATGGGCGCGGTGGGTTGGTAGTGCTCAGCTTCCCCATGTGCGTGTTGCGATACGTTTCCGGATGGTTACCGGACGAGCTACTCTTCCCTTCAGACGGTGAAGTGAGGGTAGCATGCGCTTGCGGGATTGCAACGAGATGAGGCTACTCGGTCCAGGCGGCTCCGTCAGGATAGGCAAAGCGGGTGAGGGATTCTTCGCGGATCTGGATGCTGTAGCCGGGGGCGGTGGGGAGTTGGTAGTGTCCGTTGCGAATGATGACTGGATCGAGGAAGTGCTCGTGGAGATGGTCTACGAACTCGATGACGCGGTTTTCGAGTGAGGCGGAGACTGAGAGGAAGTCGAAGACGGAGAGGTGCTGGACGTACTCGCAGAGTCCGACGCCGCCAGCATGGGGACAGACGGGGATGTTGAATTTGGCGGCCATCAGGATGATGGCGAGGTTCTCGTTAACGCCAGCTACGCGGCAGCTATCGAGTTGGAGGACGTCAATGGCCTGGGCCTGGAGGAGTTGTTTGAAGATGATGCGGTTCTGGACATGTTCTCCGGTGGCGATGCGAACCTGTGGGACTTCGCGGCGGATGCGAGCGTGGCCGAGGATGTCGTCGGGACTGGTGGGCTCTTCCATCCACCAGGGTTTGAGTTCGGCAAGATGGCTGGTGCGCTGGATGGCTTCGAGGACGCCCCACTTCTGGTTGGCGTCGACCATGAGCTTGTTGGTCCAGCCGATCTCTTCGCGGACGATGTGGCCGCGGCGGAGGTCTTCGTCGGGGTCGCCACCTACTTTGAGCTTGAAGTGAGTCCAGCCTTCGGCCAGGGCTTCTTTGCAGAGGCGGCGGATCTTATCTTCGGAGTAGCCGAACCAGCCTACGGAGGTGGTGTATGCAGGGTAGCCGGTCTGCTGAAGCTGGGTGAGGCGTTCTGGCTTGCCGTGAGAACGCGCCTGATTGAGGATGGCTAGAGCTTCTTCCGGGGTGAGGGCGTCGTCGATGTAACGGAAGTCCACGGCGGTGAGGAGCTGGGCTGGCTCCATGTCGGCGAGGAGTTGCCAGAGGGGCTTGGACTCGGCTTTGGCGTAAAGATCCCAGACGGCGTTGATGAGGGCTCCGGTGGCGAGATGGATCACGCCTTTCTCGGGGCCTAGCCAGCGGAACTGAGAGTCGTCGGTGAGTTGACGTCCGAAGGCGCGGAGGTCGTCGGTGAGGGAGCTGAGGGTGCGGTTGACGACGTAGCGGGTGAGGTATTTGAGTGCCTGGACAACGAGATCAGTCCCGCGGCCGAGAGTGAAAGTCAGGCCGTGGCCTTCGAGGCCGTTGTTGGTTTCAAGGATGCAATAGGCTGCCGAGTAGTCGGGGTCCTTGTTGACGGCATCGGAACCGATCTGTTCACGAGAGGTTGGAAAGCGAAGATCGATTACGCGGACATTGGTGATAACGATTTCGTTCAACTGGGACTTACCTTTCGTGACAGATCTAAGCAAAACTAGGCTGCGGTCCAACCGCCGTCGATGGGGATAACTGCGCCGTTGATGAACTCGGCTTCGCGGGAGCAAAGAAAGCGAATGAGTGAGGCGATGTCCTCAGGAGTACCGAGGCGTCCGATGGGCTGACGGGCAACCAGCTCTGCACGGACTTTCTCCTTTTCATGGGAGTGATATTTGTCGAGGTACCCTTCAACGAAGGGCGTCTGGACGGTGCCTGGAGCGATGCAGTTGATGCGCAGCTCTTTGGGATAGTCGACAGCGATCTGGCGGGTCATTGCCTGGACCGCACCCTTGCTGGCGCAGTACGCAAAGCGCTGCTTGACGCCTACGCTGCCGGCGACTGAACCCATGTTGACGATGCTGCCATGAGAGGTGAGGAGCAGCGGGAACGCGGCCTGCGTGACGAGGAAGACCGAGTTGACGTTGACGCGCATGACTCGATTGAAGTCGTCCTCAGAGGTGTGCGTGACGTCGCCGACAAGACCAATGCCGGCGTTGTTGACGAGGATGTCGAGCTTTGGGATGGCTGCGAAGGCAGCAGCAATTGAGGTGAAGGATGTGACATCCATCTCTATTGCTTTAGCATTGGGGAGTTGCTCTGCCAGAGCTTGAGCAGCGGTTAAGTTTAGATCCGCTATCAAGACATGAGCCCCAGCACGGGATAGCTCGCGGCAGGTAGCTGCACCTATGCCGCTTGCGCCTCCGGTGACGAGAGCTATGTGGTGATCGAGTCGAAAGGCGTCGCTTGCGGGAGAGAGGGTAGGCGTCAGCACGAAGGAAATGATAACTCATTTTCAGGAATGAAAACAGGGTAAGGCTTCAAGATTTTCATGAGAGAAAAAACGATGGCCCCGGCATAAGCGCCGGGGCCATCGCGATTGGTTGTTGAAGTTACTTACGGGATGGTCTGGAAGCGACCATTCTGGAGGCCAAGAGAGTAGGGCTGGTAGAGCGGTACACCAGCGCCGACGATCTCCGTAATGGATGAGGCATTGTCACTGCCGACCCACACGTTACCAGACTGATCGACCACGATAGAGCGTCCAGGTCCGAGGAAAGTGGAGGACTTCTGGAAACCACCAGCAGTCGTTCCATCAGGGGAGAGGCTGACTGGGCCGGAGGTAAGTTCCGAGACGCCTACCAAGCCGCTGACGGAGTTCGTGGCATTGTTAGCGACCCAGGAGTTCTGGATACCGTCGAGGACCATAGCTGTTGGGTTGTTGACTCCTGCCGTACCGGCCGAGGTGGGCCAGCCGCTTACTGCGGCGTAGCTTGTGCCACTTCCGTTGAGCTTCGTCACAGAGTTGCTGGAGGACTGGGAGCTGATGTAGATGTTGTTCGAAGTAGTGGCGCCATTGTAAGCATCGGTAGAAATTCCGTAGGTTGGTCCATTGGTTGTGAAGGGAACGGTGGAGTAGCCATTCAAGAGGTTGAGTCCGGTGCTGGCTGGAGCGATACGGGAGACGAACGTTGAACCGGAGCTGGCCCAGATCGCGCCAGCGGGAGAGTTATCCACGAAGAGCCGGTTGGCCGTGCCAACTACCGAAGAGATTTGAGTTGGAGTGACGGCCGCGACGGCGGTAGACGCACCGGGGATCATGTAGACCGCAGTTCCTGCGGCCGTTGAGAAGTAGACGTTATTGGCTCCGTCCGCGGCGATTGCCAATGCGGGCGCAGCCGTTGGGAAAGTGAGCGTGACAAGGGTGGTGGGGCTATAGCGGTAGATGTTGTTGGAACTGCCGCCAAACCAAACATTGCCCTTATCGTCGACTACACCACCGCTATTTGCGCCGCCGCTGAAAAAGACGCAGGTACCGGGGGTGCCGTTGGGACTGAACTGAGCAAGATTGCCGGTGGATGCCTGGCCGTTTGCGATCCAGACGTTGCCGTTGAGGTCGATGCCTACGTCAGTTGGGCTATTGAGGAACGAACCGCTGGAGGTACCGCAGGAGCTGGATGTGCTGTAATTGACGGCAATCGTCCAGTCGGAGGGGGCTGCCGTAAGAGCTGGCTGATAGGGCGCTCCGACCGCAGGAGAGAGGTTGAACAGGTTCTGAAGGTTCGAGGTGCTGCCGTTGGTGGGGTTGACGAACATGTAGTATGCGGCCTGAAGGACATCCGTCGCGGGTGCGAAGGTGGTTCCAAGGGGAACAACCGTATTGGCCGGATTGGGAGGCGTAGCATTCGCGAAGAGCGTGGCGCAATTGGCGGCGCTAGCGGACGCGTTGTTGACGCAAGCGGAGATGATGTTTGCGATGTGATTGATCTTTGCGGTCTCAGGCGTGACGGTTACCGTCACTGCAGAGACTCCGCTGCTGATGAGGCCGTTCATGCCGGTGCCATCTGCTGCACCCGTATGAGTCACAGACGATTGCGCCGTACCGTTGGCCAAGTCAACCATATTTGAAACGAGACTGAACGAGTTTTTGAGAGCGCCCTTGGCAGCACCGATACCGTCTGCGGCCACCGTGTCGTTGGACGGGAAGAAGTACTGCTGGATTGCCGCGATGGTCGCGACGGTTGTGACTTCCGACATATCGACGAAGTTTGCGGCACCGATCTGGCTGCAGACGCCAAGGGGCGCGATGAAGACCGCTGCAGTGTTATTGACGCTGGGGTCGTGAGTATTGAGGGTGTTTCCGCCCTTGGCAACTAGATAGACCAATGGGTCGCTTGCGCCGATCGGGCAAGAGAAGGTGTTTCCGGTATTGGGATAGGAGGTTCCAGGAGTGGGATCTTTAACAAACGAGAATGATCCGGCGTTGTCGTCCGCGGTGGTTGTTGTCGCGACTACGGAGGCGGCAGTCGAGAGTCTGCTCTGGCCAGCGAAGTTGAGTGTGACGGTGGAGAAAGCGACAGGCTGATTACCGCCATGTACTTTGCCGCTTACCGCGCCACCTACTCCGAGAGGGTTTCCGCTGGCAGCCGTTGTGACCAGGTTGGCGCAGCCTGAAGTCAGCATGGCACTCGAAGCGAGAAGGGCCAGCAAGATTCTTGGCGAGCCGTGAGTACGGGTGAAGTTGAAACCATTCATAGGAATTGCCTCCGAAGGATAGATGTTGCGGTTTACTCTGCTGTACCGAATGACACAGGGACAAATGCCGATGAGGGAGGTGATGCGACCGGAGAACGGGCTGTGCACAATAGCTTGACCTTGTGGAGTAAGACACAGTTGGTTATGTTCGGACCCGGACAATTTTTTAGAACAAAGTTGAAAAGAAGTGCTGCATCTGGGGGAAGAATATTCCTTATTTGAGCTAAAGAGTTACTTAATTGTTGGTGAAATTAGTTAACCTGACCCATTAGCGAAATGTTGCCTGATCAATTGCAATTTGCAGGTAAGGGAATCTTTTTTGATAACAGCGTCCTGGTTAACGGGTCTGGAACTGCTCAGCGACTTGAATTGATCTTTCGAGAGCGGCATCAACGCCCTTCCATTGCGCGGGTTCGATCGATGTTGGAGCATAGACAACACTTCATTGAGTTATCGACAGCGAAGAGCAGAATCTTTAATACCGAGATGACCTTCAGGGTTTCTGAAGGCTCTCTCAACAGCCTTTTTTTATCTTTATTCCGAGGGGTGGTCGATACAACTATTGGTGTAGCCGTCCGAGGGGTTAACTGGAGCGGTAACAGTTAAACTGATCCTCAGGTTCGCCGTAGGGACTGGATGGACGAGGCCAGCAGATGCGGGGACGAACGTTTATAGTGTTGGCTAACTTGCGCCGATGGTTGTGGGGAACCTGCTGCCGCCCCGTCGACGCTTAGAAATTACAGGAGAGTGTCTCGCAATGAAGACCCCAACAACAACCATACTTGCCGCATTGACCTTAGGTGCAGCGATGATTTTGACCGGCTGCAAGAGTGCTCCGCCAGCATCTGCCCCGACAGCGGGAAGACTGAATTCTGACGGGTCGATTACGAATCCCGATGGCTCGGTCACGTATCCAGCTGGTTCATCGCAGGCTGGTAATGCTCAAGGCACACAGAGTGCCGATGGCTCCACGAAGCCTGCCGCGGCAACGAGTACACCAGCAAGGGCACCAGCAGTTGTTCCCCACCCCGCGACCGGAGCGACGCGATCGCCGGCAACTGCCACAGTGCCGCAGACACGAACGATTCCGAGCGGAACAAGCGTCGCGGTTTCAATTTCCGAGACTTTGAGCGCGAGCCGCAATAATGCAGGTGACAGCTTCAGTGGTGTTTTGAGTGAGCCTCTGATGGTCGATGGTCAGGCGGTCTATCCGCGCGGGACCAAGGTGACTGGTGTCGTCGCTGCAGCAAAGGGACGTGGACGCTTCAAAGGTTCGGGTGACCTCGCGATCGAGTTGACGGAGATTGAGGGGACACGAGTGAGCACCAACGAATACGAGAAGGCGCAGGCTGGCAAAGGCAAGCGAACGGCAGGTATGATTGGCGGCGGAGCTGGGCTTGGCGCGCTGATTGGCGGTCTGGCGGGTGGCGGCAAGGGGGCTTTGATCGGGGGACTTGCAGGCGCCGGTGCTGGCACGGCGGCTTCGGCCTATACGGGCAACAAAGATGTGGTGATACCGGCTGAATCGATCGTTACTTTTACGCTGACTGCACCTGTTACTGCTCGCTAAGAAGTCTGTGATTTGAAGGCCCCTTCACCTGGTGGAGGGGCCTTCTGCTTTTAAGGCGGTAAACTGACAGAATGCGCCTGAGTCCAGTATTTCTATTGTCGGCAACAGATGTTGCACACTTCCCGTCTGAAGCCAAGACGTTTGGTGCCCCTGAGATTGCGTTCCTTGGGCGATCAAACGTAGGCAAGTCGTCATTGATCAATTCCCTGCTGGGATCGAAGCAGGCGCACACGTCGTCTACTCCGGGCCGGACCCGTGCGATCAACTTCTTTGCGCTGCACGAAGGTGTGGGCGAGAAGATGAAGCAACGGCCGACGATGATCTTCGCCGACCTGCCGGGGTATGGCTATGCAAAGATTTCGAAGTCGATTTCGTCGGAGTGGCCGAAGTTTATTGAGCCTTATCTGGCCGAGCGGGATACGTTGGCGCTGGCGATTTGTCTGGTGGACACGAATATTCCGCCGCAGCCAAGTGACAAGCAGCTGATTGAATATTTCAAGCAGACGCAGCGTCCTTTTCTTGTGGTGGGGACGAAGGCAGACCGGTTGTCGAACAACGTACTGGCGAAGAGCATTGCCACGTTGAAGCGGGAGCATGGGGTGGATGAGGTGTTGCCGGTGTCGGCGAAGACGGATGCCGGGACTAAGGCGCTGTGGGCCAGATTGATGGCGGTGGCGGAGTAGGGCCCGTCTCTAGGTGTTGGTTGCGAGGTGCTGGTTGTCGTGGATCAGGTGGTCGCGCTCGTGGCGGGTGAGCCAGAGGGTGCGGCATAGGGGCGATTCGCGGGGCAGGATTTTAGGGGCGGCGTGAAGCCATTTGCTGCGGAGGGTGTCTTCGGGAGCGATGAGGTTGAGGGCGCGGGCGTCGAATGCTCTAAGGGCCGAGGGTGTGGGCTGGGGGAAGGATTCCAAGTGCCAGTGACTTTGAGCCAGAGTGGTTTCGAGGAGCGCGTCTGCGTCTATGGCTTCGGGGTTGGTTCGATCGAAGTCCATGATGATTGCGCCGTTTGATTTGAAAGAGCGGGCGAAGGCGCGGGCTTCGAGGTGGCTGAGGTCGGTAAAGAGTTGTGGGGCTACTCCGCGGTCGAGGAGTTCCTGAAGGGTTTCGAGGAGGTTGGCCTGAAGGCCGACGGAGAGTGGAAGGTGTTTGCGGACCTCGTTCTTCATCGCGCGGAGGGCTTCGTCGAGGGTGTTGACGACAAAGTCGCAGGAGCCAGAGCGTAGGGCCTGATGTGCGACGGTGGGACTCTCTTCGATGCTGAGACAGACTGCTCCGGCGATGTTGGCAGCGATCGAGAGGGCGGCGCCCTGGGGGCCGAGGCCGCAGGAGAGGATGAGGGCTCCGCCCCAATCCTGACGGAGATGGTGGAGGACCGTGAAGGTGCGGAGGGTGCGGGTTTGGAGGGTGTCGTACAGGGGGTCGGTGGCTGGCATCGGGCTATATCCAGAATAGACGGGATAGAGGGTGGACGGTTGAGACACCGGGGCAGGCTAAGAGGATTGGATTTTGACGGGGTGAAAGAAGGGTGATCGCTTAAGCACGAAACCCATCCGCTACGACGAAGCTGTAAGGGATGGGCAGGATGGTTGGGTGTGGCGGACAACCCCACGTCAGAGATGAAGCCGTCTGACATGGGGCACCCGGTTTTGGGTTACTCGTCGTGGGTGTAGTAGTCGAGGCCGAGGTGGGTGATGAGTTCTTCGCCCATGATGTAGCGGAGGGTGTTTTTGAGCTTCATGGATTGGATGAAGAGGTCGTGCTCGGGGTAGACTCCGGGCGCGGTGTCGGGATCCTTGAAGTAGAAGCTGAGCCACTCCTGGATGCCTAAGCCTTTGAGGCTTGGGGTGCGGGCGGCGAGGTCCATGAAGAGGCAAAGGTCCAGGGCGAGGGGGGCGGCGAGGATGGAGTCGCGGCAGAGGAAGTCTACCTTGAGCTGCATCGGGTAGCCGAGCCAGCCGAAGATGTCGATGTTGTCCCAGCCCTCTTTGTTGTCGCCGCGGGGCGGGTAGTAGTTGATGCGGACCTTGTGGTAGAGGTCCTTGTAAAGGTCGGGGTGGAGTTCCGGCTGAAAGATGTGCTCCAGAACGCCGAGCTTGGAGACTTCCTTGGTCTTGAAGGAGTCGGGGTCATCGAGGACCTCGCCGTCGCGGTTGCCGAGGATGTTGGTGGAGTACCAGCCGGAGACGCCGAGCATGCGGGTCTTGAAGGCCGGTGCGAGGACGGTCTTGATGAAGGTCTGGCCGGTCTTGTAGTCCTTGCCGGCGATGGGCGCGTTCATCTTGCGGGAGAGCTCGTTGAGGGCGGGGATGTCTACGGTGAGGTTGGGAGCGCCGTTGATGAAGGGAATGCCTTCCTTGAGCGCGGCCCAGGCGTAGAGCATGGAGGGGGCGATGCCGGGGTCGTCATCGACGAGGCCTTTTTCGAAGGCTTCGAGGGTCTGGTGGACGGCGGTCTGCTCGAGGTAGATCTCGGTGGAGCCGCACCAGATCATGACCTGACGGTCGGTTTTGGTCTTGAACTCTGCGATGTCGTTGCGGATCTGGTTGGCGAGGTCGCACTTGTTCTTGCCGACCTTGGACTTCTGCGCGGTGAGGCGCTTGACGTAGTGCTGGTCGAAGACGGCGGGCATGGGCTCGATGGACTCGAGGAAGGGGCGCATCTGTTCGAGTTGGTCGCGATCGAGAACTCCTGCGGTCTTGGCGGCATCATAGAGATTGCCGCCGAAGATGTCCCAACCGGTGAAGACGAGGTCATCGAGGTGGGCGATGGGGACGAAGTCCTTGATGAGTGGGCTGCGCTTGTCGGTGCGCTTGCCCAGCCGGATGGTTCCCATCTGGGAGATGGAGCCGATGGGTTTGGCAAAACCGCGGCGGATGGCTTCAACGCCCGCGATAAGTGTGGTTGCGACTGCTCCCATTCCTGGGATCATGATGCCGAGTTTTCCTGTTGCGGGCTTGATGCTGGCCGCGTCTTGCGTGGCGGCGCCGGGTGTAGACATTCTGGGCAATACCCTTCTATGAGTCAATTATCCGTGGATGCGGATAACCCAGTATCGCGCACGGCGATACCGGGCGCAACTTGAAGGGTGAGAGCAAGTTACGTCACCGGTAACTAAGCCGGATCGACGCTGATACGGTTTTTCCAGTGGGTCCAGAGGAACCAGACGATGCCAACGACGAGGGCAATTTCGACACCTAGATGGAAGCGGTGAAAGATGGCTTTGAAGCGAGGGTCGGTATCCCACTCGTCTCCGAGCTTCATGCCGACGTAGGCGAGGGCGTAGCACCAGGGCCACGAGCCGATGAAGGTGTAGGCGTGGAAACGAAGCTGGGGCATGCGGGCGATGCCGGCGGGTAGAGCGATGAAGGTGCGGACGACGGGAAGGAGGCGACCGATCATGACGGTGATGCCGCCGTATTTGGCAAAATAGTGCTCGACGCGATCGAGATCGTGGCGGCTGAGGAGGACGAAGCGGCCGAAGCGCTCGATGGCGGGACGGCCTCCCCAGGCACCGAGCCAGTAGGCGGGGATGGAGCCGAGGTTGCAACCGATGGCTCCTGCAGTCGCGACCCAGAAGAGTTTGAGTTGGCCGGTGTGAACGAGGAAGCCGGCGAAGGGCATGATGATCTCAGACGGCAGAGGGATGCAGGCCGACTCGATTCCCATGAGAAGTGCCACGCCAGCGTAGCCTCCCGCTGAGATGACCGAGATGATGAAGGTGGCAAGAATGGTGATAATTCGCTCAGACATGAATGATGGCAGTATAGCGAGATGAGCAAAACTGTGTGATGAGCTAGCATTGAAAGTTCAGGAGAGGTTCAATGTCAGATACGGTTGTAGTTCCAGCAGCAGCAGTCGAGGCAACATCTTCACCAGCCGCAGTTGCTCCAACAGGTCGACCGGCGAGCAGCTATGGTGCGGCGCCCCATGATCCTTCAAAACCGCCGGTAAAGCGCCAGATTGTGTGCTTCAGCTTCTATAAGGTGATGCCCGAGTGGCGCAGGTTGCCGGCAGAGGAGAAAGCCGCTCACAAAGAAGAGTTTGCAGCGGTGCTGGCGAAGTGGAACAAGCCGGGAGAGTTTCTGTCGCTGACGTACTCGACGGTGGGGACACGAGGCGATGTGGATATGTGCGTCTGGTCGATTGGCTATGCAGTGGACGAGCTGAACCAGATGCGGAGTGAGTTGATGGGAACCGCTCTGGGTGGGTATCTGAACTCGCCACATAACTTTCTGGCGATGACGAAGCGCTCGCAGTACCAGATCGATCGCGTGGACGAGAGTGAAGGCGAAGGGCGCGGGGCGATTCGTCCGGGCGGACAGAAGTACATCTTTATCTACCCGTTCTGGAAGACGAGGCCATGGTATTTGCTGCCGATGCCAGAGCGGAAGCGGTTGATGGATGAACATATCCGGATTGGACTGCTGTATCCGCGAGTGAAACTGAATACGACCTATTCGTTTGGGATTGATGACCAGGAGTTCGTGGTGGCGTTCGAAACGAACTTTCCTGAGGACTTCCTGGACCTGGTCCAGCAGCTTCGCGAGACGGAGATCAGCATGTACACGCTGCAGGACACACCGATCTTTAGTTGTGTGCGAGTACCGCCGATAGAGATGCTGAATCGGCTGGGTTAGCGATAACTAGGGACGGCTGCTGGGGTGACGGCTACAACCCCCCATTCTTCGCAGTGAGGGGGCGAAGAATGGGGATCCTGACTCCTCTAACTACTCTGAGGATTTCGATGGTGAAGCGTTTGAAGACTGTGAAGCCGCTAGCACCGGAGCGGGTGACGGCGATTCTGGCAGAGCTGCGGAAGACTTATCCGGATGTAGTTTGCGCGCTGCATCATAAGAATGCGTGGGAGTTGACGGTGGCGACGATTCTGTCGGCGCAGTGTACGGATGTGCGGGTGAACCTGGTAACACCGGCGCTGTTCAAGGCATTTCCTACTCCGAAGGCGATGATGCAGGCTTCGTTGCCGGAGCTGGAGGAGTTGGTTCGGACTACGGGCTTCTTTCGGAATAAGGCGAAGAATATTCAGGGAGCGGCGCGGGTGGTGGTGGAAGAGTTTGGGGGGAAGGTTCCGCAGACGATGGAGGAGATGCTGCGGTTACCGGGAGTGGCGCGTAAGACTGCGAATGTGGTGTTGGGATCGTGGTATGGGATTGCTTCAGGTGTGGTGGTGGACACCCATGTGCTGCGGATTTCGCGGCGGCTGGAGCTGACGAAGGAGACTACTCCGGAGAAGGTGGAGGCCGACTTGAAAAAGATACTGCCGCAGGACCGGTGGATCGCGTTTTCGCATGAACTGATTCATCATGGGCGCGCGGTATGCGTGGCGCGAAAGCCGCGCTGTGCGGATTGCTCGCTGGAGAAGCTTTGCAACTCGGCAGACAAGACGTGGAGTTCGCACTAAGAGCGCTAGTTGGTGTGGATATTGAACGGCTTCTACTGAGACGGGGCTTGGGAGAAATGTGCCGATATCACCTGAATGAGGGCGGGGATGGTGGGTTCGTGCGCTTCGAGCGTGGGGATGAGACCGAGTTCACGGAGAGTCTGGGAGGTGATGGGGCCGATGGAGGCGAGGGCGATGTTGGGGGGGAGGGTGAGGTTGGCAGCTTCGAGGAGGGCAACGAGGTTGCGGGCGGTGGAGGCACTGGTGAAGGTGATGGCGTGGGGATAGTTTGCGGGTGAGGCGAAGAGTTGCTGGAGCGCGGGTATGGAGTCGGGCGGGATCTGGTTGCGGTAGGCATCGGCGATGGTGAGGTGGGCTCCGGCGGCGGTGAGGGCGGCGGGGAGGATGTCGCGGGCTTCGGCGGCGCGGATGAGGAGGAAGGATTTGCCTGGAGCTTGAGGGATGAGGGCTTCGGCGAGAGATTCGGCTACGAATTGGGGGGGGATGAGATCGACTGTGAGGCCGATTCCCTGCACTGCTTTTGCGGTGGCTGGACCTATGGCGGCGATTTGGGGGAATGGGCTTTGCGGCGGATGGGAAGAGAGCGGATCGCTTGCGCGATTGCCCACCTGGATTTCGAGGCTGGTCATGCGTTGGTGGAAGACTTCGACGGCGTTGGCGCTGGTAAAGATGAGCCAGTCGAAGGATTCCAGATTGGCGAGGGCGGCGTCGAGGGCGACGCAGGACTGGGGTGGGGCGATTTCGATAGTGGGGATGAGGATAGGGGTCGCGCCGAGGGCTTCGAGCTGGGTGGCGAGGTCGGAGGCCTGGTGGCGGGTTCGGGTGATGAGGATACGGACTTTAGCGAGCGGGTGCACTGGGATGATTGTAGTTTCAGTTTGGGAGTTGAGGGCAAGGCCAAAAATAGCATCTGAAAGAGTGTGCCGGTAAAGGCCGTTGAAGTTCCGAAGGCGCAGGGGTGATGAGCCGTTGTTGAGTTTGAATGGCTCTTCTCTTCCCTTGTGGCGGCCGAGACTATTTTGAGGTTTCAAATTATGGAAACACCGAATCATGTCCAAGACCATATCGACATAATTGCCAAGCATGAGCAGGATTTCTTAGCTCGGAGAACGCCTGCGGAACGACTGGGAGACTCGAGCGCAGCCTTTGTCGGGAGCCTAAGCTTCGTGGTGATTCATGTGGGAGTGTTCTTTTTATGGGTACTGGTAAATACGAAACATATCGGTGCGATTCCGCATTTCGATCCGCTTCCGTTTTCACTGCTGGGGACGTGCGTTGCGCTGGAAGCTATTTTGCTGGCGAGCTTCATCTTGATGAGGCAGGCACGGCTGGCGAGACGGGCGGATGAACGAGATCACCTGATGCTTCAGATCCTTTTGCTCACAGAAAAGGAGATCACAGCGGTGGTGGGGATGAATCGACAGATTGCGGAACGGGTGGGATTGCATGGCGTGGCGCAGGACAAGGACATTGAGCTACTGGGCCAGCACACTTCGATCGATATGATGGCGCAGACGATTCAGGAGAAGCTGCCGGATCCGTGATGGGTTGAGGATTAGGGTTGGAGGGTGGACAGGAGTTCCAAGGCACCTTTGTTCTTTAGGTCGTTGGCTACCCAGAGGCCGAGGGTGATGGGGTCGGTGTCGAGGGTGGCTTCGGTTTCGATCTGGACCATGGCTTCGCCGTCGGGGGCTACGACCTGGGCGAACATTCGCCATTTGTTGGGGTTGGCGATGTCGGGAGGGATGCAGTGGGCACCGATGGGGAGTTGGCAGCCGCCACCGAGGGCGTCGAGGGTGACGCGTTCGGCGGTGACACAGAAGCGGGTGTAGGGGTGCTCGAGGAAGGCGATGGCGTTGCGGATGAAGGCGTCGCGGTCCTGGTCGATGGGGTAGTCGGGGTGGCGGGTTTCGAGGGCGAGTGCTCCCTGGCCGGGTGCGGGACACATCTCTTCGACGGAGAAGCGCTGGTGGACCCACTCGGCGCGCTTGAGGCGGTCGAGGCCGGCGGCGGCGAGGACGAGGGCGTCGCATTTGCCATCGGCTAATTTCTTGAGGCGGGTGTCTATGTTGCCGCGAATCTCTACGAAGGTGACGTCGGGGCGGAGGGCTAGTAGCTGGGCACGGCGACGGGGACTGGTGGTGCCGATGCGACCGCCGGTGGGGAGAGTGTGGAGGGCCCAGTAGGGCTCGCAGACCCAGACGTCACGGGCGTCGACACGCTTGGGGATGGCGGCAAGGGTGAACTGGGGAGCGAGCTTGGTGGGGAGATCCTTGAGGCTATGGACAGCGAGGTCGATGCGGCCTTCTTCGAGGGCTTCTTCGATCTCTTTGATGAAGATACCTTTGCCGTCGAGATTGGGCGGGGGGACGAAGCCGGGCTGCTGCATGCGGTCGCCGGTGGTGCGGATGATTTCGAGCTCGACGTGATAGCCGGCGTCGCGGAGGGCGTAGAGAATGTGGTTGGCCTGCCAGAGGGCAAGCTGGGAACCTCGGGAACCGATGCGGATGGGATTGCGGGGATTGTTGTGTTCGCTGGACATGTCTTAGCTAGGATACGGGATTTTGAGGTAGAGGCCTGATGGGATGCCGGGTTATGGCTCCGAATAAACGGCGGGATCTTCGGCAATGGCACTCACGATGGTGCTGTGAGTGCCGTTGCGCAGGCTGACACTTCATTTTCTGTTTTTTGATTTCGCAGATTAGGTGGCGGATTCGGTGCCGACCCAGTTGGCGAACATCTGGGCCAGGTCTTCGGTGTTGCCGCGGGAGAGGACCATGGAGCGGAGGCGGTCGCCGTTGGCGCGGGTGAGGCCGCCGTGGGTTTCGAACCATTGGATGGCTTCGTCTTCGAGGGTTTCGGCCCACTGGTAGGCGTAGTATCCGGCTGCGTAGCCTCCTCCGAAGATGTGGGCGAAGTAGGTGGAGCGGTAGCGGGGGCGGGCGTAGGGGAGGTTGAGGCCCGCCTTCGAGAGCGCGGCGGCTTCGATGGCGTCGGGGTCTTGCAGAGGGGTGTCGGGTGGGAGGGTGTGCCACTGCATGTCGATGAGGGAGGAAGCGAGGACTTCGGTGAGGTGGTAGCCCTTGTTGAAGTCTTTGGTCTTGCGGATTTTTTCGGCGAGGTCGGCGGGCATGGGTTCGCCGGTGGCGTGGTGTTTGGCGTAGTTCGAAAAGACGGCGGGGTAGGTGGCCCAGTACTCGTTGAACTGCGAGGGGAATTCTACGAAGTCTCGGGCGACAGCGGTTCCTGCGAGCGAGGGGTATTGGGCGTTGGAGAAGAGGCCGTGGAGGGCGTGGCCGAACTCGTGGAAGAAGGTGGTGACCTGATCGAGAGTGAGAAGGACGGGCTGACCGGGTGCAGGCTGGGCGACGTTGCCGACGTTGTAGATGACGGGCAGAGTTCCGAGCAGGCGGGACTGGTGGACGAGTGAGGACATCCAGGCACCGCCGTTTTTGTTGTCGCGCTTGAAGGGGTCGGAGTAGAAGAGTGAGATTGCGGTGCCATCGCTGTCTTTGACTTCGAAGACGCGAACGGTGGGGTGGTAGACGGGGATGTCGTGGCGCTCGTGGAAGGTGATGCCGAAGAGTTGGGTGGCGGCGTAGAAGACGCCTTTTTCGAGGACGCTGTCGAGCTCGAAGTAGGGCTTGATGGCTTCTTCGTCGAGATCGTAGCGGGCTTTGCGTAGTTGCTCGGCGTAGAAGCTCCAGTCCCAGGGCTGGAGTTGAAAGGTGCTGCCGGGATTCTGAGAGTCGATGAGGGTTTGCAGGTCTTTGGCTTCTTCGGCGATGAGTGCGGTGGCTTTCGTGACGAGGTTGGTCAGGAATTGCTGAGCGGCTTCGGGGGTTTTGGCCATCTGGTCGTGGAGCTTCCAGGCGGCGAAGGTTGGGAAGCCGAGAAGAGTGGCGCGCTGGGCACGGAGCTGGGCGAGGCGGGCGATCACTTCGGTGGTGTCGTTTGGTCCACCGTTCTGGGTTCTGGTCCAGGAGAGGTCGAGGATGGCCTTGCGGGTTTCGCGGTTGGCGAGGGTGTCGAAGACGGGCTGCTGGGTGGTGTTGAGGAGTGTGAGCGCCCAGCCTTCGAGGTTACGGGACTTGGCTAGTTCGGCTGCGGCGGCGAGTTGCGATTCGCTGAGGCCATCGAGCGCAGCGGGGTCTTGCGTGACGAACAGGGTTTCTTTAGCGGCGGCGAGGAGTTTGTTGAGGAATGCGGTGGAGAGGGTGGAGGCTTCTTCGTTGAGCTGCTTGAGGCGGGTTTTGTCGGCTTCGGAGAGGTTGGAGCCGGCGTGGACGAAGCCGTCGTAGGAGGTTTCGAGGAGGCGGAGGGATTCGGGGTCGAGGTTGAGGGAGTGGCGCTGGTTGTAGAGGGTGGCTACGCGCTGGAAGAGGTTGGCGTTGAGATAGATGGCGTCGCTGTGGGCGGCGAGGCGGGGGGCAACCTGCGTCTTAATGTCCTGGAGGGTGGGGTTAGTGTTGGCTCCGGTGACGGCGCTGAAGGCGGTCATGACACGGGCGAGGAGGCGACCGGATTTCTCCATGGCGACGAGGGTGTTGTCGAAGGTGGCGGGAGCGAGGTTGTCGGCGATGGAATCGACTTCGGCGCGCTGCTGGGCCATTCCGGCTTCGATGGCGGGGAGATAGTGGGCGTCTTCGATCTTGTCGAAGGGTGGGGCCTGGAATGGGAGGGTGCTGGGGGCGAAGAAGGGATTGGAGTTGTCGAGGGTGGCGACGGGGGAGGCGATGTCGATGGTCGAGGTGCTCATGCTAGGAGTGTAATCTGCCCTCCGAGGATGTGCGGTACCGGGATTTGAGAGGTGGGAAGTGTGAGAAGGGTGGCACGAAGCTGGGACAGCCGGCGGATTCTCTAATCTTTGTCGTTGGATTCGGTGTTGCGGCGGAGGGCGGTGAGTTGGGGGTGGAGGAGCTTGGCGGTGAGGGAGCGGGTGAGGGCTTCGACGGCGGCCTGCTGGTCTGGAGTGAGGTTGGCGAGGCGTTTGGCGGCTCGGGCTAGTTCGGCCTCGCGGATGGCTTCAGCGTTTTGCTGGAGGGCGAGGATGGCAGGGACGGCGTCGCGGGACTGGAGGCGCTGCTGGTATTTGTCGACTTCCCTGCTGACGATGGACTCGGCAGCGGCGGCTTCGCGGCTGCGGTCGGCGAGGTTGGCGGCGGCGACCTGCTGGAGGTCGTCGATGTCGTAGACGAAGCAGCCTTCGACCTGGTTCATGCTGGGGTCGACATCACGGGGGACGGCGATGTCGATGAAGAACATGGGTCGGCT
The DNA here is from genome assembly GCA_025408425.1 of Granulicella sp. Taxonomy (GTDB): domain Bacteria; phylum Acidobacteriota; class Terriglobia; order Terriglobales; family Acidobacteriaceae; genus Edaphobacter. The sequence goes on from JANXYX010000027.1 coordinate 57,436, forward strand.
GCGGCGGCGATGCAGGAACTGCTGGCCGTGGGAGCGGGTGAAGATCTTTTGCGGTGATCCGGTGCTGGTGATGACGATGTCGGCGCGGTCTGCCTGCTCGTAGAGGGCTTCGAAGGGGATGACGGCGGTGTGGCAGCCGGGGGTTTCGAACTGGCCGGCCATCAGCCGTGCGCGGGACTCCGTGCGGTTGGCGACGAGGATGGTCGAGGCACCCTGCTGGATGAGGTGGCGGGCGGCGAGCTCGGACATTTTTCCCGCTCCGACGATAAGGACGGTCTTGCCCTGGAGGGTGCCGAAGATTTTGCGGGCGAGGTCGACGGCTACAGAGGCGATGGAGACCGAACTGGAGCCTATCTGGGTCTCTGTGCGGATTCTCTTCGCCACGGTGAAGGTGCGCTGGAGGAGGGATTCGAGGGCGGTGGAGACGGCGCCGACTTCGCGAGCGACGGTGTAGGCGTCCTTGACCTGACCGAGGATCTGGGGCTCGCCGACGACCATGGAGTCAAGGGAGGAGGCGACGCGGAAGAGATGGCGGACGGCTTCGCGGTCGTGGAACTCGTAGAAGTGTGGCTGGAGGCTGGCGGGGGAGAGTGAGAAGTACTCGTGGAGGAAGCGGGGGAGATCGGGTGAGGCACCATCGGGGGTGGCTGCGTCATCCTGGAGGGTGAGGAGTTCGACGCGGTTGCAGGTGGAGAGGATGAGGCCTTCGCGGATACCGGGCTGGTGGACGAGGGTGCGAGTGGCGTCGGCAAGGCGGCCTGCGGGGATGGCAAGGCGCTCGCGGACGTCAATGGGCGCGGTGTTGTGATTGATGCCGAGAAGAACCAGTCTCTGGGTGGAACTGGCGGTCTTGTTGGAGGATTCACTCATGGCGTGGTGAACCTGTGGACGGAGGAGAACTGGTTTGCGGCCCAGACGGCGAGGATGACCAGAAAGACGAAACTGGAGAGGTAGACGGCGCGGCGTCCACGCAGGCCGGAGTGGCGGCGGATGAAGATCATGCCGACGTAGGCGAGCCACATGGCAAAGGCGAGCAGGATCTTGGGATCGAGGAAGTACGAGGGGCCGATGGTCTGCTCGGCGAGTGCGGAGCCGATGAGGAGGCCGGCGGTCATGCAGGGTAGGCCGAAGAGGAGGGTCTTGAGGGCGATCTGGTCAGTGGTTTCGAGGGGCGGGAGGGAGCGGAAGGCTGGCTGCTTGGCTTTGAGACGACGCTCCTGAAAGAAGTAGAGGAGACTGGCCATGAGCGAGAGAAAGAGTGCCGCGTAAGCAGCGAGGAGGAGGACGATGTGGAGGAAGATCCAGCCGGAGTGGGCGAGAAGAATGGTCTCCTGACCGGGGCGGAAGGCAGGAACGAGGGTGAGGAGAACGGCGATGGGAAGAACGAATATTCCTAAAGCGAGGGTGCGATAGCGGGCGTAGACGGTGAGGAAGGTGGCGACGAGGAGGAGCGCGAGGAGGGACTGCGTCTCGTGGGAGTCGACCGGCAGGGTGTGGTGGGCGGCGTTGAGCATCTCCGCGAGGGCGACGAAGTGGAAGAGGAGCGCAGCGATGGTGGCGGGGATGGCGAGGTGACGCCAGCGGGGCCGGTCGTAGAGGGCCGCGGGCAAGACCGCGAGCGCGGCGATGCCGTAGAGGAGGACTGCGACTCTGAGCCAGGTAAGGGACATAGGGTGGTGATTGTGGCTTAGGGGCCGCAACGTCTAAGTATATCGTGCGGATGGGGAGGTCGGGATATGTCGTTGCAATCATGGTTGTGGCGGACAGAAGAGCGGTTCGCGCAATGCGCGAATGCCCACCTTAGCGAGGATGAAGCCGTCGCGAAGATGGGGCACCCGAATTTGTGGTTGGGAGAATGAGATTGGCTGAGTGCGGTATTCTGGGCACTCTGTGGCGATAGAAACTACAAGCGATGCCAGTGCGTTGACTCCGGTGATGCGGCAGTATTTTGCTGCGAAGGAGCAGTATCCGGATTGTCTGATGTTTTGCCGGATCGGGGACTTCTACGAGCTGTTTTACGAGGATGCAATTACGGCGGCGCGGGAGTTGCAACTGACTCTGACGGCTCGGGATAAAGAGAAGAAGCAGCCGATGTGCGGGGTTCCGTACCATGCAGCGGAGGTTTATCTGCAGCGTTTGCTGCGGAAGGGGTACCGGATCGCTCTGTGTGAGCAGATGGAGGACCCGAAGCAGACGAAGACGATTGTTCGGCGCGAGGTGACTCGGGTGCTGACGCCGGGGACGGCGGTGGATCCCGCGCTGGGGGCGGAGCAGAGCAATTATCTGGCGAGTGTGGTGGTGCTGGGGTCGGGCGCGGCGGCTTGTGCGGGGTTGGCATTGCTGGACTTGTCTACGGGGGAGTTTCGGGCAACGGAGTTTGCGGGGCCGGGCGGTTGGGCTGCGGTGGTGGATGAGATTGGGCGGGTGAGGCCGGTGGAGTTGCTGTATGGGGTGGGTTTGCTGGGGGGACTGGGTGTTGGCGGGGCTAGCGGACTACTTCCCACCCTTCGCGATAAAGCTGCGAAGGATGGGGCACCCGAGGCTTTGGGGCGAGGAGATGAAAAGCAGGTCCTCCGCTCCGCGAAGGATGACAATTTAGTTGGCGGAGATAACGAAGCCAGTGGTGGGCTGGATGTGATTCGGACTAAGACTGCGCTGGATGAGTGGGTGTTTACGGCAGAGTATGCGGTGCCGTTGCTGCGGAATCATTTTCGGGTGCACTCGCTGGATGGGATGGGGCTGGGTGGGCATGAGGCGGCGGCGGTGGCGGCGGGGGCTCTGCTGCACTACATCCAGAAGACGAAGCAGGGTGCGGTAGAGCATGTGGACGGGGTGCGGTATTACGAGCGCTCGACTTGTCTGGAACTGGATGCGGTGAGTGTAAGGAATCTGGAACTGGTGGAGCCGCTGTTTTCTGGCGAGTCAATGCATACGACGTTGTTTCATACGCTGGATGCGTGCTGCACGCCGATGGGCAAGCGGTTGTTGCGGGCTACGCTATTGCGGCCTTCGAATTCGCTGGAGGAGATTGAGGCTCGGCTGGGTGCGGTGGGCGAGGCAGCGGGCGATCTCCGTCGGCGGGAGGAGCTGCGGCGGGCGATGGATGGGGTGCTGGATCTGGAGCGGTTGCTCGGGCGGGTGGCTCTGGATTCGGCTGGGCCGCGTGAGGTGATGGCGCTGGCGGCGACGCTGGGTTGTCTGCCGGGGCTGGTGGCTGCGGTGCGGAAGTTTGAGGCGAGACGGTGGCGGGAGTTGTGTGCAGCAGGCATAGAGAGCGGTCGTGCTTTGCACGATGCCCACCTTAGCGACGATGAAGCCGTTGCGAAGATGGGGCACCCAAATTCCTCGTCGAGGATGGCGGGTGGGTTCGATGCGATGGAGGATCTGCATGGGCTGGTGATGCGGACGATTGCTGAGGATGCTCCTGTTTCGTTGGGGGATGGCGGGACGATTCGAGCAGGAGTGGATGCGGAGCTGGATGAGTTGCGGGAGTTGAGCCGGAGTGGGCGACAGGCGCTGGTGGCGATCGAGGAGCGGGAGCGAGCGCGGACTGGGATTGGATCGCTGAAGGTTCGGTTCAACAACGTGTTTGGGTACTACCTGGAAGTGACGAAGGCGAATGCGAAGGCGGTTCCTGCGGACTATGAACGGAAGCAGACGCTGGTGAATGCAGAGCGGTTTACGACTCCGGAGTTGAAGGAGTACGAGACGAAGATTCTGACGGCACAGGAGCGGAGTGGCGAGATCGAGCGACGGATCTTTGCTGAGTTGCGGCGGGAGTTGCTGGCGGCGGCGGGGCGGATGCGAGAGACGGCGCGGCGGGTGGCGGAGATTGATCTGCTGGCGAACTTCGCTCATCTGGCGGCGCTGCGAGGATGGGTGAGACCGAGCGTCGAACAGAGTGGAGCGCTGGAGTTTGTGGCTGCACGGCATCCGGTGGTGGAGCGGCGGCTGGAGGAGAGCGGCGGCGGACGGTTTGTACCGAACAACGTGTATCTGGAGGCCGATGCGGGGCCAGCGGTGCTGTTGATTACGGGACCGAATATGGGCGGTAAGAGCACGTATCTGCGGCAGACGGCGCTGCTGGTGGTGATGGCGCAGTGCGGTTGTTTTGTGCCAGCGGAACGGATGCGGCTAGGGCTGGTGGACCGAGTGTTTACGCGGATTGGGGCGAGCGACAATGTGGCGCGGGGGCGGTCGACCTTCATGGTAGAGATGACAGAGACGGCAGCGATTTTGAATACGGCGACGAATCGGAGCCTTGTACTGCTGGATGAGATGGGACGCGGAACTGCTACATACGATGGGCTTTCGCTGGCGTGGGCTACGGTGGAGCATCTGCATGACCGGATCGGAGCGCGGACGCTGTTTGCTACGCATTATCACGAGCTGACACTGCTGGCAGAGAGGCTGCCGCGGTTGATGAATCTGCGAGTGACGGTGAAGGAGACGGCGGGGGGTATTGTGTTTCTGCATACGGTGGAGGCGGGACCGGCGAGCAAGAGCTATGGAATTGAAGTGGCAAAGCTGGCGGGACTGCCTGCGGCGGTGATTGCTCGGGCGCGCGAGGTGCTGAAGGTGCATGAGCGGGCGGAGACGCAGCAGGTGCGGGAGGCTGCATCTGCTACTGCGCCGCAGTTACAGATGACGATGTTTACACCGCTGTCGCAACGGATTGTGGATCGGATTGGGGAACTGGATCTGGATGGGTTGACTCCGCGGGAGGCGCTGAATCTGCTGGCGGAGTTGCAGCGGGAGATGAAGGGTTAGTTCGAGAACAAAAGCAGGTCCTCCGCTTCGCGAAGGATGACAAGTTCGGGCATTATGCGGCGACGATTGGCGGGTTGTATGGAACAGGCTAAGGCAAAGACGATGGTGGTAGCGGGAGTGATGAGTGGGACCTCGGCGGATGGGGTGGATGTGGCGGTGTGCCGGATTTCGCCTGCGCTGAAGGTGGGGGGCGTGCCAAGGGTGAAGGTGCTGGGGCATGTGGGGTTTGGGTATTCGAAGGCGGTGCGGACGGCGGTGTTGCGGGTGATGGAGGGTGGTGCGGTGACGCCGGCGAAGATGAGCCGGTTGAACTGGCGGCTGGGGGAGATCTATGCGGATTGCGTGGAGAAAGCTCAAGAGAAGTTGGGGGTGAAGATTGGGTTGGTTGGGTGTCATGGGCAGACGGTGTTTCATGAGGCGAGGGCGGTGAAGGTTTTGGGTGGGGCTGTGCGGTCTACGTGGCAGATGGGTGAGGCTAGTTTGATTGCGGAGAGGCTGCGGGTTCCGGTGGTGAGTGATTTTAGGCCGGCGGATTTGGCGGCGGGGGGCCAGGGTGCTCCGCTGGTGCCGATGCTGGACTATGTGATGTTTCGGTCGGAGAAGGTGAATCGGGTGCTGCAGAATCTGGGGGGGATTGGGAATTTGACGGCGATTTCGGCGGGGGCGGGCGTGGACGAAGTGATGGCGTTCGACACGGGGCCGGGGAATATGGTGATCGATGCTTGCATGCAGCGGCTGTTCGGGAAGGCGTTTGATCGTGGGGGTGCGGTGGCTAGGCGCGGGCGGGTGATTTCTGCTGTGGTGGCGCGGGTTTTAGAGGGAGGGTACTTCTCTGCCCTGCCGCCGAAGAGTTGTGGGCGGGAGGAGTTTGGGGCTGAGTTTGCTGAGAGGTTTATTGAGGCTTGCCGGAAAGCGGGGGCGAGTGATGCGGATGTGGTGGCTACGGCTACGGGGTTGACGGCGGCGTCAGTGGTGGATGCTTACCGGAGGTTTGTGTGGGCGCATTTGAGTGCGGCGGCTCCGATGGCGAAGACGGAGTTTGTCGTGGCGGGGGGTGGAGCGAAGAATGGTGCGCTGATGGGGATGTTGCGGGGGGGGCTGGAGCCGTTGGGGGTGCGGGTTCGGGAGATGGGCGAGCTGGGGGTGGAGGCGCAGGCGAAGGAGGCGGTGGCGTTTGCGCTGCTGGGGTGGCTGACCTGGAATGGGATGGTGGGGAATGTTCCGGCGGCTACGGGGGCGGGGAGAGAGGTGGTTTTGGGGAAGGTGACGTTGGCGTGAATATCTCGACTGGGAAAGGAGAACGGTTCGCTTCGCGAATGCCCACGTTAGGCGCGATGAAGCTGCGCCGAAGATGGGGCACCCGGATATTGGGGTTGATGCTGGTAGTGGTTTGTGTGGGGATGGTGGGGTGCCGGGGGGCGCGGGAGGACGTGCGGACGGTGGTGATGGTGATTGAGAGTAGTCCGAACAATCTTGATTTGCGGGTGGGGACGGATGCGCAGAGTGAGCGGGTGGGTGGGCTGATTTTTGATGCGCTGGTGAAGAAGGATGAACGCTTCAATTTGCAGCCGTGGCTGGCTACGAGTTGGGAGCAGCCGGATGCGCTGACCTGGGTTTTTCATCTGCGGGATGGAGTGCGGTTCCAGGATGGGAGGCCGCTGGGAGCGGAGGATGTGGCTTGGACGATCCGGAGCATGATGGACGGGAGTTTGATTACGGCGAAGGGTGGGGCGTTTGCGAATGTGTCCGGGGTGGAGGTGCGGGATCGATTGACGGTGGTAGTGCGGATGAAGCGCGCGGATGAGGCGCTGCTGTTCAACATGAGTGATGGGTTGTTTGGGGTGGTGCCAAAGGGTTCGGGAGCGGATTTTGGGCTGCATCCGGTGGGGTCGGGGCCGTTTCGGTTTGTGAGCGCGGTGCAGGACAAGGAGGTAGTTCTGGAGCGGAATCCGGCGTACTGGGCGGGGGCTGCGAAGATTGAGAGAGTGCGGTTTGCAGTGGTTCCGGATGCGATTACGACAGCGTTGGAGTTGAAGAAGGGTTCGGCGGATGTGGAGAGCAATGTGATCACGCTGGACATGGTGCATGCGCTGCGGGATTCGCCGGGGTTGGTGACGGAGAGTGGGCCGGGGTCGGCGGTGGTGTACATGAACTTCAACGTGACGGACCCGGTGCTGAAGGACAAGCGGGTGCGGCAGGCGGTGGCTTGCGCGATGGATCGGCAGGCGATTGTGGATGCGATCTGGCGGGGGCAGGCGAGGCTGGCAGGTACGCTGCTGCCGGTGGGACATTGGGCGGCGGCGGCTTCGGCGGAGTTGGCGGGGTATCCGCATGATGTCGAGAGAGCGAAAGCCTTGCTGGAGGCTGCGGGCTTCCCTGCCGGGAAGGATGGGGTGCGGCTGCGGGTTACGCTGAAGACATCGACCGATGAGACGACGCGGCTGATGGCAGCGGTGTTGCAGCAGCAACTGCGGGCAGCGGGAATCGATCTACAGATACGGTCGGCGGAGTTTGGGACGTTTTATGCGGATGTGACGCATGGAGCGTTTCAGATATATGTGCTGCGCTGGATTGGGAGCAATGAAGACGCAGATATCTTTCGGTATGCGTATGCGACTGAGAGTTTTCCGCCGAAGGGTGGGAATAGGGGGCGCTACTCGAATGCGCGGGTAGATGCTTTGATTGCGGCAGCAGCGGGCGAGATGGACCAGAGCAAGCGGCGGGCGGAGTATGTGGAGGTGCAGCAAATATTGGCGGAGGAACTGCCAGGAATTCCAATGTGGTATCCGAACAATGAGGTGGTGCATACGCGGCGGCTTACGGGTGTGAGGCTGCATGCTGCGGGGAACTTCGATTTTCTGCGTGATGCCGAGGTTTTTGGTGCGGCCAGGCGGCCGATGGCTAGTGTTTATTGAAGTTGAAATGTTTATTCATTGTCGCGTAACAATCCGACCTCTATACTTCCGGATATGAACGACAAGGCTTTGACTTATACCTCTTCCGCTGGCACCAAGGAGGGGACTGTTATTTTGAAACTCGTTGGTCCCCTGACGCTGGGTAACATGTTTACTCTCCAGAACGATTTAAGAGCAATGAAGCCGGCCTGTCTGATTGTTGATATGACTGACGTGAACTACATGGACTCGGCTGGGCTGGGTGTGCTGATGAATGCGTTCGTCGCGGCTGACGATGGCAACCGCAAGTTTCTGTTGGCGGGCGTCAATCAACGGATTATGTCGCTGTTGGAGATGACGAAGGTTGATCAGGTTCTGAAGCTGTTTCCTTCCGTTGAAGCGGCCGAGGCTAGCTGAATCGCAGCCAGTCGATTACGGAATTTGTAACAAGAATAAGCTCTGCAAGCTTGTCAGTAGATTTCTAAAGAGAAGTTTATGCTCTCATTTAAGTGCATGACTTTGCGTATTCATCATTTTGATGACGATCTAAGTTGTTGATTTTATTTGCCTGCAGTTCGGAACTCAAACTGCACTGGAATTATCAATTCACACAATCGATTTTGGGCCTCCCTGATTTGTTGCAAATCCTGTTTCTAATCATTTCTCGATTCTAAAAACTCAATTGTCCGGAGTGCATACATGAAGCTCTTTCGCGTTATTTTTGCTATTGCAGTTTTCTGCGGTTTTTCTGGGATGGCGAACGCCTCGGCCATTGATTTCAAGATGAACGTCCTCGATCCACCTACCTATGCATCGGCTGTGGTTATTCACACGTTGCCGTTTACGATTAGTTTCAGTCCATGTGGGGCTGGGGAGTTACCTGGCGGGCTGACAGCGAGCGGCTGTTTTGCGGGCGTGAACGATACTGGTCAGGCCTGGTCAAACCTCTTGTTCATCTTCGCCAATAACCCTGGGCTGGGCGGTCAGCCTACGTGCGGTAATCCGGGACTGTCGTACAGCATTTTCTCGACGGCGAGTTGCTCCCTAACTCCCGACGGTTCGACTTACCTGTTGAGCTTCACGAATGGAATTATCAACGTAGGTGACACGTTCTTCGTTACGGAGGATGGACCGGCACCAGACGCGTTTGGCATAGGGCTTGCGACGGTTGTGCCTGAACCGAACACTCTGCTGCTAATGTCCAGCGGTGTGATGATGTTTGGGCTGTTGATGGCGGCTGGGCGGCGGCGTTCGCTCCCGGCGGTGATACGTCGCAAGACCCTTCTCTAAAGACACTCAGGTTATTGGATCAGATGAAGGAGGGAGGCCGCCGTGCCATAGGGCAGGGTCTCTCTCCTTTGTTGCAATGGGATGATGGATCTGCAATCAAGGAGACCTCTCAGCGGTTGAATCGTTGGGGAGTGAAGTGAAGTGGATTACGACCCGTCCGTGGAACGTCGGCATTCGTTCGAAGGATGGTTTCGTGTAGTATCTTGGCACTCCATGAAGAGTTTTAGAATTAGCCCTATACACCGCTTACGGCTGGTACTGCTATTGATGGCGTTGGTTGGGAGCGTCACAGCGCAGACGACCGTTCCCACTGCGATCCGCGATGGCGCCAACGCGGTAGAGCAGGTTACGCTGGGCGATTCGGCAGCGGAGCTGTTCGGTCCGTGGAAGTTTCATACGGGCGATGATTTGAGGTGGGCGCAGCCTACTTTCGACGATTCGAGCTGGGGCTCGATGAGCCTGACACCGCCGAATGGGTCGGCTGATGCGACTTTGGGGACTAGCGGGTTCATTCCAGGATGGACAACTCAGGGATACCCGGGATACTCCGGATATGCGTGGTATCGGTTGCGGGTGGAGGTGAAGGGGTCTGGGGGGCGGCTGGCGCTGAAGATGCCGGACAGCGTGGACGATGCATATCAGGTTTACGTCAATGGCGAGCTGATTGGGGAGCTGGGCGATTTCACTGACCATAAGGTGACTGCGTATAGCACCCTTCCCCGTGGATTTCGTCTACCGTCCAAGGTTCGCAGCGGGGTGATCACGGTAGCGATACGGCTGTGGATGGATAGCGCCACCATCTTCAATAGTCCAGATGCCGGGGGGATGCACGGACCTCCGGTGCTAGGCAATGCTTCCGTGATTGCGAGCCAGGTGCAACTGGATTGGGATGACACGGCACATGGAGTGGGAAGCGGTTTTCTGGAGATGCTCATCCTGCTGCTGGCCCTCGCAGTGGCAACGAGTTTGTTTTGGCTCGATAGCACCGAGGACTCCTATCGCTGGCTGGGGTTCGTTTCGCTGGCGACACTGTTGGGCAACACGTTGGTGCTGCTGGTCAACTTCACTACTTCAATCGGTCAGACGTCAGCGGTGATCCTACAGGATGTGATCCTGACCCCGATGCGCATCGGGCTGTGGGTGATCTTCTGGGGATACTGGTTCCGGCTGGATCGGATGTCACGGCTGCATCGTCTCGTTTGGGGAATGGTGCTGCTGCTGAGTGCAGGGACCGCCATGCTGCGTCCTCCGCTGCATGGACAGGTGGTGCCGCTGGAGGCGGGAGCCTTTATAGAACCCTTGCTGCTGGCGGTAAAGCTGGGGCTCGCAGGCTTGCTATTGGTTGTGACCTACCGCGGTATTCGGAAAGAGAAGGCGGAGGGCTGGATGGCGCTGCCGGCAGTGCTGCTGGCCGCGATCGCGAATTATCAGCGTGAACTGCGTCTGATCCATGTTCCGACGATGTACACGGTTTGGGATTTCAGCATCCAACTAGGCACGGTTTCTACCATTCTGTCGCTGCTGTTGGTTACGCTGATGCTGTCGCGGCGGTTTCTGCACTCGCAGCGAAAGAAAGAACAGTGGAAGCTGGAGATTGAACAGGCACGGAATGTGCAGCAGGTACTGATTCCGGATACCCTGCCAGAGGTGGCTGGGCTACAGATACAAAGTGAGTATCGGCCGGCTCGCGAGGTGGGTGGGGACTTCTTCCAGATAATTCCTTGTGCCCCCGATGGGAGCGTCTCGATTGTGGTGGGAGACGTGACGGGCAAGGGCGTGCAGGCGGGAATGCTGGTGGCGCTGATTGTGGGGGCGATTCGAACGGAGGTGCAGCACGGAGTACCGCCAGAACTGATTCTGCAGGGCGTCAATGATCAGTTGTGCGAACGGAAGCATGCGAGCGCAACGGGCGTGATGCTACGGATCGATCCCGATGGAACGGTGACTCTCGCAAATGCCGGGCATATTGCACCGTATTTGAATGGCAAGGAGATGGAGATGGAGGGGGCGCTGCCGCTGGGGGTGATCGAAGGAATGGATTTCCCTGTGTTGACCTTCCGGATGGAAGAGGGCGATACGCTGACGCTGATGACAGACGGGATTGCTGAGGCGCAGAACGCGAATGGAGCGTTGTTCGGGTTTCAACGAGTGCATGAGTTGATGAGCCGGCAGATCTCGGCAGGGGAACTGGCGACGGAGGCACAGAATTTTGGTCAGGAAGATGACATTCTGGTGCTGAGTATTCATCGGACAGCAGCGGCGGCGCGCACGATTGATGCCGAGCCGGAACTTATCTCGACATAGCGGATGGCTGGGTGAGGATCATGCGGTGAAGGCAGCGCAGGCGGCTTGCTCGTCTGGGTGAAGCTTGGTGTATTTGGTCATTCCAACCATGGTGAAGACCTTTTGAAAGTGGGGCGTAAGGCCGAAGGTCTGGATGGATTGGCCTTTTTTGCTGGCTGCAATCATCATCTGAATGACGAGCGCGATTCCACTGGAGTTGAGGTACTCGACGTTGGAGAAGTCGACGAGGATCTTCTTTGCAGTGTCTGGGAGGCCTTGATAGGTGCCAAGGACGGCGGCTTGCGAGGTACTAGTGATGTCGCCCGCAAAACGGAGGACGGTGATTGGCAGACCGTCACCAGACTTGATCTCTTCCATTTTGACTTGAGTTCCTTTATCTGCCATGGCAATTCCTTTCGGGTGGGGGCTAATTTTGAGTTTGAGGAAGGCGGATGAGCAGGCGGGCATAGCTGCCATTGGAGGGTGAGCTGACCCACTCGGCCTCGTCGACCAGGGACTGGATGAGAAATATTCCCATGCCGCGGGGTTGCTGCTCTTCATGCATCTTCTTGTCGATGTCTGGAACCTCGACGGGGAATTTGGGTCCCTTGCCAGTATCGAGGACCCTTACTTCCAGCGTATCGGGCGTCATGGAGAGAGTGACCCCGACGCACAACGACTCGTCCAATTTGTTGCCATGCTCCATGGCGTTGATGCAAGCCTCTGCGATGGCGGTCTTGAGGTCTTCGATGCGATCCAATGGGAAGCCCATAATGCGAGCGACGCTGGCTGCGGTGTTCATTGCGATTTTTTCAAAGCCAAGCCTCGACGGGAGACGGAGCTCAATACTGCTGGCGATCTGGTCCATCGATGGCGTTCTCCGCTAAAGATTCTCGGACAGGGGATTTCGAAACAAGACGAGTGCGGTCATATCGTCGGACTGATCGTAACCGTGCGAAAAGTCCTCCAGGGTGTTCCAGAGCGAATCGAGGGTTGCGTCAGGAGTTGGATCCTGGGAGGTGACGAAGAAGTCGAGGAGGCGCGCTTCCCCAAATTCATCTGCTCCGCGAAATACTTCGGTCATTCCGTCAGTGTAGACGAGAAGTCTGGCTGCGGGTGTGAGCGGATACTCGACGGCCTTGTAGGAGGAGAACGGGAGCAGGCCGATGGGAGTTCCGGAGGCGGCGATTTTTGTGGGCGGGCCGTCGCCGTCGATGAGGAAGGCGGGGTTGTGTCCAGCGTTGACGATTTCAATAAGGTGGTTGCTGGGATCGAGACGGATGAGAAACGCGGTGACGTAGCGATGGCGGGCCTCCGAGCCCTCGCTGTAGTGGAGGCGATTCATGCGGGTGGCGATGTCGAGCAGAGGTAGATTTGCGTTGACCATTGCGCGAAAGGCGGAGCGGAAGGACATGCCGACAAGGGCAGAGGCGAGGCCTTTTCCAGCAACGTCGCCGACGACGATGATGGTGTCTCCTGAGGGGAGAGAGACGATATCGAGGTAATCTCCGCCGACCTCGTAGCAAGTCCTGGAGCGGGCGGCGAGGGCGTAGTTGGAGATCTGTGGCATCTGCTGGGGGACAAGGCTGAGTTGGACGAGACGAGCAGCGGCGAGATCGCTTTCGACACGCTGCCATTGGACGGTGCGCTCGTGGAAGCGAGCGTTCTCGATGGCGACGGCAGCCTGCATGGCGAGAGATTCTAGAAAGTCGGTCTCGTCGAGATCGAGGATTCGGCTGGTGGGAAAGATGGCAACCAGATCAGTGAAGCGGACGCCGTTCTTGTCGCACAGCGGGAACCGCAGCCAGGACTCACCACAGGGGTCAGAACCGTTGGGGATGGAATCGTCGCATAAGAGGTCTTTGAGATGAGGGGGGACGTCGCCGAAGGTGTGGCTGAAGGTGGAGAAGAAGGCACCGGTCAGTTCAAGCTCGCGCACGAGGATTTTGAGCGCGATGGTGAGGACCTCGTCGAGCTCGATGGTCGAGTGAATTTGACGGCTTGCTTCCAACAACGCCTGCAGGCGCGCGACCTGCTGCTGGGCGACGAGGGCTTCAGTGAAATCCATCGAACTATACCTCAGATTTGCAACCCAGTGATGGGATGAGTATATGCGAATCGAAGGAAGAGATTTCCGACCAAGGGTAGAGCGCGGGCTACGCGAATGGGCGGTGGTCCGGATACCGAGCAAACGAGGCGGAGTATGTGGAGGTGCATTGGATATTGGCGGAGGAAAGCTGAGTTTTGTTAGTGACGTGATTGGTGAAGTACGCGATGACTTGTCGATGTGGTCAGGCTAGAGTCGTGACCCAAGTCACAGACTGCGTTCGGGCCTGTGGTTAGGCTTAGATCGAGCTGAAGAAGATGAAGATATTGCTGAGTGCGCAATATTGAATAGCCGGATTGGTTTTTCGACCTTAGGCTAGTAACCGGCTGCTGAGAACCACGCTTAGCACCGAAAGAGCGTATCAATATGAAGCCAGTTGAATTGATCAGCACCAGCTTATTCCTGTTCTTAGTTATCGGGAGCCATTTTCCAGCATGCGCGCAACCTGACCAACAAGATCAACATGCGCAGCCTCAGCAGCAGCAGCAGCATGCGCAGCCTCAGCAGCAGCAGCAGCATGCGCAGCCTCAGCAGCAGCAGCATGCGCAGCCTCAACAGCAGCAGCATGCGCAACCACAACAGCAGCAGCATGCGCAGCCTCAGCAGCATGGGCAGCCTCAGGCGCGGCAGCAAAGGGCTACACCAGAGCAGCAACGCATGCAGCCGGGGGCATGGCAGCAGCATCGGGCGCGTAACTGGCAGTCTGATCACCGTAACTGGGGTCAGCGCGGTGGTTACCAGGGCTACCGGATTCCCGATAACTACTTCCATAGCTACTATGGCCCACGTCACAGATTCCGGATTTTCAGCTTACCGTTTATGGTTTTTGGCGGGTATCCGCGGTTTCAGTACGGCGGCTATTGGTTCACCTGCCTCGATCCATGGCCGGAATACTGGGCACCGAACTGGTACGAAACCGACGATGTTTACGTGGAGTATTACGGGGACGGCTACTACCTTTACAACCCCAGGTATCCTGGCATTGCAATTGCGATCAGCATCTCCTTCTAGCGTCTCTCCTCCGCATAGCGCACAAACGGCATGCGGAGGATCGTTAGATTGGCAGATGCCTAGTCACCGCTTGTCCGTGGGTGTGGAAACGCTGAATTACGATAAGCCAACCGTTTTGCAAAAGTAAGGTTGGGGCTTCAATCTTCATGTATTGGTTTAAGAGTTTCGGCTTGGTGCCGAAGGCATCGAAGTCGATTCGATCTGGCCGTTGCCCACCAGGCATTGGAAGCCCGGACGGATGCCGAGCTTAGGTACAGGAGTGGTTGCCCCCCAGGGAACCACTTCTTATGAAAATAAATGGGATGCAGTCTTTTCCACAGCTTTCCCCAAGTTCTTCCCCAAACGCAATTTATGGATGTGTATCCCGGTCTACTGCGCTTCGTCGGACTTCTTTGGTCTCCCCCTGTGCAACCGGAAGAAGCGAGCGTGAACGGAATCGAACTCCTATGCTTTCGCGAGCGACTCTACGAAGGCACGAAACCTTGCCTCGATCTCGGTGGCCGAAGTCGTCGAATAGCCAAGCTCCTTCGCCACCACTTCAAGCTCCGGCTTCCACTCCGCTGCGATCTGAACGGTCGGTGGAAAGGCATGGGTAGCGCGTTCCTCGAACACCTGTTCCGCCGCCGCTCGAACTTTCTTCGCGTCCAACTTGCCGAGCATGTCGATCAATAGAATGTCGAGAACGTCACGGGCACGGCCCGCCGAGTACGGCCCAGTGCAGGCGTGCAGCTTTTGAGCAACTTGCTCACTCAGGTTGAGGCACCGAACGGGTGACGGGACACGCAATCCCATCGCGGCAAGTCCTCGAATTGTTGGCACGACAAGTTCCACCGCACCCCGGCCAGATGGTCCCAGGTCAACGTCGATGGTCTGCCACGCACGGGTGCGATATCGGATGGCGAGTTCCAGTCGAACCGCGTCCACCTTGTCCATGTTCAAGGGCTTCCCTTTCAAGAGAAAGGTGAAGTCATCGAAGCCCAGCGCGACGGCATCCTGAAATGCCCGTAGCCGCTTCGTCCGTTCGAGCGGCACACCGATGTCGATGTCCTTTGTCGCTCGTGCTCCCTCGGCAAACCTGAGTTCAAGGGCGACACCGCCTTTCAGATCGTAGCTGTCGAGGATACCTTCGCTGACCGCTCGTTCAAGGACGCCGCAAAGCGCTAGGAACGAAACCCAGCGGCGAAGGCGCTCCTGCGCGACTCCCTGTTCCTTGGCGACCCGGGCTAGTGTCTTTTCGAGGCGTTCAACTGGCTGCGACGTCATGCACCTTCACCTGGCTTCTGTTGGTTGATGGAGAGGGTGCAGATGAAGTCCGGGTGATGGATCTCCGAAGGAGGCTTGCCTCAGCATTGTTGAGCAGCCCCTCGCGGAGGGCCTCGCTGACGGACTGCCGAGCAACATCGGTTCGGTGCGTCGCAAAGAGAACATCCATGATGCTGCGGCTCACCGTTGTTACGGGTAGTCCCTCATGTTCCCCGATGTCCTGGGGAGAAAGATTGGCTCGATGGATCGCTACCCACTCAGGGCACTTCCGACGCAATCTTGCCGAGATGGGAACAGTAAGGTTTATGCGCGACGGGTTTGCATCGGAGACGCCGTAGAGTAGCAATGCCGTCTCGTGAGAAAGGGCGATGTGCTCTGGCCCCTGGCTGGCCTTTGCCCACAACACGGCCTCGCGGTATTGAGCGAGACGGTCTGCCGGGTAATGTGCAATCCGATAGACACCCCTCGTCATGCGTTCCAAT
>JANXYX010000028.1 GCA_025408425.1 Granulicella sp.
ATACTCACCTTTACCAATGCCCGTCTCTTTGGACGCGCGGCTATACCGCAATACATCGCCAACCTCATAACGTGCTGCCCACATGCGGTCTGCGCCGGTAAGGTCTTGCCGTGGCACAAGCACCTGCATCCGATGCTCTTCCTTGCTAACAACACCTCTGTCTTGCAACTCAGCACGAATGGCTTGATTGATCTCAATCCGAGAGCGGTTGTCCGGCGAGACGGCCAGTGTGTTCTCTGGCGACTTCGCATACTCCTTCGCAATCGCCGCAAAGCGTTCGGCTGAATCTTTCACTTCATGCACCCGGCCCTGTCGTTCCAATCCCATGATGGCCTCTCCCACTTGGCCGCGTGCAAGTTGCTCGACTACCTGCTTTAACTCCGGGTCTTTCTGACGCACGATCTCATCGATCTTGACCGTCTTCATACCCGCGTCCTGGAGCTGTCCGAAGATGCGGCCTGCCTCGATGGATTCATGCTGGCGTGTATCGCCAACCAACAACACTCGATCATGCGGATGGAGGCGCGTCAAAAACTCGTGCATCTGTTTCGTAGAAGCTAGCGAAGATTCGTCCAGCACATACAGTCGCCGCTCTCCCGTATCGGGCTTCGCTCCGCGTGCAAGGTGCATCTGCAAGGTCGAAGTCTCGATCCCTGCTTCACCCAACTTTTGCGCTGCCCGCGATGTGGGCGCAAAGCCCTCGACCTTGTACCCGTCAGCTTCCGCACCTTCGCGCACAACGGCCAGAGTCGTCGTTTTGCCTCCGCCTGCGATTCCATCCAATCCGACGATCTTCTCGCGAACGAGAAAAACCGCATCGACTGCCTCACGTTGGACAGCATTCAACTCCGGGTGACGATCTTCGGTCGCAATGCGTATACCGGGACCCACCAGCATCGGGTCTTCAAACCCACGCTTGTTCCCCTCTTGCATAAGCTGGACCGTCTCGCGTTCCATGCGCAGCATCGCGGCGGTTGTGATCTGCGGCCCACGCACAGAGGCTTGTGCTGCACGAAACTCTCCTGCCTGGAAACGCCGGTCGAACTCCTGCCGGACCTGGGCATAGGTCGTTTCACCCAACCCGCGCTTAAGGGCGCTTTCGAGGATGGTGCGACGGTCTTCGACGGCGGAACGCTCGAAGAGATGATCGCGGGCATACGTCACAGCGCGCTGCGCGGCTTTGTCCGGCTCCTGACTCTGGCGCTGCCCATGTTCTCTTGCCTGAGCAACAACATGATCGGCCTGATGGCCGTACTGCGCGGCCAGATCGCGATGTTGCTGTAACACTTCCTCCGGCGACAGCAGTTCCTTCCGGTCACGCGTGAAATGCGCGGCAACCTGAGCGGCTCCCGCTCCATCGAGTCCCTGCGCCCGAAGATGGTCTCTGATCTGTTCGCGGCGCGGACTGGAGGCTTCGAGGTACTCCTTCGTATAGCCTTTGATCTCCGGCTGCCCGTACTTGCCTGACTCAATCTCGTAGCCTAGCCCCTGCAACCGCGAAGCCAACTCCGCACGGTAAATCGACGTGGCGTAATGCTGCGAGGCGTACAGCTCGTGCGACTGCACAGAGCGCGTCTGTCCATTGTCGCGCTCGGTGACATTGAAGATGACCGCATGAGTATGGAGCTGCGGTGCCGCGTACCCCTCAACAGGCCGCGCTGTGTCGTGCTCGAAGGTCGCAGCTACAAACTTGCCCGTTGTCTCCGGTGCGTGAACGTTACCAATCCGCGCCTGGGTATAGCGTTCCAACTCACCCAATGCCACGCGCACGCTCTTTCGGTGCGCCTCCCGGACGCGATCATCTCCACCCACAAGTGCGGTCAAGGAAACTGATTTTGGAGCCGAGAACGTCGCGTCCCATCCGGCGCGGTGTTCCACGCTGGTGACTTCCTTGCCGTTTTTGCCTTCATAGGTTCGCGAAACCTGATGGCGAACAAGTTGCGTCTCGGTAAACGGATGCTGTCCCTCGGTCAGTCGCGCAAAGTGCTCATCGCCTACCGCACCGGACAGGCCCCACTCTTTGGCAAGCTCGCCACGCCACTCGCTATGACCTTGCTGGTTCCGGCTCCAGTAGTTTTGCCGCTCCGAGGCAAACTCCCGCTCATGGTACGTCCGTACCTGGCCCGCTGACAGCGGCTTGGACAGCGTCAACATAAGGACTCAACTCCCCGCCTACTCAATGCCTTTGCTCTCATCCCAACTGAAACCCTCCTTCTTCACGACAGGCGTTTCCTCCAGCGGCAAGGAAGCCTGCGCGGGTTTCTTTATCTTGGGCGTTTTCTCGGGCGTCGAAGTCTTCACCGTCTCGACCTTGCGCGGCAACGGCTGTTCCCTCGTTCGTTCCAGGAACTCCGGCTGCTTGTTCTGTTTCTTCGCCAGCCGGAACTTTGCCGAAACGACATGATTCTCCAGCTTGATAAAGCCTGTGAGCGGTGGCAGGCCCGCGATCTCGGAAGCCATGACGAGGGGCTTGGTTGCGATTTCCATTGCAAAGCTCTTTTTCGACCTGAGCAGGCCCATGCTGCGGGACTCTTTCAATCGCTCGACCTCGATCTCACCGATGGCCTCGGAGATCCACTTCGCCGCGCGCGGCTCCGAAGTTTTGAGAAAGATTTTCGTCGCGGGCTGGGAGAGCATCGCTTCGGCGTCCTGGCCGTAACGCTTCTCCATCTGGCTGCGCCCCTGCAAGCCCATGACCACGGGATTGCCGTACTTCCGATTTTCAGTCACAGCGGTATGAAGTTGAGGGAGTTTATTCAGACTCGCCAACTCATCAAGCACGAACCAGACTGGCTTCGCCGCTTGGTCTTCGCAATACCCCATCATGCGCAGGATGAAGAGATCGAGCCATGCTGAATGCAGCGGTAGCACCTTCTGCCGGTAGGCAGCAGAGGAGGTCAAGAATACCCAGCGCTTACGCTCGGTGTACCACTCTGCGGTCGCAAAAGTTTTCCGTGTATGTTCCCACTCCGGTAACAACTCCAGGCTGTCGGCCACCATGTTCAGACTTGAGAGGACACCCGCCCGCTGCGCCGGAGCGCCAGGATCGAGCAATGCGGCGAGCGGCGTTCCTTTCACCGCTGCTTCGATGCATTCGGGATCGGCCATCATCCGCAGGATGTCTCTGGGCTGGGGCTTCCGCCGTAGCAGATGAGCAAGCACCCGACGCGGTGCATCGGTGAAAAACGCCTTCTCATAATCCTTGTCCGGCAACATGGCGGCAGCAATCGTAGTAGCTGTCTCAGGCCGGTCGATCTCGCCACCCAATCCCCAGTAAGGGCACCGCTGGTCAAGCGGATTCAGGATCAGGTCGCCCCGCTTCGGATCGTAAAACTCGCCCAGAAAGTCCATCGCCGGGTCATAGACGATGGCACTCTCGCCCCGGTCTTTGACCTGCCGGAGCAACTGCCGAATGGCCGAACTTTTACCCGAACCTGTGTCTCCCATGAGCAGGAGATGGCTGGACTCCAGCCGGCGAGGAATATCGAAGCTGGCAGCAGGCAGGAACCTGCCAAGTAATCCTTCACGCTCCATCTGTAAGCGGATGCCGCCGTCGCCCCAGCCGCGCAATGCTGCGAGCAGCTCGGGGCCTTTGGTGCGGCGTCCATGACGCAGCTCCTGCTTCTGGCTAACGCGAATTTTATGGCTGAACAGGAGCCACAACAGATACAGGAAAAGCACCAGCGCCGTCAGGTAGAGCAATGGCCGGACGAAGATTATCCATACGCTATCGCCGTCGTAGATGGTGGCCGCCAGATACTCCCGCAATTCGTTCGCCCGGACCTTCTGCGTTGGCGTGATAGCAACACCGCGCCAGCCCCCGGCGACGGCCTTCTGGCTCAACGCGAGAGGCTGTTTCGGGCCCGCTCCCTTGACCGCATCCTCCGGTAGCAGGATCTCCGGCTTCCGCCCGGGAGCCGTCTTCTCCGCGTAGCGAACGGTGGTCGCGGCTCCTGGATAGCTACTCAACGTGGAACACGCGGCATAAGTTCCAAGGTAGAAAGTCTGGACGGGATTCATCGTCCAGCCGAGCCACAGCGAGGCCGGAAGAACTACCAGAAACGGCCCCAACAGGAAGAGCAAAATCAGCCACAGAAGCCACCGTCCCCGGCTGGGAAAACGCATCGGCCCAGCGCTCATTTCTGCCCTCCTGTTCCATCCCCTCCAGCAAGGAAATCGGTGAGCAGTTTGCGTGCATCGGCCAGCTTCCGAGCCTCAGCCTTGTCGCGGATTTTGACGACCGATTCCGGGAGCAGATACTTGCCTTCGGTCTGGGCGGAGGCGGACGCATGGAACAGATTGAGGAGCATGTAGCGAAGCGCGGAAAGCTCCGCGAGCAGTAGTTCCGTCGGGTCGGCAGGTCTTTCCCGCGCAGCGTTCAAGGCAAGCTCGCGCAGCCACACCGCGAGCGTCTTGCCGCTCTTTTCGGCAGCGGCTTCGACCTCACGCAGTTCCTCGGGCGTGATCCTGGTGGCGATGGTTTTGGTGCGAAACCCAGGCTTCTCCTGCGCGCTTTCCGGAGCGCTGGAAGCCGTCGGAGAATCGTTGACGAGAGGGCTCATGGGGAAACCTCGCCTTACCAATAGCTTGCTCCCAGTCAGCTTCCTGCGTCAATCGGCTGATTTTGGCTGAAGTGCGCAAACGCTGCGAAATCAATCTGTTTACGCCAACGAGCGCTCTGCGTTTACATAGAGCGCTCTGAAGCAACCGCACAATCAGCGGGACGATTCGCTCCACCGGCAATACGACAGATTCTAAAGGCGTTCACCCGCGTAAACAGAAGTCTCGCCGGGCGCTCTTCCACAGTTCCCATTTGGGGGTGACGTGTCATTCCTTCTCCCGCTGCATCGCAGCGTGCTCTTCGCTCTTGCCCTGTTCTAGCCGTCACGATTGCCATGCGATCCCACATGGACGCCAAGCAAGCCCAGCATCGCTGCACTGGTGGTCTAGCTGATGCTCACATGACGCCGAGTATCCATCCCTCGATCTCAGCATCTCTACGATCTGCTTCTTCAAGAGGCGGATTGGCGAACGTGATAGCGAGCCATTGCTGTCGGCCTGCCTCATCCATGCGGCGATAGAGTAGGCGTCGTGCTGATGGCCGTCACGATTCTGCCTGGGGAAACTACGGCTCCAAAGTGCCGGGTAGATATCGGCCACAACGGATTTTTCTGCTTGAAAAGTCCACCCATCAAACGGCCAGAAGTGAACGCGACCGGCAGCTTTCAAATCGATATACCGGAGCCAAGGAATACCGCTATGGGTCGATTTTGCCACCGATCCTTGTACGTCAAAATGGAAGACTGATTTGGCACCGCGAGCGCGGATTTCCGTCACACGCCTCCACCTCGAATTGCCGGATCGTGCGGGCGTATTTCCGCAGACTCCATCACGCACAAAATCGACATAAGTATGGTCATCGTCCGTCGGCCAATGGTGTTGGAAGTCTTCCAGAGAAGATCGCCAATCTAGCGGAACGCGGTTCTCGGTAAAGTAGCGGAGAGGGAACGAAAAGCCGTGGTCGATGCCGACAAGCGTCGGTGTATCTTCAGACAGAACTTCCGCCAACCACTCTGCAATTCCGCGCCGCGTCCAATACTTCTTCGCACCGGCAGGAGGCTGCACCTCGACCGGCGGCGTGTCTCTGTCCGCCACATAAACGCGCAAACCTTTGAGACTCGCGATGGGTGTCTCCGCGCCGGAGTAGTCGATTCCGATGTAGCGCTCTAATGCCCCTCGCACGATCAAATCAGCTCCCGAATTTCAGATGACTCCGCACTTTTCAAAGCGGCGTTCCTCTTCTCTATGTGGGCCGCTTTCGCCTCTGACTTGCCCCTAATAACCGTCTGAATCTCGTCGAAGTGCCAGGGGCGAAAGTCATGACTATCCACTCCAACATCCATCGAAAGGGAGATCGGATCGTCCGGCAGATTGCCATGTGAGTGATGACCGTAGAGCTGCCAAGCTCCGCGTGAATGGTTCGGCCAAACCTTCATCGCGTAATGGCAAAGAACGATCTTCTGCTTGCCAATGGAAATCTCGGACAAAGAACTCCACGACGAGAAGAGATGTTGAAGTTGCCGCGTAGTCTTGTCGTGATTGCCGTCGACAAAATGGATGATCTGGCAAGCCAGCCGATTGCGGTATGCCGCCACGCTATCGTGCTTGCCGAGACAAAAGTCTCCGAGGAAATACAGTGTGTCGTTTGGCTTCACAAGAGCATTCAGTCGATCCACAATCACCTCATCCATCTCCCGAGTGTCTGCGAACGGGCGATTGCAATATCGGATGATGTTGAAGTGTCCAAGGTGAAAGTCGGACGTAAACCAAGTGTCAGCCATGATGACGATTATGCAGGAATGCCCCTCGCGTTGATCGGAAAGGAGTTCCAACGCCTCCGTTGGTTCGATTCCCACGATCCTGCGTAAGCGGCTCGGGTTGTCAATATCATTCCACCTTTGAATGATATTGACCTGCTTGCTCCTCCCATTGCACCTCTAATTGGGTGCGACGGCGACCGGACGAACCGGTCGCACGAAGGTTGCGGTCAGGAGTGGGATGCTGGCGATGTTGTCTGGCTGGGACTGCGCCTGGACAACTAGCTTGATGCGAGTGCGTGTCTGGAGCTGCTTGGCGAAGTGGCCCTGTTTACCGAATGCAACGACGTTGTAGTGGAAGGCCTGGAGGTTGCGGTCGGAGACGATGGCGACTCCGAAGGCGGTGTACTTGCGTCCGGTCTTGGAAGTGCGGCTGGTGGCTGAGTTGCTGACGGTTCCGAAGAAGGTGATGGTCTGTTGGGTCTGCATGGTGTTTCTCCTTTTTGCCCGGTCAATCGGGACACATCCCAAAGGGCGCGAAGGTGCGCTGCTCCCAAGTCGCGGCATCGCCGCGTTGCCAAGAGAAGAAGTTTTTGGAAAGGGACCCGGAGCCTGCGAGGGGGGAGGAGTCCAACACCTGAAGGGCGCGGTACGCGAGTTCTGAACGCAGAGCCGAAGGGCGCAGCTCCTGCACCGAAGCGGTGGCCGAGTGAACGTGCAAACAGGAGTACGTGCGAACCTATGGCACTCCCTCTACATATCTCCCGTTCAGCAGATAAGCATCCTCCGTACCGGAGGTCGAGAAGAGGATCGGTTGGTATGGCTCCGGAAACATATTAGGTGCTAGCGCAGCTCGATTCTCGGAGGGCAAAAGGCAAGACCGGTCGACTAGGACCGGCCTTCAGTGTTTAGCCAAGCATAACCAAGCCGGTCGTTGATGTTGTTGCAATGTGTGGGCACATCCTGTCGAAGCTCACGGTTGTAGCGCTCCGCGAAATGAGTGACTACTCAGTCTTGTACCCGCAATATCTTTGCCTTCCGTCTCTGGCTCGCGATGCGAGGAAGGACCGCAGGCCTGGCCAACCCTCTTATATGCAGAAAGCGCCTGCCAAGAATCCGCAGGTACGATCCTTGGAAGAGAGTCCTTAGATACGGTCACCGCGTTCGTTTCAACATATGGGTTCTTCACGCTACCAACCAAGCAGTTTGAATCTAACTGCATGTGCGATGCCTCGGCGAAGTCGTAGAAAGCCTCGCCAAGAATGATGATGACATTATTAAAGAAGCTGGCGTCGTCGGCAAAGCGGGGCTTGCTTTTGCTGTATGGGCGCGCCTCGACGATAGCTTCTTTGTGACCCAGCCCAATCAACACTGTGTTGTTATAGACGATCGAGTGCGTAACCCTGCCGCTGAATCCAAATGCTCGTATACCGTCGTTTTCGCTCACATTGAACCGAACTGACGTACCATCTGTCACGCTGGTGTCGTCATTCGGGTTATTGCAGAGGCTAAAGAGACCGCCCTGATTGTCGTGGCTCCAGTTGTATTCAATGACTGTATGGATGGAATCGATGTCCGCGTCGAACGCAGCATTCTCGCCGCTGGGTTCCGTGCCGGTGAATGAGACCTCATTGCGGCGGATGATTGCATCACGGGTCGAACGGGTGAAGATGGCATTTCCGTGGTGCCGAGAAGAGGCATGCGTAACCGTATTCCCTTCGATTACAGGGGCTAGTGCTTGCCGCACAATAATGGCGTTCCGTCCGGTATCGGCGATCCAGTTTTCGGCGATTCGAATATGCTTGTTGCTGGCAGCAGTCCATCGTGGGTCCAGTGGATTCGTTGAAGGATAGGTGTTTAGCCAAAGCCCAACATTATCTACGTGTTCTATGGTGCATCGCAGAATCAGCACCCCATCAAAGCGCGCCGGGATATCGAGCGCAGGTGCGAAGATCCCGAT
>JANXYX010000029.1 GCA_025408425.1 Granulicella sp.
TTCGCGAAGCGAACCGCTCTCCTCCAACCCACCGATCCCGCAGGCCAGACAAGAATCCCCTATCCAATAGTTCGAACTCCGACGTATACTTTCGCTCTATGCGTCCCCACCTCATCCTGGCCTCCATCCTCCTCACCACCCTCCCTGCCCTCACCCAGGCCCCCAACACCCTCACCAAAAAAGAAGCCGCCCAGGGCTGGCACCTCCTCTTCGACGGCAAAACCACCACCGGCTGGCACAGCACCCACGGCCCCGACTTCCCCACCACCGGATGGGAGGTCAAAGACGGCCTCATCTCCGTCACCGAGCAGGGCGGTGAAGAAGGCGGCAACGCCGGCGACATCCTCACCAACCGCAAGTACGCCAACTTCGAGCTATCCGTCGACTTCCGCATCACCCCCGGAGCCAACTCCGGAATCAAGTACTTCGTCGACCCCAACTACGCCCCCAGCCACGACGGCCACGGCTCAGCCATCGGCTTCGAGTACCAGGTCCTCGACGACGCCCTCCACCCCGACGCCAAAAAAGGCCGCGAAGGCAACCGCACCGTAGCCTCCCTCTACGACATGATCCCCGCCGCAAAAGATAAGCCAGTCAAACCCGTAGGTCAGTGGAACACCGCCCGCATCGTCATTCGCGGCACCCACGGCGAGCACTGGCTCAACGGCGTCAAAGTCGTCGACTACAACCGCTCCGCCCCCGAGTTCCGCCAGACCGTCGCCGCCAGCAAGTTCCACGTCTACCCCAACTTCGGCGAAGCCAACGACGGATACATCCTCCTCCAGGACCACGGCTTCCCCGTCTCCTTCCGAAACCTCAAAATCCGCGAACTGCCCCAGTAACAACCCCGCACACTTGACACAAAACCACCCATCGCAGCCGCACCCCTTACCCTCGCCCCCCGGTCTCACCCTTAGGTCCAGACCCCAGGTCTGGACCATGGTCTGGACCTAACCCACATCGTTCGAAGACTTTGACACACTTTGACGGGGGGTGGGGGGGTGCACGTCCCAGACAAGAAGCAGTCCATAATCACCCATAATTAAAGCCAAACCGCACCCGCACCAAACCAACAAAATCCCCACTTGCCCCCAAAACCCCTCCGGCGTATATTCTCCTCACCATCAAAGGGCCCTGTGCATACGCAGCACCGCACGACACCAGCGTCGGCCGTGCCTGCTACCTCGACCTCAGTCCAGAGCACAAGATCGGCCCCTGTCGTCATCTCTGTCGTTCCTCCAAGGAGGGATTCACATGGCTACGCAACCGCTCACACCCACCGCCCCACGCCCCATCGACCCTGACAATATGAATGCCTTCCTTGGCCGCGCCGTGCAGGACATGGGTGCCGCCATCCAGGCTCCCCTCATCCTCATCGGCGACAAGCTTGGCCTCTACCGCGCCATGGCCGACGGCGAACCCGTCACCCCCGCCCAGCTCGCCGCCCGCACCTCCACCGCCGAGCGCTACATCCGCGAGTGGCTCAACGCCAACGCCGCCGGACAACTCGTCCAATACGACGCCGCCAACGGCACCTACTTCATGACCCCCGAGCAGGCACTCGCCCTCGGCGTGGACGACACCCCCATCCACCTCCCCGGCGCCTACCGCATCATCGAGTCCCTCATGAAGGACCTGGACAAGCTCATCGAAATCTACCGCACCGGTCAGGGCATGGGCTGGCACGAACACGAAAAATGCCTCTTCGAGGGCACTGAGCGCTTCTTCCGGCCCACCTACCTCGCCAACCTCGTCGCTAACTGGATCCCCGCCCTCGGCGACGTCGAAGCTAAACTCCAGGCCGGAGCCCGCGTCGCAGACATCGGCTGCGGACACGGCTCTTCCACCCTCCTCATGGCCAAATCCTTCCCTAACTCCCACTTCTACGGCTTCGACTACCATCCGCCCTCCATCGAGCAGGCCCGCGCCAAAGCTGAAGCCGCCGGCCTCTCCGACCGCGTCACATTCGAAGTCGCCTCAGCCAAGGAGTTCCCCGGCCAGAACTACGACCTCGTCGCCTTCTTCGACTGCCTCCACGACATGGGCGACCCCGTCGGCGCAGCCCACCACGTCTTTCAGTCCCTCGCTCCCAACGGCACCTGGATGATCGTCGAACCCTTCGCCCACGACAACCCCGAATCGAACCACAACCCCATAGGCCGTATCTATTACTCCGCCTCCGCCACCATCTGCGTCCCATGTTCTCTCGCGCAGGAGGTCGGTCTCGGACTAGGCGCGCAGGCCGGCCCAGCCAATATTGAAACAGTCGTCCGCAGCGGCGGATTCACCAACTTCCGCAAAGCAACCGAGACCCCGTTCAACCTGGTCTTCGCTGCCCAGCCCTAACCCCTCATCCCCACAGGATTCGGTAGCTCGCCGCTGGACATCCACACAATCCAACGGCGTATCCTATCTGCCAAAGGAGTACGCCATGCTGAGAAGAGATTTTCTGCGTCGTACTGTCACCGGAATCGGCGCCGCCCTGCTCGCCAGCAAAGCCGCACTGGCCGCCCCTCTCGATACCCCACCCCTCCCCCAAAAATTCAACGCCCACGATGAAGTCGTCCTCGGCAGGACCGGCATCCGCACCAGCCGTCTCGCCATGGGCACCGGAACCATCGGCGGCGGCAAGCACTCCAACCAGACCCGTCTCGGCACCGACCCCTTCGTCACCCTCATGCTCGACGGCTTCCACAACAACGGCCTCCGCTTCTTCGATACCGCCGACTCCTACGGCAGCCACCCCTACGTCGCCGCCGCCATCAAGCAGCTTCCCCGCGACAAGGTCACCGTCCTCACCAAGTCCGACAACCGCGACCCTGCCGGCCTCCGCCGCGATCTCGACCGCTACCGCAAAGAACTCGGCACCGAATACATCGACGTCGTCCTCATCCACTGCGTCACCGAAGCCGATTGGACCACTCGTTACCGCGGCATCATGGACGTCCTCTCCGAGGCCAAGGAAAAAGGCATCATCCGCGCTCACGGAGTCTCCTGCCACACCCTGCCCGCCCTCCGCGCCGCCGCCGCCTCCCCCTGGGTCGAAGTCGATCTCGTCCGCCTCAACCCCATCGGCTCCCACATGGACGCCGACCCCGACACCATTATCAGCGTCCTCAAACAAATGCGCGCCTCCGGCAAAGGCATCGTCGGCATGAAGATCCTCGGCCAGGGAGACCTCCGCGACCGCCCCGCCGAAGCCATCCGCTTCGCCCTCGCCTCCGGAGTCCTCGACGCCTTCACCATAGGCGCCGAATCCAAAGCCGAACAAAACGACCTGACCCGCCGCATAGCCGCCGCCTAGCCATCCCAAACCGGGTGCGGGTGCCCCATTCATCGCGCCTTTGCTTCACGCGATGAGTGGGCATTCGCGCAGCGAACCGCCTTCCTCTCCCCACCACAAAGCCGGGATGCCCACGCTCCGCAGCCTCCCGCGAAGCGTGCGATTTCACTCATCCCCGCCCCACCCCGCCCTCATGTTTCAATAGAACTAAGGACTCATTCAAAACATGCCTCTCAATTGTGGAATCGTTGGTCTCCCCAACGTCGGTAAAAGCACCATCTTCAACGCCCTCACCTCAGCCAAGGCCCAGGCCGCCAACTATCCCTTCTGCACCATCGACCCCAACACCGGCGTCGTCACGGTGCCAGACGTCCGCCTCGACAAGATCACCGCCTTCGTCAAGCCCAAGTCCATCGTCCCCACCACCATGGAGTTCATCGATATCGCCGGCCTCGTCGAAGGCGCCTCCAAGGGTGAAGGTCTCGGCAACCAGTTCCTCGGCCACATCCGTTCCACTGACGCCATCATCCACGTCGTCCGTTGCTTCGCCGACCCCGAAGTCATCCACGTCGCAGGCGGCGTCAATCCCCTCCACGACATCGACATCATCAACACCGAGCTCCTCCTCGCCGACCTCGACACCGTCGAAAAGCGCTACTCCAAGGTCGAAAAGCTCAACAAATCCACCTCCGCCGACCACAAGGTCAAAACCGAGTTCGCCGCTCTCACCAAGCTCAAGGACGCCCTCGAAGCCGGTAAGCCTGCCCGCGCCGTCGAGCTCACCGACGAAGAGAAGCCCTTCACCCGCGACCTCCACCTCATCACCGCCAAGCCCATGCTCTACGTCGCCAACGTCGACGAGTCCGGCCTCTCAGGCCACAACGAGTGGGTCGACGCCGTCGAAAAACGGGCCGCCGAAGAAAAATCCCAGGTCGTCCGCATCTGCGGCTCAATGGAGTCCGAGATCGCCCAGCTCGAACCCGCAGAGCGCGACGAGTTTCTCAAGGAGATGGGCCTCGAAGAGCCCGGCCTCAACCGCCTCATCCACGCCGCCTACTCCCTGCTCAACCTCATCACCTACTTCACCGCTGGCGTACAGGAAGTCCGCGCCTGGACCATCGTCCGCGGAACCAAGGCCCCCGGTGCCGCCGGAGTCATCCACTCCGACTTCGAAAAAGGCTTCATCAAAGCCGACGCTTACCACTGCGAAGACCTCTTCAAGTACGGCAGCGAACAAGCCGTAAAAGAAAAAGGCCTCCTCAAATCCGAAGGCAAGGAATACGTCGTAAAAGACGGCGACATCCTCTTCTTCAAATTCAACGTCTAGCCGTAGCGCTCCTTCAACTGAAAAGGCCACCCATACAGGGTGGCCTTTCCTATTCGCTCACAACCATCTGTTTATTGGCATCCAGTAAACGCCAGCGTCGCAATCGGAACAGTCACTGAAGCAACTGGTGTCACCGCAGCTGATTTCAACTCACTCGTTGAGCAATCCGACAACCCGCCCGACGATGGCACAAAGGCGATCCCATCCACCATGTACGACGCCGGAAGCGCGCTCTGCGTCACCGTCGTCCCACCAGGAGTAAACGCTCCGACAAACGCCGGACCCGCGGACACCATCAGGCTATAGTTCACGCAATCCGTACCCGTCGGACACAAGTTGCTGCTCGCAGTTGTAAGCGCAACCGTTACGCTGGGCTGGCTGTAGCTGGGTACCAGAGGCACCGTCACCGTCAATGTACTGCTCACCGCTTCTAGTACGCTCACTTGAACATCAGCCACAGTTCCAGCCGCCGGACTCGCGCTGTTCTGCGAAGTAACAGTGCCATGAAGCGTAGACGGACCCACTGACACCACCGGCAGGGCGTGCAACTGCACCACACTCATCGCCGATCCCGTCGAAACGCCTGTAATGACGGTAGGTGAGTACACCACGCCAGCCGTGCTTAATCCCACAACCACCACGTCATACGTCCCCGACGGCAGCGGACAGAACACAAAATCCCCGTTCGCACTGGTCAACGTACTCATAAAGACGCGGTCAACGCCCGTAGCATCCTTCTGCTCCAGAGCAACAGTCACTTTTCCTGTAATCTGCTTGCCTGTCGCGCTATCGACCACAGTCCCGTTGATCGATGTAGAAGTCGTGCTCACCTCACCAGCATGCAACACCGGCTTCAGACGGTACTTGCCATTGCCCTCCTGCACAATCGAGACGCAGGTATTGAAGTCGATATCCAGATCTTTCGTCTCGCCTGCGGCAATACTGAAGCCGCCATTTGCAATCTGCCCCGACGGAATCTTGATACCTGTCGTCGCTTCACTCGATAGCTGCAACGGATATTCACTGCCATCGCTCAGAACCACGCAGTTCGCCGAACTCGCGCAAGCATTGCTCTTGCCAACATTCATAGTCGTATTCGGAGCCAAAATCACCCGAATCTGCTGATAAGTGCCCGGCTGCAGCTGCAACGAATCACCCAAAGTCGCAAGAAAGCAATGATTATTCGCTAACCCCAGCAGGTCAATCTGGGCAGGAGCGCTATTCAAACTCGGCGTCAGATCAACCCACCCGGCATCGCTGTCACCCGCGTTTGCGCTTACGTGCGCTCTCACATCAGCTACTGTCACATAGACATGCGAGTAAGGCCCATCAGGAGCCATACACGTCGATGGATCACTCAGCATCACCGATGCCGTCGCCATCCCCGTAGCGGTCATTGAAGACGAGTTGCCGTTACTGCAGCCCACCACAATCGCTCCGGTCAGCACCAGTGCGAACGCCAGCACTGAAACAACCATCGGAAAACGACGCATCTTTGTCGATGTAAAACCAAACCAATTCATATTCATATATTCGAGGCCCCTTTAGTTCGCTGAAACTTTTCCCACATGACCGGAGAAAAATCAGTCTTCACGGTCAACAGAGTGAGATGCGCCCTCTGCATGCGAGGTTTGCATATTGCCCGCTTTGAGAATCACAAGTAACAGGAAAACAACTCGCAGGTGGTATGCCTATGACACTTTTGTGTGACATCCAGCCCACCAAAAGACAATAAGAGCAAAAGGAAACGGCCTTCCAAATCCATCGGAAAGCCGTCACAAGTCGCGTCGAATCTTCTACTTCGAGCGTGTTCCCCCGCCCGAATGCGGCGCTCCGCCCCCTCCAGGACTCCCTGCTGCTCCGCCACCCATCGAGGACTGCGGTCCCCCTCCAGAAGAACCACCCCCCGAGGAATAGATATTCGACATCGAAGGCTGAGACGCCGACGGTTGCGACGCCGAATTTACGTCACGTGAAACGCCGCCCGGAGTTCCCGGCCGCAACGTAACCGGCCCCGCGCTCATCGCTGGTCCAGAACCGCCAGCCCCCACCGGCGCCGAATAGACCGGCCTGTTCACAAACCCATGCTGCTCTACCCCGTGCGAAATCTTTCCCAGGTCGCCCATCGAACCCCGCGGAACCCCAAGCCCCGCAGAGTTATTCCGAAACTCAAAATTACCCGCTCCGCTCACCTTCGAGACGGCAAGCGGAGCATGACTCGACACCACCAGTGTCGATCGCCCCACTTCCGGCGGCAACGGAGGCCGAAGTTTCAGCGGGCCAACCGTCTGGTTCGCCGCTACATTATTCAACCCAACCCATTGACTCCCCGGCTGCCAGCCCCAGCCCGTCCCCGGACAAAACGCCCACGATCCCGAGTGAAACGGCATCCAACCCCACGGATACGGCGACACCCACGAGTAGCCTGCCCCCGGATACCACGCCCACACCCCATTCGCATAAGGATTCCACGCCGCACTTACCATGTATGGCTGCCACATACTCCCGCATCCCGCGACGTTCACAAAGCTGCCGTAATAGTTCAGATCGCTGATCCCGTAGGAGTACTGCGACCCTGTAAACGCATTGCCCCTCGAATACCGCTGGTGATAGCCGTTCTGCTCTTTGTCCCACGCGTCATACGGACCCTCGGACACCTTCTTGGCCAAATTCACCTGCTCCGGCTGCGTCGGATCCAGCGTCAACGTCTGCTTCTTCGCCACCACCGTCGTACCTGACGCCGTCTCCACCTCCGCAACCCCTGCCATCACCGCCAGCGTAGTCTTCGCGCCCTCTATCTCCAGCCGAAGATGCGTTGACGGCACCAGCGTCACACTCTCCTGACCCACCAGCACCTTGAACTCATTACCCTTTGTACCCGCCAGATTCACATAGATCGTGCCCTTAACCAACTTCACCGTCGAGGCCTTGGCACCTGAGCCCCGCAACACCAGCAGCGGAAACTCCACCATGGAATTCGGAGCCAGCCGCAGCGTGCTGTCATCCTCAAACTCCACCTCCGCAACCCCTTCGCCTGTTGCCAGTCTCCCGCCCTCGACAATCGGCATGTTGCGCATCGTCGCCTCTAAGCCCTGCCCCGTCTTCCGATCCAGTCCGACCTTCCCCTGCACCTCACTCAACCGCACAATCCTCACATGCGAGTCGCCCGGCTGCGTCCCACCCCCCGCCGCCTGTTGCCCCACCACCTGCGGTGCAGCCACCGGGACAGCTGCATCCTGCCCTGCCTTCGAACCAGAAGAGCTGTCCTGCGCAATCGCCATCCCGCCCGACGCAGCCGCCGCCAGCACCAATAACGCCGTCAACCCAGAACTGATCTTCATAATCCACCTCGCAACCGCTGCCGTGCAGCAGTGCCAACGAGTATATGCTTCCCCCTCATGCCTGGCCCAACCTCCGCATCCTGCCCTGCGCCCAATCCGTCCAGCATGACCAACCACCCCACCATGCGTCTCATATATATAAGGTTGTGCGCTACATCAAAACGCGTTTTAAAGTTAACCTGACCATGCAGCCGATATTCAGAGAACCACGCACCACCCGGCCTAAAAGCCAGCAAACGGAGCAAGCAATGAACGAGTACCGCGCCAACCCCTACTCCACCATCATCGACGCACCCCGCGAAGAGACCGCCTCGCTCCTGTCCAAGGTTCTCGCCATCACCTCTCTGGGATTCTTCATCACCGCGTTCGGCGTCGCCACCGCCCCGGCAGGCGGCTCCTTCATCGGCTTCATCGCCGTCATCGGCCTCGTCTTCGCCATCAACGCCGCCCGCCGCAGTACCAGCCCCTACCTCGCGCTCGGACTCTTCCTCACCCTCACCTACTTCATGGGCTGGGAGATCGGTCCCCTCATCCACCGGTACATCCAGGCCTTCGGCTCCGCCCTTGTCTTCAACGCCGCAGCCACCACAGGAGCCGGCATGGCCGTCATGGGCTGCATCTCCTACCTCTTCAACGTCAACTACCGCCGCATCTCCGGCATCGGTTTCGCCGCGCTGCTCATCCTCATGATCGCCGGCATTGCCAGCATGTTCTTCCACTTCCTCACGCCGGATACCTACTCCTGGCTCACCCTCGGCGTCTTCAGCCTTCTCACCGTTGGCGACTTCGCCCGCATCCGCGCTGGCGGCGACGGCCAGTCCGCCGTCTCCCTCGCCCTCTCCATCTACCTCGACGCCATCAACATCTTCCTCGCCGTCCTCCAACTCATGAGCGGCCGCCGAAGAGACTAACGCCAGCTCAGCATGAAGTGTCATCCTGAGCGAAGGCACTCACAGCACTACCGTGAGTGCCGCAGTCGTGTGCGATCAATACACTCCCAATAACCCCCGTGGTTTTTTTCCACTCCCAGCCCCGCGAATCACAGCTCGATGGCAGACACTATAAGAGCAATGAAGAAAAAACTACGCATCGGCATTCTCTTCGGCGGACGCTCCGGCGAGCACGAAGTCTCCCTCCTCTCCGCCGCCTCCATCCTCAAGGCCATCGACAAGCGCAAGTACGATGTCGTCCCCATCGGCATCACCAAATCCGGCCAGTGGCTCCCTCCCGAAGAAGCCCAGTCGCTCCTCGCTGGAAGCACGGCACCCATCCAGCTATCCGCCAGCTCCGACCTCGTCCAGCAATCCTCGCGCTTGACCCAGACTCTCGACGTAGTCTTCCCCGTCCTCCACGGAACCTTCGGCGAAGACGGTACCATCCAGGGCCTCTTCGAACTCGCCGACATCGCCTACGTAGGCTCCGGAGTCCTCGGCTCCGCCGCTGGCATGGACAAAGACGTCATGAAGAAGCTCTTCGCCGCCTCCAACCTCCCCCAGACCCCCCACCTGGCCCTGCTCAGAAGTCAGTGGCAATCAACCCCCGCCCGCTGCATCAAACAGATCGAAGCCGCGCTGCAGTACCCGCTCTTCGTCAAACCCGCCAACGCCGGATCCTCCGTCGGCATCAGCAAGGTCCACGAGCGCTCCGAGCTAACCGACGCCATGGATCTCGCCGCCAGCTACGATCGCAAGCTCGTCATCGAGCAAGGCGTAGGCGGCCCAGGCGTCAAGCCTCGCGAACTCGAAGTTGCAGTCCTCGGCAACGACTCCCCCGAAGCCTCCGTCGTCGGCGAGATCGTCCCCGGCGCAGAGTTCTACGACTACGACGCCAAGTACCACTCCGACGACTCCATCCCCATCATCCCCGCCAAGCTCACCATCGCCGAATCCAAACAAATCCGCGCCATGGCCATCGAAGCCTTCCGCGCCTGCGACTGCTCCGGTCTCGCCCGCGTCGACTTCCTTATGGAACCCACCGCCAGAGGAAAAAAACCAGCGATCTACCTCAACGAGCTCAACACCATGCCCGGCTTCACCAGCATCTCCATGTACCCCAAGCTCTGGAAAGCCACCGGCCTATCCTACAAACAACTCATCGACCGCCTCATCCAGCTAGCCCTCGAACGCCACCGCGAAAAACAACAAACCACCTTCACCCGCACCTAAACCCACCTGGACCAGACCCACCACAAACCCGGGTGCCCCATTCATGCAGCCTCATCGCATGAGTGGGCCTTCGCGCAGCGAACCGCACAAGCCCCGCCCAACCCACCTCACCCCCTAAACCACCCGCGAGTGCTTATACCCCTCAGCCGTAAGCGCAGCCAGCAACTCCGCCACCTGCTCCCGCCCGCGCGTCTCCATCGTAATGTCGATCACCGTATCCCCCAGGTTCACTCCGTAGTAAGCCCGGTTGTGCAGCGTATCCACAATGTTCGCGCGATGATTCGCAATCAGCCGCGTCAACTCAGCCAGTGCCCCTGGCTTGTCCAGCAGATGGATCCGCAAGCGGATCATCCTGCCATCCTGCACCAGGCCGCGCTCGATAATCCGGCTCAGCAGTGTTACATCGATATTGCCGCCACACACCAGCACCGCCGTATGCGCCCCTGCCGGAATCACCGAAGTCTTCTTCTGCAGCAGAGCCGCCAGCGCCGTCGCTCCAGCCCCCTCTGCTAAGGTCTTCTCCCGCTCCAGCAGCACCAGGATCGACGAAGCGATCTCGTCTTCATCCACCGTCACAATCTCATCCACATAACGCTCCACCATCGGGAACGTCACATCGCCAGCCCGCCGCACCGCGATACCATCCGCAATCGTCGTCGCCGGATCAATCGTCACCGGATGATGCGCCTCCACTGCTGCCAACATCGACGGCAGTCGCGAAGTCTGCACCCCCACCACCTTCACATGCGGCTTGGACTCCTTGATCGCGCACGCAATTCCGCCGATCAACCCGCCACCGCCGATCGGCACAACCACCGCCTCCAGCTGCGGAATCTGCTCCAGCAGCTCCAGCCCGATCGTCCCCTGCCCTGCCATCACCACCGGATCATCAAACGGATGGATAAACGTCATCCCCGCCGCATCGCACAGCCGCATCGCCTCAAGATAGGCCTCGTCGTAGTTCGCCCCATGCAGCACCACCTCTGCGCCGAATCCCCGTGTCGCAGTCACCTTTACCAGCGGAGTCGCCAGCGGCATCACAATCAGCGACTTAATCCCACGCGCCGTCGCATGGTAAGCCACACCCTGCGCATGATTCCCTGCGCTCGCCGCCACCACACCCCGCACCGCCTGCTCGTCCGTCAACATCGCGATCCGGTTCAGCGCCCCGCGCTCTTTGAAGCTCCCCGTCATCTGCAGGTTCTCAAGCTTCAGATACACCTGCTGGCCCGTCAGAGCGGACAGCATCTGCGAGTGTGGACAAGGTGAATAGTAGATAGAGCCACGCAGCCGCTCCCGCGCGGCCAACACATCCGCCAATTTGATGGCGCAAGAAGATTCGGTCAATGACATCGTGCTCTTAGAGTAACGAAAACTCGCCTCCCCGTGCATCAAATCCCCCACCACCTGATTTGACACTCGATATGCCGCGCCGAGAAACCTTCTATTTGCAACGTCTCCCCCCTGATACTCTAGCAATCAGGATAGATGCCAACCGAGGAACACATAGAGGAGGTATGGGTACCCCGGTATAACCCTTGGGCCATCGCTCTCACCGTCACCCTCGCGACCTTCATGGAGGTTCTAGACACCTCCATCGCCAACGTCGCCCTCCCGCACATCGCTGGCTCCCTCGGCGCATCGCAGGACGAAGCCACTTGGGTCCTCACCTCCTACCTCGTCTCCAGCGCCATCGTCCTCCCCATCTCTGGTTGGATCTCCAATCGCATCGGCCGCAAGCGCTTCTACATGATCTGCGTCGCCCTCTTCACCCTCTGCTCGCTCCTCTGCGGCATCGCCCCCACCCTGCCTATCCTCATCATCGCCCGCATCCTCCAGGGCATCGGCGGCGGTGGTCTCGCACCCAGCGAGCAGGCTATCCTTGCCGACACCTTCCCCGTCGAAAAACGCGGTCAGGCCTTCGCCCTGTACGGCATGGCCGTCGTCGTCGCCCCTGCCATCGGCCCCACCCTCGGCGGCTGGATCACCGACAACTTCAACTGGCATTGGATCTTCTTTATCAACCTGCCCATTGGCGTCATCTCCCTCTGGCTCTCCAACCGCATGGTCGAAGACCCACCGCACATCACGGCCCGCAAGCTCGAAAGATCTCCCGTCGACTTCCTCGGTCTCGGCCTCATCGCCAGTGGCGTAGGTTGCCTCGAATTCTTCCTCGACAAGGGTCAGGAAAAAGACTGGTTCAGCGATCCCACCATGACAGTCGTCGCAGCGCTCGCCGCAGTCCTCCTCATCACCTTCGTATTCTGGGAGTGGCAGCACCCCGATCCCATCGTCGACCTCAAGCTGCTCAAGAACCGCAACTTCGGAACAGCCGTCTTTCTCCAGCTCATCCTCGGCATGGTCCTCTTCGGCAGCACCGTCCTCATTCCCCAGTACCTACAGACCCTCCTCGGCTACTCCGCTGAACGCGCCGGAATGGTCCTCTCCCCCGCCGGCTTCGCCATGATGTTCCTCATGATCGTCGCTGGCAAAAGCCTCGGTAAAATCGATCCCCGCCTGCTCGTCACACTCGGCTACATCGCCACCGCCGCAGGCCTCTACAACCTCACTCGCCTCTCGCTCGATACCAGCTTCGGAACCGTCACCCTCTGGCGCATGCTCCAGGTCGTCGGCCTGCCCTTCATCTTTATCCCCATCAGCACCCTCAACTACGTTGGAGTGCCCCGCTCGAAATCCAATCAGATCTCCAGCCTCTCCAACTTCGCCCGCAACCTCGGCGGCAGCGCCGGAACCGCGCTCCTCACCACCTTCTTGGCCCGCACCGCCCAGACCCATCAGACCCAGCTCGCCGCCAACGTCATCCCCGGAAGCGTCCCCTATCAGCGCTACATCGGCGCAATCACCGAGATGCTCCGCTCCACCGGAATGGGTGCCGCCCAGGCCAGTCAGATGGCAGTCGGCATGGCCTACCGCGAGATGCTACGCCAGTCCGCCATGCTGAGTTACAAGAATGCATTTGCACTGCTGTCAGGCATCATCTTCTGCCTCGCCCCACTGCCATTCATCATGCGCCTTCCCACCAAGGCCGCAGTTGCGCTACCACCCGAAGAGGTCATGGGTCACTAACCAGCCTGCAAGGTTGTTTAGGTGTGACGGGCGCGAAACTTGTTCGCCAGCGCAAACTCATCACGCAGCTCAGGCGTCTTCAGGTTCTCGCGCACATGCGCTAGCCTCTGCTCTAACGCCAGCAGCGTATCCGCAATCGCTTGCGTGTTCGTCATCGCCACATCGCGCCACATACTATAGGGACTCGCTCCCAGCCGCGTCGTCTCCCGAAGCGCCCGTCCGCCAATCTCTGCAATCTCAGGAGCGTCGCCAAACTTATCCTCCAGCAACGCTGCCAGTGCCGTCGACAGCATCTGCGGAAGGTGGCTCACCCAGGCACACAACTCGTCATGCCGCGCAGCATCCAGGTCCAGCGTCCGCGCACCAAACTTCCCCACCCACTCGCGCCACTCCAGTTCTAGTGGCGTGGCATTCTCGGCGATCGGGGTAAACAGCCACATCGCCCGCACAAACAAAAAGGCTTCCGCCTGTTTCGCACCGCCAGACTCCTTACCCGCCATCGGATGCCCCGGCAAAAACCTCGCTGTCGTCGGCTTGTTAAACAGCTCCCGCGCCAGCTGCGCAATCTCCAGCTTCGTGCTTCCCACATCTGTCACCAACTGGTGTGGCCCCAGCATTGGAGACAGCTTCTGCATCCAGTCTTTGATCGCCAGTACCGGCACCGCCAGCACCACCACATCCGCGTCGCGAACCCCGATCCGCTCGCCAAATTGGTTGAACTGTTCCTCATTGATCGCGCCACGGTTCACGGCAGCAAGATACTCCGGACGACTCGCATCAACACCATTGATGTCGCCTTCAAATCCAGCCGCACGCAGGGCAAGGCCGATCGACGATCCGATCAGCCCTGTCCCAATAATGGTGATGCGTTCAATCATCGCCTACGCAACCGTCCGCTCAACCACCGGAGCCAGCAGGCGCAACTTCGCGATCAAATCCTGTAACTGTTGTGGATACAGACTCTGCGCACCATCGCTCATCGCCTTATCCGGATTCGGATGCATCTCCATCAGCAACCCATCCGCGCCTGCAGCAACGCTGGCCAACGCCATCGGTGCAACCATGTCGCGGATCCCGATGCCATGCGAAGGATCGGCAAACACCGGAAGATGGGTCAGCTTCTTCAGCACGGGAATCGCAGAAATATCCATCGTGTTGCGGGTGTACGTCTCATACGTCCGGATGCCGCGCTCGCACAGGATCAGGTCGTAGTTGCCGCCAGACAGAATGTACTCTGCGCTCAACAGCACCTCTTCAATCGTCGCCGAAATCCCGCGCTTCATCAGCACTGGCTTCCGAACATGCCCCAGCTCCCGCAGAAGGTTGAAGTTCTGCATATTCCGGGCGCCAACCTGGAAGCAATCGATATACGGCAGCATCAACTCGATCTGCGAAATCTCCATCACTTCCGTAATCACCAGCAGTCCGGTCGCGTCGCTCACCTCGCGCAGCAGCTTCAATCCCTCCAGCCCCATGCCCTGGAAGCTGTACGGCGAACTCCGCGGCTTGAAGGCGCCACCACGCAGAAACTGCGCTCCTGCAGCCTTCACAATCTTTGCGCTGGTCAGAATCTGCTCCCGCGACTCGACCGAGCACGGTCCAGCCATAATGGTGATCTCCTGGCCGCCAACCACCACG
Source organism: Granulicella sp. (assembly GCA_025408425.1). GTDB lineage: Bacteria > Acidobacteriota > Terriglobia > Terriglobales > Acidobacteriaceae > Edaphobacter. Next base: position 14,842 of record JANXYX010000029.1, read on the forward strand.
CCATTCGGGAACGTAATCTTCGTTCCCTCCGGACGGAAGCTCCGCCCAGCCAGCTTGTATGGGGAAGATATCCGGTACGCGTCATGCACGCCCGGAAGAACCTTGAACTCCGCAACCTCAAAGTGGTCCGGCGTGCCCACGCCCGCAAGGATCGTCTGCGATGCGCCAGTTGTACGGTGAACGTTGAACCCGAGCTCAACCATCCGCTCGATTACCTGCTGTATGTTCTCTTCAGTTGCTATGCCCTGCATCGCGACGATCATGATATTTGCTTCACTCTCTCTATTCGTAACTCAATTCAACACAAATAAATTCGTTGTCCAACCTACTGCCAACTACCTGCTGCACAAACTAAACATCTCGACGCTGCAACGTCCGCATTACATCCACAATGCGCTCGTACACATGCAAAATCTCCGCATCGGCAAGAGGCCCGGGATTGACCTTGCGAATATGCTCAAACACTGCCTGCTCACGCTTCGGCTCATACACCGGAAGCTCTGAGGTCCGCTTAAGCTCTCCAATCGCCCGTGCTGCCTCCGCACGCTGGCTGATAAGCCGAACAATCTGCTCATCCAACGCATCGATCTTGTCCCGCCAGTCGCTGATCTCCATACCCTAACCTCGTTTTGCGCTCCGTCCATCGCCACCGGATCCGTCATGGCGCAATCCAACGTGCAGGCATAATCATAACCGCCCACCCTGCCTGCGCCACTCCCGATCACTCTCATACCCGCAGCCCTGCAACGAACTGCCCAACCGCTGCAGCCGCCTCTTCTGCGGGCGTCTTCTCAATCAAGGCCACCAGCGCACTGCCGATAATTGCCGCATCCGCAAACTCACCAACCGCCTTCACATGCTCCGCATTCGAGATCCCGAATCCCACCGCAATGGGTAGCTTCGTAAACTGCCGCAACCGCGCCACCAGCTCCGAAGCATCGCCTGCAACCTTCTGCTGCGTCCCCGTAATTCCTACCCGCGAGATCGCGTACACAAAGCCCTGAGAGTTCGCCGCAATCGCCTTCAACCGGGCATCCGGACTCGTCGGAGCCGCCAGAAAGATCGGTGCCAGCTTATGCGCACGCATCGACTCCAGATACTCTCCAGCCTCTTCCACAATCATGTCCGTCAGCAGCACTCCATCCGCGCCAGCCTCAGCCGCCGCAGCACAAAACTTCTCCATCCCCATCCGAACCACAGGGTTCAGATACGAGAACAACACCAGTCCCGCCGACGGTCGCGCAGCGCGCAATTCCTTCATCAGCCCCAGCACATCCGTCAGCCGAATCCCCCGCGCAACAGCCCGCTCACTCGCCCGCTGAATCACCGGTCCATCCGCCAGCGGATCGCTGAACGGCACACCCAACTCAATCACGTCCGCGCCGTTATCAATCGCTGCCAACGCAATATCCCGAGTCGTTGCCAGATCCGGATCACCCGCCGTCAGATAAGCAACGATTCCCGGCTTCGTTTCAAATTTAATCGCCATGCGCCAGCGCTCCCTTAAGGTTCAGCTCTCGCGCCAGAATCCCCATGTCTTTATCACCCCGTCCTGACAAATTCACCATCAACACATCCGTCTTCGCCATCGTCGGAGCCAGTCGTATCGCCTCTGCCACCGCATGCGCACTCTCCAGCGCTGGCAGTATTCCTTCCGTCCGCGCCAGCGTTACCGTGGCCTGCAGCGCATCCGCATCCGAGCACGAAACATACGTCGCCCGTCCAGAGTCATGCAACATCGCATGCTCCGGTCCCACACTCGCATAGTCCAGCCCTGCACTCACGCTGTGCGTGCTCGAAATCTGTCCCGCATCATCCTGCAGCACGTAGCTATAGGTCCCCTGCAGCACTCCCGGAACACCGCCGCCTAACTTCTGAAACCGCGCCGCATGCTCGCCCAGCGCCGTCCCCCGCCCGCCCGCTTCTACGCCAATCAGCTGAACATTCGCATCCGGCAGAAACTCATAGAACGCGCCAATTGCATTCGATCCGCCGCCCACGCAAGCCACAATCGCAGCTGGCAGCTTCCCTTCCTGCTCCAGCACCTGCAATCTCGCCTCTTTACCAATCACCCGATGGAAGTTCCGCACCATCGTCGGGTAAGGATGCGCTCCCAGCGCACTCCCCAGAATGTAGTAACTCGTCCGCACATTCGTCACCCAGTCCCGCATCGCCTCGGAGATCGCGTCCTTCAGCGTCGCACTCCCCCCGGAAACCCCACGAACCTCAGCACCCAGCAACCGCATCCGGTAGACATTCAGCTCCTGCCGCCGCATGTCCTCGTCGCCCATATAGATCACGCAATCCATGCCGAACAGCGCGCACACCGTAGCGGTCGCCACCCCATGCTGCCCTGCGCCCGTCTCCGCGATAATCCGCTGCTTCCCCATTCGACGAGCCAGCAATCCCTGCCCCAGAGCATTGTTGATCTTGTGCGCTCCCGTATGCAGCAGGTCTTCCCGCTTCAGATAGATCTTCGCCCCACCCAACTGCTCGCTCAGCCGTTTCGCAAAGTACAGCGGAGTAGGTCGTCCGCAGTAGTGATGCAGCAGCCCATCCAGCTCCGCATGAAACGCAGGATCAGCATCAGCCACCGCATACGCGGCCTCCAGCTCCTCCAGCGCGGCCATCAGCGTCTCTGGCACATACCGCCCGCCGTACGCGCCAAACCGCCCCGCCACCCCAGTCACCGGATTCACTACTGTCGCTGCACTCATTCGCTTCTCCTCAAAATCCATGCCTTACACAAGACAAAAGCCGCGACAGGTTAGGTCGCGGCTCGTGTGGATATCGAATCAACTGAAATCTCAGCTATCTCTCAGATGAACCTACTCCGCCGATGCCGCTACCGTGTCCCAGTAGCGGAAAGTAAACCAAAATCGGCTGGAGAAAGTCGTCATCTTGCTTTCAAAGATACACGCTACATCCATCCGCTGCAACCTCCACCCCAACACCCACTCCGCATCTCGCCCATTCACATCCTTGAAATATATGTGTCATATAGGATACATAGCGTCAGATTTCAGCATCTCAACAACTGTAAGCTCAGTTACGATTCCGTCAAATGCCCACGCATTCAACGGCAAAACGCAGCCGTCGGGATCAAATCTCCCTGACTCATGTAACTCAATCGTCCTCTGCGGAACTTCCCCGGCATTACCGCATCCGGCAAGCGACCATTCCAATGGCTTCACTTTCAACACCGCAATTCGATCCCGCAACCTTCCTCGCAAACGCTGGTCTCGGGCGCAAAATCGTTCAATTCAAAGCAAGATCCATCATCTTTTCCCAGGGAAGCCCTGCAGACGCCGTCTTCTATCTCCAGAAAGGCACCGCAAAGCTCACCGTCGTCTCCAAAAACGGCAAGGAAGCCACCATCACCCTTCTCACCGCCGGAGACTTCGTCGGCGAGGAGTCCCTCGCAGCCATCGTCGGACTCCGCATGGCCACCGCCACCGCCACCACCGCATGCACTGCACTCATGATCGAGCGCGAAGAGATGATCCGCGTCATGCATCAGGAAAACACCTTCTCAGACCTCTTCCTCGCCTTTCTCCTCGCCCGCAGCATGCGCACCCAGGCCGATCTCGTCGACCAACTCTTCAACTCCAGCGAAAAACGCCTCGGCAGAATCCTCCTCCTCATGGCGGAGTTCGGAAAGCCCGGCATCCAGGAAACCCTCATCCCGCAGATCACGCAGGAGACCCTCGCCGATATGATCGGGACCACCCGCTCTCGTGTCAGCTTCTTCATGAATCGCTTCCGGAAGATGGGCTTCATCGAATACAATGGACGTATCCGCGTCCACAAATCCCTCCTCAACGTCATCCTCTACGACCAGCCCAATACCCCCCAGAACGCCATCAGCGCATCCCTCCTTGGCGCCAGACTCAAAGAGTCAAAACCCGCCAATCGCGCAGCCAGAAAGATGAGCAAAATTGCACAGACTCCCAATTAGCGGAGTGAAACACTTATCCATGAGCGGCAGTTAGATGCTCAACGGAGGAATAAGATGCCTACAACTGCTATTAAGCTTCTGATCGTAGATGATGAACCGACCACCCGAACCCTGATGTCGCAGATCTTTACGCAGTTAGGACATCTCGTTCGGGCAGCTGAGGACGGTTTCGCAGCCCTCACCGAAATCCGTCAGGACATCCCGGACCTCATCCTCTCAGACCTCAATATGCCCGGAATGTCCGGCTTTGAACTCCTCTCCGTCGTCCGGCGCCGCTTCCCCGGCATCCAGGTCATCGCCATGAGTGGCGCATTCTCCGGAGACCATGTCCAGCCCGGAGTCGCCGCAGATGCCTTCTATGAGAAAGCATCCAGTCTCTCCTCTCTCATGCGAATCGTGGATTCCATCACCAACACGCAAGCGCCAGTCCCCCAACCCCATAGAACCCCGGCACCTTTCTGGATTCAGCACAACGGCCATGACGCCTCTGGGGAGGGATACATTACCATCTCTTGCCCCGAGTGCCTCAGAACCTTTCCCCAGATCTCCGGAGAGGCCGTCGGCAACATCCATATACACGAAACATCCTGCGTCTACTGCGCCAACAAAATTCACTTTGCCGTCGTCCAGGCCACCACGGATCCTTCCTCCCCACAAACGTTTCAACGCAAACCCGATGGCGCAATCCCATTGCCTCTCAAGCTGCCAAGTCTCGGCTAGGCCCTTGCCCTGCCCTCAAAAACACCAGCAAAATCGCGTGTCAAGCCCCAAAACCATCTATCCCTAAGAAAACAAACACGATAGAGAGTGTCTATTAGTTCCACCCATTCCGCTATAATTAACAAAGAGAACAAAAAAGCTCCGGCCAAAACCGGAGCTTTCGCTTTTTAAGCCAAATCGAAGCCATAAACCCCATCGAATCTAATATTTACCAATAACTATAAGGAATAGAGCAACTTAGAGGCATCAGTTTTTACATGTCACAGCAAACAAAGAACTTAGCCAAGGGAACCCCCCTGGGGGTACCCCCCTCAAAAACCCGGGATTCCACGAAGGGCCGCAACCAATGCACCCCAATCAGATCTTCTGTACGCGCTGCACTTCCCGCACTCCCGAAACCTTGCGCAGGTTCAGCACCAGCTTGTTCAGGTGCCGTACGTCCACCGTCTCCACCACAAACTCCACCGCCGCAGTCCCATCGTCCACCCCACGCGACTCCATGCTCCGGATATTCGTCCCATCGTCCGCGATGATCGCCGTAAACTCCTTCAGCAATCCCGCTCGGTCGTCGCAGATCACCGTCAGCTTCACCGGATACGTCTGCTGCTTCACCTTACCCGGCTCCACTGCCAGCGGCGACCACTCCACCTGGATCCGCCGGTCCGACTCATACAACAGATTCTGCACGTTCGGACAGCTCCGTGCATGCACCGCAACCCCCTTACCACGCGTCACATACCCAATAATCTCCTCACCACGAATTGGGTTACAACAGCGCGCCCGGTACACCAGCAGATCGTCCTGCCCTTCCACCTGCAGCGAGTCCGATCCCTTCCCGAAAAACACCCGCTTCACGGCTTCCGACATCTGCCCGATAGTGTTCCCTACCCCACCCTCAGGCGGCGGCGGCTCTGCTGCCATCGTCGAACCGGGCTCCAGCTTGTTCAACACCTGCCGTGCCGAGTACTTCCCAAAACCCACGCCCGCCAGCAACTCGGCCTGCGTTCCCAATCCATACTCCGCGGCGGCCTTGATGTACTCCGCTTCGCCAAACTTGCCCATCGAAATCTTGTACTTCCGGGCCTCGCGATCCAGCAGCTTTCGGCCAATCTCGATCGCCCGCTCCCGCTCATGCTCATTCAGCCAGTGCTTGATCTTGTTCCGCGCCCGCGAACTCTTCGTAAAACTCAGCCAGTCGCGGCTTGGAGCATGCCCCGTCTGCGTCGAAATCTCGACAATGTCCCCATTCCGCAGCTTCGTCCGCAAAGGAACAATGCGACCATTCACCTTCGCGCCGATCGTCGTATTCCCGACCTCGGTATGGATCGCGTACGCAAAATCAATCGGACTCGCATCCTTTGGCAAAACCACCACTTTGCCCTTCGGTGTAAAGGTGTAAACCTCTTCCGGATACAAATCGATCTTCAGCGTCGACATGAACTCGTTGGGGTCTGTCATCTCCCGCTGCCATTCCATCAACTGACGAACCCACGCCAGCCGCTGCTCATCCTTCGCCGTCACATTGTCGCTGGCCTTGTACTTCCAGTGCGCCGCAATGCCCTCTTCGGCGACCCGGTGCATATCTTCCGTGCGAATCTGCACCTCGAACTGATGCCCACCCGGTGCAATCAGCGTCGTATGCAGCGACTGGTAAAGATTCGGCCGAGGCATCGCAATAAAGTCCTTGATCCGGCCCGGAACCGGACGCCAGATGCTGTGCAGCAAGCCCAGCAGGGCATAGCAATCCTGCACCGTTTGGCAAATCACTCGGATCGCCAGCAGGTCGTATACCTGGTCCACCGGAATCTTCTGGTCTGCCAGCTTCTGCTGAATCGAATACAGCCGCTTGATGCGCGACTCCACCCGACCCTTGATGTTGTGTTCCTTCAGCTTCTCTTCCAGCTCCACCACAACCTTCTGCAGAAACTCTTCCCCAGCACCGCGCAGCGCCTCAACCTCACCCGACAACTGCTCATACGTATAAGGATCGGTGTACCGGAAAGCCAGATCCTCCAACTCTCCCCGCAGTTTTCCCATGCCCAGCCGATGCGCCAGTGGGGCGTACACATCCAGCGTCTCGCGGGCGATCTTCTGCTGCTTCTCCGGTTTCAAATGCTCCAGTGTCCGCATGTTATGAAGCCGGTCCGCCAGCTTGATGATCACCACACGAACATCTGTAACCATCGCCAACAACATCTTGCGGATGTTCTCTGCTTGGTGATCTTCGCGATTCGCAAACTTGATCTTGTCTAGCTTCGTCACACCTTCGACGATGTGAGCAACCTGCTCATTGAACCGCTTCGCGATCTCAGGCGAGGTAACATCCGTGTCTTCCACCGCGTCATGCAGCAGTCCCGCTGCAATCGCCGTGGAGTCCATCTTCAACTCCGCCAATACCTGCCCAACTTCCAGCGGATGAATCACATAAGGCTCACCCGATGCTCGCTTCTGCCCCTCATGCTGCTGCAGGCAGAAGGCCCAGGCCTTGCGGATAATCTCCAGGTCATCTCCCGGCCGATTCTCTCGTACGGTAACCAACAGCTTCTGGAACTTCTCATCAACCGTCTGTATCTCTGCCGCCGACGTCCCAGCCAGATGCGCCGCGGAAGACTCCACCCCAGGCACAACACCAGCCGGAGCCGTCTCCAGCTCACTCCCAGCCCCGGACACAACCGGGGGAGATATAGGCTCGATCTGCGCGCCAGACTGCGGTCCAGCCTCCGAAGAAGCAGGGTTTGCGGTTGCCATAGGTCATTATAGGCCGCGTACCAGCCACTTTTCGTCAGGTAAAAACCCGCACCACCAAAATTCGAAGGCCATCGGCCCACGAAACCCTGTCTCGAATGACTCTCTTGAGCCACTGCATCCAGCGCTAATCGACGGAGAACCTACCCAAAACTAGCTTTTCGGTTCGTGCGAACTCCCAGCGGTATCGGTCCACGTAACTCAGCCCCCTGGCCGAAATTCAGCATCAGCTTTTGAATGATCGCATAGCATTCACACACCACACTTTCGAGGCCCTTACGATTCAAAATTCGGATATGGCCCCGGCTGTACTCGATCAAGCCACGACTTTGGAAGCCTTCTGCTATCAGACTTACGGTAGTACGCTGCGCACCGATCATGTCGGAAAGTGACTCATGCGTGAGGTAAAACTCGGGCTGACCAATTCGGTCCTCGATAGTCAGCAGTCGGCGAGCCAGCCTTTCCTCGACGCCATGCAGACGATTGCACGCCGCAACTTGACTGCCCACCAGCCCGCGAATTTGAACGGACTCAAGAATGTAGCGGCGAAGCGGCTGATTTGAGTCGAGCTCCTTTTGAAGCTCAGCGAATCGGATTCTCAGTGCGGTACCCTTGATCCGCACTACTCCGGTGCTAGGAACCCTTGCCGGTCCAAGCAGGTGATATCCCTCTACCACTCCTTCACGACCTATCATTCCTACCTCCGGACCGCGACCATCCACCATCAGAACAGCAATCGAAGTAAGCCCCGAAGTCATGAAATGTGCGTATTCGGGACTCTCGCCAGGTCGATAGAGCACGGTCTCCGTAGGCAGTAAAATCGTCTCCATACGCGCACAGAGAGACGCGCGGCAGTCGGCAGGAAGCATTTCAAGTATTAGATTCGAAGGCTCATTCCCAACTGAAGGCACCATCTTCTTACTCCGGTTTGCACAAGGAATTAGGCCCGGACGTGGAACAATTCACATTACGCCTTTCTAAAGTCGACTGCACGCCTCATATAGCCAAACTAATTGAGAATAAGCGGGTCGGGCGCTTGGATTAATGCACTGCGCAGATCAATCCGTCCATGGCGCTACAACACACTTCGCAATCCTGCAGCGCCTCAGTCGAATAACAGTCCGCAAGCTTACATTTCACCGAAGCTCCCCGAAGACGGCATGCTTAATGCTCTAATGTCTTAAGGTATTAATACTTACACGTGTCATCTCTCCACCATGCAGGGAGCAGAACTCCTCAGGGACAAGAAATATGGCTTCAGCACCCGCCTTCGTTTCATACGATCCGCAATCCGTCGACACCGAACTCGCAGACATCCAGTCCTACTCCCAGCACGTCAACCCCATCTGGGTCAGACTCCTTGACGTCCTCGGCATGAACCTCCAGTACACCCACTGCAGCGGTGCGGAGCTCTACACTCAAGACGGCCGCACCATCCTCGATTGTCTCTCCGGATACTGCGTCCACAACGTCGGACACAACCATCCCCACGTCGTCTCGGAACTTGTCGCCGAGCTCCAAAGCCAAAGCCCGGCCATGCTCCAGAGCAACGTCGTCACCGAAGCCGGCGCACTCGCCCGCGCCCTTTGCGAACATGCCGGCGGAAAGCTCTCCAAGGTCTTCTTCTGCAGCTCCGGAAGTGAGGGCGTCGAGACCGTCATCAAGTTTGCCCGCGCCCACACCGGCCGCAACGATATCGTCTACGCCTCCGGCGCCTTCCACGGCCTCACCTGCGGCGCACTCTCCCTGATGGGCAGCGACTTCTGGCGGGAGAGCTTTGGACCCATGCTGGCCGGCACCCATGAGGTTCCCTTCGGTGAAATCAAGCCCCTCGAAAAGCTCCTCGCCAACCGCAAGATCGCTGCAGTCGTCCTCGAACCCATCCAGGCCGAAGCTGGAATCGTCGTTCCACCGCCCGGCTATCTAGCCGCAGTCCAGAAACTCTGCCGCCAGCACAACACGCTTTTCGTCCTCGACGAGGTACAGACCGGCATGGGACGCACCGGCCGCTTCCTTGCCTCGCAACGCTACGGAGTAGAACCAGACATGGTCGTCATGGCCAAGGCTCTCAGCGGAGGCCTCGTTCCCTGTGCCGCTGTCCTCATGACCGACCCCATCTACAAATCCGTCTTCCACTCCCTCCGCCGCGCCTTCATCCACACCTCCACGTTCAGCGAGAACTCTCTGGCAATGCGCGCGGGGCTTGCCACAATTCAAGTCCTCGATCACGAGCACCTCATCGAGCGCGGAGACCGCATGGGCATCGAACTCCGCAACCGGCTGCGCACCGCACTCGCTGACTTCGAGATGGTCAAAGAAGTCCGTGGCGAAGGAATGCTTACCGGCATCGAATTCCAGCCACCGCGCAAACTCTCCGCCCGCGTCTCCTACGAAGCATTCAAAGCCATCCACCCCGGCCTCTTCGGACAGATCCTCGTCATGCGACTCTTCCAGGACAAGAACATCCTCACCCAAATCTGCGGCAACAACTTCATGGTCCTGAAAGTCGCGCCGCCTCTCACCGTCTCCGAAGCCCAGCTCGACCACATCATCAAATCCATCCGCGAAGTCGTTCACACCATCCACTCCTCCTCCACCTTCTGGACCGACGCCCTCAAGCTAGCCCAACGAGCCCTCTCTCACTAATCACCGAATACTCCGGCATCGCGATTGTCCGCGCCTCAGCCCCCACTCCGGAACCAGCCGTCTCCGCCCGGCACATCACAAATGGATCAGCTAGCCCACCCAGCCCACCACCAACAGCACAGAACTCCTCACCCATCGCAGCATCAAACCTCCCACAAATATCCGCAGGCCAGTCTAACCGCGAAATCCTAAAACAACATCTTGACCCCAACCACAATCACCATCACTGCAAAACTGCGCCGCAGCAGCGCCTCGGACACGTGTTGCGCAATACTTCCCCCAAACCATCCCCCAATCAGAAACCCTAGCGCAATCAACACTGCGACCCGCCCATCGACATTCCCGGCCTTGCGATACTCCCAGAACGCAAGCAGACCAATCGGAGCCAACATAGCACCCAGTGAAGTTCCCTGCGCCCGATGCTGGCTCATGCCACACAGGTACACCAGCCCAGGCACGATAAATATGCCACCACCAATACCCACCACTCCAGAGAGGACTCCAACGCCAAGCCCCAGAACCAGTACGAGAACCGATTGCAACATAGCCCTCCTTAAGTACGAGCCATCCGATAACTGTCACCCAACTTCAAAGATGCCACCAGGTACCTTCGAAGCCGATTCCACGATAGCAGTACCCTATTCTAGGCTGAATCATTAAACGGGCTAACAATACCTTCACCGCGCCGACATCATCGCCTCAGCCACCCCGACTGTCAGGCACGCCCTTCCCAAAGGTCGTAGGCTGTCTTGCCAAACCGCGCTATGGCCCGCTTCACGTAGTGCTCGGCAATGTCGCCATCACCTTCGCGCAGTAGATCGACAATGCGCTGAAGGGCTCCCACGTCTTTGCTCCAGGCCGATGCTTCCAGGCCGGTCGTCGTAACCCGCATTCGCATGAATGCAAATAATGGCAGTAGGCTGCGGCGGGCATGCTCGATGACATAGGGGTTCTGTGAAAGCCTGCAAAGCTCAAGATGAAATGCAAGATTAAAATCAAGCAATCGCTCGCGATCTCCTGCCAATGCAGCGTCCCGCATGTTGTTTACAGCAGTCTGCAAGACCGTGAAATCAGGTTGCGTCTGGCTGGCAAGTCGCGCGGCTAGACCCTCGATAACCCCGCGCAAATCATAAAGATTTGCAACATCCGTCTTGCTCAGATGGATGACACGGGCACTCCGGCCGGACTCCTTACTGATAAATCCGTCTTGCGCCAGAATATTGATCGATTCTCGAATCGAAGCTTGAGCAACACCAAACCGGACCGCCCACTTACCTTCGACGATGCGCTCGCCGGGCGCTAGTGAACCATTCACAATCTGCTCCCGCAGCAGTTCAGCTACGTTGGTCTTCACTAGACCTGCCGTCGGAATCGAGGAACGTTTTTTCATAATTGAGCGCTTAAATGAATACAGGTGCCAAAGTACCGCTTTACCTCGGCAACTGTCAATTACATATATTTACTCAAATATATGGCGTCGCACTTGACAGGACGCCTATCCGAATCATAAGGTTCGATATCGAATAAGCGCTCATTACGTGGATCATGACCGATTGCGGAGTAAGCGTTTGCTCCCCGACACGGACTTCAAGGCGGGGTCTGGTCAAGCTACAAGTTGTTTGCGCAGATTTTGACCTTTGAATTGGTGAAAGAGAGAGTGTGTCAATGGCAACGATTCGTCGAGACCGTCGTAAAAAGAATACCTCCCTAAACAGGCGTCATTTCATCGGGTTGCTCGCGGCAGCTACGGGCAGTCAAATCGTGGGAACCCCAAGAGCACGAGCCGCTGACAAGAAGCGTCCCGTCTACATAGTTCCTAACTTTCATCCTGCAAGTTGCGGGTGGCTCACGACGTTTTCGACCGAACGTGTCTACTGCGCCAACAGCTATCTCACCCACCTCGACCGGGTTGGCCTGGATCCTAACTATCAATTTGTGATGTCAGAAATTAACAACATCATTGCAGTAATGAACTTTCGTCCAGAGCGCATCGCAGAACTGAAACAGCGTGTGGAAGAGAAGCGTGTGGAGTTGGTCAATGGGTTATTTCTTGAACCAACAATCAATCTCTCCGGCGGAGAAGCTCTCGTACGCATGGGCATACAAGGACTGCGTTGGTACCAACAGACCTTCAACATCAAGCCACGCTACGCCTGGATGATCGACGTCTGTGGCACACACGAGCAGATGGCGCAGATAACTTCAGGCCTCGGTCTGGAAGCGATGATCTATACGCGAAAGAATCCGACTAACAAGACCATGTTCTGGTCGGTCTCTCCTAATGGATCGAAGATGCTCACTCTAAGTCCAGGCCATTACAGTGAAGCTGAAGTAGTCTTTGAAACCAAGACACCGCTCTCGACAGACCAGCTACAAACACTGGAGAAATTCTTCGAGAACAAGGAGTCCATTACGCCAGACGGAGCGCCCATCCTCGTCCTGGGTGGCGCTGATGATTACTCCCTGGCGCCACTGGTAAAGGAATATCCGAGCCGGCTTCTTGAGCAGTGGTCAGCGGTAGAGCCCAGTAGAACAATGCAGTTCACGACTCTCAGTAAGTACGTCGACACAGTGGTCCCGGACATCCAGTCCGGACGCATTGAAATTCCGACAACCCATGCCGGCACCGCATATGACTTCGATGCCTTCTGGATTGAAAACGCACAAGTCAAAACGTCATACCGGCGCAACGAGCACGCCCTGCAGGCTGCGGAGATTCTCGCAACCATCGGCAGCCTTAAAACAAAGTACGACTACCCCGTAAAGTCGACATACGATTCATGGATTCTGATGTTACTTAACATGGACCGAAACACTCTCTGGGGCTCGGCTGGAGGCATGGTCTTTGTTAGCGATACTTCCTGGGATGTTCGTGATCGCTTCGATTGGGTTGGGCGCGCAACGGACCGCATGCTGCAAGATGCCGGACACTCCCTCCTTCCAGCGGGGAGTGATATTGGCCTGTTCAATCCCCTCAACTGGACACGCACTGACCCCGTTGCTCTCACCCTTCCAAAGGGAAAGAGCCTAAAGGGGATTGCTTGCGAGGCACTGCCGGATGGCTCCGTTCTATGCAGCCCGCAACTGCCATCCGTAAGCGTGGGAGGGTGGAAGCTGTCCACCACACCTCCAGCCATTCCACAACCAATTGATGCCTCGGCAAACATAGATACGGAGCATTACGTTGCACGCATCGACGTCAAGACAGGATCGCTGGCAAGTCTCAGGCTCAAGGCATCCAATCGTGAGTTACTCGCTGGCCCTGCGAATGTGATCGTGGCGGAGCGTCCAACCAAAAAAGAAGATAACCCCGGGGACTTTATGGCGCCGAGGGCCGGCAGATCTCCGCTTGCCACATCAAATGATCAACTATCGGTAGTAAAAGTAGTTCGCGGTCCGGTTGCAACTACCGCGGAGATCACAAACAGCTTCTATGGCGGCGGCACAATGGTACGGCGTGTACGCTTTTACAACAGTCATCCCCGCATCGACTTCGAAACAGAAATCAACGATATCCCCGATTACACCGTAGTAGTTGCGGAGTTCCCGTTGGCAGAAGACGTCACCGAAGTTCGCCGCGGAATTCCTTATGGCTTCTCTCACAGTGGATGGGCAAAGCAAAACGCAGATCTGCCAGGATGGAACAAAGGGATCGTCCCCGCAGTGCGATGGATGGACTTTCAACTCTCCGGGGGAGGAGGGGTCGCTCTACTCGATAGAGGCATGGGTGGTCACGAACTGGTGAAGAACACACCCATTATTTATCTCTTGAATGCTGAGGATCAGTACCACAAATACGATAACCCGTGGACGACAGGCAAAGGGAAACACGTCGTGTCCTACTCGTTATTTCCTCACGAAGCCGCATGGGATAAAGCCAGAATTCCGCAGATCGCATGGGAATACAACCAGGCGCCAGTAACTCTCACTGAGACCACCTCGAAAGCATTTGATTCATTCCTGGAGACGTCTGACAACATCATTGTCGAAGCGATACGCAGAGAAGAAAATCACATTGAATTGAGATTTGTCGAATGTCTCGGACTATCCGGAACCGCTTCGATCAAGCTATCTCTGCCACACGGAAGCGTGCACATTACTGACTTGCTGGGTCGGAAGAAATCTTCCCTTCCGAGTTCCGGCACCTACACCATATCGGTTCAACCGCAAGAGATTGTGACCCTTCACTTCGAAACGGCCAATACCTTGCCAGTAGCAGATCCCATCAAGGCCTGGGATCCATTCGTGCCACAGCACAAGCTTGCGGCGCTTCACACATACGACCCAAATGTAAAAGGCCACCCACCATTCGGGGGAGGTAGCTCGACGTTCTAATCACGATTAGTCTTATGGTTCCCTTAGGCACTCATTCACGCAAAAGGGAACCGCATCTACTATCTGGATCAGGCAGATGCTTGCCCGCCCGCGTCAAGGACGCCTTCCCAACCGTGGCCGTAATCGAGGCCACGTACGAATCCATCGCTATGGCGGAACAGTGGTGAACTATGAGTGAATTACGAGGCATTACCTGGAATCACAGCCGCGGCTTCGTGCCTATGGTTGCAACAGCGCAGAGATTTGCCGAGCTCAATCCAGGCACAAACATCCATTGGGAAAAGCGATCCTTGCAGCAGTTTGCGGATTGGCCCATCCAAAAGCTTGCCGAGGTGTATGACCTCATTGTGATCGACCACCCATTCGCCGGCTACGCCGCGGCCCACGACGTCCTTCTCCCACTTGATGCGTTGCTGCCCGCGGCGTTTATCGATGATCAGGCTTCACATTCCGTCGGCGCGTCTCACGCCAGCTACTCTTATGGTGGGCACCAGTGGGCCCTTGCAATCGATGCCGCCACTCCAGTCTGCGGCTATCGTGAAGATCTGCTCGAGCAGGCCGGCGCCACGCTACCGCGCACTTGGGAGCAACTGGAAAATCTGGCGGACCGTGGCCTCGTAACGATCCCGGCGATCGGCATCGACAGCCTCATGAACTTCTACATGCTCTGCGATGCTCTCGGTGAGGAGCCTTGCTCCGCTGACGGAGCCATAGTGAGTCCTGCCATCGGACTACGCGCACTCGAAATGCTCGCTTCGTTAGTGCGTCGTTGCGACCCCGGCTGTCTGGATCGCAGTCCAATCGCCGTCTGGAACCTGCTCTCCTCCAGTTCCTCAGTAGCGCTCTGTCCATTCGCCTACGGCTATTCAAACTATGCCCGCCCGGGCTATGGAGACCATGTCTTACAGTTCGGCCCGCTCATCGGCACCTCAGAGGGCAAGCCATTCCGTTCCACTTTGGGCGGCGCGGGACTAGCCATCTCTTCCCGCTGCAAGGATACCGAGACCGCCATTCGTTACTGCGAGTTTGTCGCCAGCCCTAATTGCCAGCGCACTCTATACTTTGACTCCGGTGGCCAGCCAGGGCACCGCGGAGCTTGGATCGACACTGAGGTCAATCGGCGCTGCGGTAACTTCTTCAAGAACACCCTGCAAACATTGGATCAGGCCTGGCTCAGACCCCGCTACAGCGGCTACCTGCATTTTCAGGATGAGGCCAGCATTGTGGTTCATTCTTTTCTGCGCGGCTCAAAGACGGCTGAACAAGCCCTCGTCGAGATGAATCGCCTCTACACCTCTTCACGGAGTCACTCATGAAACCGCTCGAACAACTGCTGGTCGTGGATTTCAGTCAATTCCTCGCCGGCCCATCCGCTTCACTGCGGTTAGCCGATCTTGGTGCACGAGTCATCAAGATCGAGCGCCCCATCGGGGGTGATCTCTGCCGTCAACTTTACGTCTCAAACCTTGAAGTGGATGGTGACAGCACCCTCTTCCACACCATCAATCGCAACAAGGAGAGCTTCGCCGCAGACCTCAAAAAAGCTGAAGACAGAGAGGTGGTGCGCGACCTCGTGCAGCGAGCCGATGTCGTCATCCAGAACTTCCGCCCCGGAGTGATGGAGAACCTCGGCTTTCATTACGAGGCCGTGCGCGAATACAACCCTCGCGTCGTCTACGGTGAAGTAACAGGCTATGGGAAGTCCGGACCGTGGCGTGACAAACCTGGACAGGACCTGCTGGCACAATGCCTCACTGGTCTGCCATGGCTCAATGGCGACGACGATCAGCCACCGGTTCCGTTCGGTCTGGCCATAGCCGACTTGTTCGCCGGAGCCCACCTCGTGCAGGGCATCCTCGCTTGTCTGGTGCGCCGAGGCATCACCGGAGCCGGCGGTAGAGTTGAGGTCAGCCTCATCGAGTCAGTCCTCGACTTTCAATTCGAAGTCCTCACCACGCACCTGAATGATGGCGGACTCTTGCCGAAGCGCAGCGCAATCAACAATGCCCACGCCTACCTCGGTGCTCCCTATGGCGTATACACGACAGCGGACGGATTTCTCGCCATCGCCATGGGCTCCGTCAGCCGACTCGGCGAACTTCTCCATTGCCCTGAACTACTCGAATTCACCGACGTGAAGCGCTACTTCACTGAACGTGACCAGATCAAGGCGATCCTCGCCCAGCATCTCGCCACTAAGACCACGGCACATTGGTTGTCCATCCTGGAGGCCGCCGACATATGGTGCTCCGACGTGTTCACCTGGCCACAACTCATGGAGCATGAAGGCTTCAAGGTTCTTGACTTCGTTCAGGAAGTTTCACGCCGCGAAGGAGTCACCGTGCGCACCACGCGCTGTCCCATTCGCATCGACGGAGAAATCTACAAGAGCCCGCGTGGTGCGCCATCCCTGGGCCAGCACACCAGTTCAATTCTCAACGACCTCCACAATTCAAAACAGGAGCCAGCCGAGTGAACCCCAATCCTGACGCATCAAAGCATAAGGATCTGCCGCAGTTCAACACCGAAACCTGGTTGTATGAGGACTTCGAATTGGACTGGCGCATCAGATCCATGCGACGCACCCTCTCCGAAGGGGAGAGCATGCTCTTCAACTCCCTCGTACTCGACTGCCACCCATATGTCGCCGACGAAATATTCGCGCGGGAGGAAGGAGTCTTCGGTCGCCGCCTGGTAGCTGGAGCCATGGTCTTCAGCTACGGTCTCGGTCTCATGGCGCACAACAACGTCAATACTTTCAGTTACGGGTACGACAAGCTGCGTTTCATCAAGCCCGTCTTCATAGGCGACACCATTTACACCATCCGCACCAATCTCGAGAAACGTCCGAAATACAAGGAAATGGGCCTGGTCCGCGTCTCTTACGAAGTCTTCAAGAATGACGGCGAACTGGTGCTCTATTGCGAGCACTTGCAGACGGTGAAATACCGCCATCCCGAAGCATTCGCTGACGTCGTGGAGAAGCCATGAGAACGGATAAGTTCCGAATCGCCGTGCGCCGATTCCCTCCATTTGAGTCAGCCATCGCCCAGCAGTGGGAAGCGTTCGAGCGTGTTGCGCAAACAGGCTTGGAACTCGATGCAGTCCCGATGGATCTCCACCCTCTCTTCGATGCGACTATCGCCCGTGGATCCGCGTCCGAATTCGACGTCGCGTTCGTCAATACAGATTGGGTCACCTCAGCACATCGCGGTGATGCGTTAGTGGATCTCTCCGGCTTCATTCATCGCGATCCCCCCGAGGGCTATCCCGATGCGTGGGCGCCATCCATGCTCCGTTTACAGAATGTGGATGGGCACGTTCTGGGTCTTCCCTACCACGACGGACCGGAGTGCCTCATCTACCGCAAAGATTTGTTCGAAGCCGCAGGCGAGCGAGTGCCGGAAACATGGGACGAGTATCGGCGCCTGGCAAAAAAGTTCCATCAGCCGGAAGTGCAGCGCTACGGCACAATCTACGCAGCGTTCCCGGATGGCCACAACACCGTATACGACTTCTGCCTCCAACTGTGGACACGCGGTGGCGAGTTGACCGATGCTCAGGGCAACTTCCGCTTCAACTCACCTCAGGCTATCGATGCCCTCACCTTCCTCCGCGAGATCATCAACGATGCTTCTGCCGTTCACCCCGATTGCCGCCAGATGGATTCCGTACAATCCGGACTGGCCTTCGCTGCAGGCGAAGCAGCAATGATGGTGAATTGGTTTGGCTTCGCCGCCATGGCCGAGACCATCGCTGACTCGAAAGTGAAGGGCAAGCTAGGCATCGCGCCGGTTCCGCATGCCCCCGGCTGCAAGGGAACGTCGCTAAATATCTACTGGATCCTGTCTATCCTGTCCGGATCGACACACCCGGAGATCGCATGGCGCTTTCTCCGCCACTGCGCCAGTGCAGAAATGGACCGCCTGCTAACGTTCGAAGGCGGCATCGGTTGCCGCAAATCTACTTGGATGGATGAGGAAGTAAACCGCTCAATACCCTTCTATCGCGGAATGGAAGAGTTGCACGCCAATGCCCGCGAGATGCCGCGATCTGAGGACTGGCCGGAGGTCGCCAGGATCATCGATCGGATGGTGCTGGCCGCGATCGACACCTCTGAACCCGCGCAGTCGATTGTCATCCGTGCACAATCTGAGGTAAATCAATTGATCAAGTCCAGCGCTCGCTGAACGATCTCGAATAGGCCGTGCCTTTCGTTATTTGCCGGCTGTGCCTTGGCTGTCCAGCATTTTCGAACTTTAGAAGAATGGTCGGCCCTAGTGGACGATTTTAGAACTTTCGCCTAGGAATGCGGGCGTTGGATAAGTCATCGCGCACCTGCGCCGAGCGTCAAGCCGCTCACGCGGTCACCCGTTCCGGGAGTGTGTAACCCTCAACCCGATGCCGAAGGCAACTTGGTTTTTGATCGCGGTCGCGACAGCTCCCAGATGGGGCCACAGACGCAGCAAGGCCGCCCCGAAGAGACGGCCTGCGGCTACACGATGAAGTTTAGAACCAGAAAAACTAATACGATTCCTCCCCACATCTTTACCAGAAAGAGGATGGTATCGCGGTCCATATCTCTTCCAGTTATCTTTCCCCAAACGATCGAGAGAACAAATCCCACGACACCGACGGCGAGAAGCATCACTGATACGAACACCGTTGCTCCAGATTTAGACATCAGCGCTCCTCGTTAGTGGCTTTTCCAATAGAGCAGAGAACCGGCGTATGCCACTGCATCGATACCGAGCTTTGCCCATCCAACAGGCGTAGCCATCTCTTCCCCTACGGCGGCCCCTAGTGCGGCATCCGTCGTTAAGCCCACAATTCCCTTAGCAGCAGGAACCGTCCCGATGGGCAGACCTTGAGCGGTTCCTCCCAAAGCGAAATCGACGTATGCAGGTCCGAAGTGGCCTGTCGCTACGTGGGTTATTGTGTCTGATATTCCAGAGAGAGTATTCCCGAGAAACGCATTGCTAAGGGTCGCACCAATCGGATGAGTTTCCTCATTAATCCCCAGCACTCCTGCAATGCTGAACTGATTCGCCACCTTTGAAGCGCACTGAAGGATTTGGTTTGCAGTTTTCCCGTTATTTGGGGCAATACCAAATGCACTAACGGCGAACCCCATCGTATCGATAGCGGCATTCGTCATAACGAGCTAACCGTTGGCTTTGTTCCGACGCATCACAGCTGCATGCTCTATCGCCGCCCCAGTGAGGACCCCGACAGCGGTTGCAGGAAGAACGTAGATCAGCACGTATGGCCACAGGTTTCTAGGTATTCCCAACAATTCCACACATACAGCGGGAATGCCATACCAAAGCGCCGTCGAACCCAGCCGCTGCATGAAAGTTCTTTTCGGCTTAGGATCGCCGGTTCCTTCAGGGACTCCATTAGTTGTTGTCATACATGAACCCCGCTTTGCATTCGCAGCTAGCGCTGTACCTGTACCGAGCCCGTTCATCGCGCCCACGGACCTTGAATGAAGCCGCCTGCTACTGCACCGACCACTCCCGTAGCGCCTAAACTAACCTCGCCTCCAAACAGTTCTCCCGTTACGAATCCCTTGAAGGCTCCCATACCGAAGCCGATGGCAAACCCACTCATGACGGATTTGGCCACTCTACCTGCCGGACTCGTCCCACACGTTGCATGTGCGGCTTGTTGCATCCGTGATTGAATTGTCGGCTTGTTCTGCTGCCCGTTATTTGGGGCGATAGCGGACACGCTTGCGACGAACCCCATCGTACATACAGTGCTCATTTTGAGATGAGACCGTTCAGCGTGGCAGCGCCCTTGCCTCTATCAATAGCACTAGAGAGTGGAGGAGTCGGACGGCCTAACAGCAAGTACCTGCTCCATAACGGACGAGCAGCGATCTTTAGTGATATCGAGCCTGTGTAGGGATGCTTAGTGGCCTTTTCCACCTCCGCCCACCCGATAAACTTCCATTTCCCCCATCGTCGATACTCTATTCCCTCTGCGGTGAGCCTCGCGTAAACCACGCGGTACAGAACGATTTCGGCAAGCACAAAGGGGATAACTACTAACCACGACACAGGTGGTTCTGAAGCTTGCGGTCTCAAGAGGACGAGCGCAACTAGTAACGTTAGTTGTACGATCCGAAGACACACGATCTTCCCTCGTGAGCTGAAGACTATTTCATTTGTCATTTGCATAGAGGGGTCACCCAGCTGTAGCTCGCTCCGCCACTTACTGATAGGCCATAGCCTCCACCAGCAGTTAATGTGTACAAAGCCCCTGAAGAATTTACCGACAACGACGCAGATCCACCTAGTCCGTCTCCTCCGCTAATCGCTGCTTGGGTACTCCAGCTTGCGTAACCACTCAGAGATGAGTAATTAGAAGCTCCAAAGGAAAGCCCTCCGGAGGCGGAAGCCCCAAGAACAGAACCCCCGCTCAACGCGATGGTTGTCATCATCCCAACATTTCCATGCGTATCTGATACGAAAGCGCGTGTTCCATCCGCAGCGACGGCTCCGCCTGCAACGCCACCGCTTATGCCAAGCAGATATCCTCCGCCATCACCTGAAAGCCAGCTAAGGGCTTTGGCCGCCATCCGCCCAACCAAGCCGGGCCTGTAACACGTTGTAGGTTTCGTAGTGTTATTTGGGGCGGCTCCGGAGCCTGAGTAGTCTGAAGATGCAACTGTGTTAACTGTGCTTGATATTCCACTCGGGCCATAACTAATACAGTCTGTGCCGCAGTCGTTGCCATTGACATTGACAGTCGTGTCTAATTCCGACAATGTTCCGTCAGCACCCTCATACCATAAGTTTCCAAATTGGTCCTGCCAGTAATCCCCCTCGTTGAGCCCTAATTGATCAACATAGCGAAGCGGATTATTCAGAACATAGCTGTACCGATTCAAACTCTGCGGATTGCTGAGGTCATAACTGCCAACATAGGGATCGGGCCGATTGAATCGCCCATGAACTGGATCAAGATTCCGAAACGTAGCGTAGCTCGATGAATCGTCATCGGTCTCCTGACCAAAGGGCGAGAACTCTCCCTTCCACACCGGCCATCCTCCACGCGCGAACTCCATCTGCGCGGTACCTAGATGGTCGGCCAGATAGTACCGGGCGGGAAAGATCGCTCCGACCTGCCCGCTGGTGGCGCTCACCTGTTCCCCTACAAAGCTTCCATTGGACACCGCCGTGGTGTCGCCACCCCAGGAAAAGGAGCCGAGCGGAATTGGAAATTGGGTCACGGTGCCGTCAGCATGAGTGATCGCCAGGTCTGCGATCATCACATCGAACTCCCCATTGGGACCGCCCTGAAAGTCGCCCATAAAGAAATAACCCAGCGTTTTGCCAACCATCGGGCCGTTGAGCGAGATGGACTCGGGCGTCCACTCATCCGCCTGGAGAATGGTATTTTCGAACTGCTCTGTAGACGCAGTAAGTGTAACGCATACATACAAAAAGCCCTTCGACATGATCGTCAAAAGGGCTCTTTTGGAAGAATGGTCGGGACGACTAGATTCGAACTAGCGACCTCACCCACCCCAAGGGTGCGCTCTACCAGGCTGAGCCACGTCCCGACTATATTTGCACATCATCCAGGCGGACGATGGCGGGGTATCTTGCAGACCTAAGTGTACACGAACTGCGCCGAAATCCGGCATCCCGCACGGATCCAGCCCAGTTCGTCATCTTCCTACGCCTAGTGCGTCGGAGCCACAAACTCCTTCGGCAGCGATCCGCCCTCGCCAAAGAAGAACTCATTCATCTGCTCCACCAGAAAATCCTGCGCCTCGCGCGTCCATGGCTGCAGCCGATACTCATTCAGCAGCATCTTCTGCCGCTCCACCCACTCGCCCCAAGCCTTCTTGCTCACGCTCTTGAAAATCTTCTGACCAAAGTCCGAGTCGAACGGCGGCTCATCCAGCCCTTCCATCTCAGCCTTGTACTTCGCGCAAAAAACCATATGTGCCATTACGTTCTAAACTCCTTGTCCGTCTTCCTATCTTACGATGCCGAAGCCAATCCACACATCCAACCCAGCGGATTACCCTCTACTTCCGCTTCCCCTTACTCTTCTTGTCACGCAGCCGGACCTTAGCCTTTGACTTTGTCTTGCCTGCGCCAGCCTTCCGCGCCTTGCCCGAGCGGTCTGGAGAACTATGCACCGCCCTGCCATCCTCCCCCACCGCAACCTTCTTCGCCCTCTTCGGCCCGCGCAACGACCCCATCCCCCGCGCAATCTCGACATCCTCTTCACTCGGCAGCAACGCAAACTGCAACCGCCGCTGTTGCCGGTCGATCCGGTCCAGCAGCACATGCACCCGCTGCCCCATCTTGAACACCTTGCCCGTCCGCGCTCCCACAATCTGCCGGTCCGTATCCCGAAACATATACCGGTCATCCTGCAGCGAACTCAGCGGCACCAGACCCTCAATAAACAGGTCATCCAGCTCTATAAAAAATCCATACTTCGTACAGCTCAGCACAATCCCGTGGAAGTCCTCGCCCACCCGATCCTGCATGAACTTGATCTTCTTCCACTCCATCAACTCGCGTTCCGCATCATCCGCCCGCCGCTCCGCCTGGCTGCTCTCCGTCGCAATCGCCCCCAGCTCAGCCTCGGGAATCGGTCCAACCGCTTCTCCCCGGTCCACCCTCTCGCGCCGCTCTCCCTTCTTCCCTTGGGCAGCATCCGCCGCCTTCTGCCACGGCTGCGGATCGCTACTCAAAATCGCTCTTCCCGCACGGCCAGCCCCACCCCGGATCAACTCCCGCAGCAGCCGATGCACAATCAAATCCGGGTACCGTCGAATCGGCGAAGTAAAGTGCGTATAGCTCGGGCTCGCCAGCGCGAAGTGCCCCACATTCTTCTCGCTATACCGAGCCTGCTTCAAGCTCCGCAGCATCAAAAACGCCAGGATCCGCTCCTCGGGCTTCCCTGCAATCTTCGCCGTCAACCTCTGATACATCTGCGGAGTCACCGGAATAGACTCCGCCACCTCATGCGTCTTCGCCTTCTGGTCTCTCCCCCGCGCATCCCGCCTGTCGCCTCGCGTCTGAATCCGCTTCACCGGCAACGTCCCAAAACCCAACGAGTACCCAAACGCACTCGCCGTCTCCTCAAAGTCCACAATCCGTTTCGGATCTGGCGTCTCATGGATGCGATATACACTCGCCACCTCCTGCGCCTCAATCCAGTGCGCGACACACTCATTCGCGCTCAGCATGAACTCTTCAATCAGCCGGTGCGCCCATCCCCGCTGGCTCCGTACAATCGCCTCCATGTTCCCATTCGGGTCAAACTGAATCACCGGCTCCGGCAGGTCAAAGTCAATCGACCCCCTCCGCTTCCGCTTCGTATTTAGCTTCAGCGCAAGCTCATACATCCGCTCGAACTCCGGCAACAGATCCGCGAACTCCGCCCGCGTCTCCACGTTCCCATCAATCACGCCTTGAATCTGCGTATACGTCATCCGCCGCGCACTGCGAATGATCCCTTCACCCACCTCGTAGCCCACAATCTCGCCGCGCCCATCCACCTCCATCACGCAGCTCAACACCAGCCGATCCTCATCCGGCCGCAGACTACACATCCCGCTCGAAAGCTGCGGCGGCAGCATCGGAATCGCGCGATCCGGAAAATAAACACTTGTCCCCCGCAGCCGGGCCTCAAGATCCAGCGCCGTCCCCGGCCGCACATAATGGCTCACATCCGCAATATGAACCTGCAACTCCCAGTTGCCGTTCTTCAACTCCCGCACCACCACCGCATCATCAAAGTCCCGCGCCGATTCCCCATCGATCGTCACAATCGGCAGCCCTCGAAAATCCCGCCGCAGCGCAATCTCCTCCTCATCCAGCGTCTCCACCGTCTGTGCTGCCGAGTGCGAAGCCTCCGCCAACACATTCGCCGGAAAAACATGCGGCAGACGATGCTTCCGAATAATAATCTCGACGTCCACCCCAAACCCGTCCGGATCGCCCAGCACCTCGATCACCCGTCCCTTCGCCGGACGCCCCACCCCAGGAAAATCCGTAATCTCCACATCCACCGCCAGCCCTTCCAGCGGATTCGTCAGCGTCGGATCCAGCCAATCCACCTGCTGCACCTGCGCCTCTTCCCCCAGCACGCGGTGCGGCGTCGTCTTCGGAGTCACCGGCAACTCCATCCCCTCAGGAATCAAAATCGCCTGCGTCATCCGCTCATCCAGCGGAGTCACATAATTGCCACTAATAATCGGCTCCCGGTCCCACGCACTTCCTCCACGCCGATGCCCCCGTGCATAGTGAAAGATCCCCACCACCGTAGGATTCCGCCGCGTCAGTATCCGTGCCACCCGCCCACTCCGCCGCCCATCCCGGCCCGGCGGAGCCTCATCCACCAGCACCTCATCGCCCTGCATCGCGCCGTTCAACTCATTCGGCGGAATAAACAGATCGTCGCTCCGGTCCACGCTCCCATGTGGCCGCACAAACCCGTACCCATCCCGATGCAGATCCAGTCGCCCCGCCACCAACCGGTCCCGCGTAGCCCTGTACTCCTTGCCAATCGGCTCCGAAATCTCCACCCCACGCGCGTCAAAATGCTTCTTCGGCGCCCGCGCTGTCTTCTCCGGAGCGGCCGCTGGCAGACTCCACTGTTCATCCGCCGTCTTCACCAACTCCCCACGAGCCGTTATCCGCGCCAGTTGCTCCAGCAGCAGCCGCCTCTCGCGACCACCCCCCAGCCCAAGCTCCCGCACCAACTGCTTATACCCGGCACGATGCCCCGCCGAGCGCTCTATCATCCGCATAATCTCGCGGTCCGTCTGTGGATACGGTGTCTGCGCCATGTCACCTAAAGCATACCCCCGACCAACCTCCAATGCCGCGTGCCTTAAGGTAGGTGAGGGCTTCAGCCGTCGCCGTCGCCGTCGCCGTCGCCGTTGTCGTTGTCGTTGTCGTTGCCGTTGCCGTTGCCGTTGCCGTTGCCTTAAGGTAGGTGAGGGCTTCAGCCCTCACATCCAAACCCACCACAAAACCGGGCTTTAGCCCCCGAGGTATGCTCTCTTATCCTCGCCAAGCAGACCCTACCCCACCCACTCCACCCGAACACTCTTCTTCCCCAACCGCAAAATCAAACTCTCCCCCAAAACCTCTGCCCCCAAAACCTTCCCCCCAAACTTCTCTCCCCCCACGCTCACCGCATTCTCCGCAATCTTCCGCGTCGCCTCACCCCCAGAAGCCGCCAGCCCCGCCAGCACCAGCAACTTCGCCATGCGCACCTCACCCTCGGCACTCATCAGCCCATCAGAAGAACGATCCACCTGCACCACCGGCACATCCTCGCTCACCCCTCGCTGCTGAAACATCTTCGTCCAGCTCTCCGCCACAACCTCCGCCTCGGCCTCCCCGTGGAACCCAGCCGTAATCGTCCTTGCCAACTCCTTCTTCACCACCATCGGATGCAGTGTCCCCGCCCCAACCTCCGCCTTCATCACGTCAATCTCGCTAGCCCGCAGGTCAGTCAGATACACCCAGTACTTCCACATCAGCTCATCCGAGATCGACATCAACTTCCCATACATCTCTCCCGCCGGCTCATGGATGCCAATCGCATTTCCCAGCGACTTCGACATCTTCTGCACCCCATCCAGCCCCTCGATGATCGGCATCATCAGAATGCTCTGCTGCGGCTGTCCAAAGTGCTTCTGCAGATCGCGTCCCCGCATCAGGTTGAACTTCTGGTCCGTCCCACCCAACTCCACATCGCACTCCAGCGCCACCGAGTCGTACCCCTGCACAATCGGATACAGCAACTCATGCAACGAGATCGGCTGCTCGTCCTTGAACCGCTTATGGAAGTCCTCCCGCTCCAGCATCTGCGACACCGTAAACTGCGCCATCAGCTTCACCATGTCGTAGTAGCCCAGCTTGTCCAGCCACTCGGAGTTGTATCGGACCTCCGTCCTCTGCGGGTCCAATACCTTGAACACCTGTTCCTTGTACGTCTCCGCATTCGCCGCAATCTGCTCCGGAGTCAGCGGCTTCCGCGTCACATTCCGCCCCGTCGGATCGCCAATCAGCGCCGTCGAGTCCCCAATCAAAAAGATCACCGTATGCCCAAGCTGCTGAAAGTGCCGCAGCTTCCGAATCAGCACCGTATGCCCCAGATGCAGATCCGGCGCCGTAGGATCAAACCCCGCCTTGATTCGCATCGGCACACCCGAAGCGATCGACTTCGTAATGCGCTCCTTCAGCGCCTCCAGCGGCAGAATCTCCGCAGCACCCTTCGTAATCAAATCAAGCTGTTCTTCCAGCGACGGAAACGCAACACCAGTAGTTGTCATAGTCGCCTTCAAGTATAAAGTCCCGGTCCTATTCTCCACCCAACCCAGGAAGTGTCATCCTGAGCGCAGTCGAAGAACCTGCTTTCACCCTACATTCGCGAAGCGAGCCGCACTTCTCCGCCACCCCAGCTAAGCCGCGCGCCGCCCCAGTTCTTCCATCTTCGCAAGCCATCGGCGCCGCCCCTCGGCACCAACCCCCTCGACATTGCCGTAGATCATTGAGCGAATCGGAGCCACCCCCATAAAGCGCAGAACATTACGCTTCAGCATCTTCAGGGCATGCGCTCCAAACCACCAGCGATAGACAAAACCCGGCATTCCCATCGTGATAATCACGCGTGCCGACTTGCCTTTTAGCAGCTTGGCGAACTTGCCCTGTTTTGAAAATTCAACGAGATCAGGTTGCAGTACGCGCTCCAGAAAGCCCTTCAGAATCGCCGGCAGCGTGCCAAGCCAGAGCGGAAAGATCAGCACCAGGTGGTCGGCCGCCATCATCGCATCGTGCGCAGCCAAAAGGTCCGGCTCAAGAGGCTGCACCCGCTCGAAACCCTCATGAAGGATGGGATCGAAGGTCATCCTGCTGGTGACGAACAGACTCACGTCATGCCCCCCTGCCTTGGCACCTCGCGCATAACTCTCCCCCAGCGCCTCACAAAAGGTGGCGGTGCGCGCATGACCCACAATGATGACGATTCGTGCCATCGCGAACAACCCCCTCTGCAAGCCCAGTTTGGTCCTCGCTGGAAAAGGAGACCGTGATGTGGGTCACAGAGGAGGGTTCCTAGCGCTTTGTCTTCTTCTTCGCTGGCATAGCCATCGGCTCAGGCACAGCCAACGGCAAATCCGAGTTCCACGTATCCGCCACGGCCTTCCACTTCCCATCTGGCTGCTTCTTCCATACCGCCAATAACTTGCCGTGGTCCGTCATCACCTTACCCGCAGCATCTTTTATGGTCAGCGTATAAGTACCCACCTGATAGGCCATATCACTGGAGCTCGCGACCTCCACCTTGGTGGTCTCCCATGACACGTCAGTCCCCGGAACCAGCATCGCAGCCCAACCCGCACGAACCGCCTGTTTGTTGGTGGCCATCGGCTCATTGGGCGGCAGCACATACGCATCATCACTGTAGTAAGAGAGTGCGCGCTCCAGGTCATGCGCCGCGGCCGCCTTGGACCATTGCGCGTCCAGATCTCGAATCGTACGTTCCACCGAAGCCTGGGTGTCTACCGGAGTCTGTTGGCTGCATCCCGATGCAAACAGCAACACCGCAAGACACCCACACAAAGCAGCCCTATTGATGCTTTCTCTTTCGCAACGAATAGTCATTGGCATTTCCTCCTGAACCGGGTGTGTACGCCAATCCGCATCACCAAATATGCGATTTTTTAATCCATCCCTCCACCGACGCCGGGTGCCCCACTCATGCCGTCCAGGAAAGTAAAGTTGAACAAGCCGGCCGGGTGCCCCATTCATGCAGCCTCATCGCATGAGTGGGCATCGGGCAAAGCCCGACCGCTCTCTCCCCACCCCGCCGTATACTCCCCCCATGGACGCCGAACGCCTCCGCGCCTTCCTCCTCACACTCCCCCACGTCACCGAAACCATGCAGTGGGGCGCCAACCTCGTCTTCTGGGTCGGAGACAAAGCCATCGGCGGCAAGATGTTCACCCTCCTCAACCTCGACGAAGACTATGCCCCCCGCCAGGATAAGAAAAGCGCCGTCATCTCCTACGCCGCTGGCCCCACCCGCTTCCCCGAACTCCTCGAACTCGAAGGCCTCCACCCCGCTCCCTACCTCGCCCGAGCCCACTGGGTCGCCGCCGAACACTGGCAGGTCTTCCGCAACCCGGAGTGGGAGGCCGAACTCCGCGCCGCCCACGCCATCACCTTCGCAAAGCTCCCACCCCGCACCCGCGCCGTCCTCGCCATGCCCACCACCCAGCAGCGCCGCGTTATCGCAGACCGCCGCAAGCTCCTCGCCCAAAGAGCAGCGCAGCAGAAGGAAAAGCTATAACACCCCCCGCCAGCTTGCTTCCTCGCACTACCTTCGATAGCGTCGAAACCATGCACACCGCTCCAACCCTCTCCCTCGCAGGTCGCACCGCCCTCATCACCGGAGGCTCCCGCGGCATCGGAGCAGCCACGGTCCGCCTCTTCCGCCAGGCCGGAGCCCGCGTAGCCTTCAGCTACCAGTCCGCCACCGACGCGGCCCTCGCACTCCAGGCCGAGTGCGGAGGCCCCGATCTCTGCCGCGCCATCCAGCAAACCCTCGCCACCCCAGAGGACGGCCAGTCCCTCGTCGCCGCCGCCATCGCCGCCTTCGGACAACTCGACATCCTCATCGTCAATCACGGCGTCTGGCCCTCCCACGACGCGCCCATCGCCGCCATGACCACCACCCAGTGGCGCAGCACCCTCGCCATCAATCTCGACAGCGTCTTCGGCCTCGTCCAGTCCGCCGTAGCCCACCTCCAATCCCAGCCCCACACATCAGGCCCCCGCGGCCACATTGTCCTCGTAGCCTCCACTGCTGCCCAGCGCGGCGAGGCCTTCCACGCCGACTATGCCGCCAGCAAAGGCGCACTCCTCTCCCTCACCAAAAGCCTCTCCTCAGAGCTCGCCGCATCCGGCATCTACTGCAACTGCGTCGCCCCCGGCTGGGTCGCCACCGACATGTCCGCCGCTGCCCTCACCCATCCTGAAACGTCCAAGCAAGTAATGAGCGCCATTCCCCTCGGCCGTCCCGCCCACCCCGACGAGATCGCCGGCCCCATACTATTTCTGTGCACCCCATTCGCCGGATTCATCTCCGGTGAGATCTTCAACGTCAACGGCGGCGCCGTCCTCGTAGGCTAAAGCACCTTGTACCTTCCACGTCGCACGTCGGAGTCTCCTGCATGAAGAAGATCGCTCTCGCACTCATCTTCGCCGCCACCCTCACACCCCTCTACGCCAGCGCCCAGGCCGGCAATATCCCCAGCGCCGCCCCCACCCAGCCCTCCAACATAACGCAGGAGCAGCGCGGCCGCCAACTCCTCGACCAGATGGTCACTGCTCTCGGCGGAGACGCCTGGCTCAACCGAAAGGATATGTCCGTCCTCGGACGCACCGCCGCCTTCTTCCGCGGCGACCCCAACGGCAGCGTCGTCGACTACTCCTCCCAGCACCAGTTCCCCAGCCCGCCAGACACCAGCCCCGCCCGTCCCGAAGCCGAGCGCATCGGATTCATCACCGACAAAAGCATGATCCTTCCCGGCAAGAAGATCGATGTCGTCCAGGTCTGGACCAACGACAACGGCTACGAAGTCACCTACAAGGGCCGCACTATCCTTCCCAAAGACATCGTCGAAGACTACCTCCGCCGCCGCAGCCACTCCATCGAGAGCCTCATCCACGACTGGCTCAGGCAACCCGGCGTAATGGTCATCGCCGAAGGAACCACCATGATCGAGCGTCGTCTCGCCGATCAGGTCACCGTCCTCAGCGCCAACAACGACGCTGTCACCCTCGCCCTCGACGCCACCACCCACCTCCCCCTCCGCCGTACCTTCCAGTGGCGCAACACCACCTACAAAGACCACGACGAGGACGCCGAAGAGTACGACGACTACCACACCATTCAGGGCCTCCCCACCGCCCTCCGCATCACCCGCTACCGCAACGGAGACATGGCCTCCCAGCGCTACCTCTCCAAGGTCGAATACAACACCAACCTCTCCCCGGAACTCTTTAACCCCGACAACCTCCTCAAGAAAAAGCAGTAGCCAACCCGCGCATTTATACTCATCACTGCCATGAGTGACCAGACCGCAACACCATCCACCCCCACCCCCGAAGCCACCAGCCAGACCATGAACATCGGTCAGATCATGGCTATCCTGCCGCATCGCTACCCCTTCCTGCTCATCGACCGCGTCACCGAGATCGAGCGCAAGAAGCGCATCGTCGCCATCAAAAACGTCACCATCAACGAGCCCTTCTTCCAGGGTCACTTCCCGGACTACCCCATCATGCCCGGCGTCCTCATGATTGAAGCTGTCGCCCAGGCCGGCGGAGCGCTCCTCCTCACCGAGTTCCCCGACCGAGCCGAGCGCCTCATGGTCTTCACCGGAATCGAGAACGCCCGCTTCCGCCGCCCCGTCGTCCCCGGCGACCAGCTCCGTCTCGAAGTCACCGTCGTCCAGTGGCGCAGCCGCGCCGTCAAGATGCTCGGCATCGCCACCGTCGACGGCAAGGTCGCCTGCGAAGCCACCATCATGTGCCAGCTCGTCCCGCGCCCAGCCAAGCCCGTCGTCGCCGAACCTACACCAGAGGCCCCAACCGAGTGAGTACCGCCAGCATCCATCCCACCGCCATCGTCGCTCCCGGCGCACAGATCCCAGCATCCTGCACCATCGGCCCCTTCTGCACCATCGGCCCCAACGTTGTCCTCGGCGAGCACTGCGAACTCGTCTCCCACGTCGTCCTCGACGGCCACCTCACCCTCGGCGCCAGAAACAAGGTCTACTCCTTCGCATGCCTCGGCATCGCCCCGCAAGACCTCAAGTACAACGGCGAACCAACTCGCCTCACCATCGGCAACGACAACTCCATCCGCGAGTATGTCACCATCTCCCGCGGAACCATCGGCGGCGGCGGCATCACCTCCCTCGGCTCAGGCTGCCTCATCATGGCCTACGTCCACATCGGTCACGACTCCCACATCGGCTCCGGCTGCATCCTCGCTAACGCCGCCACCCTCGCCGGCCACGTCATCGTAGAGGACTTCGCCGTCGTCGGAGCCCTCTGCCCTGTCCACCAGTTCTGCCGCATCGGCAAGTACTCCTACGTCGGTGGAGGAACCACCATCACCCAGGACGTCCTCCCCTACTCCCTCACCTCCATCGAGCGCAACAACCACGCCTACGGCCTCAACAAAGTAGGTCTCGAACGCCGCGGTTTCAACCCCACCCAGATCAAACAGCTCCGCGCAGCCTTCCGCCTCCTCCAGGCCTCCAAACTCAACACCTCCGACGCCCTCGCCGCCATCCGCGCCACCCTCGCCGCATCCCCCGAAGCCCCTGAAACAGCGCACGTCACCTATCTCGCGGACTTCATCGCCAACAGCCATCGAGGCATCATCAAGTAAGCGCCCCTTCTCAACAAATCTTCAATCCGTCTGGCATTGCACCTTCGTCCATGTTCCAATCGTCACGCACTCAGGAGAGGTTCAAGTCGTGACGCAAAACGCCCGCAAAGATAGCGCAATCCCAGCAATACTCCCCAGCCAATCCCGCCGCCGCTTTCTCCAGCAAACCAGCGCCACCCTGGCCGCCTTCGCGCTTCATCCCTCCGCCCTCTTCGCATCTGGTACTCCGGGCAAGCCAGCCCTCGTCTCCACACCACTAGGCAAACTCCGCGGCGAAACCGTCGGAGCCCTCAGCACAGGTCCAGCCGTCCGCATCTTTCGCGGCGTCCCCTTTGCCCAGCCACCCATAGGTCCCCTCCGCTTCCGCCCGACCCTCCCCGCCAAACCCTGGAAGGGAATCCGCGACGCCACAGCTTTCGCTCCCGCCGCCATACAGCCGCAGGACCCCGGAGTAGCCCACAGCGAAGACTGCCTCTACCTCAACATCTGGGCACCCTCTGGCCCTGGCCCATTCCCCGTCTTCGTCTGGATCCACGGCGGCGGCTTCACCAACGGACGCTCCTTCGCTCCCATGTTTGACGGCTCCGAATTCGCCCGCCAGGGCATCGTCCTCGTCTCCGTCGCCTACCGCCTCGGTGTCTTCGGCTTCATGGACCTCGAACCCCTCCTCGGCCCCTCCTACGCCGATAGCGGCAACAACGCCCTCCGCGATCTCACCGCCTCCCTCCAGTGGGTCCACAACAACATCGCCGCATTCGGTGGAGACCCCACCCGCGTCACCGTCGGCGGTGAGTCCGCCGGAGCCAAAGCCACCGCAGCCCTCATGGCCATCCCCCAGGCCGCCAGCCTCTTCCAATCCGCCATCTCCGAGAGCGGCGGCGGCGAGCGCATCAACACCATTCCTCAAGCCACCGCCGTCGCCCACCAATACGGCGATCTCTGGCGCAGCAAACACCCCGCGTCAACCTCCTCCTTCGACGACCTCCTCACCGCCTCGCCCGCCGATCTCATCGACGCCCAGAACGATCTCGTCGCCGCCTCCAACCGCCACTTCCCCTTCCGCTCCGAAGTCGGCCACAACTTCCTGCCCAGCCGCCCCGTCACCATCATCGCCACCAGCGCCGCTACTGGCAAACGTCTCCTCATCGGCACCAATCGCGACGAGAGCGCAGCCTTCCTCGGCCCACATCCCACCGCCGACCCCACCAACCGCGACCTCGGCAACATCGACCTCGCCACCTTCAACGAAGTCTTCGCCAAATACAAATCCATCTACCCCAACCTCACCGACGAGCAACTCCGCATCCGCGCCGTCACCGCCGAAGAGTACTGGGTCCCCAGCGTTCGCCTCGCCCAGGCCCACACCCGCGCCGGCGGCAGCACCTGGATGTACCGGCTCGACTACACCAAACCCTCCGGTCCCTTCGCCGGCGAAGCCTACCACGCCCTCGACCTCAGCCTCGTCTGGCAAAAGCCTGACAACATCGAGCAAGCCGACCCCGCTGCCGCGCCCCTCGCGCTCCAGATGCATCAGGCTTGGGTCGCCTTCATTCAGGGCAACGCCCCCACAGCCCCCACTCTCCCTTCGTGGCCTCGCTTCCACCCCGACACCCGATCCACCATGATCTTCGCCCCCAATGCCCACGTCGAAGAGAAGCCCTTCGAAGCTGAACTGCAACACTGGCACGGCGTTCTCTAAACCACCCTCAACGCCCTCATGACAGCAGTACACTGATTTCCGTTAGCCACGACCCTCTATGACCCCCATCCGCACACGACTCCTCGTCTTCGCAGCCCTCAGCGCCTTATCCCTCACTCACCGCGCCGCCGCCCAACAACCCATCCGCGTCGCAATCGTCGGTCTGGTCCACGGACACGTGCAAGGCTTCCTCAGGGGTCTTCAGTCCCACCCCGAAATCCAACTCGTCGGCATCTCCGAACCCGACACTGCTCTCCGCGAGAAATACGCCGCCAGCGCCCATCTTCCTGCCAGCCTCTTCTTTCCCACGGAAGCCGCCATGCTTCAATCCACCCACCCCCAGGCAATCCTCGTCTACACCTCCATCGCCAACCACCGCGCCGCCATCGAGCAGGCAGCACCCCTCCACATCGCCGCCATGGTCGAGAAGCCCCTCGCCACCACCGTCGATGACGCCCTTGCCATCCAGTCCCTTGCCGCCAAATACCACGTACCCATCCTCACCAACTACGAGACCACCTGGTACGCCAACAACACCGCCGCACACACCATGCTCGAAGATGGCAGCATCGGAGACCTGCGTAAGCTAGTCGTCCACGACGGCCACCGCGGCCCCCAGGAGATCGGCGTAGGCCCCGAGTTCCTCTCCTGGCTCGTCGACCCCAAACTAAACGGTGCCGGAGCACTCTTCGACTTCGGCTGCTATGGCGTCGATCTCGCTACCTGGTTCCTGCACGGTGAACTCCCACTCTCCGTCTCTGCCACCACTCTCCACATCAAGCCCCAGATCTACCCCAACGTCGACGACGACTCCACCATCGTCCTCACCTACCCCCACGCGCAGGTCATCATCCAGGGCTCCTGGAACTGGCCCTTCGACCGCAAGGACATGGAAGTCTACGGCGCCAGGGGCTACATCGACACCGTCTACGTCGATACCACCCACGCCGATCAACTACGCCTGCGACTACCCGGCGAAGCCGTCGAACACCGTGAGACTGCACCCCCACTCGCAGCACCCCAAAACGACCCCATCAGCTACCTCGCCGCCGTCCTCAAAGGCTCACTGCAGCCACAACACGACCTCACCTCGCTCGACACCAACGTCACCGTCGTCCGCATCCTTGATGCCGCACGCCGCTCCGCCCAGACCGGTCGCACCATCTACCTCTCCGAAGAGGTCCAGCATTCCAAATAGCATCTTGCCCCTCATCTCCCCGCCCACGTCGATCCGGGCGCATCTTGTAAACTGAGCCCTTGCCCGGGTTCGCACTCCCGCACGCACGGAGACACTCATGATTCGCGATCTTCTGGACTTTGCCCCCGCGCAACCCCAGCATGCCGACGTATGCATCGTCGGCGCAGGTGCGGCCGGCATCATCCTCGCCATCGAACTCGTCCGGCAAGGCAAGACCGTCCTGCTCCTCGAAGGCGGTGGAGCCGATGTCGAAGATCCCTCTCAGGAGCCATATCTCAGCGAGACCACAGGAATCCGCCACACCGGCATTCACATCGGCCGATTCCGAGCCCACGGCGGTACCACCACGCGATGGGGAGGCCAGATCCTCGAACTCGATGAAATCGACTTCGAGTCCCGCCCCGGCATCGCAGGCAGTGGCTGGCCATTTCCAAAATCAGAGCTCACCCCGCACTACGCAAAGGCCATCGAACTCGAAGGCCTCTCCCACTCCACCCTCGCAGATGATGCCGTCTGGCGCGAGATCGGACTTGCCACTCCCGCCTTCGACTCAATCCAGCCCTTCTTCTCACGCTGGTGCCCCGAACCCAACTTCGCCCGCCTGCATCGCGACACACTTGAGAAACACCCCGCCATCACCATCTGGCTCCACGCCAACGCCGTTGAGATCAACTGGGACGGCCCACGCTTCCGCAGCGTCCGCTGCAAGACCCTCTCCGGCATCGAAGCCACCTTCACCGCCGATGAATTTGTCTTCTGCCTTGGCGGTATCGAAAGCTCCCGCTTCTTCCTCCAGCCCCGCGCCTCGGACGGCCCGTGGCTCAGCTCAGGACTGCTGGGCCGTTACTTTCAAGACCACATCATCTGCGCCGGCGGCACCATCGAAATGAATGACGCCCATGCATTTCATCGCATGTTCGATAACGTCTTCAGCCGCGGCCTCAAGTATCAGCCCAAGCTTCGTCTCGCTCCAGCCGCCCAGACCGCCGCCGGCACCCTCAACGTCGCGGCCATGGTCTCATTCCTCAGCGACTCCGACGCAGCGCTCGCGCAGCTCAAGGAGACGGCCAAGCGCCTCCTCCAGGGTCGCTGGCGCGAGAGCAAACTCAACGATCTCCTCCACGCCCTGCGCTACTCCCCGTTGCTCGCTCAGCAGATCTTCCGCTACAGCGTTCAGCATCGTGCCTACAATCCGTCCAACTCCGTCATCGAGCTGCTCGTCCACTGCGAGCAGGAGCCGGAATCCAAAAGCACCATCACCCTGGCCGACTCGCGAGACTCCCTCGGTATGCTCCGCACTCACCTCGACTGGAAGATCTCCGAGCGAGAGATCTACTCCATTCGAACCTTCGTCGAGGTCGCCGCCAGGTCCCTCTCCAGCATCGGTCGCGTCATCCCCGATCCCGAACTGATGGCGCTCAGCTCCAGCTTCATGGAACGTTGCGGAGACGGCTATCACCACATGGGCGGCATGCGTATGTCCACCTCGCCCAACGATGGCCTCGTCGATCCCAACCTCCGCCTCCACGGTATGGAGAACGGATACATCTGCAGCAGTGCCGTCTTTCCAAGCTCCGGCTTCTCCAATCCCACCCACACCCTGCTCGCCCTTGCCGTCCGTCTCGCCGAACACCTAAGCTAACATTGACGTTCAGGAGCGCATCCCCTTGGAAACCACAACCATAGGCTCGACTGCACGTCACACCACACGTCTCGGCTTCGGCTGCTCCAGCATCATGGGTGGTCTTGGGCGGCGTGAGTCCCTCGCCATGCTCGAAGCCGCCTGGGACGCCGGTATCCGCCACTTCGATGTCGCCCCAATGTACGGCTATGGAGAAGCCGAGGTCTGCCTCGGCGAGTTCATCAAGCGTCATCCCGGTCAGGTCACCGTCACCACCAAGTACGGAATACCCCCCGGACGCAACCTTGCCCTCGTTCGCATTGCTCGTTCCATGGTGCGCCCCATCATCCAGCGCTTCCCCGGAATGAAGAAGCGCATCGCCGGCATCGCCGCGACCGCGACTCATATAGAAGAAAAGGCAGCCTTCACTCCCGAGCAAGCCAGCGCTTCCCTCCAGCGCAGCCTCACCGCCCTCAAGACGGACCACATCGATGTCTGGCTGCTGCATGAAGTCTCCGCCAGCGAGTTGCGCGACGAAGGCCTCCTCCGTCTCCTCGAAGACTCTGTCACCGCGGGAACCATCGGAACCTTCGGCGTCGGCAGTGGTGGTGGCAAGATCCCCGACCTCCTCGCACTCCGTCCCGAATACTGCCCCACCCTCCAATTCGAGTGGTCCATTCTCGATCCTGTCCCGAACACCGGCAGCACCTTCCGTATTCATCACAGCTCGCTTACCGGCAACTTCCGCTCCCTGCACAGCACGCTGCTCTCCGACCACGACCGCTGCCGCCGATGGTCCCAACTTACCGGTGCCGATCTCGCCGATCCCGAGATGCTGGCAAAGCTCATGCTCAAAGCTGCCCTGGTCCAAAACCCCGCCAGCATCATCCTCTTCTCTTCCAAGAATCCCGCGCACATCCAGGCCAATGTAGCCGTAGCCTCCAACGAGTCACTCGCTGCTCCAGCGACCGCCCTCTACCAACTCGTGCAGTCCGAGCGTGCCAGCCTCGTCCCTCCCACACCCAATCCAGAGGCGCGCTCATGAGCCGTAAGAACGCCCCGGCTACGGTCGCCTGACATGCCTCCTCTCGACAGCAGCAACATACTCGGTCTCATCGCTGGCAACGGCCGCTTCCCCTTCCTTCTTCTCGATGCCGCACGCGCCCACAACCTCACAGTCGTCGTCGCCGCCATCAAAGAAGAGACCGATCCCGAGATCGACGCCCGCGCCGCCGCGGACCCCAACATCCACGTCCACTGGCTCTCCCTGGGCGAGCTCTCCAAACTCATCGAAACCTTCCAGCGCGAAGGCGTCACCCGCGCCACCATGGCCGGACAGGTCAGGCACAAGCAGATCTTCTCCTCCATCCGTCCCGACTGGCGACTCGCCAAGCTCCTCCTCAACCTCAGCTCCCGCAACACCGATATGCTCCTCGGCGCCATCGCCAAAGTCCTCGCCGACGAAGGCATCGAACTCGTCTCCTCCACTCACTACCTCGAACCACTCCTCGCCAAACCCGGAGTCCTCACCCAGCGCCCTCCCGACGAAGAAGAGCTCAAGGACATCGCCTACGGCCGCACCGTTGCCCGCGCCATCGCCGCCTACGACCTCGGCCAGACCGTCGTCATCGCCGCCCAGGCCTGCGTCGCCGTCGAAGCCATGGAAGGCACCGACGCCACCATCGCCCGCGCAGGAACACTCCTCGCCGGCACCAGCGAACCCACCACCCTCCGCCGCCACCTCACCGTAGTCAAAGTCGCTAAGCCCAATCAGGACATGCGTTTTGATGTCCCCGTAATCGGCGTTCAAACTATCGACACCATGCGCAACGCAGGTGCCACCTGCCTTGCCCTCGAAGCAGGCAAGACTCTACTCTTCGATCAGCAGGCCATCATCGCCGCAGCCAACGCCGCCAACATCACCATCACAGCGGAGTAAAATTGCGGCGACAGCCCCGCAACCCCGGGGTCTAATCCAGACTTTCATTCGTATACACATCACGCTTCACAAAGGACACCAACCATGCGCAAGGCACTCTCACTCGCAGCAATCCTCGCCGTAGCCACCGCAGGCAGCCTCGGCCTCCAGGCTCACGCCGCAGACGCCCTTCCCGTCGGTTCCACCGCTCCCAACTTCACCCTCCCCTCCCAGCTGGACAAGCCCGTCTCGCTCGCGGACTTCAAGGGTAAGTGGGTCGTCCTCTACTTCTACCCCAAGGATCAGACCCAGGGCTGCACCATCGAGGCCCACAACTTCCAACGCGACCAGGCCAAGTACGACGCCCTCAACACTGCCGTAGTCGGCGTCTCTCTCGATACAGTCGACAGCCACAAGGCCTTCTGCACCAAGGAGACCCTCACCTTCAAACTCCTCGCCGACCCTGACCACAAAGTCGTCGACGCCTACGGCGTTCCCATCAAGGGCATGGGCCCCATCAAGTTCGCCAGCCGCCAGACCTACCTCATCTCGCCCACCGGAAAAATCGCCAAGTTCTGGCCCGACGTCAAGGTCGATCACCACAGCGAAGAAGTGTTGGCCGAAATCGAAGCCGCCAAAAAGTAACCCGTCTCCAACAGACGCAAAAATGCCCGGGCTCTCATATGAGGAGTCCGGGCATTTTTGCTTGCCTTAGTTACGGGTTACTTCTTTGCTGCTGCCTTCTTTGCTGGTGCGGCCTTCTTTGCAACAGCCTTCTTCGCTGGTGCTGCCTTCTTTGCAACAGCCTTCTTCGCCGGTGCAGCCTTCTTCGCAACAGCCTTCTTCGCCGGTGCAGCCTTCTTCGCTACTGCCTTCTTCGCAGGAGCTGCCTTCTTTGCTGCTACTTTCTTAGTTGCCAAGGTAATACCTCTCTTCATTGGTTTTTTACTGACAGTGCTCTTCTTGCTGGCTGCTTTTTTAGAAGCAACCTTACCGCCGCGCAGAGCACTGGACTTCTTCGCGGCAGATCTTGATATCGCTTTCGCCGGGGCCTTCTTCGCCACAGGCTTCTTCGCCGCAACCTTCTTGGCTACGGCTTTCTTAGCGACAGACTTTTTCGCGACTACTTTCTTCGCGACTACCTTCTTCGCTGCTGGCTTCGCGGGGGCCGCCTTCTTCACCACCTTCGCCGCAACCACCTTCTTCACCGCTGCAGCTTTCTTCACTGCCTTGGCAGCCTTCTTCGCCGGTGCAGCTTTCTTCGCTGCTGCAACCTTCTTCACTGCTACAACCTTCTTCGCTGGCTTGGCAGCCTTCTTCGCAGGTGTTATCTTCTCCACCGGAACTGGAGCAGCTTCACTCTTCACCGGCAACACAGACTCCTTCGTTGCGGGCGTATAGCTATCGGCGGTCGTCGGAGGCAACGTAAAAATCGTTGCGTCTTCGGCATGCTTGCTTGCAAAGAGATCTTCATCCTCTTCGTCGATCTGATCGTCATCGTCAGAGGTCATCATCA
Organism: Granulicella sp.; assembly: GCA_025408425.1. Lineage (GTDB taxonomy): Bacteria > Acidobacteriota > Terriglobia > Terriglobales > Acidobacteriaceae > Edaphobacter. The sequence continues at coordinate 54,655 of JANXYX010000029.1, forward strand.
CCTCTTCTTCTTCTTCGTCTTCATCGTCGTAGCCGTGGCTCGTGGTGTCGTCATCCTGGTCAAAGGCAGAGTCATCGTCTGCGGCAGCTGCGTAGATCTTGCTCGATTCATCAAAGCTCATCATCTTTTCCTCTGGCTGCTTGTTCTTTCCACCACTGCACTCACGCTTCATCACACTTTGCGCAGCGACAAAAACATCTCTCACATCGCGGCACGAATTCTAGCAATAGAGTGCATCTGCGCGCTACCAATGGCAAGCAATCTTTTTGATGAGGTAGCTCATCGTGCAGCTTTCCGTTTCGGCTTCGACGCCTTCGCGCTCGCACCAGCCGACTTGGACTTCATACTCTTCGCCGATCCACTCGCAGACTTGCTCGTCTTCGCTCGCGCACTCTTCACGCTGGAACCCTTGCTATGACTGCTCTTCGTCACACTATGCTTCGCTTCCGGGCTTGCAACCGGGTCATGGCTCTTCGCCGTTCCACGCCCTCGCGTACTCCGCACGTGTGTCGCCGGAGCCAATCGCACCGGTGTTGCAACATTCAACGATTGTCCCGGCTTCAATGCCCGCGATGACAGACGATTCCAACCCCGCAGCTCCGCCACTGAAATATTGAAGCGGTCCGCCACCGTCACCAGAGTGTCCCCGCGACGCACCGTGTACCGTTGCGTACGCGCGGCACTGGTCACAGTCGCAACCGGAACGACCAGTTCGTCTCCGGTCTCCACACGACCGCCGCCATCAATGCCGTTCGTCTCGACAATCTCACTCACCTTCGCATGCAGTGCACTCGCAATCCCGTCCAGCGATTCGCCGGGCCGCACCACATGGAAGCGCCAACTCGCGCGCTTTTCTTCCGGGATCGCTTTGATCCGCTCCGCAAACGCGTCCTTCGTCCCCATCGGCACATGCAGGTCAAACGACATATCGTGCGGCGTCGTCATCCGCAGCAAGCTCGGATTCAGTGCCACGATCTCCGCCAGCGATGCTCCCGTCACATCAGCCACCAGCCGCAGATCGATCGGATAGTCCACCGTCACCCCGTCCGAAACCACGGCCTGCTCCGGCACCATCTTGTCCAAACCATACTGCGTAGGATTCTTCGCCATGATGATCGCAGCGATGATGCCCGGCACATAGTTCTTCGTCTCACCCGGCAATACGTTCCGGCGATAAAGCTCCCAGAAGTCCGCATACCCCGTCTTCATCACCGCCCGCTGAACATTCCCCGGACCCCAGTCATACGCGGCCATCGCCAGGTACCAGTCGCCAAACTGGTTGTAGAGCGTCTTCATGTACTTCGCATAGGCAATCGAAGACTTCTGCGGATCGAACCGCTCATCGAACCAGCCATTCCGCGCCAGCCCATACGCACCCGTCGGCATGAACTGCCACATCCCCCCAGCGCCCGAGCGAGCATTCAAAGCCTGCGGCTGAAAACCCGACTCCGCCACCGCCAGATAAATCAGGTCCTGCGGAACTCCCGCATCCTGCAGGTTCTTCGAGATCATCTCCTTGTACTTGCCCGCCCGTTCCAGCGACCGCAGCAGGTGCGCATGTCCACCAGGAGAGTTCGTAAAGTAGCTGATGAACCCAGCCACATAATCATTCACAACCAACGGAAAGTCCGACTTCGTAATCTTCAACTCCGCGGCCACCCTCGCCGTCAATGCGGCGTTGGGCGGAAACGTCACCTCATTCGCAGCATCCAGCGGAGCCGCTTCCAGCGTTGGCGAAAAGCCATTGCCCTGCTTCAACGCCGACATCTCCAGCGAATTCACCGCATCCAGCAAATGTTCAAACTCATCCGAAAGCTGTGCATCGCCCTTCAGGTCCAGTCCGCTCGTCAGCATCCCATCCACGGCCGCATCAAAGTCCAGTCGCGCCGCATCCAGCCGGCCATTGCGATAGTTCTCTACCCCGCTGCGATAGGCCTTCTGCGCCTGGTCGATTACGTGCTGCACCTTGGCCACATGCGCCGCGCTCTCCGCAGCCTGCGCAACCGTCACCGCCCCAGCCGGCGTCCCTGCACCCGCGCTCACCGTCGGAGCAGTAGCCTGAGGCGACACCTTACCAGCCGAACCCTTGTTGTCCTGCGGACACCCCATCAACAGCAACAACGGCGCGCATGCCATCCCCACTGCCCAACGCCGCATCAGCTTCTCTAAACTCATCCGCACCATCTTCCCTGTTCATTGTAAGACGTTGAAGCCCCGCCAACGTCAGAAGCACCATCTTCAACGCCGCGTACGAAGCCGGGTGCCCCATCTTCACGACAGCTTCATCGTCGTTAAGGTGGGCATCGTGCAAAGCACGACCGCTCTCTCCACCAAGCCACCAATATCTCCCCACGCAAGGGCACACACATCTCCCAACGGAAGCAGCACACATCTCCACCAGCGGAAGGGCACACGTTCACGTGTGCCAAAAAAAACGCGCGCCAAAGGCGCTACCGCTCTGCCGAAGGCCGGAGTGCAGGCGCAGCCGGAACGACTGATCTATCGCCCTTGCCCTTGCCCTTGTCCTTCGCCTTGTCCTTCGCCTTCGCCCTTCGCCCTTCGCCCTTCGCCTTCGCCTTCGCCTTCGCCTTCGCCTTCGCCCCAAATTTGCTACCAAAAACAAACCACGTTTACCACACATTTCACCACGTTCTAACCACCCAAATACCACACACTCCACCGCAAAAACCCAGCAATCCACCACAAACCCCCACCACAAAAAAACATCAAATCTCCCGCGTCAAAAAATCGCCCCCAGCCCCAGTGTTAAGATGGAAGACTGAGGCACTCTGCACCCCCAATGGATCCATCGCACATCCGCAACTTCGCGATCATCGCGCACATCGACCACGGCAAGTCCACCCTCTCCGACCGGCTCCTCGAGCTCACCGGCTCGCTCACCTCCCGTGAGATGCAGGCCCAGGTCCTTGACGCCATGGACCTTGAGCGCGAGCGCGGCATCACCATCAAGGCCCACACCGTCCGCATGATGTACAAAGCGCACGACGGCGATACCTATCAGCTCAACCTCATCGACACCCCAGGACACGTCGACTTCTCCTACGAAGTCTCCCGCTCCCTCGCCTCCTGCGAAGGCGCACTCCTCGTCGTAGACGCATCGCAAGGCGTAGAAGCTCAGACCCTCGCCAACGCCTACCTCGCCATCTCCAACGGCCTCGAAATCATCCCCATCATCAACAAGATCGATCTCCCCTCAGCCGACATCGAGCGCACCAAGGAGATGATCGAAAAATCCGTAGGCCTCCCCGCCGACGACGCCATCGCAGTCTCAGCCAAAACCGGCCTCAACGTAGCGTCCATCCTCGAAGCCGTCGTCACCCTGCTCCCGCCCCCGCAAGGAGACCCGCAAGCCCCACTCCAGGCCCTCATCTTCGACTCGTGGTTCGATCCCTACAAAGGGGTCATCGTCCTCGCCCGCATCATCAACGGCAAACTCCGCAAGGGCATGAAGATCAAAGTCATGTCCAACGGAAAGACCTTCGATGTCGAGTCCATGGGCGTCATGACCCCCAAGCCCGTCGAGATCGCCGAACTCTCCGCCGGTGAAGTAGGCTTCTTCGTCGCCACCATCAAAAACGTAGCTGACACCAAGGTCGGTGACACCATCACCGAAGTCGAGCGCCCCTGCGCCGAAGCACTCCCCGGATTCGAAGACATCAAATCCATGGTCTTCGCCGGCCTCTACACCGTCGACTCCCATGAGCACGCCATGCTACGCGACGCACTCGAAAAGCTCCGCCTCAACGACGCCTCATTCTCCTTCGAGCCTGAGTCCTCCGTCGCCCTCGGCTTCGGCTTCCGCTGCGGATTCCTCGGCCTCCTCCACCTCGAAATCATTCAGGAGCGCCTCGAGCGCGAGTACAACCTCGACCTCATCACCACCGCCCCCGGCGTCCGTTACAAGATCACCCTCACCGATGGCTCCGTAATAGAGGTCGACAATCCCTCCCGCTGGCCAGACCCCTCCAACATCGAGCAGATTGAAGAGCCAGTCATCATCGCCAAAATCCTCACCAATGAGGAATACGTCGGCGGAATCCTGAAGCTCGTAGAAGAAAAACGCGGCCGTCAGCAGAACATGGAATACGTCTCCGACACCCGCGTCATGATCACCTATGAGCTTCCCCTCAACGAGATCGTCCTCGACTTCTACGACCGCCTCAAGACCGTCTCCCGCGGCTATGCCTCCCTCGACTACGTCCTCGCCGGAACCTGGGTCTCTCCCATGGTCAAGATGGATATCCTCATCGGCGGCGACCCGGTCGACGCGCTCTCCATCATCATCCACAAAGACTTCGCCCAGCAGCGTGGTCGCGCCCTCGTCTCGAAGATGCGCGAACTCATCCCGCGTCAGATGTTCGAGGTCGCCATCCAGGCCGCCATCGGCTCCAAGGTCATCGCCCGCGAGACCGTCACTGCCATCCGCAAGAATGTCATCGCAAAATGCTACGGCGGCGATATCTCCCGCAAACGCAAGCTCCTCGACAAACAAAAAGAGGGCAAGAAACGCATGAAGCGCATCGGCAAGGTCGACATCCCCCAGGAAGCCTTCCTCGCCGTCCTCAAGGTGGGCGAAGAATAGTGTGACTTGCCTGTTCTGTAATCAGGTAAGTCACACTATTTGTAACCTCCGGTGAGCGCCGCAAATTTCGAAAATCGGTGATTTGTGGCCCATCACATGCCTCTGTTCACGACAAACAGACCCCTATGTTTGTAACCACTCAGTAACTGAGATCTGTGGAAAGCGTTGAAATCCAGCCACTTGCTTCTCCAGCCCCCCAAAACAACGGAATTCATAGCGTCCACCAGTTAACTGCAACAAAATAGAGCCATTAATAGCTCTTCCCACTTTTGCAATCGCCGCTCCTATTCAGTACCCGTCATCGCTCTCTCCCTTCATGTTCCAGCGATCCACAAAGTTTTCCACAGTTTCTCGGCATTTCTGTACCGCCACAAAACAAAAAAGGAGGCCCTTTAGGCCTCCCCTTCGCAAACAATTTTCCATCTACAACCCTGTACCGCCTAACGCCGATCTCTACTACTTGGTAGCAGCAGGCTTAGCGGCGGCTGGCCGTGGACGGCTCGCCGAAGGAGCAGCCGGTGGCGGTGCACCAACACCCGATGAAGTGTTATAGGCTTCGACAACTGCCTGCGTAACGTCTGTGTTCGGAAGCGCCCACATCACGGCACTCTGCTGATTGCTGACATCCAGCAAAAGCGTGTACCCGTTCTGTGCAACGTAGTTCTTCAGAGTCACGCTCACCTTTTGCGCAAGCTTGGCATACGCCTCCTGCAAATCGGCGTTGTACGCCGTCTGTGCATCTTCGGCATCGCGGTTCAGCTGCTTTTCTTTCGTGTCGATCGCCTTCAGCCGCGCTGCACGCTCTTCATCGCTCAGCGTCGCTGGCGCACTCTGCAACTGCTTCTTCAGAGCGTCGACTTCCTGTGACAGCGTATCGATCTGAGACTTCTTCGGCTCATACTTCTTCTGCACTTCCTGCACATTGCGCTGGCCTTCGTTCGTCGCGAAGACGGCCTGCTCGAACGCCACCAGTGCAATCTTCGCTGGTACGGCCTCCGGCTTTACAGGTGCAGGCTGGGTGGCTGGAGCGGTGGATGCCTGGGGGCCAGCGGTCTGGGCCACTCCGGCGGTGGTCATCAATCCCGCGCCTAGCGCGGAGAGTAGAACAAGAGTGCGATTCATGCGATCTGTGATACTCCTTCGAAAATTCTTTCTAAACTGCACGGCGGGTGCCGTAAATATCTCTACTGGCCAATCACTTCAGCTATCCATGGAAGACGTATCAACGCCTCCATGGATAGCTGATTACTTGATAATCTCGTCCCCGATACTACTGCTTCGGAGCAGCTGGCTTCGGAGCAGCTGGACGCGGTGTCGTCGTGGTCGTGCGCGGACGAGCCGCCGAAGGAGCCGCCGGCATCGGTGCTGCTACTCCCGAAGAAGCGTTATACGCATCCACAACAGCCTGTGAAATATCCGTACCAGGCAGCGTCCACATCACTGCAAGGCCACCCTGCTGACCAGTGTTATCCAGCAGCATCGTGTAGCCGTTCTGCTGAACGTACTTGATCACAACCGGTCCAAGCTTCTGTGCAATCTTGCCGACAGACTCCTGAACATCCGCAGTGTAAGCCGCCTGGGCATCTTCGGCATCGCGCGTCAGTTGCTTCTGCTTCGTGTCGATCGTCCGCAGCCGCGAAGCACGTTCTTCATCCGATAGAGTTGCCGGTGCGCTCTGCACCTGCTTCTTCAGTGAGTCGATCTCCTGCGACAGCGCATCCAGCTGAGCCTTCTTCGGTTCGTACTTCTTCTGCAGATCCTGCAGACTCCGTTGGCCTTCGTTCGTCGCTGCTGCAACCTGTTCGTATTCAATCAATGCAATCTTCGCCGGAACTGCCTGTGGCGCGACGGCGGTTGGTGCAGCTGTGGTTGCAGGAGCCTGGGGTGCAGTGGTCTGCGCCAACCCGGCGGCGGTCATCATTCCCACGCCAAGGGCGGAGACAAGCTTAAGTGTGCGATTCATACGGTCTGTGGTACTCCTTCGGCGATCATGCAAATTATCCGGCCTTAGGCGCACCATCGCGTGCCGTCCGAGCCTTGCCCTGCATTTACTCCACCCAATCACGCGCCATCCATCAGCGCGGCGACCATATATCCCCTGCCCCTTATCGTCACATCACAGCAAGGTCTCAGGCGAGGCGGCCAGAACACATCAGATTATAGGACCCCGCCCCAACCCGGTCAAACACCTTTCTCGACCCTTCCTATCACCCCATATCCCGAATTATGTATATGCACTGTCCAGAGTCTCCGGTTTTTAGATAACACCAAAGAAGCACCCCACTAAAACCCCATATATTCAGCAATTTCAGTTTGGCATGAAGATTGCTTTAGTCATTGCATGCATGAATGGGAACCACATCCGTCATGCAGCAGCAAATGCCCTTCCCCGAAAGAACCTGCACCCACGTATGGTGCGTTCGTCGGATAGAGTGCAGCTTCCCTCCGGGAGCATTTTCAGGAGGCCAGTGACTGGCCATTGCGCAAAGGCCACCCAAACCGGGTGGCCTTTGCCACGTTTACCGCCAAAGCCAACACCCAGAATCCAACAAACTTCGTCCACCTCTATATCTAGTAGTTCCCTCAAACCTGCCTCGCCCAGCCCACCTCGCTAACATCCATCCCTCTTATTTCCAATGCAGCTGGATTATCCTGCTTGCCAACCGGCTCCATTGCGCGTAACCTGAGTCTTGCCTGGTGGTTTCGGCTGTGGGTGCCGACTATCTTGCATACGCTGAACAACAAATCAGTGGCAGCAGGCACGAATCAGTGGACCGAATCTCTCGAACTCTCCCAAAATCACGGTAGAGGGCGAATGGTTCCCCGCAACTAGGCGATATGGGCTGCCAATAGCTGGTCTTTCACCGGCTGGCCACAGCGAATCGCAATAATGAATTGAGTTCGAGTACAACTTGATACCGTTTCCTCCGACGCTGCACTACCGGCTTGGTTCCTTCTCCGCAGTTTGTGCGGCGACCAAAACCCTCCTTCGCGTGGGAGAGAAACGCTAATTGTCATCTAATGCAATAGGAAGTGGAAGCATGAGTTCAGAGCAGAACGTACCCGAGGTACAGGAGTACCAGGGTCAGCAAGCACCCCCTGCACAGCAGGATCAGGACGGCCAGTTCGCCGGATCGAACATACCACATGGGATGGGCCAGTCCAAGAGCAGCCGCAGGCGCCGTCGCAAGCGCAAAAATAAAGGCGATGCCCCGGAGGCTCAACAGGGTGGCGACCAGGCAGCAAGCCAGCCAGGTCAAGTCATCCCGTCCCTCCAGGCCGCCAGCGCACAGCCCCAAAGCACTCAGGCTGGCGCATCTCAGCAGCAGAACGCACCCGCAGCCAAGCGCTGGAAAAAGAAATTCCGTGACCGCGATCGCCAGCGCTCCCCGGAGAACCCTGGCAACCAGGCCAGTGGCAGCGGCTTCGCCCCCAGCTCGGGCGGAGGATTCCGTGACCGCGACTCCCACCAGCCCGGCAACAATGCAGGCGGAGGATTCAAGCGTAAGAGCAGCGGTGGCGGTGGTGGCGGCAAGCAGCAGCGCGGCCCACGCAGCTTCGTCGGCCCCATGGACCACAGCTATCGTGTCGTCAATGGCAACTTCGCCGATTCGCCGCCTTCCACCATCGAGACCCGTAGCAATGGAAACTACCAGGGCCGCGGAGGCGGTCGTCCTACAACCTATGCAGGAGACTCTCAGCCCATTGACTACTCACAGGGCAAAGCCATCCCGATTCCCGAGGACGCACCCACCAAGATCTTCTTCTTCATCGATGATCTCTTCCTGGTTGCCAAGATTCAGGAAACTTCGCGCAAACTCGGAGTCAAGGTAGCTTTCATCAAAAATGACAAGGAAGCTATCGCCGCACTTACCGCTGGCGAAGAAGCAGATCGTCCCGGCCTTATCGTCTTCGATCTCAACAACGCCAGCGTCAAGCCGCTGACGCTCATCCCCAAGCTCAAATCCAAGCTCAAGCGCAGCACCTCCATCATCGGCTTCCTCTCTCACCTCCAGGGAGATCTCAAGGCCAAGGCAGTCGAAGCAGGTTGTGACACCGTCATGCCTCGCGCAGCCTTCTCCCAGAATCTCCCCAACCTCCTCCGCCGTTACGGCATCGTCGAAGAGGAAGAGCCAAACTTCAACCAGTAAGAACCAGCCTCAAACAAGCGATGGCCCGGCAGACTCTCTGCCGGGCCATCGCTTTTAATCTTGCCGGTGCTCTCCCTCGTGCTATCCCGGAGGCCAATCCATATACCGTCCACCCAGCAGATGCAGATGCAGATGCTCCACCGTCTGGCCACCTTCAGTGCCCGTATTCACCACAACGCGATACCCACGCTCCAGATGTTGTCGCCGTGCCACCTCAGCAGCCGTCGCCATAAGGTGACCCAGCAGTGCGGTGTGCTTCGGAGCTGCGTACGCCAGTGATACCAGATGTTCCTTCGGTACGATCAGAACATGCGCTCGCGCCTGCGGATTAATATCCGGAAACGCCACACACAGATCATCTTCGTACACAAACGTAGCCGGTATCTTTCCGGCGAGAATCCTGCAGAACAGACACTCGTTGGCCATCCCGCCATTCTAACGCCAACCCTCTACCGCTTGAAGTACTTAGGATGTTCCCCCGCGACCCACGGATCGTAGCCCGCCGCAAACGCCAACCGGCGCGACGTCGAAGGATGGTCAAACATCCAGAACTCCACAAACCCATTCGGATACGGATCTTCCAGCGAAGCCTCCCCCAGCAACTGAAACGACTGCACCGCTATCGCCTGCGGATCATCGACAATCCCATGCATCGCCTCCTGCCCATACACATCCGCCGCATGCTCCAGGCTTCGGCTGTAACCATTCGTCACCGGGTCCGATAGAAATGAGAACACCGCGATCACCAGGAGCAACACCACCAGCGCCCCCCAGTCCCGTTGCTCCACAATCCCCCACGCTGCACCATACCGCTCCAGCAGCAATTGAACTCCGCGGTATCCAAGCCAGAACAGCACCAGCATCACTACCGCCGTAAATGCCATCCCCCGGTAGATATGGTTCAGCACGTAGTGCCCCATCTCATGCCCGAAGATAAACGAGATCTCCTCAGGCGTAGCCTTTGCAACCGATGTATCCCACACCACCACCCGCTTCGAGGCTCCAAACCCTGTCACATACGCATTCAGCCCCGTGTACTTCGCGCTGGCCTTCATCAAGAACATCCGCTCCGCAGGAATCTCAATTCCGCCTCGGGCCACCACCTTCTCCAACTGCTCCACCAGCGCCGGGTTCGACTGCGTCAGAGGCTCGAACTGATTGAACAGCGGATCGATAAAGATCGGCGCGATAAACACCCCAATCACTACAAAACCCATCGACGGCATCCAAAACCACAACCACCATCGCTGCGGCGACTTCTTCATCACCTGAAACAACAGCATCACCAGCGGCAGACCCACCACATACGTCAATCCAAAGCTCTTCGCATGGTCCCCCAGCCAGCTCCCCCAGTGCTGCACACTCTGCCCATATACCAGGGAAATATGATGCCCATAGATCTGCAGCGGCAAATTCAACACACTCGTCACCAGCAGCAACAGAAAAACAAATACCGCCCCCTGCCCCCAACGGTTCCCACTCGCCTTCACCGCCACGCCCTGCATCTTCGTCGCGATACCCAGGCGCAGCAACAGCAACAGTTGCAACATCTCCCAGGCCGTAAGCCCAAGCCCCAGTTCCATCCGCTTCCGCGAGTATTCAATCGCCCGCTTCAACTTCGCCGGCGGCAACCTATACGTCGCCTTATTCCCGGACTCCTGCGTCTGCTCCGCAACCACGGGCGGACTCTGCGCCGCCACCCGCCCCATAAAAGTAGTAGCAAGTATGGCCAGGATTAACACCAACATACGAAATCGCATCATTGAAATAATTCTCCATTCGAGCAATACATCGACTCTAAACTGCACTGACTCTCGCCCAGGAGTTGATCCATACGTACCTACGGCAAAACAATTCTGCTGGTAGCGTGAAACAGCCGATACTTCGAGTACAAGTGAAGTTCCCCGGACGCGATCCCTCTCATCCCCCAAAGAATCGCTACTTCCTTCGGCAACCACACGCTACCGTCAAGTTGTGGGATGTGAATCTCGCTGAAACGTATGTCCGTGTTGATAACCTGCAGTTGAATACTCGGCAGCGGTGCCAGCAGATCGGTCTGCAGACGAACAATCTGAAATGTCGTCTCATCGATCCACACAATCCCCTGAATAAACAGCGGATAAGTCCTGCCATCAAGTAATAGCTCTCCCGGCAAGATCACCCGATCAGGATTCTGCGCAAATGCCACCACCAGGGTCTGGTGCTGGTCCAATCTCTGCTTTCCCAGATACCGGAACCGAGATTGCCCCAGATTCTCCCGCAGGAATATCAGCCATGAATTTCCGAAACCGATACCCTGTGGCCGATCCGGGCTCTCGTCTGAGACCACAAGATTCGGATCTTTCGCATCCGTACGGTACTCCTCCAGCATGTCTTCATTTCCCGCAGTCGGATGAGACGTAATCAGATAACTGAAATCCTTCCAATGGAACGATTGGAGAAGCCGCTGGTGCATCACAACCTGCACCTGAGACACCGTTGCCGGTATCGATGTTCCAGGCAAAATGTAGGGCAACCTAATCTTTGCCTGGGCTACCTCTTCCCGCGCGAGCAGATTGCGTAGCCTCGGCAAAGCCTCAGCCAGCACCTGAGCCGTGTGATTGACGATTGGGGTCAGTTGCTCCTGGCTGTCGCTCGGCTTCAATCCCTCCAGCACAGGGACGAACGCCCTCAGCTTCGGCAACGCATAGTCCATGTAGGGTTCCGCGTGCGCATACGCCTGCTGCACCTCAACCGGAGCGCTGCGAAGCGTGGGTACGTTTTGGGCAGGATCATTAGCGGACGAAGTTCGTGTCTCCGACTGGCTGGCCGGCCCCATCAGAATCACGAAAATAAGCACTGCTAGGAACCGTCGCGACAGGTACATTTCGCCTCTGGAGTCTATCGATCCCGATTCCTCACACCATCAATCAACGCCGATTCTATCCCCGCTGCCTCACCGAAGAAACGGTATATATGCCGACACGCGACCCTGGTACTCCCGAAACTCCTCGCCAAACCGCGCTGCCAGCAACCGGTCTTCGATCTGCACCCGAATCTCCGTCCCCGCCAGAAACACCAACACCGCCGCCACAAATAACATGGGGCTCGTCACCATCGCCCCCATCCCCAGTAATACGCACAGCATCGACGTGTAGATCGGATGCCGCAGCACACGATAAGGTCCCGAACGCACCAGTTGGTGATCCGGGCTCAACGCCGCGTCAAAACGCAAATGACGCCCAAGCGCCCGTGGCGCCGTCCAAGACAATAGTGCCGCCAGCAAAAACAGCACAATCGACACCCCAACCCGCCAGCCGCCCGGTGACATCCTCCAGAAATGACCCTGCCACAACAGCGCATAGGACACCATCTGCAACACCATCCCCCATCGCGCCCGTACATCCCTGCTGGCCGGCGACGACCGGTTCCACCCCGCCAGAGGAAAGGGCAGGAACCACACGATCATCCCCACTACAACAATCACGTAAGCGTAGATCGGCATCGAGGGTGTCATGCGGTGATTATAGGGATACCCCGTCTATATCAAATGAACCAACCTCCAGACGAGCCGCTCCCAGCACCAGCCTTCACCACATCGCACCCAATCCTTCCCTCTTCCGATACACTCGGCATCAGTCGAATCTTTCAACCACATAGGTCTCCCCTCTCATGACGCAGAAAACACTGACAGCAGGCACCACCGGAATAGCCTGCTTCGCGCTATTGGCTCTCCTCGCCTCACCCGCCATCGCCCCAGCAGCAGCCCCGCCCTCCGCTGACAACGTACTCGTCGACTCCATGGACGCGGAACTCCACCGCGCCATGGGCTCCCTCGGCACCGACGCCACCCAGCAGCCCCGGCCCTACTTCATCAGCTACGCCGTCGCCGACGCAGAAAGCGTCAACATCGGCGCCCAGTACGGAGCCATCACCACCTCCAGCGAAAGCCGCCGTCGCGTCGCCGACATCCAGATCCGCCTCGGCAGCCCCGACCAGGACAACACCCACGGCGACCACCGCAACTCCGCACTCACCACCATCCCCCTCCCCCTCACCGACGACCGCGCCGCCCTCGCCCGCAGCCTCTGGTTCGCCACCAATCGCGGCTACGCCAAAGCCCTCGACAGCTTCCTCAAAGTCAAAACCGAGCAGCAGGTCCGAGCCAAAGAAGAAGACTCCTCCGGCGACTTCACCGTCGAATCCGGCCACAGCGTTCCCAAACCCGATCTCCTCCCACCCTCGCCACCCCTTACCGTCGACAAGGCCGCCTGGGAAGCCCGCCTCCGCGATCTCTCCAGCACCTTCAAGCAATTCCCCGATGTCTTCTTCGACAACATCTCCCTCCAGGCCTCCAGCGAGACCGACTACTTCGTCTCCTCCGAAGGCACACGCGTCGCCACCCCCAGCCATGTCGCACGCCTCGTCATCGTCGCCCGCACCCGCGCCGCCGACGGCATGGATCTCTTCCGCGTCGAAACATTCGAGTCTGACGAACTAGCCCACCTCCCCGACCAGAAAGCCCTCATCGAAAAAACCCTCAGCATGGCGAAGAACCTCGTCGACCTCCGTTCCGCCCCCATCACCGAACCCTTCAACGGCCCTGCCATCCTCTCCGGCCGTGCCTCCGCCGTCTTCTTCCACGAGGTCCTCGGCCACCGTCTCGAAGGCCAGCGCCAGCGTGGTGACGAAGAAGGACAGACCTTCACCAAGCTCCTCGGCAAGCCCATCGTCCCCAGCTTCATCAGCGTCGCAGACGATCCCACCCTCGCCCAGTTCAACGGCAACGCCCTCAGCGGACACTACACCTACGACGACGAAGGCCAGCCAGCCCAGCACGTAGACCTCATCAAAAACGGCATCCTCGAAACCTTCCTCATGTCCCGCCTCCCCATCGCCAGCTTCTCCAACAGCAACGGCCACGGCCGCGCCGAAGCAGGTCACATGCCCACCGGGCGTCAGGGCAACCTCATCGTCACCTCGTCCAAAGCAGTCCCCGACGCCCAACTCCGCCAGATGCTCCTCGACGAAGCCAAAAAACAAGGCAAACCCTACGGCCTCTACTTCGAAGACATCTCCTCCGGATTCGCTGTCACCAACCGCCGCTCACCCCAGGCCTTCTCCGTCATCCCTCTCGTCGTCTACCGCGTCTACGTCGATGGCCGCCCCGACGAACTCGTCCGTGGAGTCAGCATCGTAGGTACCCCGCAAGCCGCCCTCAACCGCATCGTCGCCACCAACGACAAACAGGACATCTTCAACGGTGTCTGTGGTGCAGAATCCGGCCAGATCCCCGTCTCCGCGGTCGCCCCCGCCATGCTCGTCAGCGAAATCGAAACCCAGCGCCAGGCCCAGGGCAACAACCGCCCCCCCATCCTCCCCCCACCCGGCCACGACGCCGCCGCTGAAAAGGAGGCAAAATGACCTTTATGCTCCCGAATAAGTTACACACTCGACGAATCCTGTCCATCGCCGCTCTGTTAGCCACTGTTTCAGTTACAACTTCAGCCCTCGCAAGAGATAGAGCCGACGACCCTATCCTGCACGCTGATGCGGCAGACTCCACCACAGGCAAGGCACGTCCTTCTGACGACCCCATGCTGAAAGCCATGCAGGCCGAGCTCGACCGTGAAAAAGCCCTGCTCGTCCTCCCCGGCATGCAACGCCCCTACTTCATGGAGTACCGCCTCGACGACATCGACACCTACGAAGCCGTCGCCAACTACGGCGCACTCACCATCGAGCAGGCCAATCACCAGCGTGTCGTCCGAGTCACTGTCCGTATCGGCGACTACAACGTCGACAGCAGCACCAGCCGTGGCGACGGTGCCGTCCAGCTCGCCCCCCGCGACAACAACCCAGAGGCCCTCCGCTACGCTCTTTGGACTGCCACCGACGACGCCTACAAAAACGCTCTCCGCTCCTACGCCTCCAAGCAGGCTGCCCTCAAGCGCTTCGAGTCAGCCCCGCTCCAGCAGGACTTCTCACCCTCCAAACCAGTCACCCACATCGATCCCATCGCAACCCTCGACCTCGATCGCACCGCCTGGAAGCACAACATCGTCGAAGCCAGCGGACTCTACGCCTCCGATCCTCAGGTCCGGGGCTTTGCCGATCACGTCCAGTACTCCACCTCCAACATCCGCGCCGTCGCCATCAACCGCTACCTCATCAATACCGAGGGAACCGTCCTCCGTCAGGGCTACACCGGCTACAGCGCTGCCATCAGCCTGGGTGGTCAGGCGGACGACGGCATGCGCCTCGGTCGCGACAATGGCTCCGTCGCCGCCACTGCCCGCGAGCTAGACTCCTGGCCCGTCTTCCGCCAGCGCGTCATCGATGACCTCAAAAGCTTGGACGCCCTCCGCAACGCGCCCCTCGTCTCAGCCGACGACTACCACGGCCCCGTCCTCTTCAGCGCAGACGCCGCCGCAGACGTCTTCAATCGCCTCTTCGTCCCCAACATCGAGGCCGACCGTCCCGACATGGGTACCACCGCACGAACTCAGGGCATCTACACCTCCAGCCTCCGCGCCAAGGTCCTGCCAGAAATTCTCAGCGTCTCCGACAATCCCAAACTCACCGTCTTCAATGGTCGCCACCTCCTCGGTGCCTACGACGTAGACGACGAAGGGGTTGCCGTCCAACCCGTCGATATCGTCACCAACGGCAAGCTCCAGAACTTCCTCATCGACCGCGAGCCCATCAAGGACTTCCCCACCTCCAACGGCCACGGCCGCGCCGCTCCCGGCCAGGCTGCCCGTTCCCACGCCGGCGTCATCCTCGTCAAATCCAGCCAGCCCCTCTCAGCCACAGACATCAACAAGCGACTCCTCGCCTTGGCAAAAGAACAGAACCGCGATGTCTACGCCGTCGAAACCCTCGGCGGAGAACTCGCTCCACGCCTCCTCTATCGCGTCCACCCCAACGGATCCCGCGACCTCGTCCGCGGAGCCATCTTCGACGAGCTCGATAACCGCAGTCTCCGTTCCGATATCGTCGCCGCCGGTGACGCACAGTCCTCCTACGTCGCCAACTCCCTCGGCGCCATCCCCCAGACCACCATCGCACCGTCCGTTCTCTTCGACGACGTTGGCGTCAAACGCGCCACCGAAGAGCAGCAGAAGCTCCCCTACTACGCACCCCCCGCACTGGACGGAAAATAATCGTGACCCACCCTGCCCTGCTCATACCCGCACTCGCTCTGCTCCCTGAACTGGATCCCCGCGTCCTCCGCGGCGCCACCGTCGCTCTCGCTCTCGTCCTGCTCTACGGCAGTCGCATGATCAAAGGCTCCGCTCACCAGACCCCAGCCGACCTTGCCTTCCCCGTCAAGCCTCTCTTCGCCTGGGCCCGCGGCATCGCCTTGCCCGCCTACATCATCTTCTTCGCTTACATCACCTACGCTCAGCATCAGCTCATCCCTTGGTGGATGCCGCTTCTCCTCGTCGCCGCCCTCGCCATCGGAGTGCTCCAGATGCCCGGCACCATCGTCCTCACCCCAGCCGCGGTCACCCAGAAGTTCTGGTTCCAGCGATCCAAGTCCATACCCTACACCGATGTCGTAGCCCTCCAGACCATGCAGGGCGGACGCATTACCCGCGTCGTCAGCAACAACCGCGTCATCATCACCCACTCCGCCAACCACTCCGCCTCAACCCAGTTCCAGCAGGAGATCCAAACCCGCACCAACAAACACCTCATCGCCTGAGACAACGCGGCTCAGGTAACCGTCCTAAGAGACCTTGTATCCTTCGCGCAGCGGAGGACCCGCTTTACGTCTCTCACTAGCCCACACTGAATCCGTTCCAGTGTCCCCTAATCCAACCGAATCAAATAGGGCTCTGCATCCGGTACATGGATGCTCTCCGCCACCTGCGTCGCCGTCTGCTTATCCGGATACTTCAGATTGATCCGCACCCAATGCCCGGTAGGCCCCGCAAACTCAATCACCTTCGCCGTCGTATACCGCCGGCTCAGATCGTTCTTCAGCGTAAGCGCATCTTCCTGATTCAGGAACGCTCCAATCTGCACACACCACCGCCCACCCGGCACCACCACAGTCGTCTTCACAACGGAGGCGTTCTTCACCTGCATACCAGACGAATAAGACTCCACCCGCACCTTCGCCACGCCTGCCCGATACACCCCCGTAGCCTTCGCCGCCGCCAGCGATAAATCGATAATTCTCCCATGCACAAACGGGCCGCGGTCCGTAATCCGCACCACCACGCTCTGGCCGTTATCCAGATTCGTCACCCGCACCAGCGTCCCCAGCGGCAGCGTCAGATGCGCCGCGGTCATCGCATTCTGGTCATACACCGTCCCATCCGCACCCTTGCGTCCCGCATAAGGAGGCCCATACCAGCTCGCCAGCCCCACCTCCGAAGTCAGCGGCTTGCCACGCACCTCGCTCGGGACTGAAGGTCTCGCCACTCCACTTGCGATCTCACCCGGCTCTGGCCGCACCGTCTTCTTATTCGCCTGTGCCCGTCCACGAGACTCTGAATACACTGGCGGCGCAGTAGGAGCACTAGCTGTCTTCACCTTCTTATGGCAGCCGCTCGCCCCCAGCGCAAGCACCGTCAACACTGCACCGCAAACAACGCGGCGGCCCCACACTACTGGGTCCCATCCTTCGGTCCGGAAGCAGGTGGAGTCTTCTTCGCCTGATCCTCCATCCGCTCAGCCAGCTTCTGCAGCTCTATTCCCGCAGCCCGCAGCGCAGCAGATCCATTCCGCCGCACTTCAGGCACCACTTCATCGTTGATGTACTGCACCACCCGCCGCAGGTCTTCTTCTATCCGAACACCTGCATCGTGCAGCTTCTGCTCCCAACTCCCGTCAGGTCCACTCTTAGCGTTGTCGTCCATATCAGGCACCTCGCCACATTCAAGTATGGATAGGTGCAAAACCTGCGGTCAATCCCCCATCCAATCCATTTGACCCGCAGTGCCCACAAGGTAACCGTGGTTCTTTCCGCACATACTCGATTCTCGAGCCATACAACTCCCCACCCCAGCAGCGCGTCCCTATAGAGGGGGCGCTCAACTTCAATCCCCCCAAAACGTTCCGTCAATCCGTATCATCTGAGTTCAGCCACTCCTGAACAACTCCTGCAATCAACAAACTGGTAGTCCATCACCAGAAGGCTTCGAGGTATCTCTCTTGCGCAACATCAGCTCGTCCACCCCATCGCAAACCCTCCGCGTTACCCTCTCCCTCGGCGCTGTCCTCGCTCTCTCCCTCGCAACCTCGCCGCTCGCGACGGCCCAGGTTGCTGCGGCTAGTCCTTCCGCAACCACCGAAGCCATGCTCTCCCTGCCAGACTCCCCCGGCACCGTCAGCGCTTCCAGCAGCAGCTTCGCACCCCCCGCTGAAGCCTCCGCCTTTCAAGAACAGCACTCTGCACCCATGGCCATGGCCTCACACACCGACAAATACATCCTGCCCGGTCAATCGGCGCCCCCCATCACGGCAGCCGATAAATTCGTCATGGGCGTCAAAGATGCCGTCTCTCCCCTGGCACTCGCCGGATGGCTCTCCGCCGCTGGTTTTTCTCATCTCATCGACAGCAGCCCCAACTACGGCACCGACCTGGGTGCCTTCGGCCAACGTCTCGGAGCCGCCGTTATCCGCGCCAGCACAGAGGGAGTCCTTAGCGACTCCATCATGGCCCCTATCCTCCACGAAGACCCCCGCTACTACCACCTCGGACGCGGCCACAGCTTCGGCCATCGTCTCGTCTACGCTGCCACCCGCGCCATCATCACCCGCACCGACAGCGGTAGAACCTCCCCAAACCTCGCCCTTATCTCTGGCAATATTGAGGGAGCCATTCTCACCAACGTCTATTACCCCTCGAGCAATCGCTCTGTCAAAGACACAGCCGAAACCTTCGGCGGCTCAATAGGCGGCTCCGCCCTCGGCTTCGTCGTAAGTGAGTTCCTCAGTGACACCCTCGAATTCATTCACCTCAAGGATTCAAAGTAACTCCGCCGCACCACGCAGAACACCCGCCCCACCAGCCCCGACCCTCAATCCCTCCCTCTCAACACCAAGAGGATCATCCCCACGACGGCGCGTCAGAAGGGCTGCCTCGCCCTCCACTACCTCACCGATCCTTCAACCCTCAATGGGTCGCGAGTGCCAGCCAAGCTCCCGGTAATCAACAGCTCTCACCAATCAGCCCTGTTTTTACCCCCCATTCGCCTCGCCAAATCACCATTTCGATGCAGAATATCGCCGTTCGCTACACGACTCTTCAATCCTCCCGAATCGCTGAGTAGTCTACTCATAACCGTCGCTGTTGGTTACGTTTCCGCCGCCAGCGACCCAAAAATTCTGGGACCCCAGGGCCTCGTACGCGTGGAACACGCATAGCTACACCTAGAAACTCATCAACAGATGATTCAACTCAGGAGACAGGTACGCACATGGCAAACGCAATGAAATTCGCTGAAAAAGCGCTCGTTCAAGCCGCAAAAGCCGGTTGGGTCGTATTCAGCAAATTAAACTCGATCAGCCCAAACCCCAGCTTCACTCCCAAATGGAGCGACAAACCCCTCCTGAAGAGCTACCAGAAAGAGAAGCCGCCTCTCGGCTGGCCACGCACCACCGACTCTCTCTGCCCCAAGTGCATCCCCGAAATCCGTCAGCAGATCGTCGATGGCAAGCTGCCCCACGAAATCCTCCTCAACGAGAAAGTCGGAGAAATCAAGGCTCAGATCATCGAGCGCGACGGCGAAATCCTCATGGTCAAGGACTGCCCCGTCCACGGCCACTTTGAGGACGTCATGTCCATCGACACCGCCTTCTTCAAGCACCTCGAAGACGTCTTCCCTGGCCGGGACATCCGCGCCCACAACGACGAAAAGCTCCACAACCACGGCACCTCCACCGTCACCCACGGCCGCGGCTCAGTCCTCACCATCGACCTCACCAATCGCTGCAACATGATGTGCGATCCCTGTTTCATGGACGCCAATCAGGTCGGCTTCGTCCACGAACTCACCTGGGACGAGATCAAGACCATGCTCGATAACGCCATCACCATCAAGCCCAAGCGCCAGATGAGCGTCCAGTTCTCAGGAGGCGAGCCAACCCTCTCCCCCTACTTCCTCGACGCCGTCGCCTACGCTCGTAAAGTCGGTTACAACTCCGTTCAGGCTGCCACCAACGGCATCGAGTTCGCCAAGTCCAAGGAGTTCTCCAAGGCCGCCGCGGAAGCTGGTCTCCGCTACGCCTACCTCCAGTTCGATGGCATCGGCAACGCTGCTAACTCCCACCGCAAGGTCGGCAACGCATTCGACGTCAAACTCCAGGCCATCCACAATCTCCACGAGGCCGGCGTAGACATCGTCCCCGTCACCACCATCATCAACGGCATCAATAACGAGCAGGTTGGAAACATCATCGAGTTCGCGCTCGACAACCCCAAGAAGATCAACTTCCTCTCCTTCCAGCCCGTCAGCTTCACCGGTCGCGACGAAGACATCTCCGACGAGCGCCGCAAGGCTCAGCGCTACACCCTCTCCCACCTCGCCCACGACGTCAAAAATCAGACCGGCATGGGCGAACCAACCCGCGACTGGTTCCCCATCTCCTTCATGTCCACCTTCTCCGACTGGGCAGACCTCGTCCACGGACCCGACCACGACTGGGGCGCACTCTCCTGCGGATGCCACCCCAACTGCGGCATCGGCATGGCACTCATGATCGATAAGGAAACCAAGGAAGCCGCGCCTGTCACCGCCTTCCTCAACGCCGAGCAACTCGCCAAGGACGTCGCCAAAATTAACGACGCCGCCCGTGGAAAATGGCTCTCCATCATCGGCGTCACCCTCGCCATGCTCCGCAACTACGACCCCTACAAGTCCCCCACCCACTTCCACATCAAGGACATGCTCCAGAAGTTCGACAAAAGCTTCGGCGCAACCGGCAAGAACTACGGCAAAGTCGGTGGAGACCGCACCATGGCCGACATCGAGAAGCGACGCGCAGACCGCTGGAACTTCCTCTTTATCGCAGGCATGTGGTTCCAGGACCTCTTCAACTACGACTTCCGCCGCACCGAGCAGTGCATCATCCCCTACGCCACCCAGGAAGGTGAAATCTCCTTCTGCGCCTACAACACAGGCGTCGGCTGGAGAAACATCATCGAGAAGATGCACATGACCTCTACCCTCACCAAGTGGTACGAGGAGCACGGCCGTCACGAGATCTTCGCCGGCGGTAAGAAGGTAGGCCTCGAGAAGGAAGCCGCCTACGACCTCGTCCTCAACAACGCACACGTCAACGCAGCCGCCAACGACACCTTCGACAAGTCCGGCATCGCCAAGAACGCACGCGAAGAAAAAATCCGCGCGCGCGACGCGAAGATCAAGCAGGACGCCGAAAACGCCCGCATGGCCAAGCTCTACCGCAAGGAGATCCTGCAAGAGCCCGACGCCCCCGCAGGCTTCATCTCACTCGGTGAAATCAAACCAGCAGCACCCGTAGTCAAAGAAGTAGAAACCGTCTCCGGCGACTAAATCTAACTCAACCCCGCAACAAACAGAAAGGCCGCCAGCAATGGCGGCCTTTCTGTCGCTCAGCGTAGATCTAACAAAAAAAGACCCCGAAACCTCGGGGCCTTTCTCTCACCACAATCCAACTCACCTATATCCCGGCACTCGCGCTGCTTCCACGACTCCGTCGGCCAGCCTTATGCGACGACGCACCAAAAGCCCACTCCCGCACCGGCCCCACGTCCACATGCACAAACTGCGACACCGGATAGTACCCTACCCCGCCCGCATGCAGGCTCAGAGCAGCATTCCGCAGCGCCACCGTCGACACCCCCGGAACCCTAATATCGATCGCATGCCCTTCCATATGCTGGCTATGCTCCGCCACTCCAGTCCGTGGCGAGTTCTGCCGCAACGCCGCATTCGTAGCCGGAGTACGGTACCCGCAAACCACATCGATCACACCATTCAACCGTCCCACTCGCGCCATCAGCGCATGCAGCACATCGAACTCCTTCGGATCGTAAGTCGCCACATCCTGAGTATTGTGGTCCCGCAAAAAGTAGTTCAGCTTCTCCAACGCCTCGGGAACATACACATTCCCCACGCGATACATCAGGTTCAGGCTCTCCCCCGTATGCAGGTTCGACATCCGAAGCCAATACTGCCGCAGCCCCCCGGTCGCCACTCCCTCAGATCGCTCGGATCCATCTGACACCTCGTCAGGCATAATCCCTGGAACCACCGACTCTCCAGTCCCCATCATCGCCGCCATCATGCCCGCACGATGGCCAGTATGAATCCGCGTCCGGGCGCTCTTCGCCCACGAAGAACCGCTCAGGCCAAAGACCATCATTGCCGTTACCGCCATACCTGCAGCGACACTTCTCCCACGTAATATCCGCATCTACACCTCAAACTCGTCTAATTTACGAATGACAAATCTCAAATGAGATATCCAAATCCCCATTCGCCATCTACGATTCTACTGAATTCGGCCCAAATCACCAACGCGCCCACCCTGCAACTCCAGCGTCATTACCACTAAGCCCTTCATTCAAAGTCCACTTGTGGCACCTTATATATATGCAGCTTGACCAAATCCAGCTCCGCGTCCTCGGCGCTCTCATTGAAAAAGAGATCACCACGCCAGAGAACTACCCCCTCTCGCTCAACGCGCTCCTCAACGCTTGCAACCAGCGTTCCAGCCGCGATCCCGTCCTCGACCTCGACGAAGAAGCCGTCCGCCAGGCCCTTCACTCCCTTGAAGACCTCGGCCTCACCGCACCAAATCGTGACGCACGCGTCCCCAAGTACGAGCACCGCATACGAACCGTCCTCAACCTCCGCCGCGACGAGACCGCCGTCCTCTGCCTTCTCATCCTCCGCGGCCCCCAGACCCCCGGAGAACTCCGCAGCCGCGCCGACCGCATGTACACCTTCGACGACCTCGCCGCCGTCGTCGCCACCCTTGACCGCCTCGCCGCCCGCCCAGCCCCCTCCGACTCCGACCCCACTGCCACCGGCCCTCTCACCGCCATCCTGCCCCGCCAGCCCGGTGCCCGCGAAGCCCGCTACGCCCACCTCCTCGGCGGCCCCATCGAATCTCTTCCTCAGCGCTACACCGCCACTCCAGCCGCCACGGACATCTCGTCCTCCTCCACCACTCACCGCATCGCAGAACTTGAGGCCCAGGTCGCAGCCCTCCAATCCCTCGTCCAGTCACTCAGCGCCCGCGTAGAAGCCCTCGAAACCAGCACCCCGTAGCTCACCGCTCAGCTTTCTTTGTAAACTGAGACAACTCTGATCCGCAGGGCGCATCCTATGTCAGACTCACCCACTTCGACTGTCGCCTCCATGAGCACCCTGGCTCCCACCCGGAGCACGCCCGGCGACAAAATGAGCGGCATTCAGAACCCGTCCAGCACTCAGGCTAATATCCTCAAACATCTCCTCACCCAGATCCCCGACTCTATTCTCTGTCTCGATCGCGACTGGCGCATCACCTTCGCCAATGCCGAAGCACGTCGCGTCAGCCGCATCACCGAAGCGGACATTAACACCAAAACCCACTGGGAGATCTTTCCCCAGACAGTCGGTACCGACCTCGAACTCACCTATCGACGCGTCATGCAGACCGGCGGTCCCGCCCACACCGAGTACTTCTACCAGCCATTCAACGTCTGGGTCGATATTCACGTCCTGCCCACACAGGAAGGCATCGCCCTCTATTACCGCGATGTCTCCGACCAAAAGCGCGCCGAAGCACTCCGCGAAGCTGCCAATCGCCACCTCCAGCATGTCTTCGACGCCTCATCGGACTCCATAGTCTGTATCGATCGATCCTGGAACTGCACCTTTGCCAACCGCGCGGCGCGAGCCATCCTCAAAGCAGACGACCTCATCGGCGCAAACCTCTGGACACGTTTTCCCGGCAATCGGGAGGAGCCCTTCGCCTCCAACTACCGCACCACCATGGAGCGGCGCATCCCCACAGAGTTCGAGGCCTACTACGCGGCTCCGCTTGATATCTGGTTCAAGGTCTCAGCTCGCCCCTTCGAAGATGGCATCATCATCTTCTCCAACGACATCACCTCCCGCAAAAAAGCCGAAGCCCGCCGCGACGCCACCGCGAGACAACTCCAGCAGGTCTTCAACACCACTCAGGACGCCGTCGTCAGCTTCAGCCACGACTGGACCTTCACCTTTCTCAATCGCCGCGCTCAGGAACTCCTCGCAGTCAAGGGTGACCTCATCGGCAGAAATCTCTGGGAAGAGTTTCCAGCTGCCACTCATTCCGGCCAATACCTCGACTTCTTCAACCGCGCCATGTATGAGCGCATCCCCGGTGAGTTCGTAGACTTCTACCCCGAGCCCCTCAACATCTGGCTCAACGTCCAGTGCATCCCCTCCGACGACGGCGTAGTCGTCTTCTTCCGTGACATCACAGAAGCCCGCGCCTCGAACCAGATCCTCCTCGACCAGCAGGCCGTCCTCTCCTTCGTCCAGCAGACAGCTCGCGTAGCCACCTGGGACATCGATCTCGCCACCGGAACCATGAAGTTCAGCGACGGTTCCTACCCCGTCTTCGGTCGCCCCTGCTCCGAAATCACATCCGTTGAAGACTTCCGCAAAATCGTCCTGCCCGCCCATCTCCCGCGCGTCCAGGAATCCACTCGAAAAGCCATCAGTAGCGGCAACATCTCCTCCGTCGACTACCAGGTCATCACCCCCGAAGGCACCACCATCTGGATCGAAGGCCGCGGCGTTCCCGTCGTCAATCAGGCCGGCGTCGCCACTCACCTCCGCGGAATGTCCACCGACATCACCAGCCGCAAGCAAAACGAAGAACAGCTCGCAACCTCCGAAGAGCGATACCGGGTCCTCGCCGACCTCAACCCCCAGGCCATCTGGATGGGCGACGCCATCGGCAACATCACCTACGCCAATCAGGGATTCCTCGACTACATCGGACTCGCCATGACGGCATCAGGCCAGGGTCTCAACTGGCTCTCCGTGTTTGACGAAAACGACCGCCAGCGCGTCGTCGATGCCTGGTCCCACTCCATCCTTACCGGAGAAGAGTACGACATCGAAGCACGCATGATCCGGGCTGCTGACGGTGCCACCCGCTGGTGGTGGCTCCGCGCACTCCCCATTCGCGACGAGGACGCCACCATCCTCAACTGGCTCGGCGTCGCCATGGACATTCACGACCGCAAGACCTACGCCGACCAGCTTCACGCCAAGCAGCTCGAAACAGAACGCCAGCGCGCCGAGCTGGAAGCCGTCTACGCCACCGCTCCCATCGGCCTGGCTCTCTTCGATCCCAAAGAATTCCGCTACCTCCGCGTCAACGACCGACAGGCTGCCTTCTTCGGCATTCCCCCCGAAGAAATCCTCGGCCGCACCATCACAGAAATGGCACCCATCCCCGGCCTCCGCGAGATGTTCGAGCAGGTAGCCCAGGGCCACCCCGTCATCAATCAGCTCCTCGCAGGCAACCTCGCCACCGATGGCCCCGACCAGAGCCGATTCTGGACCGTCAATTATTTTCCCGTCTACAACCCGGACGGCACCATCCAGGCCATCAGCGCCGCATCCCTCGAGATCACCAACCAGAAAAAGGCCGAGAACGCCCTCATCCAGTCCGAAAAGCTCGCCGCTGTAGGCCGCCTCGCCAGCTCCATCTCCCACGAGATCAACAACCCGCTCGAAGCCATCACCAACATCCTCTACCTCATCGATCACGACGAATCCCTGCCCACAGAGCTCAGGCCACTCCTCAACATGGCCCAGTCCGAGCTCTCCCGTGTCTGCCAGATCGCCACCCAGACCCTTCGCTTCCATCGCCAGGCCGTCCGAGCCACCAAAGTCACCGCCAGCACTCTCGTCGAAGCAGTCCTCAATCTCTATCAAGGAAGACTCGCAAACTCCGGCATCACCGTCGACGCCACCTACGCCAGCTCCACCCCTATCCTCTGCTTCGAGAACGACATCCGGCAGGTACTCAACAACCTCATCGCCAACGCCATCGACGCCATGCGCCAGAACGGCGGCCACCTCCTCGTCCGAGCCCACGACAGCACGCTGTACACCGCCCAGCACCCCGAGGGAATCCGCGGCGTCCGCATCACCATCGCCGATACCGGCCACGGAATGTCCGCCCTGGTCCAGACCCGCCTCTTCGAACCCTTCTACACCACCAAAGACCTCAACGGCACCGGCCTCGGCCTCTGGATCTCCTCCGGCATCGTCGCCCGGCACAACGGTCGCCTCACCTTCCGCAGCTCGCAGCACCCCATCCACCACGGCACCGTCTTCGGCCTCTTCCTCCCCCACGAAGCCGAGCCCCAGAACTCCAATCCAGCCGCAACCACCACCTGAACTCCAATCGCCGGCCACCCGGCACTCAATTCGTCGCCAGTCAAATCCACTTCCCCTCGCGCGATATTGTTCGCAGAGCATATTATTCTTCTCAGTTTTGATCCCCACCCGACCAACCGCCCAATAACAACCCTCAGGGAGAACCACCTTGCACCCTAGTCTCCGCATCACCCTCGCTGCCGCCGCGCTCCTCGCACTCCCCCTTGCCGCACGCGCCGCCGAAACCGCCAATACCACCCTCCTCGTCGACATCGATCACCGTCCCGCCACCTCCCTCAATGGCGACTGGCACACCATCGTCGATCCCTACGGCGACGGCCTCTTCAACTTCCATCACGAGGTCAATCCACGCGGCTACTTCAACAACGCCCAGCAGCCCACCTCCACCGCCGACGACCAGGGCCCCGTCGAATACAACTTCGCCACATCCCCCACCCTCAAAGTCCCCGGCGACTGGAACACCCAGCGCCCCGACCTCTTCTACTACGAGGGCCTCTTCTGGTACCAGAAAGACTTCAAATACTCCCCCAAACCCAACACCCGCACCTTCCTCCACTTCGGAGCAGTCAACTATCAGAGCTACGTCTGGGTCAACGCCCAGAAAGTCTGCCAGCACGAGGGCGGCTTCACCGCCTTCGACTGCGACGTCACAAGCGCCCTCAAATCCGGTGACAACGTCGTAGTCGTCGCCGCGGACAACACCCGTAAAGCCGATAACGTCCCCACCCTCCAGACCGATTGGTGGAACTACGGCGGCATCACCCGCGACGTCTCACTCGTCGATGTCCCGCAGCAATTCATCGACGACTACGACCTCCACCTCAGCCGCACCGACCATAGCCTCATCGAAGGCTACGTCCACGTAGAAGGCGCACCCGCCGGAACCACCGTCACCGTCTCCCTCCCGGAACTCCACGCCACCACTCACGCCACCCTCGGCGCAGACTCCCGCGCCGTCATCACCCTCCCCGTCAAATCCCTCAGCCTCTGGTCCCCGGAAAATCCCAAACTCTACAGAGTCTCCCTCGCCTCCGGCCCCGATACCCTCGAAGACGACATGGGCTTCCGCACCGTCGAAGTCCGCGGAACCCAGATCCTCCTCAACGGCCAGCCAGTCTTCCTCCGCGGCGTCTGCGTCCACGCCGAAGCTCCTTACCGCACCGGCCGCGCCGTCACCCAGCAGGATGTAGATACCCTCCTCGGCTGGGTCAAAGAGCTCGGCGGAAACTTCGCCCGTCTCGCCCACTACCCCCACGACCAGCGCATGACCCGCACCGCAGACCGCCTCGGCATCATGATCTGGTCCGAAATCCCCGACTACTGGGCTCTCCAGTTCGACAACCCAGCCGTCCTCGTCAAATCAAAACAGCAGCTAGCCGAGATGATCCGCCGCGACCGCAACAAGGCCAGCATCATCCTCTGGTCCGTCGCCAACGAAACCCCCAACACTCAGCCACGCACCAAATTCCTCACCACCATGGCCGACGAAGCCCGCAAGCTGGACCCCACCCGCCTCGTCACCGCAGCTCTCCTCGTCCGCACGGAGAAGTCCGCCACCGGCTCCAACAAGATCGTCGACGACCCCCTCGGCGCAGCCCTCGACGTCATCGGAGCCAACGAGTACATCGGCTGGTACGAGCAGAAACCCTCCGGAGCTGACACCACCAACTGGGACATCCGCTACCAGAAGCCCCTCATCATGTCAGAGTTCGGTGGCGAAGCCATCGCCGGTCGCCACGGCACTCCCGACCAGCGCTGGACCGAGGAGTATCAGGCAGAGATCTTCAAACACCAGATCCTCATGCTCAACAAGATCCCCCAACTCCGCGGCACCACCCCCTGGGTCCTCATGGACTTCCGCTCTCCCCGCCGCGTCCTCCCCGGCCTACAGGACAACTTCAACCGCAAAGGCCTCATCTCCGACCAGGGCCAGAAAAAACAAGCCTTCACCATCCTCCAAAACGCCTACAAAAACAAAACTGTAGGCAAGCCCGAATAACGATCCTCTCGCCTTAAAACCAGAAAGGAGCTGCTGCAATCAGCGGCTCCTTTTCCTTTTGCGCGAACGACCTCAAATCACCTGCTGCGTATCAACACTGCCGTCGCGTCATCCGTCAGGCCCGCCCCGTACCCGAACTGCTTCACCTCTTCAATCAGACCTTCCACGCACGCACCCGGTGTCAGGAAGTGCTCCAGCAACCGCACCGCCCCATACTCCTCGTCATCAGCGTTCATCGCCTCCGTGATGCCGTCCGTATAGAACAGCAATTGACTCCCGGGCTTCAGATATAACTTGCACTCTGGATACGAGGACGCGCCCAAACCCAGCGGCAGGCCCGCATCCACATCCACAAACGAGCACTCCCCATTGATCAGAAGAGGACGCAGATGTCCCGCGCTCGCAAAGGTAATCTCACGCGACCGCGCATCCAGCACCGCGTAGATCATCGTCACAAACTTCCCCATCGGAAAGTCCTCTAACAGCGTCTCGTTCAGCTGCAACAGCGTCCCGCTCGGAGAGGAATCCACCTTCACCTGCGAACGCAGAATCGCCCGTGTCGCCGACATCAGCAACGCCGCCGGCATTCCCTTCCCCGACACGTCCGCAAGCACAATCCCATATAGGTCCTCGCCAAGTTCAATAAAATCAAACCAGTCACCCGCCAACGTCCCCGCCGGATGCCACGCCGTCTCAAACGCAAATCCAGGAACCAGCGGAATCGTCTTCGGAAACAACCCCTGCTGGACCGCCCGCGCATCCTCCGCCTCACGCTGCATCCGTTCCCGCTCTTGCCGCTCGAGCTGGAACTTTCGCGCATTCTCAATCGCCACTTCGATATGCCCTGCCAGCGCCTTCAGCACCTGCAACTGGTCATCGGTGAACGCGTTCGTCTGCTTGTGATCGACACCCAGCACCCCGATCACTTCGCCCCCCGCCTTCAGCGGAAGATCCACCGCCGATTGCGTCTCCGCGTCACACGGAACGTAGTAGGCATCCACGCTCACGTCCTTCGCGTAGCGCATGCGTCCAGTCGCGGCGACATGACCCACCATCCCCTCCTCGCCAATCTTCAAACGAGACCCCTTCTTATGAAGCGCACACCCACGAATGCCGTGCAGCACCATCTCGTTCGTCTCCCAATCGCGCAACCAGACAGAGACCTCCACGCAGCCAATCGACGCGGCAACGTCGTTAACAACCCGCTCCAGCAGAACATCCAGATCAAGCGTCGATGTAATTAATTGAGCGTCCCGCTGCAGTTTCATCAGTGCCTGGACAAAAGTACGAATCGGACGAATTGAGGTAGTCGGCATGCACACCCCTCCTTGATCGGACATCCGGTAAAAGCTGGCGGATTCAGCTGGAAATTAGACGCCGTCTTATATTGCCCGATGCAATATTCTCACCCCCCACACACCGTCTGCCAAGGCACCATCCCGCCACAAATCGCTAAGTCAATGAATCTGCTAAGCCCGCACACCTCGCCACGCTCGCCGGATGCCCCATCGGGCAAAGCCCGACCCGACAAACTCACAGCCACCCCTACTCGCTAAGACGAACCCCATACGCCAGAACGGCTACCTCCTCTCGTCCCCACTTGCCCCAACAAAAAGAGGAGCCGCAACCAGCGGCTCCTCTTCTGTCCTGCATGCCTGCCTTACTTCTGGATGTAGCTCACCGACGGCGTCGTATTCCCCGGAGTGATATTGATCAGCGCCGACGTATTGTTCGGCGAGATCGTGTACCCAACATAAAGATTGCCTTGCGCATCGCTGTACGCCACTCGACCCGTAGTCGCGGTCACGCTGTCGGACGAGCAAGTCAACGTATCCGTCCCACCC
The DNA here is from genome assembly GCA_025408425.1 of Granulicella sp. GTDB lineage: Bacteria > Acidobacteriota > Terriglobia > Terriglobales > Acidobacteriaceae > Edaphobacter. The sequence continues at coordinate 84,627 of JANXYX010000029.1, forward strand.
TGCGTCAGCACTCCAGAAGCCTGGCTCTGATCGATCGTCGCCGAAACACTTCCGCTCGACTGCGTCACCACCCCCGAATCAACATCCATCAGGACCGGCGGCCGCACAGTGCCAAGCAGGAAGTTCCCGCTTGGTGTCGAGCAACTGAATGAGCTTCCCGACTGCTGCGTCAGTGTAATCAGGCCCGTATTCCCGCCATTCGACACCGAAGGCTGCTCAGTGCCGAAGATCTGGTTCCCGTTCGCCAGGTAGAACACCGGCGCACCGCCGCCTGTCCCACTCAGCGTCATGCGGCCATTGGAGTCCACCGCAAACGAGATCCCCGACTGACTCTGTTCCAGCTTCAACCCGCCGCCGTCCTTCACATCCTGCAGCAGCGTAAACTGGCTCCCCGACTGCGTCGTTACCAGAAACAACGCGACACCGGAGCCACTTGGGTACTGTGTCAGTCCATCGCCACCGCTCGCACTGCTCTCATATCCAACATACGACCCGGTCAGCGTGCTGTTGCTGAAGCTGCCACTCTGCGCCAGCGCGTCTCCGCTCAACATCGCACTCGCATTATGCCCGTCCGTCGACAGAATAAACATCTCGCCCGCATTCACCAGGTAGTAAGCAAAGTGCGTCGGCGCGTTCGGATATAGCGTCCCGCTCGGCGTAAGCGTCAGGGTCCCACGGCCTGAACTGTCAGGATTCGTATAGCTCCCCGACAGCGTAATGCCGTTGTACGACACACTCGGTCCCCCCGCATCCTCTTCGCCAAACGAGATGTTGCCCGCCCCGTCCCCGGTAAACTTGCCCACTGCCGACAGCGGCCCAAACGGATTCGACAGCACCGGACAGCTCGCGTTGATGCCGTTGTAGTTCGTGCAGGCAGTCTCGCCTTGCAGGCCAAACACAAAGCTCTGGTTCAGCGTGCCCGCCACAAACGATCCACTGTTCTGCAGCTTGGCCTCGCCGGAACCCACTCTGACGCTCTGGCTGCTCGTCACCGTATCATCAAACTCGATCAGCCGCATGCTCTGGGCCACTCCAGCACTGATGTTGCCCACCGAGAACGCGAATTCAAGCGGCGTTGCACCACTCAAGGCCGACACAAAAATCATCGTCCCGCGATTGTCCGATCCCAGCGTATAGCTCCCGCTCACCGTAGTGTTCACGCTGCCGTTAGGACCGTTGAAGTCCATCTCGCCGCTCACAACCCCTGCTCCGTCAAAGGTCAGGCCGCCCACAAAAGAGACGCCATACACCGTCGACTGCGCACTCCCGTTCCTGAAGCCGTCGAACCGTATTCCATACTTCCCATGCAGCGCGCTCTCGTTCCCGCCCACAGGAAGGCTGGTGCTCGCCGTCAACGTCAACGGCGCTGTCGTCAGGTTCGTTGGATTAGCCGTATCTGCAACCTGCACCGTAAAACTGCTGCTCCCAGCCACAGTCGGCGTCCCGCTAATCAATCCAGCGGAGCTCAGCGTCAGCCCTGTCGGCAATGTGCCAGACGCGAGGCTCCACGTAGACGTTCCCGAGTTCCCGCCGCTCGAACGCAACTGCGCGCTGTAGCTCGCGTTCACCGTGTAGTAAGGCAGCGCGGTGGAATGAATCACCAACGGTATCGGCGTCCCCGGAGTCACACCAACCTGTCCCTGCCCGAGCGCACCTTCCATCGGAGTCACCGTCGGAACCGCAACCCCTACAAACTCGCTCACGCTCACACTCAGCGAACCTACCGTCGTCGAGGTATTGTTCGATACCCACACATTTCCTGACGCATCGGTCGCCACGCTGGTCGGCACGTTCAGGTTGCCGCCCACATAGCCCGTCGACGGAGTGATCGCCACACCAGCTGAACTGAACTCGGCAAGCCGGCCCGCTCTCGCAGGAACCCACACGTTCCCGCCACCGTCGATCGCAACACCCCCAGCAGGCCCCACTCCACCCCCCGTGTAACCGCCAGAAGGCGAAACCCTCGTCCCGCTGTTATCCAACTTCACCAGCCCGCTAAAAGACGGCACCCACACATTATTCGAGCCATCGATCGCCAGCGCCTGTGCATTCACAATGTCTCCGCCAGCAGTAAATCCACTCACAGGCGACAACGCCGTCCCATTCCCGTTCAACTCCGTCACTGAGCTTATGTTCGCAATCCACGCATTGCCCTTGCCGTCGATCGCGATCCCCTGCGAGTTATTCAGCCCGCCGCCCGTAAAAGTCTGCGAACTTCCATTGGAAAACTCCACCACCGAAGCGCTGGAAGAGTTCGCAAACCAGACATTCCCGTTCGCATCAATGGCAACGCCCTTCGGATTATTCAATCCGTTATTCGTAAACGGCCCCGCAATGGATGTGCCGTTGTTCGCAAACTCCATGGCCGAACTGTTGTCGTTGTTCGCAATCCACACGTTGGCAAACACATCGATCCCAACCGCAAACGTCCCATTCACATTCTGCGTAAAGGGACTGCCACCCGTAACAATACCCGTCGGACTCAGCCTGCTCACACTCGACGACGTCCCACCTGTCCCATAATTCGCCGTCCACACGTTCCCAGCCCCATCCACCGCAATCGACTTCGGCGCCGACGCACCCGTCGCATAGCTCAACGCCACCGTCCAGTCGTTCGGAGCAGAGCCCAGCGTCGGCTGGAACGGCGGAGCAGGAGCCAGTTGCCCAAACAAACTCGCCACGTTATTCGCCGGGTGCCGCGCAACACTCAACGCCGCCAGCAACGTATTCGTAGGCGCACTCCCTCCCGATGGAGTCGTCGCAGTAAACAAGGCGCTGCATCCGCTTGAAGCCGCGCTGCTAGAGTTCACGCACACTGAAAGTATGTCCGCCAGCGTGTTGATCTCCGCCTGCGGAACCACTCCATTCCCACCCGGCGTCTGCGCCAGCGCGTTTCCAGTCGCCGTGTTCACTAGGCTGTTCACCGTCGAGAACGCATTCACCAACCCGCGTCTGGCGTACCCATACGACCCCACCGAGCCAGTAGCAGGATTCATGAACTGCGCCAGCGCATACGCCGACGCCACTGTCGAAACTTCATTCACGAAAATAAAAGTGGACGGAGTCAGGTTCCCGCACTGCCCCAGCGCAGACATCAACACCGACGCCCCATTATTCGTCCCCGCCGTCAGCCCAGGATTGCCACCCGTAGCCGTCAGATACACCAGCGTGTTCGCCGCCGGGCACGTATAGTCCCCGGTAATGGAGAAGTTTCCGGACCCATCCGTCACATTCGCCGCAGTCAGCAGCGCCGTCGCACTTGACCCATAACCACCAGTTCCCACCGCCCACAACTGAATCGTCGAGCCCGTCACAGGCTGCTGGCCCCCAAACACCTTCCCTTGCATGAGCTTCGCCGTTGTCACCACGCCCGCGCTCTGGGTTAGAACTCCGCCGCCACCCTGGCTGCAACCACTTAGAAAAATCCCGGAAAAGCCCGCCATCAGTGCAACCACGGTTCCAATCCTGCGCATTTATCGCTCCTGAGTCCTTCGAGATTCAAGACAGAAATGTGCTCCTAACGGGAAACTCCCGCAACTAAGAGCAGTTCGCCAACCACAACATCAAGATGGCTGACAGACTAACCCCGCAAAGGAAACAAAAACAAGGTACTTTCCCGTTTTGGAACAAGTTTCGTTACTAATCCGACACCCATTCTTAGATAGTTGAAACCGCTCGCACCAGCTAACCCACGCCCTACTCGCTGAAAGGCACTCCATACGCCAGCAGGGCCGTCTTCGGCGGTCGATGCCTCATCCCCACCACCCGAGCCATCTTCCCCATCGCCCGCCACACCCGCAGCGCCTCCGCATTCATATACAGCAGCCGAACCTCCTCCCGGCTCGTCCCCCGCTCGCTATAGACACTGATCTTCCCGAGCAGCCGCTCCGTCCCGGTCTCCAGCAGATACCCACCCATACTCACCGCAGGCGAGTTCTCCGTATCCCGCACCTCTTCCACCCCCTGCGCCACCACCGAGTAATTCAGCTCCAACACCCCCACCTGCACTCCTTCTTTTCCCACCCGAACGCCCTCATCAAAACTCACTAAAAACCTCTCCGGCACTGCGTTATCAACGCATAAATTTCCAGCGCTCCATTACACTCCTGACAATACGCCAAACAGCAGTTTCAGCCCTCGAATCAACCCATTAACTCATCTATAATGGGTATATAAATCATGGCTGACGAACTCTTTCCGCAAGACCCGAAAAACCCAGAACTCCCCTCCCCTCAGGACGCCGCTTCCAACGCTCCCCCACCCGACGGCCCTCCCTCTACCGTCCAGGGCCGCGGCGCCGCCTTCATGACCTCGATCAACATTGAAGAAGAGATGCGCCGCTCGTATCTCGACTACTCCATGTCCGTCATCATCGGCCGCGCCCTGCCCGATGTCCGCGACGGCCTCAAGCCCGTACACCGCCGCATCCTCTACGGCATGCAGGAGATGGGCCTCCAGTTCAACAAGAAGTACACCAAGTCCGCCAAGATCGTCGGACACGTCATGGGTAACTATCACCCCCACGGCGACTCCGCCATCTACGACACCATGGTCCGCCTCGCCCAGCCCTTCTCCCTCCGTTACCTCATGGTCGATGGACAGGGCAACTTCGGCTCCGTGGACGGCGACCCACCCGCCGCAATGCGTTACACCGAGTCCCGCATGACCCGCATCGCAGGTGAGATGCTCGCCGACATCGACTACGACACCGTAGACTTCGTCCCCAACTACGACGAATCCACCGTCGAGCCTTCGGTCCTCCCCGCGCGCGTCCCCAATCTCATCGTCAACGGAAGCTCCGGAATCGCCGTCGGCATGGCCACCAACATCCCGCCCCACAACCTCACTGAGGTCGTCAACGCCTGCATCGCCATCATCTCCAAGTCCCCGCAAGACACCACCAGCGACCTCGACCTCTGCCTCCAGCACGTCCTCGGTCCGGACTTCCCCACCGGCGGATTCCTCTTCGGCAAGACCAACATCCGCCAGGCATACTCCACCGGTCGCGGACGCTTCATGATGCGCGCCAAGTGCGCCATCGAAAACATCTCCGGCGGCCGTCAGGCCATCATCGTCACCGAGATCCCGTACCAGGTCAATAAGTCCAAGCTCATCGAGCGCATCGCCGAGCTCGTCAACGAGGGCATCATCACCGACATCGCACGCGATGAGTTCCGCGACGAGTCAGACCGCGACGGCATGCGCATCGTCATCGGCCTCAAGCGCGGTGCAGAGCACCAGATCGTCCTCAATCAGCTCCACAAGCACACCCAGATGCAGGAGTCTTTCTCCATGATCTTCCTGGCAGTCCACAACGGACAGCCCAAGGAGCTCCCGCTCGACCAAGCCATCCGCGCCTTCCTCGATCACCGTATCGAGGTCGTCCGTCGCCGCACCGCCTTCCTCCTCAACAAGGCTCGCGACCGCGAGCACATCCTCCTCGGCTACCAGATCGCGCTCGACCACCTCGACACAGTAATCAAAATCATCCGCCAGTCCGGCAGCCGTGCCGAGGCCCGCGAGCGCCTCTTCGCCTACTTCTCCGGCAAATCCATCAACCTCCGCGGCACGGAGCTCACCGGCGTCACCCTCGACCCAGCCAAGTACGGCGTCGACATGACCTTCTCCACCACCGGAACCCTCATCCTCTCGCTCAAGCAGATCGACGCCATCCTCGAACTGCAGCTCTACCGCCTCACCCAGCTCTCCATCGACGAGCTCCTCAACGAGCTCCGCCAGGTCCGCGACAACATCGCAGAATTCGAGTCCATCCTCGCCTCAGAGAAAAAACTCCGCCGCGTCATCATCAAGGAGCTCGAGGACATCCGCGACAAGTACGGCGACGTCCGCCGCACCCAGATCATCGACGAAGCAGCTGACCTCCAGCTCGAAGACCTCATCGCCGACGAGCAGGTCGCCGTCACCGTCTCCAACACCGGATACCTCAAGCGCACGCCCATCTCCATCTATCGCCAGCAGCGTCGCGGCGGAACCGGGCGCCTCGGCATGAAGACCCGCGACGAGGACTTCGTCGCCCAGCTCATCATCGACTCCACCCACGCCTATCTCCTCTGCTTCACCAACACCGGACGAGTCTACTGGCTCAAGGTCTACGAGATCCCAGACATCTCCGCCGCCGGCAAGGGCAAGGCCATGGCATCACTCATCGACCTCCAGCCCGGAGAGAAGGTCGTCACCATCCTCCCCGTCCGCGACCTCACCGAAGATGGCAAGAACGTCCTCTTCGCCACTCGCAACGGCATCGTCAAAAAAACCGCGCTCAAGGACTTCTCCAACGTCATGGCCCGCGGAATCATCGCCATCGGCATCGACAAGGACGACGAACTCATCACCGCCAAAATCACCGACGGCCATCAGATCATCTTCCTCGCCACCCACGACGGCATGGCCATCCGATTCAACGAGAAGGACCTCCGCCCCATGGGTCGCCCCGCCTACGGTAACAAGGGCATCGACCTCCGCAAGGGAGACTACGTCGTCGGAGCAGCCGTCACCCCCTCCGCCGAAGCCCGCGAAACCAAGCGCCGCGAACTAGCCGAGCAGAAAGGTCTAGCCGACGCCCTCGCAGCAGCCATCGACGACGCCGCAGCCACCCCGCTCGACCTCTCCGGAAACCCCGAAGACCAGGCCGAACCAGCCAAGTCCGCCAAGCTCGACAAGCTCGACAAACAACTCGGCCTCACCCCCTGCCTCATCCTCTCCGTCACCGAGCACGGCTACGGCAAGCGCACCGACGTAGACCAGTACCGCCTCCAGACCCGCGGCGGCAAAGGCGTCATCAACGTCAAAACCACCGCCAAAAACGGCAAAGTCAGCGGCATCAACCTAGTCGACGAGACCTCCGAACTCATGGTCATCTCCCAGTTCGGCAAGATCATCCGCATCGACACCAAATCAATCCGAGCCGCCGGCCGCAGCACCCAGGGCGTCAAACTCCT
>JANXYX010000030.1 GCA_025408425.1 Granulicella sp.
TAGTTGAGGAACCGTATCCGCACTCACAGTAATGGTTTCGCCGGCCGCGCCGGCCTGGAGCGCAGCTTCAACCTTGCGCGAGGTATCGGCTGATACAAGGACACCCTTGGTTTCGAAGGTCTTGAAGCCGGCCATCTCAATCTTGATGTCATAGGAATCAGGAATCAAGTGATCAGCAATGAAGTCGCCGCTGCTGTTCGATTGGATAGTAACGGATGTCCCTTTTGCAACATCCGTGACGGTTACGTTGGCGCCGGGAACCACCGCACCAGTCGTGTCGGTAACCGTTCCAAAAATGGATCCATAAACCGCCTGCCCTAGTCCCGATGGCACTAATGCCAGCAGCATAACTGCTAGAAGCGGCAATTTAAACCAAGTAGTGAATTTCATGATGAACATCCTCCAAAGTATTGCGGTAAAGCTGTTTTATCTGTGCGCTCTTTGCTGGCTTGGCTCAGTGAATCGTCGCCTTGCGGTGTTTGCCAACGGTGCAGTCTCTTAGTTCTCGGACACCTCGTACTTCAGTACGAAAAAAATGCTAGGTCTGGAACCGTGGTGAAAGGTATCCGACGTCAACCACTAATGTCAATGTTTTTTGCATGTTGATTTCCCATTTGCTTCAACAATATGACATTACATTCATGAGGGTTAGAATTGCAGAATAAGTGGTTGGACCTGCGGCGCATTGTCTTACATCCATTGTTTAAGGACAAATATCGCTAACTAAGGCGATGTAATCCATTACAGCGCACCAAAGGCACGACGATAGCAACCCAATTACTTGGAATACTTTATGTGCCTGAGGTTGACCAATCGACCACCCTGCTTGCCAGAGAATATGACTGCCCGCTAAATGTCTATACTTTCAGGTATAAATTGAAGCGCGGCTTAAACAAGCGTCAGGAGTTTGTAAGAGCATGAAAACGATTTCCAATACTGGAATCGCTGAACGGGCAATCCCTTCCAGGGAAATCGGCGAGGCTGCACCGAAGGTAGCTCCCAAGTACCGGCAGGTGTACGAAGATCTTCTCTCCTCCATCCAGGCCGGAATCTTCCAGCCTGGAGATCGCTTGCCGAGCGAGGCCGAATTGGGCGAGCGCTATCAAACTTCTCGTATCACCATCGCTAAGGCTGTCAATGAGCTTCAGCTGCAGGGTCTCGTATCACGCCGTGCCGGATCCGGCACTCATGTACTGCTCCCTCCCGCAGCTAGCGGGCATCTATTTGGCCTCTTGATACCAGATCTGGGAAGAACAGAGATCTTTGAGCCTATATGCCATGGAATGATGCAATCTCCACTGTCGAAGCCTCATTCGTTGCTCTGGGGACACTCCATGGGGGAAGCATCCCAGCAGGAAAAGCAAGCAGAACACCTTTGTCATCAATATATTTCCCAGAAAGTCTCAGCCGTTTTCTTTGCCCCCATCGAATTCTCCCCGACAAAGGACGAGGTGAACGCTCGAATAGTAGAAGCACTGGATCGTGCTCGGATCCAGATAGTGCTGCTCGACAGATGCTTTGCCCGCTATCCGCTGCGATCTAAATATGACCTAGTGGGCATTGATAACCGCCGCGCCGGCTACCTAATCACACAACATCTTTTAGGCCATGGAATAAAACGAATTGCTTTCGTCGCAAAACCCTTCTCTGCAACCACGGTAGACGAGCGAATCGCAGGTTATCGCGAAGCGTTGATGGCATATGGCATCAGCTTGCAGGAAGATCTAGTTCGAAAAGGTGACCCTGAGGATCCCGAATTCATAAGGAAACTTATTACGGAATGCAGGCCAGAAGGAATTGTCTGCGCCAACGACTTCACTGCGGCGAAGGTTATGGCGGGGCTTGCAAGTCAAGGAATTCAAGTGCCGGAAGAGATTCGCATTGTTGGGATCGATGACGTCAAATATGCAGGATTGCTGCCCGTTCCGTTGACGACTCAGCATCAGAATTGCGCCGACATAGGTGCAACCGCAATGACAACAATGCTGCAACGGCTTCAAAAACCGGATCTACCGACGCGCGACATCCTGCTGCAAACAAACACCGTAGTCCGTAGATCGTGTGGCACCCACCTGCCTAACCATCATCAATCGTAGACCTGCTCGCGATGTCGGCGGGTGTCTTCCCAGAGTTACCGCGGGGTCAATCTATATTGACATGTCAATATAGATTGAATGACATGCGTGCTGCTATAGTGTTGCGGATCCCTTGGAGGCCTACTTGCCCGCAACTCACCCTATTCGAGACACCCCTTCTAATGGGTTGACTCGCTTTCTTGCAACCATAGTCTTAGCTGGATTGATCTTAGGCAGCCTCTGCAACGCTGCCTTTGCTGAAACACCTCGAACGGCCGTTACCAGTCCGCACTCCAAGGCCAGCGCCCAAGCGGCCAGTGGCCCTTGGTGGAAACACGCCGTAATTTATGAGATCTATCCGCGCAGCTTCCAGGATTCCAACGGTGACGGCATCGGAGATATCAATGGAATTACGAGTCGACTCGACTACCTGGAGTCTCTCGGAGTTGATGCTCTCTGGCTTTCACCAATCTATCCTTCCCCATAAGTCGACTTCGGTTACGACATCTCTGACTACGAAAATATTGACCCCCAATATGGCACGCTGGCGGACTTCGACCGGCTTGTGGCCGAAGCGAAGAAGCGCCATATCCGCATCATCATGGATATGGTGATGAACCACACGTCAGACAAGCACAAATGGTTCATTGATTCCGCGAGATCCAGGACAAATGCCAAGAGAGACTGGTATGTATGGCGCGACGGCAAGCCCGGCAGCACCCCCCCCAACAACCCCCCGAATAATTGGATCAGCGAGTTCGGCCACTCCGCCTGGCAATACGATTCAAAGACAGCTCAGTATTACTACCATCGCTTCTACATTCAACAACCCGATCTGAACTGGCGCAACCCAGCGGTCGAAAAAGCTATGTTTCAATCCGTTCGCTTCTGGCTGGATCGCGGTGTCGCCGGCTTTCGGTTCGACGCGATCCCCACACTCTTCGAAGATCCGTTATTACGCGACGCCAAAGAGACCACTGGCACCAATGCCTATGGAGATCGCAACCAGGAAAACGACCTATACGACAATCTGCCAGAGGTACATGATGTCATGCGGCGCCTCCGTGCCATGTCCGACAAATATCCCGGAGATCGAGTCCTGATAGGTGAGACTTATCTTCCCAATATTCAGGAACTTGATAAATGGTACGGCGGAGAGAAGCATGATGAACTGCACCTCCCCATGGACATGCAGGTTGGTTTCACCAATAAGCTGGACGCCTCACTGCTACGCCAGCGAATCAATGATGCAGAGACTAAGATCAGTGGCAACCAGCCACTGTTTGTCTTCGACAATCACGACAACATCCGGAGTTGGGAGCGTTACGGCGACGGCACCCACGACGAGGCGATCGCAAAAATCTTGGCAACCCTGCTGCTGACCAGCCGTTCCACCGCACTGATGTATTACGGCGAAGAGATCGGAATGGTTACAACGCCACCCGCTCGAAAAGAAGACGTAAAAGATCCCATCGGAATCACCGGTTGGCCCATAGAGAAGGGCCGTGACGGCGAGCGCACTCCGATGCAATGGGACGATACCAGCAATGCTGGCTTCAGCACAGCTTCAACGACCTGGCTCCCGCTCCCTGCAGGCTACGTCGAAAAAAACGTCAAGGCTCAGGAAAAAGAACCAGGCTCCCTCCTGAACTGGCACAAACAGCTCATCACAATGCGTAAAGAGAATGCCACGCTCCGTGATGGGAAGATGGTAATGCTCGATGAGAACAACCCATCCGTGCTCTCGTATGTTCGCGAAAGCGTTGCTGATCAGGCTCCGGTTGTTGTAGCCGTCAACTGCACCAATCAACCTCAGACGATCTCGCTGGATTTGCATGACGTCGGCATTACAGGAACATCTGCCAGCACACTCATCACCGATGCACCTGAGCTCCAACAGGCAACCAGTCTTACTTCAATTACGCTTCCGCCTTTTGCCTCTTGGGTAGGAAGCATCAAATAACGCCTTGAGTAAGGGATGGCATCAAAGGTCGCGGTCGTAGACCTCTGGTGCCATCGCTCCACAACCGAAACTGCCACGACATCTGAAGTGCACCATCAAACCTTTTGAGAAAATTTTCGGTGAAGAAAGTTCTTCAATATTTCGTACTTTTCATCTCCGCTGCAAGCGGCTTCGCTAGCTCAGCAGTCGCACAGTCGTCCTCCGACGAAGCTGCCGCGAACTCAAAGATTCTTGCGTATATTAGCAACGGCTGGGACACACTCTCCCGCTCTATGACTGATTGCAAGTCGCTAGTCGATCTAAAAGTGGCAACAGCGCCAGTGCTCTATTTGCCCACAGCAATGGACACACCCGCCGAGATTTCTGCAGCCCAAACACAGTGCAAAGTCGAGGTACGGCATTTACCTCGAAAGATCTCTCACATAGGCGATGTTCGCGTCGCTGAAATTCCAGTGGAAGGTCTGCTCTATCTCCCCAATAAGTATGTCGTTCCAGGTGGCAGGTTCAATGAGATGTACGGGTGGGACAGCTACTTCATCCTGCTCGGACTGATGCACGATCACCGTATCAGTCTGGCCCGTGGCATGGTCGACAATTTCTTCTTTGAGATCGAAAACTACGGAGCGATCCTCAATGCGAATCGAACTTACTTTCTTACCCGCTCCCAGCCTCCTTTCCTCAGTTCAATGATCCGCGAGCTCTATGAACACCCCGAGGGCAAGCCTCTTTCGACAGAGTGGCTCACCAAGGCCTACGGCTATGCGCAACGCGACTATGCGCTGTGGATATCGGCAAATCACCGTGCTGGATCAACCGGCCTCGCGCGGTATAGCGATATCGGGGAAGGCCCCGTCCCGGAAATGGCCGACGATAGTAGCTACTATCCTGACGTTATTCGTTGGCTGCTCGCCCATCCGGAAACAAAAACCGAATACCTTGTCGATGCGCCAGACGATCCCTCCCCTCAACAAGCTGCTGAACTAGCTCGAACAAGCTGTGACATCACTACCTCAAAAGTATGTGCGCGTGCTCATGTCGACGGACATCGCCTCAGCAGTGGCTACTATCGCGGAGACCGTGCGATGCGTGAGTCCGGGTTTGATACCAGCTTCCGCTTCGGCCCATTCAGTGGAAGCACAGACCAATACGCTCCGGTCTGCCTCAATAGCCTGCTCTATAAATACGAACGCGACATGGCCCACTTCGCATCACTCCTTGGCCGCAGCGCAGAAACCAAGCAGTGGAACCGTCGGGCTGAAGCGCGCCGCCGAGCAATGAATAAATACCTCTGGAACGCCAGCCAGGGTCTGTTCTATGACTACAACTTCACCACCGGCCAGCAGTCCACCTACCGATACTTGACGGCGTTCTATCCGCTTTGGGCAGGGCTTGCCACTCCGCAACAGGCGAAGGCGATTGAGGCACGTCTAGCTATCTTTGAGCACAACGGGGGACTTTCCATGAGCGACTCCGCCTCAGGCACACAATGGGACTATCCCTTCGGATGGGCTCCTACAAACTGGATCGCGAGCAGCGGTCTCGCGCAATACGGATTCGTCGATGATGCAAGCCGTGCCGCGAAAGAGTTTTCGACAACCATACTTCAGAACTTTCTACTCGATGGCACGATGCGGGAGAAATATAACGTTGTTGACGGCTCGGCTAACGTAAAGGTAGCAGCGGGCTACAAGAGCAATGTCGTCGGCTTCGGATGGACGAACGGGGTGTATCTGAAAATGCATGATCTGCTGCAGGGTTCGTCTGCACAGACTCGCACCGCTCCAGTTCCTTAGTCTCGCTCCCTTTTCCTCGGCATTTGAACCTTATCTCCAGACGTCTACCAGCGCACCGTGACCGACTGTTGTCGATAGCCGCTGCCCGAAGGAAACGAGACAATCAGCCGTTCTGAGATTCCCAGGAATGAAGGTTTCGCTTGATCAGGGCTCGTGATTGTTGCGCCTTCAGCGTGAAGCTCCAGTTTTGGCGCGTTGCGGCGGAGACCTAACTCAACGACTGAGCCTGCAGGTGCCTCAAGCTCCAATTGCAAAGTATGCGAATCCGCGCTCTCAGCCAACACTTTCATCTGCGAGGTGCGAGCACCCGGCAAAGGGAGTTCCTGAGGCACGGCAACTTCGATCATCGGCAGAGGAATGGCAACAGATTGCCCGTCTCCTGCAGTCTTCGCTCCGCGAACAGAGCTTGTGAGATGCACTGCAGGGCCGGAGACAGATCGCAACGTGACCTGCATGCTCTGGCCTTGCCGTTTGAACTTGAGTGTGCAAACGGATGACCCAACATGCAGTCGCTGCACCTCCGCTATATCCCAGTCAGCGGGAAGATGAGGATCGAGCAGTATCGTTGCAGACTGTGCGTCGAGATCGATCCCGAAGAGTCCGCGCAGCGTCGGTGTAACCACCATCGCAGAAGACCAGAGCTGATGGCTGGTGCTCCTGCCGAAAGGCTGGAAGAAAGCGCCGGAGAGCAACTCCGTCACGGCGCCGAGATCCTGGGTGATGGTTTGCAAAGCATTCTGCATCAAGTGCGTATAGCCGGAGAGTGAACGTCCGGTGCGATACTCCGCCATGGACGCCCAACCGGTAAACAGCGGCCATACAGACCCCTGGTGATAGCTGATGGGGTCGTACACCGGATCGTTTTCTGCAACGTCACGAAGACCCCAGTCGGTGGAGAAGTCATGCGAGGCCCAGTGACGAAAGCTGGCGCCAGACTGGCTCAGTCCAGTCCCACCATTCCACCATGCAACCGCGGGATATATGGTCGCCGCGCGATCTACGCTGCCATCAGGGTTGCGGCTAAACGCGTAGATCTGGTTGGCCGTATCGTAGTACTCAGCCTCAATTTTTGAGCCCAGATCACTAGCGCGCTTCGCAGCACTTGCGGAGAGATCTTTGTCTCCAAGCAAGGCTTCCAACTTCGACATGGCCGCAGAACCCTGCTGATCGAGCAGAGCGAGATATATCTCCTGGTGCGGCATTCCCTTGGGCCAGCTCTCAACCCAACCCGTGCCCTGGGAATTGTCGTAGATACCATCACCATCGGAGTCATGCGTGGTCTCAAAATGCCACGCCTTCTCAACTGCCTCGCGGTTTTCGCGCAGAAAGTCTATATCTCCACTACTTCTGACGTAGTCGAGCATCGCCGTCAGAAACAAAGGGTTCGCATCGGCGGCAGCGTACATGTACGGGAGATCGCTCCAGGCAACAAACGCTGCGGCCTGGGAGTATTCATGCATCATCTTTCCGTCGCTGCGCTGTCGCTTGATCAGGAACTCCATCGCGGCCCGTGAGAGCTTGAAGTCTCCAAAACTATTAACTGCATACAGCGTGTAAAGGGTGTCCCGTCCGAAATACCAGCCGAATCCCGGGCGAGCTGAGTCTCCCGATGAGTAGTAGCCGGCCACCAGTCCAATCTCGCCAGTCGGCTGGGCTTTAGCCTTCAGCTGTTCAATCGCCACCTCAGCCCAACTGAAGTCTGCGTTCAGACCCGCATCCGGTGTTCGCAAAGTGGTCAGATCTTCCGCCATACGGGTGTACCGGACTGCATGCAATTCATACAAACTCCGCATCGAAGTATCGAGCTTCAGGAGCTTCGCCTCGAGAAGCGCGTTAGTCGCAGTCTCGGGGGTTCGACCTACGGCCATCAGCAGAGGAAAGTACCGGTCTGTATCGATCTTCGGATCGTAGTGCAGCTTCAGTTCGAGTGGATGGACCTGCGGCTTTTCCTGATACGGCGCCATGACACCCGGCCGTGCTCCAGGGATGGTGACAGCACCGGCGAGATTTGGGTAGTCAGTATGGAGAACGTAGAGCCCACCCACTGAGTCTTTCACCCACTCCGCCGAAGGGATGCCTTGGCCCAGCTGTGGCCACATGGGCCGCATCTCCGGGGTGAAGCTGAAGGTCAAATCCATCGCACGCGTCGAATCAATCTGAAACAAGACAATAGCACCGGTTCCATCTTCAGCTTCTTCTGGAGCGAACATTGTCTGCTTCAAGGTAAACGCGATATGAGAGTAAGTTATGGTCGTGTGGTCGGGAAATACCTCTACCTCACTAGCTGCTGCGTTCAAGTCGATCGGTACCGAGTAACCATCAACCTCGGCGCGAATCGTAAAGTGGCTGAGCAACTTTACGGGTAGTACCCAAGCTTCAAAAGTTCCTTCCTGTTGACCCAGTACGACGCCACGTGCTCCGGCCACGGTAAACGGTTTGCCTGCCTCCACATGCCGCCGAATCACCAAGCCGTTTTGCTGCAATGGAAAAGGGGCAACGGAGCGAAGTGGCACATCTTGAGCAACTGCTGCCGAGCAAAAGATTCCAACAAAGAGTAGAAACAAACGCATCAACGCCTCCCACACAAGACGCCCAGTTTACTCGCTGTGGCGATTGAAGGTAAGCAGGCCGACGTATGATCGTCACGTCGACGCTCAATTATTTTAGTGAACGTTCCATAAACAATTCCCCCATGAAATCAGCCCGCCCGCAACGATGACTGCTTCTCGGCCCGGCCATCAATCGTTACAATCACGGGTACGATGCATCATGCCCGCTTACAATCATTGCTTCTCTTCACCATGATTGGTGCGGCGCAAGCTACATCCCACTCCCAAACAAAAAGCACCACCACGCACCGTCCCACGCCTTCACCGCAGATTCAGTCTGCCGATGCGGCATTTCGTGCGGGATACGCTGCATTTCAGCGCAACGACCTTCAATCTGCTCACGTGGAGTTTGCCAAGGCAGTGCGGCTAGCCCCAGGTGTTGCCGCAGCACACAGCGCGTTCGGTGCCGTACTGCTGGCGGAAGGAGATGGGCATGCCGCAGCAGCCGAGCTAGAGACCGCGCAGAAGTTGAATCCATCGGATCCACAGACGCGAACAAATCTTGCGATGGCATACTTTCAACTTCGTGAATATTCGAGGGCGGCCTCCGAGTTTCAGTCGCTGCGCCAGCTCTCCGTGGCCGCAGGGGAGCCTCTGAGCCCAGAGGCTGCTGTTGCTTACGCGACTGCCTTGAATGCGACAGGGCAAAAAGGCGAAGCGCAGCAGCAGCTTGAACTTGCGCTTCACAACTTCCCACAAAATGCTGTACTGCACGATGCGCTGGGCACGTTGCTTGCGCAACAGGAGCGGTACGACGAAGCCACCGCACACTTCCAGAGCGCCATCTCTGCGGATCCCAATATGGCTGCGGCGCACTATCATCTCGGCTCGGTGCTGCTTAACCAGCACAACGCCGCGGAAGCTGTAAATGAACTTGATCGAGCCAAATCGTTGGACAAGGAGAATCCCGCCTACTCAATTCAGCTTGGACGCGCTCTGACCGCCGCTGGGAGAGAGGGCGATGCGGTTGCAACGCTGCGGCAGGCGGTCCTTCACGATCCGTCCTCCACCGACGCACAGTACGAACTGGCTTTTGCCTTGCAGGCGGCAGGCAACCCGAAAGAATCCATCCCACTCTTCGAAAAGGTGCTGCGTGCTCGCCCACAGAACGCAGCCGTGCTCACCAATCTGGGGCTGGCGCTGGTACAAATAGGCGATGCCAAGGGAGCCATCCCTTTGTATCTGCGCGCGTTGAAGGTAAATCCAAACAGCGCGACGCTTCGTGAAGACCTGGGCGTCGCGTACCTGCAGCAGAGCGATCTCGACCATGCGATTGAACAGTTCCACGCTGGTCTCGAGTTGGAGCACGACAATCCGCAACTGCACTACGATCTCGGGCTCGCATTCAAGCTCAAGGACAACCTGACGGCAGCGGTACCTGAATTCCTTCGATCTGCGGAGTTGGACGGCAATCTGCCCGACCCCCCATACACGCTTGGCATCCTCTACATGCAGCAGGGCAACTTCGCCGAGGCCCAGACGCAACTTGAAAAAGCCACTGCGCTCAACCCACATAACGGCGCTGCATGGGAGGCACTCGGCAACGTCTACAAACAATCGGATCAGCCGGAGAAGGCTATGGCGGCGCTGCGGCAGGCCATCTCACTCCTACCCAATCAGCCGAGTCCGCATATCAGCCTCGCCGCAATCCTGGCTCAGCGAGGAGAGACAACAGCAGCAACTGCAGAGCGAAAGATAGCTGCGGACTTGAGCAGAGTGGCCGTTAGCAGGCAGCGCGCAGACTTCGCTTTGGACAGCGGAAGGCTGCTCCTGAAGCGCGGCCAACTATCAGAGGCGATCGCGCAGCTAGAGGCAGCCGTTACTGCTGACCCCAACTACGCGGAACCGCATCTCGTACTGGCGGAGGCACTGGCACGCCAGGGACGAAGCGCAGAAGCGGCAGTGCAGCGACAGCAGGCTGCGAAGCTCGCGCCACCATCAAGTTCATTGACGCACCAATGAAAACCATTTTCATTTGTGGTAGTTAGACAGCTCGCCCGAAGTTTTTGCAATCTGCATTCGATAGATTGCCTGCACACTTCCGCTTCTCTATACTCAGGCGTCGCCGTCTTTCAGTGCCAGACGTTGCCGGATGATATTGTCATAGCATTTCTCCCGAGCGATACTCGTTCGTGAGCTGATGTCGTCCCGCAGCACCAGGGAGTCACCTTTTGAGTTGGTCTCGCCGATCGTTTCTCACTTCCCTTTCGAGCACCGCACTCGTGTTGTCGCTCGACGACGTCCTGGCGCTCGCAGCACCACAAAACCAGCCTTCGCCGATCGGCCAGGTCGGTTCGCGCCCCACATACGATACCAAGCCACGCCCCGCGCCCAAGGGGCCTCCCTCGCCCGTCACTGGAACTCCGCTCGGCGTCAGCTTTATTGACGTCGCCCGGCAGTCGGGGCTAAACGCAAAAACCATCTATGGCGGGGAACACAAAAATAAGTTCTTGCTTGAGACTACCGGCTGTGGCGTAGCGTTTTATGACTTCGACCACGACGACTGGCTCGACATCTTTCTTGTCAATGGTTCGAGGCTGGAGGGATTTCCCAAGGGACAGGAGCCCATCAACCGGCTGTTCAAAAACAACCGCGATGGCACCTTCACCGATGTCACTCTAAAGGCTGGCCTCGGGCATAGCGGATGGGGTCAGGGCTGCTGTGTCGGAGACTACAACAACGATGGATGGGATGACCTCTTCGTCAGCTACTACGGACAGAACGTCCTCTATCGAAATAACGGTAACGGCACCTTCACCGATGTGACGAAGGAGGCTGGGCTGCTGCAGTCAAAGACAAGGTGGAACTCCGGCTGCGCCTTCCTCGACTACGACCGCGATGGCCACCTGGATCTCTTCGTCGCCAACTATATCGATTTCGACATCAAGACTGCTCCTCTCCCAGAGGCGGCCGGCTGTGCCTACAAAGGTATCCAGGTAGCCTGCGGGCCACCCGGCTTGCAAGGCGGAAAAAACATTCTCTATCACAACAATGGTGATGGAACCTTTACCGACGTATCGCAGAAGAGCGGCATGTGGGACACCATCGGCACCTACGCGCTCTCGGTCTCGGTATCCGATATTGATGGTGATGGTTGGCCTGACATCTACGTCGCCAATGACTCCACCGCCGCAACCTTTTACCAGAATCAAAAGGACGGCACCTTCAAGGATGTCGCAATTGAAGCTGGCATTGCCTACTCCCCAGACGGGAAACCGCAGGCAGGCATGGGCGTCTCAATCGGTGACTTCAACCGTGACGGACTACTGGATATCGTCAAGACCAACTTCGCCGGCGATACCGACTCACTCTATCTCAATCTGGGTGATGGTACGTTTGAGGATCACACCTACCTTTCGGGCTTGGGAGTCAACACACGCTACCTCGGCTGGGGAGTCGGCTTCTTCGATATGGACAATGACGGCTGGCTGGACATCCTGATCTCCAACGGCCATGTCTATCCCGAGGTCGATGGAACCCACATTGATGCGCCCTACGCCGAACATAAGTATCTCTACCGCAACCTGCGCAACGGCCAATTTGAAGAGGTAACCGCCGTGGGAGGCCCCGGCATCAATGATGCTGCACCCGCCCGAGGCTGCGCTTTCGGTGACTACGACAACGATGGTGATCTCGACGTCGTCGTCAACTGCGTCAACACCTTTCCACAACTTCTCCGCTGCGATTCGACTAACGGTCGCAACTGGATCAAGATTCGAACCGTAGGCACTAAGTCCAATCGCACTGGCATCGGGGCGCGCATCAGCGTCACCACACAGCCCACATCAGCCGACAAGCCATTTGTGCAGATTGAAGAGGTACGCAGCGGAGGAAGCTACTACTCGCAGAACGACCTGCGCATCCACTTCGGTCTGGACCAATCAAAGAAAGCCGACGCAGTCGAGATCAAGTGGCCATCTGGCGCAACCGACAGACTGACTGACCTCGAAGCAAATCACCTCTACGTGATTCAAGAGGGCGGAAAAATCCTGAAGACGGTCTCCATGGGCTCCACCACGGCGACAAAAGGATGACCATGCTTCCGATGCGCCGCAGAACCTACTTCAGCTTAGGCACCACAATCAGCATTCTCTTCACCATTCTGTCGACGGCAATCGCTCAGCAACCCTATCCGCCAACCACCGAACATCCCGCGCCCGCATGGTTCGTTGACGTTGCATTGAAGGCTGGGATCACAGTGCGCAACGTGAATGGCGGGGTTGAATCCAAACGCTACATCATTGAATCCACGGGGTCGGGCGTGGCCATCATCGACTACGATCGCGATGGTTGGCCCGACATCTTTCTCGTAAACGGGTCGACCCTTCCCAATCAAACAACCGACGAAAAGCCGACAAGCCATCTCTTCCATAACAACCATGACGGAACTTTCACCGACGTCACTGCAAAAGCTGGCCTGGTCGCTACTGGATGGGGCCAGGGGGCCTGCGTGGGCGACTACGACAACGACGGGTTCGACGATCTTTACGTCACGGACTATGGCAAGAACCGCCTCTTTCACAATCAAGGAAACGGCACGTTCAAAGAAGTGGCGGAACAGGCTGGTGTCGCAGGGACCGGCAAGGAGTGGGGTACGGGCTGCGCCTTCGTCGACTACGACCGCGACGGTAAACTCGACATTGCAGTCGCAAACTATGTTCACTTCGACCTGGCGAAAACGCCCGCTCCAGGGCAGGCCGCAGCCTGTATCTGGAAAGGCGTGCCGGTCATGTGCGGCCCTCGCGGACTGCCTGGTGCACCGAATGTTCTCTTTCACAATCTCGGCGATGGCAAGTTTGAAGATGTCAGCAAGACTAGCGGCTTTGAAGCGACCACCGCGCACTATTGCTTCTCGATCACGACGCTGGACTATAACGACGACGGCTGGCCAGATATGTATGTGGCCTGCGACTCGACTCCTGCGATCCTGTATCGGAACAACCACAACAGCACCTTCACCGACGTGGGCGGAGAGGCGGGCGTCGCGTTTAACGAGGACGGCCGCGAGCAGGCCGGCATGGGCTCCACCGCCGCAGACTATGACGGAGACGGCAAGCTCGACCTGTTCAAGACCAACTTCTCCGACGACACTTCCACCCTGTACCACAACAACGGCGACGGCACTTACACCGACATGACCTTTCCTGCAGGTCTCGGGATCAACACCGACGCCTTGGGCTGGGGAACGATGTTTGCGGATGTAGACAACGATGGATGGCCGGATCTGTTGCTCGCAAATGGCCACGTCTATCCGGAGGTGGACTCCGAGAAGTTGGGAGCCTCATACCGCGAACCGCGATTCCTCTACAGCAACCTCGGCAATGGAAAGTTCAAGGATGTCAGCAAGGTCTCCGGGCCGGGACTCACAACGCCGCAATCTGGCCGGGGCCTGGCCATCGCCGATCTATTCAACGACGGTCGCCTGGAGGCTGTGGTAAACAACCTGAGCGACCGCCCCATGCTGCTCGTAAACCTGGCAAAGAATCAAAATCACTGGCTAGGTCTAAAGTTGACCGGTACCGCATCCAATCGTGATGCGATCGGAGCACATGTAACGGTTCATGGCACACAACGGGCATGGGTCGATGAGGTCCGTAGCGGATCCAGCTACAACTCCTCCAGCGATCTCCGCGTCCACTTTGGACTAGGTGCCGAGACTACCGTGAAGGATATTGAGATCCGATGGCCGAGTGGCGCCGTGGAGAAGTTTGATCCTCCGGCGAAGGTTGACCAATACGTAAGTTTGACGGAAGGCAAGGGCCATGCCGCATCGGCGCAACTTCCTTGAGCACAGGTACTACTTCGCCGCAGTAGCAGGCTGCGACTGAAGCCCAAGTCTTCGCAATAGGTGCGTGATAGTCAGCCCTTGCACCACAATTGAGAACACCACGACCACATAGGTAGCGACCAGCAGAAGATTGCGTTGCAACCCTTCCCCGGTTGGCAAAGAGAGTGCCAGCGCAACGGCCAGACCGCCTCGCAGACCGCCCCAGGTAAGAACCTGAATACTTCCCGGCACTCTCTGACGAACCAGAGCGAGCGACTCCACGGTCAGAGCCACGCTTGCGAACCGTGCGAGCAGTACGACAGGGATGGCCAGCAAGCCAGCGACTAAGAAGCGTCCCTGGATTGGCAATACCAGCAGTTCCAACCCGAGTAGCAGGAACAGCACCACGTTGAAGATATCGTCCAGCAACTCCCAGAACGTATCAACGTGATTGCGGGTCTTTTCCGACATGGCAAGCGTCTTGGCTCGCCCGCCTACCATTAGCCCAGCCGTCACGACTTCAAGAGGGGCAGAAAGTCGAAGCGTATCAGTCAACGCGTACCCACCCATCGCCAGCGCAAGCGTCAGCAGCACCTCGATTCGATAGTCGTCGACCAGACGCAGCAGGCGATAGGTGAGGTAACCCAGTAGCGCTCCAATACCGATACCCCCGATGGCCTTCAGAAGCAGCAGCAGCACAAAGCGTCCGGGAGACGGAAGAGACCCTCCAGTTGATGCATCGACCAGCGCCAGAAAGATCACGGCGCCCACCCCATCATTGAAGAGCGACTCTCCCGCCAACTGAGCTTCAAGGGCAGCGGGAGCGCCCGCGCGGCGCAACATTTCGAGCACTGCAATTGGATCCGTTGGCGATATGAGCGCTCCGAAAAGCAGCGCAGCCATTGCGCTCAACGGGATACCCACCGCCATCAGCGTGAGCTTCAAGAGCCCTGCGACAAATACTGTCGAGAGCGCTGTTGCCAGCAGCGACAGGCAACAGACAGCTAATTTCTGGCGCGAGAGCTCCGCCAAATTGAGCTGCAATGCCCCAGCAAACAACAAGAATGCCAGCATTCCGTGCAGCACGACCTGGTTAAAGTCGATTCCAGCCACGATGTGCTCTGCTGTGGCACGCAGACCAGGCTCAAGATGCCCTCCGGCGATCAGCGCCGCAGCCGCTCCCAACGATAGGATCGTCGTCCCGACAGAAACGGGAAGCCGCAACACTCGATGGCTGATGAGGCCAAATAGTGCAGCAAGCGAAACCAGCGTACTCAGCAGAACAAATACAGTCATGGTTGTCTGGAATCCAAGCTATACAAGATCAATAACTATTGGGGATTTTGAGCCACTAAGTCTCGATTATTGAAGCATTAGTTGAATGTGCCATCAGGGATTCGCTTTGAACGTGTTATGCAGGCGCTCGCGCAAGCAAGGCAAACTGGCCACCCAAGGGTATTTTACAAAGCATCTTTTCCACGGAAATAAGTCGATTGAAGAGCCGCTCAGGAAAATAGAGGAAGTAGTCTGTACTGACGGTTTCAAAGCCGGCAGTCTGAAGCAGCACGCTGGCTTTTCGCGCGGTAAGAAGTTCCGCATCGACGTCCACTGGACACCTCTTGACTATTGCCCGAGTAACAGGATTCCATGGATTGTGTTCGATGATGCAGCACATCCCCCCCGGAGTCAGCACGCGCCGGATCTCACTTGTCAAGAGAGTCCTGGCTCTTCCGTGAACATGATGAAAGACACAAACTGCCGTTACAAAATCGACCGAGCTATCGCCAAATGGCAACACAACGGGAGATGGCTGCTCGTGCATTTCGACCGCCCTGTTTTTTGAGAGCATGCTTGCAGACGGATCGCACCCGATAGCCTGCGCGAAGTTGCTGCCCGCCAGTCCCAGCAACTCACCCTGGCCGCACCCCACATCGAGCCATTTCAGTGTGCTCAAATTCATGCCAGCGTTCTTCAAGAGTCTTTCGATCAAGATCCATTTCCTGCGATGAAAATGAAGGGGATCAAGCGCAAATAGACTCCTCATTGGATCTTCCAACAATCCTGCGTACGAGTGCGCATATTGGTCGAATTCCGGGTCTACTTTCTCAGTATTCTGCATGGCGTCAATTCCTCCGCTCGATACGGTGCAAGGCGGCCGCTTACTTTAGAGGTAAAGCATACGGAAATACTTGTGCCGGCTTTATGTCAGGTTGTAGCAACCAGACCGTCCGGCCCTTGTAGTAGTGAATAAGTTCGAGATCAGCCGCAGCATCCATCTTGCGTGCCCAGATGACCTTCGAGTTGTCCATGTCCGCACTGTTATAGACCCATTCGTCTAACGAGCTGTGGTTTGGGGAGTAGCTGACGATCACGAGTTGTTTTCCTGGCAGTTGTTCCAGTCTAGTCTGAACCTCGGCTCTCGCAGCGCCAAATGGCTCTGAACCATACCAAGCTCCAGCCCACCCTCCCCCCGGCCAGGTTGTAAGCCTCAGGTGGAAAGGCTCTGCCGTCAGCCGGATTGCAGCTAATAGAACGCATAGCGGAAGTGCCAGCCGCACTAAAAACCTTCCGACCGGCTGCCCTTCTGGACTCCAAAGACGCAAGTGGCGCATAGCCTGCAGACCAATCGTATAGAGTGCAGCTGTAAATGGTGCCAGATAGTGGGGAATTAAAAACATCTCAACGAGTATCCCGGGAACCCATACAAGTCCGCATAGTGCGAAGAATCGGGTACGTCGATCGGCAAGTACACGTCGCAACATAATCAAAGGTGGAATTAGCGCGATGCCAGCAAAGAACAGAATTGTTCTCAATGGTTTGAATAATAGTATTTCGGACAGAAGGCCAGACGGCGTATGAAGCTTCTTGAAATAGCCAAGCTCTTCATTTACGTAGAAGTCTCGCATTACCTTGTGGCTATAGACAGGCTCGGGCCGCTGCGGTTGCCATATCCAATATGGGACTACGGCGTAGGTGTCGCGATCTACTTTGTAGGGCGGGGTGAGAGGGTCCCCGAATACGCGATAGTTGTAGTACCCCATCCACAAACCAGCTGCGAGGATAAGTGCCACTGGTCCAGCCGTGCGACGGATCAGAACTATGGCGGGCGGCCGATTCTCTCCAAAGAGAACCCAGCGGCCCAGAACCACCACTACCGGTAAGCACAGCAGTAGACCTTCATAGGGGCGGCTCAAGGCGAGCAGTATGACACCCACAGAAAGCAGCAAACTATCGCGAAGCTGTGCCCTTTTGATGAATCGCGGAAATGCACCCAGTACAAGCGCTCCACCAAGAGCCGCGATTGAACCTCCGCCAGAGTAGGTGTTAATCCAGTAGCTGAAAAGGCCCAGGCGCAGCACCGCCAGCATTCCGCCCAAAAGCGCCCAGGATGGTGGAAGCCACGCCTGTAACATCCAGCAGATAGCCGCACACATCAGGGATGTCACACATAAAATACCAACCCAGGGGTATCCCGTCAGAACCTTGCCTGCAGCCAGAATTAGCCCCTGCGCAGGAAAGTACATCGACATATACGTCGGCTTCATCGTGATCTGAATGCTTTCGAAATGCTTCCACATCACAGGGGTGGGATTTGTCAGTCTTCCAGACGCGAAGGTATCCCCTGCAAGCAGAAAGCTGAAATCATCCTGTACGAATGGCTGAGGAATTGGGGACAGAGGAAGAATGGCAAGCCTCAGTAGAAGCGCGGCACCGCCGACAACTACAACGGACAGGCTCTGCCTGCTTGCCAACCGCCCAAACAAACGCTCGACACGCTGGAACCAATTGGAACCGAGCCGGGGACAGCAGAACGCAACCGCGATTGCAACCAAAGTGAGGCCGGCTTCGATCACCGTAAGCGAAGGGCCGTGGTCTGGACCAGGAGACAAAATCATAGTAGGTACATTCGCCCCTTTTCAATTCGCAATACGGCCAGGCGGCATTGCTCACGATTTGTGAGTAAGTTCCGAATAGTACTTCATAGTTACTTTTCGTCCAGTCCCATCAAACAGCGGTAGCTTTACGATCCCCATCTTGTGCGCTACAAAACTTGCTGTGGTCGCCAGCACACCAATGCCATATTTCACGCTACGCCTGAAGTTGATCGAAGAAGCTTCTTCAAAGTATTTCGTCGGGCACGATATCTCGCCAATGCGGAAGCCAAACATCACCGACTGAGCAATCATCTGATTGTCGAATACAAAGTCGTCAGAGTTTTCCAGCAGCGGAAGAGTCTGCAACAGCTCCGCTGAAAACGCGCGGAAACCTGTGTGGTATTCGGATAGCTTCACCCCGAGGAAGATGTTTTGGAAGGCTGTCAGCAGGCGATTGGCGATGTATTTATACCTTGGCATACCGCCCTTCAGAGCTCCGCCACCAAGAATCCGTGAAGCCAGAACAACGTCGTACACCCCACTGGCGACCATGCTTGCCATCGCCAAAACGAGAGACGGTGTGTACTGATAATCCGCATGAACCATGACTACGATGTCGGCACCTGATGCTAATGCCTCGCGGTAGCAGGTCTGCTGATTGCGCCCATAGCCGTAGTTCGCATCGTGGATAAAGGTTTGCACCCCGAGGCTCTCCGCAAGAGCCGCCGTTTTGTCTGTGCTCGAGTCATCGACAAGAATTCGTATGTCAACCACGTCAGGCAGTTCCCTAACGGTCTTTTCCAGAGTTCTTTCAGCGTTGTATGCCGGCATCACCACTGCGATACGCTTGCCGTTGATCATGGACTTACCTCTTTCTGTTCAGTCTTCCTCAATCGTCGAATACAACTTACCTAATGGTGGCTACAGCCTTTAGATCGGGCACTGGATACGGGGAAACATCGGCCGGCTGCTTATCGGGCTGAACCAACCAGACTTTTCTATCTTTGTAGTAATTGATGAGTTCACGATCATCTACGGCATTCATCTCCCGCGCCCATATGACTTTGGAACCATCTATGTTGGCGGAGTTATAGACCCACTCATCTATAGGATTATGTTCAGGTGAGTATCTAACCAGGACTAACTGTTTCCCCGGGAGTTGTTCTAATCTGGCCTCAATATTGGCACGTTCCGTGCCGAAGTGGCCCGGGCCATACCACACCCCTGACCACTCAGATGCCGGCCATTCCACAAATCTAAGATTAAGAGGCTCGGCAAATAACCGAAGTCCGCCCAGAACAAAGCAGACTGTGACAATCAGACGCGTTAATGTCATACCAACGGGTAGAGCACCCGGGCGCCAGAGACGGAGATGGCGCATGGCCTGCAAACCTATTGCATAGAATGCTGCCGTAAATGGTGACAGATAGTGAGGGATTAGAAATATCTCTATTAGCATTCCGGCCGCTAATACAAATACACACAGAACGAGGAAGCGGATACGGCGATCCAAGAGCACCCTTTTAAGCATAATGAGTGGCACGAGCAACGCAATACCGGAGAAAAATAGAATCCCTCTTATCGCTTTGATGAGAGTCTCGGGGATAAAGCCAGACGGACGATGAATTTTTTCGAAGGCAGTAAGCTCGTTATGGTGATAGAAGTTCCACAATGCTGCGTGCCGGTAGACAGGCTCAGGCCTCTGGGACTGCCATACATAATACGGAGCCACGGCGTACGTGCTGCGATTGACGGTGTAAGGCAGCGTAAAGGGATTTCCGAAGGCACGATAGTCGTAGTAAGATATCCATGCGCCTGCGGCGATAATTAGCGCCAGCGGTGCCGCAGCACGACGAATCAAGATGGCAATGGTCGGTCTATTCTTTCCAAAGAAAACCCAGTGCCCTAGAACGAAAGCTACCGGGGCGCAAAGAAGAAAACCTTCGTAAGGACGCGTCGTGACGAGCAGCACGATCCCCAACGCCAGCAGCATACCATCGCGAAGCCGTGCGGCTTTCATCAAACGCGGAAGCGCTCCCAACACTAGCGCTCCACCAAGTGCCGCGATTGCGCCTCCACCAGAGTATGTATTGATCCAGTAGCTGAATAGGCCCAGCCGCAGGACAGCAAGGATTCCTCCCAGAAGCGCCCAGGTGGGGGGAAGCCACGCCTGCAACATCCAGCAGATTGCAGCGCACATCAACGCGTTGGCAAATAAGATTCCGTACCAAGGGTTCCCCAACAGCACCTTACTTGCAGCCAGTATCAGTCCTGTCGAGGGAAAGTACATCGACATATAAGTCGGATTCATTGTGACGTGGATGCTCTCGAAGTGGACCCACATCGCTGGGGTAGGGTTGGTCAGTCTTCCGGACGCGAAGGTATCCGACGCGAGCAGGAAGCTGAAATCATCCGGAACAAATGGATGAGGAATGGGGCATAGGGGAAGAATCGCAAGCCGCAGCAGGAGTGCGCTGGCACCTACGAACGCAACCGACAGGCCTCGTCTCCGAGCCAACCGGCCGAACGCACGCTCGATGCGCGAGAACCATTCAGATCCAAGGCGGGGCCAGCAGAACGCCACCGCAATTACAACCATCGTGAGGGCGATCTCGATCGCCATTGGCGATGTGGCACGTTCTTGTGAAACAGGCAGGATCATATTCAGACAATTCGCATGAAGGTATTCACGCACGCACGCCAGTTAGTGATTGATATGTCGGATTGTCTTCCTCTCGAGAGTTAGGGAGGTCAAATTCACTTATCGAAATCGGATCAGGGATTACGGGATTCGCCAGGATTACAGCACGCGCCAATGGCCGCTCAGGCAGAGAGATGTTGCATCTCTCCGTCACGACATACAGAGGCCGTTGTTTTGCTTCTTCGTATGTTTTGGCGAGATAGTCTCCAATGCCGCCAAGCGCCAACAGTATCATTCCCGAGAAGATGCATTGCAGTGCGACGACCGAAGCCCATCCAGGAACAAGAGTAGTCGTCCAAAGTGCCAGGTACAGCACTCGTAAGAGGTATACAAATCCAGCACAACTCAGGATGCAACCGGCTGCGATGCTGATGCGCAGCGGTAATACAGAAAAGGACGAGATGCCAGTCCAGGCAAAGCGCAACATTTTTAGAGTTGGATAATTGGTATGGCCGGCAGCGCGAGCACGGCGCTCAAAGGGCAGGATAGCTTCTTTCATGCCAAGCCATGCGACCATGCCACGCATATATCGGTGCTGCTCACGAAGCGAACGGATCGCGCCTACCGCCCTTCGACTGAACAAGCGGAAGTCGCCAACATCGGGTGTAAGCTTCTGATCGGACATGCGCGATAAGGTGCGATAGAACAAAGTAGCTGACCATCGCTTGAACCTCGTCTCTGCTTCGCGGGAGACCCGTTGAGGCGAGACAACGTCGTAGCCTTGCTCGAAGAGTTCCAGCATGCGCGGTAACAACTCTGGTGGGTCCTGCAGGTCACCGTCCATGACAACTACAGCATCACCGTTGGCAAAATCCAGACCAGCGGTAACTGCCGCCTGATGGCCAAAGTTTCGGGTGAAGCGAAGCACCTTAACACGCATGTCCTCGAGGGCTTCCCGCTCAAGAATGTCGGGTGTTGCGTCCGTACTACCGTCATCAACGAAAATAACCTCCCACGTCCGTCCGCGAAGCGAATCGCGGAGTCGAGGAAGGATGAGCGGAATGGTATTCGCTTCATCCAGTACCGGAATTACTACCGAAAGTAGCATGAAGCCATTCCTCCCAAAACGGCCTAAAAGATTAACCCGGAGAACATTCACCAAGCAGCAATCTGGCCACACGGATCTCCCAAAGGACAAAGCGGCAATCAGTTCACCGCCCTGATCTGTTCTGACAGGATCAACCGGTGTAACTGCTGAGTGTTGTGCCGATGGCGCCAAAAGTAGTATTGATGCTGCTAGCCACTGAAGTCATGCCAGCAGTCGCTGCGAAGGCGATAAGAGCAACCACCAGCGCATACTCAATCAGATCCTGACCATCTTCCCTCGACATCAGGTACTGAATCTTGGAACGGAGTTTCAAAAGTTTCATGTGCATCTCAGTCTTCTCCTATCGAGTGGTATCGCAACTAGAGCTTTGCAAGGGAGAGCACACAAAAACAGTTGGACTGCCCTATGCACCTCTCCCCCGCCAAGGAACGAACGAACTCGTTTGTCCCGCCCTGACTCTCTGGTGGCAAGGATTAGCCGGTGTAGCTGGTAAGCGTCGTGCCGATGTTGGTAAAAGCAGTGTTGATTTTCCCCGCGAGGGTGGTCATCCCGGCAGTTGCGGCGAAAGCGATCAATGCAACCACGAGTGCATACTCGATCAGGTCCTGGCCTTCTTCGCGCATCAAAAACATCTGGATCTTGACAGACAACTTCAGCAATTGGTCTTTCATTTGAATTCTCCGAGAGGATAAATTTCCAACTTGTAGCTGGATGCTGAATACTGAAGCAAGTAAAGTTCCAATCGTGGCAAACCCTTGTTTTTTCATTGAAATCACTCATTTACCTGGCTGATTCCTGAGATAGTTGTGAACGCCTGTATACAGGGCCGACTGGAAGGTCAGCCTATGTATACAGCCGCGCAAGATTAAGCTTGTGATCTTCTCGTATAGCCTGTTCTGGCGATGGGAGCAACTAAAAAAAGAGGGTCATCTGCGTTGGGTGAGAGCAAGCTGGCAGCTATTTTCAGCCAAGGTAAATCTATTTCCACCTGAAAGTGGTAAATCTGTTCCCAAGCGGGGAGTTTTGCGCTGAAAAGCCGCAAGATCCTGTCGTCATTCGCTCATTGTTGTCTCTAGTAGTACTCCGTCAGCAGATCGCGGAGGATCGTATCGATTCATGGCAGAGCGGTGTCTGGTCGCCCAGAGATACCATGCAAGCCATGCGGGCGCGGTCCACACATAGAACCCTGAGCTGATGGAGACACCACAGAGAACCTCGGTCAAGGCTATTCCAGCGATACATCCAAGCGCTATAAGCGAGCGCACAGAGCCCGACGCCCCATACACCCCTGCCAGAATTGCCGGCACGAGTACAGCCTCATCAGTGAACCATGCGTAGGGGGCAACCATCACGGAGATGACCAGCAGCAGCGAGCCGTGCTCCAACCAGTCCCATTGCTCGCGGAGCGTCCAGAAATACCAAAGTGCCCAGACGCAACCGGCGAATGCAGGAAATAGCTGCAACCACACCGCATCGCGATGGATGATTAGGCGGAACATCAGACTGATGGTAGGGATGAATTCTTCCTGTAGCCTGGCCGTGCTCGACATGTGAGCGTAATGAGACCATGCTGCGGGATCGAGAAACAATGAAAGCACCAGGCTCGCCATCAAAGCGACGCCCGCTCCAACAAGAATCCTGTAAGCCCCACGCGTCGCGATCCAGGCGATCAGAACTACGCCGAAAGGCAGAAATAGGTGCGGTTTCAGTCCGCAAAGTAGGAGCGCGGCTCCGGCGAGATAGGGTCTCGATTCGGCGAAGTAGAAAAAGAGCGTAGCCCCGAACAGGATGAAGATGCCGGTCTGGCCAGCAAGCAGGCAAGCGAAAGCAGGCGGAAACAGATAACCGACCAGATGCAACCGGTCTGGGGGGCGCCCATGCATGATCCAAAGCATTCGGATTGAGCCCATCAGTGCGGCGACGAGCGCAAGAGACCATAAAACACATCCTGCCCGAACACCTACAAAGCCAAGCGGTAACGCCAGAAAGAATGCCGATGGCGGGTTGCGCATGAAGAAAGGTTGATTTTGCTCGAATCCCGCAGCACGCTCCAGTCCCAGGATGGCCGCGCCGTCATAAGGATTCCCGTGGTGGGCCAGTTGTTGCCCCGCAGCCCAGTAGCAGATGAAATCGCGGTTCGCGGCATTGTCACCTGTCATTGCGAAGGCCAGGATGCAGGCTCCCAGTGCGAGTAAGAAGAAGGCAGCGACAACTCGCAAAGGACTGACTCTGCCCACGGGTTGAGCGTATAACAGGGCGTCGGGGATGCGGTTCATGATGAACCTCGTTTATTTCCCAACTTTGGAATTGAGACCGCCCACCGAGATTGATTCAACAATTGTTCGGCACTAACGCTGCGGAGAATTCAAGCCTGTCTCCCGGTTTCGTTCCGGTGCTGCGAATCGAACCCGAGGCAAGCTCCAGCACAGAGTGCGCGGAGAGGCACGCTGATATTCGCAAAGGAGGAACATCGCTCCTGATCTTCTTAACACGCATATCGCGGTCCAGGTAAACGAGATCAATTGGAAACTGCATGCCGAAGGTATGGACCGCTTCGCACGGAACAATCCAGAGACCTTCTCCGGCAGCCAGCATATCGCGACCAAGTAGACCCTTCCTGCGTTTGGCGCCGTGATCGGCCAGATCGACACAGTGGGCGATCTCAACCTGCCGAGTCACATTCGATATCCTGAGACGAACCTCAGGCTTCGCTGGACGACTCCGCACGATGCGGTCCAATATCCGTCGGGTAAGATTCATGGCCTCGAGTGCGATCTAATGCGGCGCAGGTGGTGAAGTGGAAGCTCCCGTACCAGTGCTCACACCACCCTCGGGGGAGGTATAGATGGCTCCGGGAGAAAGGCTGTTGACCGACAACGGCTGTTCGGGCTGCATGCTCTGAATCAACTGTTCGACAGGCACCGTCGCCGGTGGAACGGGGAGTGGTTTGACGCCCGTTACATCTGCGCCGGGATTACGCATGGGGACGCTTGAATTAGTTGGCAGAAATTTGTCTGGATATGTCACGTTAGGCAGAGGCGCACCTACCGGTATCGGAGCTACGATCTCCGGCGTCACAATCACGATTAGTTCAGTATTCGTCCTGGTCTTGGAGATCGACTGGAATAACTTGCCCAGCACTGGAATATCACCGATAAACGGGATCTTCGAGAGGTTCTTGGTTTCGCGATTATCGAGTAATCCGCCGATGGCAAAACTTTGCCCCTCACTCAGTTCGACTTCAGTCTGGACTTTCCGGGTATCAAGGGCAGGAACAGTGAATCCCGAGATGGTAAGGCCGTTGGAGAAGTCCAGGTTGCTGACTTCCGGCGCTACCTGCAGCCGAATTGTGCCGCGTGGGGTGATCGTCGGGATGAAGTTGAGGCGGACGCCAAACTCCTTGAACTGGATCGTGATCGGCGCCGAGCCAGTCCCCGTAGAGGTACCCTGTATCACCGGGTAGGGGTACTCACCACCGGCGAGGAAGCTTCCTTGCTTGCCGTTAGATGTCAAAACGTTGGGCTCAGCTAGAATTTGCAACACTCCGTTGGCCTGCAGAGCCTGGATGGTGGCACCCAGATTCAGGTCCGGCCGGAAGATAAAGAGGTTCAGCAAACTCGATAAAGTTGCCGTGGCGGGGGCTCCGGGCTTGCCTGGGGTGACCACTGGCGGCGAAAACTGTTGCGTAGTGATCGAGCCGACGGTGTTTGCCGCGCCCGTGCTGAATATATTGATCCCGAGTTGGGTGCTCATGTTCCGGTCGAGACTGGCAAAGCGCACTTTCAATAGAATCTGCGGTTCGGGGGGAGGAACGTTGACGTACAAAAGATTAACCACTTTGCCCGCAGTCGTTGCTATCTGTACAGCTCGATCCGAACTGCCAAGGTCTTTCACCGTGCCGCGGAGAAAAATGTTACCGCCTTCGGAGGTGACGCGTAACGTCTGGCCCGGAAGCTCCGTTCGCAGTTCGCGACGAAGCGATTCCATGTGATCGTTCGCCACTGACGTGCTTGCACGAATCTTCACATTGAAGAACTGCCGGGCGCCTCCCACTTGCCAAACGATCAGAGTTGTTTCACCCGCGGCTTTGCCATTGATCATGATCTCGGTTGTGCTGACCGCGGTAGCCTCTGCCAGTTCGGCCGAACCGATCGCGACCCGTTGAATCGTCTGGGCACAGTCAACCAGCACTGATTTGCCCACTGCGACCACTAGATCATTTGCGGAGTCCTGGGTGCTAGCTGCGGCTGGTTGAGGACTCGAACTTTGAGCCTGAGCATGGATGACTGACTCCGCACAGGGAACGAAAGATAACGCACAGAAGTAAGCGATGGAAAAGCCGGCTCTCACTCTCACTATTTTTCCTCACTGACAAATTTTTCGTCACTCCGCTTGGAGCCGTTGAAGACCTGGATCAAAAAAACCCGGGCTGCAGGCTTGGGGACGCTGCGACGGATTGCCACGGATTGAGGCTTCCCCGGCGCAGCAACATTCTTGTCTGCGAAGAGATTACTCATCCCACTTCCATGTGTCTGTGCAACCTCCGTGTCCAGCGGATTCCGCAACACAAGTTGAATGTGCGTCTGGTTGCTGGCAAGACTCAGTTGCTCCGCCTGCTCTGGAGTCACCAACA
The DNA here is from genome assembly GCA_025408425.1 of Granulicella sp. Lineage (GTDB taxonomy): Bacteria > Acidobacteriota > Terriglobia > Terriglobales > Acidobacteriaceae > Edaphobacter. The sequence goes on from JANXYX010000030.1 coordinate 26,465, forward strand.
AGTTGACCACCTGAACTGGTTTAGCCTTTCCTTCATCATCCTTCTGGATATCTGTGCCTGCGGATAGAACCTGTATGTTCTGAAGCAGCGTCCTGACCTGGGTGCCCTCATTCGGGTTTACAGGCCCTGGGGGATTACCTGAGATCAAGACATCGACGCGCATTCCTGGAGTTACAAATCCAGCCACACCCACTACGTCATCGACCTTGACCGCGCAGGCCCGCATGCCCTGGCCGATCGTCGCTGCCAGTCCACCGCCGGATCCGACGGCAGCCAATCGGTTGTCCAGAATAGGCTCACCCTGGTAGAGGTTCGAGATGACACCGCGACCGACGGCATCCTTAGTATTTGTGATCGCGCCCTTCGGGACGTTACCTGCGATCTCAGTAGTCCCCAGATCTACATCACGAAGAACGCTGCCCAGCTTGATGTCCGTAGCAGCCACGACGACGCGCGTGGTACTGTGCTGCACCGCAATCAGCCGCTTTCCAACTACACGGTAGACGAGGTAGCTACATACAAGGGCAATGGCAAAAGCGCTAAAGAGAATGACCGATACTCTTCTATTCATACATAGACCTTTTCGAGTTGGCTCTACAGCCAGCTGGGCTTTCATCTGCTAACAGGCAATTCTTGTGCCAAAGCGTCGGATTTTCGGTCTGTCTCCAAATTCCTCGATTTTGGCGGTTGGACTCCAAAGAAAGTGTGACCTCTTGTATACCAACTGCACTAGCTGTGTAGCCGGACAGACACGCTCATGGCTTCCGCACTCCAAATTTTCAAAAGATTTGCGACCATCCTTAGTTAGCCTGGGCATTCCCCCTATCGACTTTAAATTCACTCCTGGTGACAACCTGGGTAACTCTCAACCTTCCTTCTCCGTTCGGCGGTAGCCAGGTGGAGCAATTTCATCACACGCACCCTTCGGGCGATAGATCGAGCCAGAATCAACTTTTTACGATTGAACCTCGTTATTCCCGAAAATCAGGATTCGGCATTGCAATTGCTGAAGTGTTGAGTGAATGATAACGACTGAAAAAAAGCAGAGGGACCATACTGACATGGGGGAGTCTTGCCGATCATGAGGTCTTCTCAGATGATTACCCTCTTCGCGGAGCCATCGCCTCCTCGAAGGCCCCCCGCCACTTATCTGGTTTCCATTCTGCTGCACGTTGTAGGATTTGCCTTGCTGCTCGCCGGTTTGCGGCGCCCTGTAGTCATAGACAACCAGCCAGTCATCCATCGCTTTACTGTTCGGCTCTTGGATCCGGATAGAATCAGGCCTCAAACGGCGCGGGCCTCTGGCAGCGGCGGCGCTTCCCCTGCGTCCCACAACGAGTCGCATGCGCTCGCACCCGGCGGTAATGCAGCGCCTGAGTCCTACGTTCCGCCACAGATATCGCAGTTACTCCCCGGCACGCAGACGCTGGTGCAGCCGGATGCGCCCCCGGATCTGCAACTCCCGAAGGAGGTACAGATCCCCTCCCTTACGATGTGGTCGTCCGAGTACACACCGGTCAGGAAGATCATCCCTCCTCCTCCGCAAGAGGCCACCGCGGCCGACGTTCGGCCGACGTTCGTCAAACCCAACCACGAAACGCTTCTGGCTGACGTAAACGTCTCGTCCACCGCCTTCGTTACCGAGACTCCCGCACCTCCTTCGAGCACGACCGCCCCGATCTTCACTCGCGAGCCAAAGCCAATAAAGCAGGTTCCGGAGATGGCATCGACCTCGTTTGACCAGCCAACTCCAGCCAGGGTCATATCCGTCTCCAACGTTCAGTCGCGGGCGCCGGTCATGATCCCGCTCGCAAATCAAAGTTTGCAGACGGGGTCATCCGGGCCGCTCGCGCCCCTGCGCCCGGAGAAGTCCGTAGGAGACGGCAATCGCAACGCAGCCAGCGACCAACACGGGGCTGCCGCCGGAGCAAACTCAGGAAACCAGACAGACAAAGCCGCTACCGGAAGCGGATCTGTAGCGAAGAACGGCACAAATACCGGGTCTGGTCAGGGCACCCAAGCTGGTGCTGGTCAAGGGGCTCAAGCTGGTGCTGGTCAGGGGCCTGCCGTCGGTAATGGCCCCGTTGCCACCGTCGGTTCCGGCCTTGTGTCCACAGTTGGCTCCGCTCCGGGAATCGAACCAAATGTCACCCACATTACGCTGCCGAAGGACGGTCAGTTCGGAGTCGTCGTGGTGGGATCTTCACTGGCAGAAGAGTTCCCAGAGACGGTAGAGATCTGGAATGGCAGGTTAATCTACTCGGTGTACCTGCACGTTGGTCTGCACAAGAACTGGATACTCCAGTACTCCCTGCCGCGCGCCGAGGAAGCTGCTAAAGCCGGGAACATTACTCGCCCGGAGGCTCCGTGGCCCTACGACATAATGCGCCCTGATCTGGCGCCCGAGGACTTTAACTCGGAGGCCATTATGGTTCACGGCTTCATCAACCTGACCGGCAAGTTCGAACGACTCTCCATCGTGTTCCCTCCCGAGTTTGCACGGCCAAAGTTTCTGCTCGAAGCGCTCAAGCAGTGGCAGTTTCGTGCGGCTCGGCAGAATGGACAACTCATTGCGGTCGAGGTGCTGCTGATTATCCCAGAGGAGGCGGCACAATAAGAACTTCCCTCAACGAAGCACAGATGTAATTTCCATCCCAGGCTGGGCTCCCGATCACTGGACCATCGCAACTTCGCTAACGATAAGCGCAGCGTTCGAATTGAGATTCATTGTGATGCCGGCGTTGCCTCCCAGACCCAGTACACCTACGATGATTTCGCCATCGATGTGCGTGGCGCTTCCCGGATTGCCCTGGAGGTCGAGTTCCTGAAACTGTGTGGAAGTCGTCAGCATCGTGCTGCGCGTGTTCGTGAGGTAGATAGTCCCCTGCAGAGTAAGATTACCGCCCCCGCCGAGCGAATGGGTTTGGGCATTAGAAGCGCGATCCTGAAAAAACAGAATCCCCTTGTAAGCGGAGCCGCTCGGCGAACCCACCAAGCTTACCGAACCATTGGCCCCAAGATCGAAGCGGCCTGCGTTGGTGGGGGTTGCTGTAGATCCCGTGTTGTAAACCAAGATCCCCCCCCCGCTAGAAGTCCCATCCCATCCGGTGCCGGTGCCTGTGGGGGGAGAGGGGTCGGCGGTTCCCGCAAGCATTGATGCATTGCAATTGGCCCTGCAGGTGAAGCCGCCCCCCTGGATGTAGTAGATTCCTGGTTTAAACAATGCGGTAGTATTCGTAAGATTGACCCCTCCAGCATAGAGTCCTGGAGTTAGAACCTTGCAGCCATGCGGCCCAGCTGATGAGGGGCATGGGGCCGTGCCAGAAGCAACTTGGGTCTGAGTCCCCGTGGTAGTGGTGGGGATCGGCGGCGCGGCTACATTGGCGAGCGGGTCCTGCATCCACGAAGCACTTGGGATGTATTTTCCAGGCAGGCTTCCGGTGTTAAAGGTAAATGGAGCAGAGCCGGGCCCACCCCACACGCCAAAATCCGCACCTGTCCCGGTCGTGCAGGTTCCGGCGGTATCAAGCGGTCCGGCGTGGGAGAGATCGATAGTTCCGCTGCCAGCGGTCGTAACTGCTGTGCTCGAACTGGAGTTCACCTCAATGCTTCTTCTCGGTCCTCCGCAGATCGTGACTAGCACACCGCCATTTGTATGGAGCGAACCCGACTTCGTGGGATGAGTGACGAGAATGGGGACCGGTGCAATCACATCCACAATCGCCGCCATGGCCGTCGCTTTTACCGTGGTGGCCGTCGATCCCAGAAGTCCCATCAAGGTCGTCTTCACGTTTCGCTGTACTGTGGCACGGACGAGAACGGTCGCATAGCTGCCTGAGAAGGTTACCCCCGGAGCGTAGGTGGCAGGCGGCGAAGGAAAGTCGATGGTCACCGTATCACCCGCCGAACCACCAAATCCATTCTGCCTTGCATAGACGCACGGAGCCTTCGTATCGGTCGTGGTACAGGTGATGGAAGTTCCCGGAGTAGCCGTGAAGCCGACTGTGCCTGCGGCGTTCGTGCCGTCAAAGACACTCATCATGCCGGCTTGCGCAGCGGAGTCCGCCGCAGTCTGCGCCATCTGCCGCTGCGAATAGAGGTGGGAGCCATCGACCCCCAGACCAATGGCGCCAAGCAAAAAGATGCTCATCGCCAATGCCACGATTACGATCGCCTGACCTTCTTCGTCCTTGTACCGCATGCCAAGCCTCCTCAAAACGTGATCACTCCCTCACTGGTGCTCCCCAGAACTTGACTCAAGATGGAACTGAAGTATCTAACGAGCGGATCATAGGTATACGTCACCGTAACGTCTACTTTCGATCCCGCATTATTGTTGCCGTTCGGGTAAGTAACCGTGATTGTGAGGTTGCTGGTATTGAGCAGTCCGGCGCTTGCAAAGTTCGTAACGACAGTCTGAATCTGCGTAACGCTGCCGGGACCGCTCGGTCCGTTGACTCCTGAGCCAGTGCGATCTCCACCATGGACGATGGCGTACCTTGCGCCGGCCCGCGCCGCATTGGCTATCGTGGTAAAGACCAACACCATACGTCCCATCTCCACCACGCCCAACAGCACAATGATGAACATAAAAGAGATGAGGCTGAATTCGACCAGGTTCTGGCCCCGGTCAGATCGCCATCGCTGAAATCCCCATATCTTCATTGAATCAACCTCATTACAGCCTGACGGTGGATAGTAGTCGGCGGAATAGTCGCATAGACATTCAGATTCGGAAACTTAAACCCTGCGGGGATAAACGGTGCGTAGGTATAGGTCACGTCGATGCTCATCAACGTGTAAGAAGTCTCTGGGTCGCCGAGGGTGCCGCTGCAGGTACCTGACAGCGTAGTAACAGTGCTGATGTACCTCTGGCAGACGTTTACGGCGAGGCTCGCCCGATTAGGAAGCGACGACAGATCCTGCGTAATCAAGGCTGAGACTTGGCTCCCGGAAGGCTGTCCAGGCGCGCCCACAGAAGCCCCTGCCATCACCGCGTAATCTGCCCCGGCGCGTGCGGCGTTCGCCACGGTAATCCAGGCAAAGAAGAAACCCCCGAAATTGACGACGTTGACGATCAATAGAAAGATGAGGGGCAACACCAGAATGTATTCAATCAGTGCCTGGCCCTGACTCGACTTACGTTCATCCGACTGGTCTCCATTCTTGGGGAGCCGTCGTAAAAATTGATGGAAGGACTTACGGTCCGCCCCAAATGTGTCCAGGTTCTTTCCCCCTCGGGAGGCGTGATTCTCCGGCAAGATCAGGGCAAGACCCACGCCATCTGTGTCCGCGCGGACGACCCTGGCATTCACCATAATTGTGCGGTCTGGATCGGTTTCAGGTGCGCCGATTTTTTGGAGTGAAATCATAACGAGTGTCCCTGGATACCAGCGTTGCTCAGTCACTAAATAGAGTCCGGTCAGGCTGATATCTCGAATGTCATGCGGTTCTGGCGCCGCACCGTCCCAGTAATGCGCAACCAGGTGAGGAACCTCCTGGCGTTCTGCTGTCCTGCGTTCTCCTGAAGATAGCCATTCTAAGCAACGCCGTATGATCTTCATTTGATCCATCCTGGGTCATTCGATTACATTCACTGGCCCCTTAAGATGAACCGCCCCACCCATCTTCAACTTATTCTCCATCTCCTCAGCTCCGCAGATAAGGAGTTGATCTCCCGTCTGTGTGCCCGAAGAATAGATGGTGTGGGTTGGCAGTTCCAGTACACTATCGGCCCGGATCTTCAATGGAGCTATACGAAATGAAGGAAAGTACTCCACAACATGAATGACTCGATATTGCGCGTCTAGATAAATCAAGTCCAGCGGAAAAAGCAATCCTAACGTATGAATCCCTCTGGACGGCACTACCCATATCCCTTCATCGGACCCGAGCTTTAGCTTCCCAATCAATCCTCTCAGGCGCGAGAAGATCGTGTCGGCAGGAGTGACATCCAAACCAAGAAAGCATTCGCGCGTTTGGTTGTATACGCAGTACTTTCGTCTTTCCATTCTTCCCCCGACCTCAGCGGCTACTTAGCTGCTGGGCGTTCTTTCAATCTCAGGCTCCTCTCAGGACATGATGCATTCGCGCAATCTTCATCGAACAGACTGGTCAGCAACGAATAAGGCGCCAATTCCGTCATGGACGCGAACGCCAATTGATATCCATGTTCCGGAGGGCGTTCTGCAAGGTGACCGCGCCCAATGCATCTCTCCTGACTGCAAAAACGCGGGAGGCGATGTTGCCCGGCATGAGGCAAGAGCCAGATACCGAGCTACCAATCCCATCGCAGCCGAATGAAGCCTTGCAGCTCCACCTGAATCAACCAAACAGTCAAACAGCTACCGAACTCGTGTGCGACGGCGATTGATCAAAAACGCCAGCACAACGACAAAAAGTACACCGGCAACTATCCGGATAATCGAAATATTGTCCACGCTAAGTCTCCTTTCTCCTCATTGGCCTAAGTACTTTTGGAAAGACTCCGACATCAAGATGAGTGCCGGTCCCAGCGTGACGAGGAAAAGGGAGGGAAAAATAAAGAAAACGAGCGGGAAGACCAATTTGACACTAGTCTTCGCTGCTTGCTCCTCCACTTTTTGGCGTCGCTGAATTCTGAGTTGGTCGGAATGAATCCGTAGCGTCTTGGCGACGCTCGTCCCTAACTGTTCCGATTGCACCAGTACGGAGACGAGATTCCGCACACTGTCGACGGCCGTGCGCTCCGCAAATTGCCGCCAGGCATCGGAACGAGAGCGCCCTGCACGTTGCTCCAGAACAACAATACCTAATTCATCGCTGACAGCCGGCTGAGCCAGACGCAACTCCTCGGCTGTGCGTGCAGTCGCCTGGTCCATGCTCAGACCGGCTTCAATGCAAATTACCATCAGATCAAGTGCATCGGGTAGACCGAGCCGTATGCGCTTTTGCCGGACGGCAATTCGCCTGCCCAGCCAAAAATCCGGTGCCAGATATCCGAGACCCAACGCTACCGCAAAAACGAAGAATGTGTTGTCCTTCGCGATACCCGTACCCAGCGCCAGCAAACACAACGACACTGGAACGAGCACCTTCGCTCCGTAGAAAAGTTTCACTGCGGAGTCGTTGCGGTAGCCGGCGCGGATCAGACGCTGCTGCGTTACGGACACCTCTTCCTGGCTCTTCGGCAAAACGCGCTCCATGCGTTCCACCATCCCGCCAAGCGAAAAACCCGTCTGCTGAATGGTGTTCAGCAACGCACCTTCATTCTTGCGCGGGTTCACCACAGCCGATATCCGTTCCATCATCGCTTCACGATAGAACAGAAGCAGGCCGCCGCTCGCGATCAACAAGAAAACGACAAAAAACGTAAACGCCAGAAACCCCATAATTCACCTTTAGACTTCCATGTTGACTATCTTCCGAATGATCAACGCGCCTGTAATAGTCATGACCGCCGAAGTGTACAGGAGCTTGATACCAATCGAGCGAGTCCACAAGATACTCATGGTGTTAGGACTAACTAGATACAGAGCAACTCCAAGCACAACAGGGAGCAGAGAAAGAATCCAACCCGTCAGGCGTCCTTGGGCTGTATGGACCCGAACCTGCCGCTTTAACTGAAACCGTTCCCTGATCAACTGAGAGGCCTTGTCGAGCACCTCGGCGAGGTTGCCTCCGCTTTCCTTTTGAATCAGAATGGCCGTCACGACAATTCTCAGATCCTGAAGCGGAACGCGGTTCACCATATTGTCTAGGGCAGTTCGCAACTCGAGCCCATAATTCTGCTCGTCAAAGGCGATCCGGAACTCTCCGCTAATTGGTTCAGGTGATTCGTGAGCCACCAGCCGCAGGGCAGAAACGAGGCTATGGCCGGCACGAAGTGCGCTCACCATCAAGTCCAGGGCCTCCGGTAACTGCTGTTCTATTCGAAGGAACCGTTGACTGCGCTTGAACAGTACTAATGCCATGGGAGCGAAACCCAGAAGCAGCCCGATGAGCAGAGCGAAAATAATGACTCCCGTCCGCAAATAAAGCAGGTACGCAGGTACTGAAAAACTGGCAGCACACATGAGAAGCAGACCACCTGCCGTCCACTTCAGATCGGCCTGATAAAGCAGAGTGCGCAAGCGAGGCGCCAACTCAATCTTGAGCAGCCATCGATTGATCCACGGAATCGCACTGAGTAGATCGTCTTTGCGGATGTCGACGATCTGATCGCGTAACTCCGGCTTGCCGCTGGCCAGAGCCGCATCGAGATTCGAAAGGACCTGTTTGGCTTGGTCAGAAGCACCTGCTCCATACGCGGCTAATAGCAGAGCAAACACCACAAACACGCTCAAGAACACCAGCACGAGGATCAGTAACATGTCGGACCCTTCCTCTCTTAGTTGACTTCCATTTCCTGCTCGAACAGACCCGGCGACAGGAAAATTCCCGATATGCGAAGCTTTTCGAGGAACTTGGGACGGATATGGCTTGGCTGGAATACGCCAATCACTTTGCCATCAGGTCCAATCCCTTTTCTTGTAAAGGTGAAGATATCCTGCATGCTGATAATGTTCTCCTCCATGCCGGTGATTTCAGAGATGTTCACTACTTTACGCGTGCCGTCACTCATCCTTGAGACCTGAACGACAATTGAAATGGCTGAGACCATCTGCTGACGCACGCTCTTCTCCGGCAAGTTGAGATTGCTCATCGCAACCATGGATTCGAGCCGGGTCAAGGCATCCCTCGGCGTGTTGGCGTGAATCGTGGTCATCGAGCCTTCGTGACCAGTGTTCATCGCCTGCAGCATGTCGAAAGCCTCTTCACCGCGAACTTCCCCGATGATGATGCGATCGGGGCGCATGCGCAGGCTGTTAATAAGCAGTTGACGCTGCCTGACAGCTCCCTGCCCTTCGACGTTCGGGGGGCGCGTTTCCAGCCGGACGATATTGTCCAGCCCAAGCCGCAGTTCAGCAGCATCCTCGATCGTCACGATGCGTTCTGTCTGTGGGATATATTGCGACAGGATGTTCAGAAACGTGGTCTTTCCAGCGCCTGTACCACCAGAAATCAAGATGCTGATACGTGCACGTACTGCAGCGGTCAGGACCTCCATCATCTCCGGCGAAATGCTCTTCAACCCAACCAACTGATTCGCGGCTATGGGACCAGTTCCAAAGCGGCGGATAGACAGCGATGGGCCGTCGAGCGCTAACGGCGGAATGATCGCGTTGACGCGCGAACCATCGGGCAGACGCGCATCGACCATCGGGGAGGACTCATCAATCCGGCGCCCAACCCGGGACACGATACGGTCGATGATCTGCAATAGGTGTCGGTCATCTCGGAACGCGGTATCCACTTTCTGAAGAATTCCGCCGCGCTCTATGAAGACATGGTTCTTGTCATTAACCAAAATGTCAGAGATTGTGGAATCTGCGAGCAACGGTTCCAGCGGACCAAGGCCGAAAACTTCATCCAGCATGTCGGCCTTGATCCTCTCCTGTTCGGAGAGGCTAAGCGGCACACGTTGATCTGCGATGATTTCGTCGACCATGCTGGCCACAGCCTGCCGCGCCTGGTTCGAATTGACTCGAGACAGTTTTTCCAGATCCAGTCTGGAGATCACTGTTCGATGTATTTCCGATTTGAACCTATCAATATCTAGCTGATCCACGCGGCACCATCTTCTAAACTCTGACCTTAGTCTGTTATGCGAATAAACCGAAACGTTTCTTCTTCTCTGGCGTTGCGGGCGCACCGCATGCCGTTCTGGCCATCTGCCGGATTATCCGCGAAATAGGCGAATCTTCCAATACCAGCGGAGAAGCCGCATTCTGCGCTCTCCGAGCAGCAACAAAGTCGCTTGGAATTTTCCAGTTGATGGGCCTGGTGAGGGCCTTTGTAATACTTTCTTCATCGATACCTAACGTGCGAGGTGTGTAACGGTTAAGCACGATCTCAAGTTTGGCGCCGTTCGACTTGAATAACTCCGAAATGAGGCGATTTGCGTTCCGCAGCTCAGAAATACTCACCTGAACGACGAGGTAGACCAAGGTACTTGCCTGGAAGATGTCCTTACCAGTTGAACCGAATCTAGATCCAACATCCACCACCACGTAATCGAAGTTCTGTCGTGCAACGGTCAACAGCCTTTCGACGGCTTCATCAGAAGCTTGCACCTGCGTGTATTTGTCTGGCGCGGCGAGAACGGACAATCCCGAGCTGTGTTTGGTCAACAGCATCGACAAAAAGTTGGAATCCAGGCGGCCAAAATTATCAAGAGCATTGGCAGTCGAGTACTGCCCAGTAACTCCTAGCTCAAGGGCCGCATCCCCGAGCGGCAGATTGAGATCGATCAACACGGTATTCTTACCAGACTCCTGGGCGAGAGATATGGCGAAGTTAGTGGCGACTGTCGTGACCCCCGAACCTCCTTTAGCACCGACAAATACCAGCAAATCACCCATCGCCCTCTTGACAGTGGGTGTTGTCGGGCGACGCACTGATGCCCGAACCATGGCCTCGGCGATGGTTTTGGGTGTAACGGGCTGAGTCAGAAATTCGCGAGCTCCCGCCCGCATGCAGCGTACCAGCATCTCCGGATCGATTTGCGACGAGTAGACCATCACGGTTACAGAACTTTTGCCACAGATGTCCTCTACCAGATCAAGGGCATGCTCTGTGTCGCTGTCCAAATCAAGAATGATGACGTCGAACTCCGCCTCCAGCAACCGTGGCACATCGTCCAGATCGGGATACGCCGAGAACTCGCGCGTCACACTTCCCTGCAGTCTGGCAAGAGCACTGGCGATAGGTTCACGCCGCTGCGCATCCGGACCAATCAAGGCCACAGATAACACGTTGTTGCCGAGCACGTCCGGATCCTTCGTAGGTGTCGAGCTCATGGATGAACGACCCCCTGCGGCTTCATGTATTTCGGCCGAATTGTATTTGAATGACATATTCTTGATGGGCTCACCATGTGCGTTTTCCGGTCCTTACTGAGAGAAGAAAGAGACAAGCGTTCCAATCGCGATCGCCGGAGCATACGGCATTTTGCGTGCTAATGGGTTGTCGAGAACCAGTTCCGGATGAGGGCGAAGGCCACGTTCCTTAAAACCAAAGATAAGATCTCCTGTGCCTTTGAACAAATCGCCGAGAAAGCCGCCGGCGATGGCCCAGCCAAGCGCCATAACGCCGCCGGCGATTCCCGTAACCACGAGTGCCGTCACTAACTGCCCGGGTCCGATCCAGGCGCCGATGGCAGCGCAGAGCTTGACATCACCCATTCCCATACCTCCCATGAAACAAAGTACGCCGAAAAGTACGGCACCAAGTGCCAGGCCAGAGACGCTTTGCAGTATCCCATGCCACCCATGCAGCCAGCCAGAGACTACGAGTCCAGCCAGAAGGAAAGGGAGCACCAACCAGTTCGGAATACGTCGGCTGCGGAGATCGGTAAAGGTCGCCACCGCTAGAACAAATAATGTTGGCCACCAGGCAACGGAATGCATACCGGACTCTTTCTAGAAAATTAGTTGTCACTTAGCGGACAGCAATTCGCCATCCAAATGCGCAGAAGCCCGAGAATTCTTGAATTAATCGAATTTAAAGCACTTCTCCACAGGCTCAATTGCCGGACCGGTGTTCACTGGTGTTTACATCCTGCACCCCGGAGTGAAGCGGAGGATATACACCCGGTTGTCGAAAATTTGCCGCGCTGGGAAATAGCAAAGGTAGCAAAGCGATCGGCCCGCTGACAAAGTCGTCCTCGCCAACGCGGACTGTACGAAGGCTCTGACTGGGGAGCAATCTCTTCACGTTTCCCAGGTATTTCGCGTAGCCTGCATCACCGCCCGGAAGCGGAAAGATGACGAACCGTGAATAAGGGGAAATCGGCAATTCCGTGAGCAGCCGGGTATCCCGCTGATGCATCGCAAATACCCGAACTCCTTCTTCCAGGCTAACCTCGGGGTATTGGACGGTAAAGTAGTCCGGAAGATAATACCCGGCATGACGATAGCCCAGAAAATGCGAGTCGAAACCGATGATCAGTGTGTCGTTTGCCGCGTAAAGCTGGGGAAGTATCGTCCGAACGCCCTCGAGCTGCGCCTCGAACTTCCGTACCGACCGATACGAGCAGTAGAGTGGGGATTCAAGAAAAATGAGGACATTCACCGCAGCGCAAAGCCCGATCAGCGTCAACTTGACAGGCCTTCGCCACGGGGACTTGCCGTACCAGTCAGACGCCCAACAGCCAAGCCAGATGCAAGCGGGAGCCGCCAGCAGCAGCAGGTATCCACTATTGACGAACTTCAGAAAGATGAATGTGAAGAAGCAAAGGGCCGGAGCCATCCAAACTATGGTGAAGGATTTCTTTCGGGGATCCGTTGGAACGGTACCTTGCAGTGCGCCCAGCGCAGCGACGGAGGCAGCGCCGAAAGTCAGAAGGTAGATGAAAACGATCGTAACCGCTCGTGCGATCGACGTAGCGGGAGACGAGTTGAACACGGTGTCCTTCGACGGAACCGTGCGCCAAAGCGAGATCAAAGCGCCAAAGTAAGCGCCGAAGCCACCACTGGCCGAAATCATAGGTAGAATCCAGGCGGTCAGCGTCAAACCAAGTGCTGAAACCCCCTCGATTTTTTTGTATGCCGGGGCATTGCGCAGCGAAAACAGGTACAACGGCCCTAGAAATAGAAGAGAGGACGGTCGTATACCGGCAGAGATTCCCAGAATCACCCCCACCGGCGCAATCAGCGCTAGGTTGCCGCACTCCAGGCACCAGCACAGATAGCCCAAAAGCGCCGAGAAGAAAGCTTCCACGCTATATGTCAACGCCACGGTGCCATGGAACCAGCCCAGGGGCGAAAACAGAAATAGCATACTGGCGAACCACGCTTCCCGTGGGCCATACCAGTCCAAAGCCATCTTGTAGATCACCACAATCGACCCGCAACTGGCGGCAATGCTTAATGCAACGAGCGCCAGGTTCGCATCGTGGAAGATGAAATTCAAACAGCGACCCAAACATACGTAGAGGAAGTACCCAGGCGGATGAGGCTGATGGACGCGCGGATCAAAGCGTTCCAGCGCCAACGCGAAGTTCACCGAATCCAGGTCGTAAAGGTAATGACTTCGGAATAAGTAGCGACTGATGGCAACCGCGCATGCAAGTATCGAAGCATCCAGTTTTTGCCGGGTATTCATAACTTTGAGCATAAACTGACATGCCACTTGTAGTTGCTTGGCTGCTTCGAATGCATAAGACCATGAATTACCAGATCTGCTCAATGTTGATACTTGAATTGGAGTTGCTCGGCCTCACGACTTCTACCTGCATTGGAGACTTAGTCCGAATAGCTTCTCCACGGATACTTCCAAACTACAGGGCCCGTTTGTCGTCCACCGCACATACGCAACTAAAGAATTCAGGTACGGTTACCAAATAACGTACCGGGATTGCATCTGCACCAAATTGAGAAACATGTTCTACGAATTGGCTCGACATATGCGGATAAATGCGGCCATAATACGACATTGAACCGATCATTTTGCGAAGAAAGAAGTTCGCTCACTTCCTCCGCACGGGCTGCGCAACAGGAGAATGTCTCTGCGTTAGCAATCACCATTCCCTATTAGGAAAGTTGTGCTTCCCCCAAAGGGGGATTGTTCCAACTTCCAGGAATAGGGATGATGACAGTCAGGAGAGTAATACATGATCAGGATCGGGCTATATCCAGAAGACCGTACACTGCAATCTCTTCTATCCTCTGCCCTGGGTAATGAGTTCGAAGTCCTCCTTGCGTCAACGGACGACCAAGTCACCCATATGATCTCTGCAGGGGGCTGCGATGTGATGCTCCTCGATCTCGACTCCAGTCAGAACTCGTTGGAGCAGCGCATGGAGTGCATACGGAATATCATCGCGTCTCGTGTTCCCTCCGTGGTCATGGCCAGTGACGCAATGCGTTCCACAGCAGCCGAGCTCGTTCGACAGGGAGCCTACGGCTACTGCCGCAGACCACCATCGATTCGAGATCTTAAAACGATGCTGCTCCGGGCATACGAAAACTCCAGCCTGAGACGGGAACTCCAGAAGGTACAGCAGCGACTCGAGGCGACGAACTCTTGTGACCTCATGATCGGATCAAGCCCGCAGATGCAGCAGGTCTATGACTTGGTGCACCGCGTTGCCAATATCAACGCCTCCGTACTCGTGACCGGAGAAAGTGGCACAGGGAAAGAACTCATTGCCTCGGCAATTCACAATCTAGGCGATCGGTCGGGCCGCCCCTTCGTGGCTGTTTGCTGCGGAGCCATCCCTGAAACCCTCATAGAGACGGAGTTGTTCGGCCACGAAAAGGGAGCTTTCACAGGCACAGTTGGCCCGCGGGTAGGCTATCTGGAACAAGCAGGCGAGGGTACGCTGTTCCTCGATGAGATCGGTGAACTTAGCCTGTCCACACAGGTCAAGCTCCTGCGCGTTCTCCAACAGCGCGAGTTCAGCAGACTAGGCAGTAATCGTCTCATCCCGTTGCGGGCGCGCTTGGTCTTTGCCACCCACCAGAATCTGGGGGATATGGTATCCCAAGGCACATTTCGGCAGGATCTTTATTACCGCATCAATGTCATGCGAATTGATGCCCCGCCGCTCCAGGAGCATCCGGAAGACATTCCTCAAATCGCAGCCCATTTTCTACAGCGTTACTCAGTCATGTACCAAAAGCCAATGACGTCGATTGAGCCCGGCACGATGGCAGTGCTTCAGGCCTACTGCTGGCCGGGCAACGTACGCGAATTGGAAAACGTGATTCAGCGAGCCATCATCGTGGCTCGCGGCGATAGCTTGCGGATCGAGGATCTGCCCGGCAACATTCAGGAACAAAATGTTGTCAACATCGACGACTTTCATCCTGCAGGCTCGTTTGAGCGGCAACTTCGAGACTATAAAGTAAAACTAGCCATGACTGCTGTGCGAGAGAGCAACGGTAATAAGACCTTAGCTGCCCGCAACCTGCACATATCCCGGGCATACCTGCATCGGCTGATCCGGATAGCCGAACCAGATATGCTTACCGAGTCGGACCTTATCGCAGAAAGAGATGGGCCGGTAGTGGACATCGCGTGACTTCTGCAACAGTAGTCACCAATCGAACGGCAACTCCAGGAAACTTCGGTCTCTTCAAAAGGTTTTTCTCCTTTCCAGTGATGCTGGCCGGTCTTCTGGGTGTTCTTGCTGTCCTGACGGTACGGTCGCGCTTTGATGATCCAGATATGTGGTGGCATCTCAAGATGGGTGAGATCATCTGGACGACCCACACCATCCCAACCACAGATATCTTCTCCTACACGACCAATCACCACGCCTATGTCGCCCACGAATGGCTTGCACAGCTACTTATCTACGGTGCCTATAGGTTTGGTGGCTATTCTGGCCTGATGATCTGGTTGTGCTTCTTTACCGCTGCCATTCTCATAGCTGGCTACTTCCTTTGCTCCATCTATTCAGAGAATGCAAAAATAGCGTTTCTAGGAGCACTTACAATTTGGCTGTTTGCGACCATTGGCCTTGCTATCAGGCCGCAAATGATTGGTTATCTCCTCCTGGTCGTTGAGTTACTGCTAATACATCTCGGACGAACTCGCAATCCACGCTGGTTCCTTTGGCTCCCGCTGCTATTCGCTATCTGGGTTAATTGCCATGGATCTTTCTTCCTCGGACTGATCGTTTTAGTAGCACTTCTTTTCGCTTCCTTATTCAATTTCCGGCATGGCTCACTCGTTGCTCCACGCTGGGATCCATACTGCCGCAAAATGCTTATGTTGGCGCTGGTCTTGTCAGTTGCGGCGTTGTTCCTGAATCCTATTGGTGCGAAGCAGATCCTGTATCCATTGGACACATTGCTCCATCAGCCTATCGGCCTCAGCCAGGTAGACGAGTGGCAGCCACTCCAGTTAGGAGACGCACGCGGACTTGCTTTGCTCGGAGTTCTTGGGTGCATGTTGCTCTTGGTAATAGTCCGTCAGTCAGAGCTGCTTTGGCATGAGTTGCTGCTTTTGGCCTTGGCCACATGGTTAGCCGCCGGTCATCGGCGTATGCTCTTCGCTTTTGGCATCCTTGCTGCCCCTGTTCTTTCGCGCCTGCTATCAACTTCTTGGGAAGGATACGATCAGGAGCAGGATCGCGCCTTACCAAATGTAGTCTTCATCGCGGCATCCGTGATGACGATCCTCTGGGCCTTCCCAGATCAACAAATGCTCGCAAAACAGGTCGAGGAGCGGAGCCCAGTCAAAGCGGTAGAATTTATCAGGAGCCACCATCTTTACGGACGGATCCTGAATGAATATGTCTACGGCGGCTATCTGATTTGGGCAGCTGCAGAACACCCAGTCTTTGTTGACGGTCGCGCCGACGTTTTCGAGCAAACAGGTGTTCTCGGAGAGTTTGGGGACTGGGCAACACTCCAAAGTGATCCGAATAAACTTCTCGACAAATACGGAATCGACTTCTGTCTGTTGACCAGAAAATCTCCCATGACATTTGTCCTGCCGCTATTGCATAACTGGACCGCAATCTACTCAGACGACAACTCTGTAATATTTATTCGAGGTCCTGTCAGCAGTCCACTCAAATAACCGAGCGATCACCATCACCTTTACGACATCAGCTGCATCGGCTTAGGCGTCCACACGCGCCCCAAAGCCCCCAGTAACACTCCGGCAACCCATCGCGATCATAAATTTCCTTCGCATCATCGACTCTCAATCAGTGGCATCTCAACCGAATCAAGCCAACTCGTACCGTTATCCGGAATTAGCATCAAGAACTCCAGTTTGAAAAGTTCCTCCTTCTGTCTTGGATCAACTAACTCATGCCCCTTCGCACCCATATTTCCTATCTCGCGCTTCTGCTCTCTCCCGCACTTCTCTACTCACAAAGTGCCTTCCCCGACGGCAACCTCGATCCCACCCGCAACCTCACCGCCACCGCTGCCCAACACCACTCCCCCCTGCCCGAGCACTACATCTGGACCGCTGGCGATGCTACCGTCCGCCGCCCGGATCACAGCAGCTTTCCGTGGTCCAGGCAGCAACTCCGTATCGATCCGCACTTCTTCCGCAGCACGTTCTCGATCAACACTGTGCCGTCCGCGGCCACCCTCTACGTCGCCGGCCCACGTTCCGCGGAGATCTACATCAACGGAAAACGAGCCGCATCCTTTAATAGTGACATCGACGCTCCTATCGGCTTCCACGTCTTCCATGCGGACGTAGCCAGGCTGCTGCATCCCGGCAGCAACACCCTCGCGATCAAAGCCATCCGCGGCCGTGGCATCGTCGCAGCCGCCGGGTCTGACGCCACCCAGCAACTCACCTACGGCGAAGTCCTCGCCGCAAAAATACTTCCCGGTCCCTTGGGCACAGAAGCCACACCGCTCACTTACTCCAGCCCCACCTGGAAGAGCAGCAACATCTCCACAGACAACTGGAACGCACCTGGCTTCGACGACTCCACCTGGAAGCCCGCTGATTCACTCGGCCCCATCGAATCCAATGTCGACTTCTTCCAGTGGAACGCCGATGCCGGAATGTATCAGTGGCCCGGCTACATGGGAATGTCACCTTGGCTCCGCACCTATAGCCTCCTCCCCGCCGCCGTCACCCATCTCTTCCCCGGCAACGCAGAGTTCGCTCACTCCGACAGCCTCACCACCACTCAACCCTCTCACTTCACCATCTCCAATCTCGGCACACCCACTGATAGCGAAGCTCCCGGCCTCCTCTTGGACTTCGGCCGAGAAGTCGCAGGACGCATCCTCATCGAATCCGCTTCACCTTGCCAGGCCACCGTCTCCGTAGCTTACGGAGAGTCCGAGATCGAAGCCATGAGCACCGGCATCAGCACCGGGCAGCAGGGCGGCAACTATCTCGGAACCAACCTGCTCGACGTTCCACAAAACGGAATCGCACGCGGCCCCAAGTCGGCCTTCCGCTATGTGCGCCTGCGTTTCCTCCGCGGCTGCTCGACACTCGCCTTCAAGTCCATTCGCCTCGAAGGCATCTTCTATCCAGTTGAATACAAGGGCTCCTTCACATCGTCCGATCCCCTGCTCAATCAAATCTGGGAGACCGGCGCATACACTGCCCACCTCTGCATGCAGGACGGCATCTGGGACGCCCCAAAACGAGATCGTGGCCGCTGGGTCGGCGACCTCGACGTCGAAGGTCCTGTCATCTCCAATGTCTTCGCCGACACCACCCTCGTCGCCGACACCCTCCGCCGGCTAGTCCCCACCGACTCCGGCGCCGTCAACGGAATCCCCAGCTACTCCGCCCTCTGGATCACTTCGCTCGCCAGCTTCTACAACCGCACCGGCGACAAGCAATTCCTCTCCTCCCAACACGACGCACTCCTCCGCATCCTTGCCACCATCGACGCCGACATCAACCCCGAAGGTCTCTTCACCAATGACAGGCATGATTGGCTCTTCGTCGACTGGGCGCCCAACCTCTACGCCTTCACCCCCGAGGCCCGTCTCGGCACTCAACTCCAATACCTGCGCGCCTACAAAGCCGCAGCGACACTCCTCACCACCCTCGGAGACTCCACAAACGCCAGCAAATACCTATCGCAATCCAGCCGAGTCCTGACCGCAACCCGCACCAGACTCCGCGACTCGAATCAAGCCACCTACGGCAACACCTGGCAACTCAATGCCCTCGCCCAAATAGCCGCAGAGCCCGACGCAGACGCATCCGCCATCATCTGGGATAAAGTCCTCTCTCACGTCAAACAGGACTCACCCACAGACCAGACCATCAGCCCCTACTTCAACGCCTACGTGCTCGAAGCCATGTCCCAGACGAATCACCGCCGCGAAGCCCTCAACTGGATCCGCAACTATTGGGGCGGAATGCTGGCCGAGGGAGCAACCACCTTCTGGGAGAGCTACGACCTCCGCTGGCCAAAGACAAATCCGCACCTCTCCCTGCAGGCCGACGGCACCAGCGGCTACTTCGTATCGATGGCCCACGGCTGGTCTGCCGGCCCCACATCATGGCTCATGGAAAACGTCCTCGGCATCACACCGCTCGAACCCGGTTACAGCAAAGTCAGTATCCACCCAGACCTGCTCGGCCTCGACTGGGCCAAAGGAACCGTGCCCACACCCCACGGCCCAATCACGATCTCCATCGACAAGCAGAAAGGCATCGACCTCAACCTCCCCCCCGGCATCCAGGCTGTCGTTCGATATAACAACCACGACACAACTATCAACGAAGCAGGCCACCACACGCTGCCCGCAAACTAGCACCCATCCTTACTCGGGCTGCCACCTTACCTCAGCTCTTCCGATTCACCAGCAGCAGGTGCTCACAAACCAGCACCGTCTCCCCGCGCTGATTTACCACCTCCAGCGCCTCTACCACCACACCATGCGCTGGGCGCTTCGCATCGTCACGCTTCTCCTTGATAGAGACCCGCACCCGAATCGTGTCCCCAATAAATACCGGACGAACAAAGCGTAGCCGATCATAGCCATAGCTCATCGCCTGTGAATTGATCGCTCCTGCCGTCAGTCCCACCCCGACGCTGAAGATCAGGGTCCCATGAGCCATCCGCTGACCAAACGGCTGCGTCTTGCACCACTCCGCATCCATGTGATGAGGATAGAAGTCCCCTGTCTGACCTGCATGCAGCACAATGTCTGCCTCTGTGATCGTGCGCCCGCTCGTCTCTCGCGCCGCACCCACCTCAAACTCTTCAAAAAACAAATCGCCAGTCATCGCACTCGCTCACTATTCCGCCAAACTCGCATTGCAACCTAACTTCGAAAACACTCAAAGTTATCATGCATCATCGGTTGGAAGAATAGTGTGTTTAGCCTTAGGCCGTGAGTCGCTGGAGCCCGCCTGGCGCGACGATGCAGATCGAAGATCCCCGCACCTCAATCAAATGGTTTTTCTGGAAAGCGCTGAGCACCCGCGTAACTGTTTCGCGCGTCATGCCAGCAAGATTGCCCATTTCTTCATGAGTCAGAGCCATCCTGAAGCAAACACCCTGTTTGCCGTTCGATCCTACACGCTCCCCCCAATCAAGCAGAACCGCAGCAAGCTTGCTTGAGGCAGTAGCCGAGATACCTAAGAATCGCGCTGAAAAAAAAGCCGCCTTGTACTGTTGGGAGAGCGCCTGAGCCACAAGCATGCTCACTTCGCGGTACTTGCGCATAAACGCGAGA
The DNA here is from genome assembly GCA_025408425.1 of Granulicella sp. Taxonomy (GTDB): domain Bacteria; phylum Acidobacteriota; class Terriglobia; order Terriglobales; family Acidobacteriaceae; genus Edaphobacter. The sequence continues at coordinate 46,684 of JANXYX010000030.1, forward strand.
AAATCCTCCGTCCCAATCGTCTTCACATGGGTGGGAATCAATGTCTCCGCAGTCATTTCGTTCACGCTGCCCGAAACCGCGGCGCCCAGGCCCAGTACTTCACCGGCCATTGCAATCTTCAGGATTAAAACCTTTCCCTCCTTCGAGTCGCAGGACAACTTCACCTGACCTGTTCTAACCACAAACACATAGTGGCTTGGATCATTCTCATGCAGGATGATGGCACCCTTCGGAAGAGTCAATTCCATTCCAATAGCATTGTATTCGCTCATTGCATCGGGTGCAAGGCTCCAGAACAACGAAGATGGTGAGTGGACCTGCCCACTTTCGCCATTCGAGAAACAACGCGACACAGTAGGTAATGACATGATTGCCAACTTTCTCAGGGGCTGGAATTGGTTACATCAACATAGTCATTCTTATTTTCAATAGCGTCTGTCGGCCCAAATACAAATGGATGACTTATTTTTTTGGCATGCATAAGAAGTGGTGCAACGCTCTGAAACGCGCAGCCACGCCAGCATCACTTCGACCCTGGCCACAGAAAATTACTTTCAGCTAACGCAGCCTATCCATGCGCTTTCAAGTAATTCCCATACCCCACAATCACTGTGGACAGCACCAGCAACAAGAATCCCGATGCCCCCAGCCACCGCGTTCCGCGTCCCGTTCCCTTCCACTCATGCAGCACCACACCCCACAACGTCGCAAACAGAATCGTTCCCGCCATGTGCAGCGTCCAGCTTGAAAAGTCATACCGACCCATCTTCGTCTGGCCCATCGAGTAAAAGAAAAACTGCAGATACCAAAGCAGCCCCGCCGCCGCCGATGCAGCGACGTTCAATACCATCACCCGCCCCGCAATCTGCGGCCCATCAGCCACCCGCCCCACAAACTGTCCCGCCGACCGGTTCTTTACCAACAGCCACCCGCACCAAAGAAAGTTCGTCGTAAATCCACCCCACAGCACCACCACCAGCGCCGGCAAGTGCTGCCACAGATCACTCTTCCCATGCATTGACAGTTGAATCTTTGCCAACTCATCTACCGGCTTCGCGGCAGCCAAGCCATACGCGAAGCACGCGCTCATCACCCCAGCGAACGTCGCCACCAGCAGCCCCTTCTTATAAGAGAACTCCTTCACCTCACCATTCTTTATGCGTCCTGCATCAAGCTCCGCCTCCTTGCGCCAGCCCGCCATCCCGCTCACAACAATCGCAGCCAGACAAGTCGCTACTCCCAGCAGAATCACCTGCCCCGAACGCTCCCGCGCCACCGTGCCTAGCTGACCCGCAAACAGTGGCGGCATCAACGTGCCAAACGCCGTGCTGAACCCCAACGCGATCGTGTACCCCAGCGCGACGCCCAGGTATCGTACCCCCAACCCAAAGGTCAGCCCGCCGATCCCCCACATCGCTCCCCAGAACCACGCATAGAACAAGCTCTGTCCCGGAGCCCCATGCAGCGTCCCAGCCCACCCCGGCACCAGCAACGCCGCAAAAAACACCGGCGCAACAATCCAGCTGAAAACTCCCTGCAACAGCCAGTAAATCTCCCAGGACCACTGTCGGATCGCTCGAAACGGTAGATAGCAACTCGCGGCCGATAACCCGCCTGTCCAGTGATACAGCACTCCAACAAACGGATTCGGGTTCAAGCATTCTCCTGTACGGGGCCAGTAACGCCAACACTCTAAGTCGGCACCATTCCACCCGAATCAACAACTCTACGCAAGTCCAATCCTCTCTTTACCTCAGCCTCCTCTACAGAACACCTCTCCGTTCCGCAAATTGCATCTTGTCAATTCCAATAAGCGGAATATACGATGTCCAACCTGATGGCAAACCCAAAGTTAAAAGCTCCCTCCAAAACCACAGCCCTCTCACCCGCCGCCGCAGAGTCACCCGAGAAGGAGCGCAAAGGCGACCGCAACGAATCCCTCACCGTCCTGCGCGCCTGTGAGGTCCTCAAAGCCTTCCGTACTCTCGGCGACGAACTCCAGCTAGCCGACGTCATCAACCGCACCGGTCTCCCCAAGACCACCGCCTTCCGTCTCCTCCGCACTCTCATTCATGGCGGACTGCTCGAGCGCGCCGGCTCCGGCGTCTACCGCAACCGCTTCGGCCCCGTCACCGCGCAACCCTTCCGCATCGGCTTTGCTGCCCAGGGAGACTCAGAATTCTGCCGCGAAGTCATGAAGAACATGGAGGCCGCAGCAGCCCGCGAACACGTCCATCTCATCACCGTCAACAACCGCTACAGCGCCCGCGAAGCACTCCGCAACGCAGACCTGCTCATCCGCGAGCGCGTCGATCTTGTGCTCGAATTCCAGACCTACGAGCGCGTCGCGCCCGCACTCGCCTCCAAGTTCCTCGAAGCCAACATCCCCGTAGTTGCCATCGAAATCCCACACCCGGGCGCAACTTACTTCGGCGCCAACAACTACAAAGCCGGCATCATCGGCGGCAAAGCCCTCGGTCGATGGGCCCGCGAGCACTGGGACGGCAAAGTCGATCAACTCCTCCTCCTCGAACTCCCCATCGCCAGCTCGCTCCTCGAACTCCGCATCACCGGACTCGTCGATGGCCTCCGCGCCGAGCTACCCCAGATCGCCTCCGTTCCCGTAGCCCATCTCAACGGACGCGGCAACTTCGAGCAGGTACTCGAAGTCCTCCGCCAATATCTGCGCCGCTCCCCCGCCCGCCGCACCCTCATCGGAGCAGTCAACGACGTCTGCGCCCTCGCCGCTCTGCGCGCCTTCGACGAGGCCGGAAGCCGTCACATGTGCGCCGTCATGGGACAGAACGCCATCCCCGACGCACGCAACGAACTCCGACGCCCCGACACACGTCTCGTCGGCACCGTCGCTTACTTCCCAGAGCGATACGGCGACGAGATCATCTCCCTCGCCATCCAGATCCTCCAGAAGAAAACCACCCCCTCCACCGTCTTCGTCAAACATCAGCTCATCACTCCCCGCAACGTCGACCTCATCTACCCACTCGATGAGCGCCAGGAATTGAAGATCGGATTCCCTGCCGAGCGCACCCGAGTCGCCGCCCACTAAATTCCGGAAAGCGGAATCCAGCGACTACTCCGAACCCCGCCACATACATCTCAATCCGCCCATGGGTATAGTCTCGACAGAATTCGCCAGTCCCTCTATGACCAGTCACCTCTCCCGCCGCAACTTCCTCAAGACCGCAGCCGCCACCGCTCTCCTCGCCCGAGTCAGCTTGGCCGCAGATCCCCCAGCTCCTCTCGAAGTCCTCACCGAGCTGCCCTACAGCGCCGTCACCCTCACCGGCGGCCCGCTCAAGCAGCAGTATGACCACATCCACGCCCACTACCTCGCCCTCGATAACGAGCCTCCTCAAGGTCTATCGCCAGCGCGCCGGCCTCCCCGCCCCCGGCCGCGACATGGGTGGCTGGTACGACACCGACGGCTTCGTCCCCGGCCACACCCTTGGCCAGTACATCTCCGGCCTCGCCCGCATCGGCGCCACCACCGGCGATCAGGCCTGCCACACCAAGGTTCACGATCTCGTCACCGGCTTCGCAGCCACACTAGGCCCCGACAACCAGTCCATCCTCCGCCCCAACACCAATCTCTGGACCTGCTACACCCTCGACAAGCACTTCGCCGGACTCATCGACGCCGCCACTCTCTCCAACGTCATTGAATCCCGCGACCTCCTCTCCCGCGTCCTCGCCGGAGCACAGCACCTGCTCCCAGCCAAAGGCCGCGACCGCATCGGCAAAAAAGATCCCCCCTACGACGAAACCTTCGTCATGCCGGAGAACCTCTTCACCGCCCACCAACTCACCGGAAACCCAGCCTTCCGCGAACTCGCCCTCAAATACCTCCTCGACCGCGAGTACTTCGATCCCCTCGACCGCGGAGAAAACCCTCTCCCCGGCCAGCACGCCTACTCCCACGCCATAGCCCTCAGCTCAGCTGGCAAGGCTTACCTCACCCTCGGCGACGCAAAATATAAGCGTGCCATGCAGAACGCCTTCACCCTCCTCACCACTCAGCAGCAGTTCGCCTCCGGTGGCTGGGGTCCCAACGAGACCTTCATCACCCCCCACAAGGGCGAGCTCTACGCCAGCCTCTCCACCACCGTTGATCACTTCGAAACCCCTTGCGGAGCCTACGCAGCCACCAAGCTCGCCCGCTACCTCCTCCGCTTCACCGCCGATCCGCGCTACGGCGACAACCTCGAGCGCGTCGTCTTCAACACCATCCTCTCCGTCAAATCCCCTGACTCCGACGGCGGCTACCCCTACTACTCCACCTACAGCCCGCAAGCCACCAAGGTCTACTACCAGAAGAAGTGGCCCTGCTGCTCCGGCACCCTCGTCCAGACCGTTGCCGACTACGTTCTCAACCTCTATCTCCGCAGCGCAGACGGCCTCTACATCAATATGTACGCCCCCTCCGAGGTCCGATTCACCCACAACAACACACCCATCCAGCTCATCCAGCAGACCCAATATCCTGCCGAAGACACCACCTCTATCCGCATCGCGACACCCCACCCCACCACCTTCACCCTCTACCTCCGCATTCCCGCGTGGCTCACCCAACCGGCGCAGATCACCGTCAACGGCAAACCCATCACCATCGCTGCCAACCCCGGAACCTTCGCCGCCATCCACCGCACATGGAGCAACAACGACCGCGTCGACCTCCATCTCCCCCAGCACTTCCGCACTGAACCCATCGACGAGCTACACCCCAACACCGCCGCCCTCATGCGCGGTCCCATCATGTACGCCGCACTCAACCCCTCATCCGATTCCGCAAGCCAGCGTTTCACCCTTCCTGCGAATCTGACGCAGATCGCACCCCAGGCCTTCACCCAAAAAGAAACCGTCTTCGTCCCCTTCTACTCCATCCAGAACGAGATCTATAACACCTACTTCAACCTGGCCTGACCCTTACCCCTTACGTTACCCTCTGAAAAATGACTGACCGCATACAAGCCCGCTACTGGATTGAAACCGCCTTCCCTCTCGACTCCGCCGCCGCCACCATGGCCGGAGAGCAGTCTACCGGCACCTTCATCCGCGTCCCCGGCGAGACCGACGAACTCCGTGAACGCTACGCAGCCCGCGTAGAAAAAATCACCGAACTCGACAACGCCGCCGCACCGTCGCTCCCCGGCAGCGGCACACCAAAGTCCTGGGACGGCATCCGCCGCACCGCCGAAGTCACCCTCTCCTGGCCCATCGAAAACCTCGGCCCCTCCCTGCCCAACCTGCTCGCCACCATCTCGGGCAATCTCTCCGAACTCAAGCAGTTCTCCGGCCTCAAACTCCTCGACGTCACCCTGCCCCCCGTCTTCCTCACCAAATATCAAGGCCCCCAGTTCGGAGTAGCCGGAACCCGCAAGCTCACCGGAGTCTACGGCCGCCCCATCATCGGCACCATCATCAAGCCCTCCGTAGGCATGTCGCCCCAGGCCACCGCCGCACAGGTCCGCACGCTCGTCGAAGCTGGCATCGACTTCATCAAGGACGACGAACTCCAATCCAACGGCCCGCACTGCCCCTTCGACCAGCGCCTCACCGCCGTCATGGACGTCATCAACCGCGACGCCGACCGCACCGGCAAGCGCGTCATGTACGCCGCCAACATCACCGGCGACCTCGACGAGATGCTCCAACGCCACGATCACGTCTTGAACCATCAAGGCACCTGCGTCATGGTCAGTATGAACTCCATCGGCCTCCCCGCCATGAAAGTCCTCCGCGCCCACTCAAAGCTCCCCATCCACGGCCACCGCAACGGCTGGGGCATGTTCGGACGCTCCCCTGCCATCGGCATGAGCTTCGTCGCCTTCCAGAAGCTCTGGCGTCTTGCTGGCATCGACCACACCCACGTCAACGGCCTCAGCAACAAGTTCTGTGAGCCCGACGACTCCGTCATCGCCTCCGCCCGCGAGTGCCTCACGCCCATGTTCCCCGCGCCCAACCCAGGCTGCGAGATCATGCCTGTCTTCTCCTCCGGCCAGTCCGCAAAGCAGGCCCCCGCTACCTTCGCCGCCCTCGGCACCGTTGATCTCATGTACGCCGCCGGTGGTGGCATCATGGCCCACCCCCAGGGTCCAGCCGCCGGGGTCCGCAGCCTCCAGCAAGCCTGGGAAGCCGCGACCCAAAACATCCCTCTCACCGACTACGCCACCTCCCACCCCGAACTGAAATCCGCACTGGAGCTCTTCGGCTCATGAAACACCCAAGATGCATCACGAAATTTACTACGCGCTTCGCTCCTTTGCTGAGCTTGAAATTCAGAAACATGCTCGAAGAAACACGTCTCTCCGTCTTGCTTAAGGGCACGGCTTTAGCCGTGCCGTAACATCCGCCTTTGCACTACGGCTTTAGCCGCTGAGGTACGCCTTTCAGGACAGCTTTCACCTCTTCAGCCCCTGACTTCCCACACCCCACCCATCAAAGGACTTCACCCGTGCTCTACACCTACTACGGCGACGACTTCACCGGCTCCACCGACGTCCTCGAATCCCTCGCCCTCGCCGGTGTAGAAAGCGTCCTCTTCCTCCGCCCCCCAACCCCGCAACACCTCGCAGCCTTCAGCCACTGCCGCGCCATCGGCATCGCCGGAGATAGCCGCAGCCGAACTCCCGAGTGGATGTCCTCCCACCTCCCCAAAATCTTCACTACCCTCAAATCCTTCAACGCCCCCATCACTCACTACAAAACCTGCTCCACCTTCGACAGCTCTCCCACCCGCGGCAACATCGGCCGAGCCATCGAAATCGGCCGCACCATCTTCGCCCCCGAGTTCATCCCCATCGTAGTAGCCGCCCCTCACCTTGGCCGTTACGTCCTCTTCGGCAACCTCTACGCCACCGCTGGCGACGAGACCTACCGCATCGACCTCCACCCCACCATGAGCCGCCACCCCGTCACCCCCATGACGGAGCCGAACCTCTGCAAACACCTCGCCGCCCAGACGCAACTCCCCATCGCCCTGCTCGACATCCGCGACCTGGCCTCAGCCAACCCCGAAACCGCACTAGACACCGCACTCCAGTCCGGAGCGCAAGCCATCCTCTTCGACGGCCTCGACGAAACCACCCTCGCCGCCACCGGCAAGCTGCTCTGGTCCCACGCCGCCACCAAACCCCTCTTCGTCGTTGGAAGTTCCGGCCTCACCGAAAGCCTTGTAGCCGAGTGGCACACCCGGAACCTCATCCCCGCCGCCCCCCAGGCATTGCAGCCCAACCCAGTCGATCAAGTCCTGGTCATCAGCGGCAGTTGTTCCCCCATCACCGCAGCCCAGATCCAATGGGCGCTCCACAATGGCTTTGCCGGAATCTCACTCGATCCAGAAAAACTCACCCACCCGGACCACGCAGCCACCACCGCTGATATCGCTATCAAGCAAACCCTCGGCTATCTCGACCGGGGCCGCAGCGTCATTCTCTACACAGCCCTGGGACCCCTCACCATAAGCACCCAGCCCTGCGGCGATCAACTTGGCACCGCCTTGGGCAACCTCCTCCGCAACCTCCTCCGCAACCTCCTCGCTCAATCTGGCCCCAGCGTCCGCCGCGTCATCCTCTGCGGTGGAGACACCTCCAGCCACACCGTCCAGCAACTCGGCCTTCACGCTCTTACCTTCTCCGCCAAACTTGCGCCAGGAGCACCCCTCTGCCGCGCCTACTCCGACGACCAATCATTCCACTCCTTGGAATTCGTTCTTAAGGGAGGCCAGATCGGCGAGCCTGATTTCTTCTCTCTCGCCCGGTCCGGCCGCCATCAAAATACTCCCTGATCCAGCCGTCGTTTTACCGGCATCTTGTCCAGTCCGGCAGTGCAATCCACCACAGCAAACAACCCCGCAGCCAACATCACCATCCCCGCAATCACCTGCAGCGGAAGGTTATAACTCCCTGTCGCATTCACGATGTAACCAAACACCAGCGCCCCCACCCACCCACCTAAATTCCCCGCAGTATTCATCACTCCAGTAGCAGTTCCGCCATATTCCCCACCAAGACTCATACACATAGCCCACGCCGACGGCAGCATCAGGTCCATCACGCCCAGACCCAGCGTAGCCAGCACCACAATCGTCATCTGACCACTCACCAGGCTCATCGCCATCAACAGGCCAGCCGTCACTGCAAGGCACACGCCTGTAACCCACCGATACGCCACCTTGCGCCCATAACGCATCACCATGCGCTCGCTGATGCCTCCCCCACCCACATTGCTAATCAGCCCCATAATGAACGGAAACGAGGCAAATACGCCCATCTGAGCGACACTGAAGCCCGCCCCCTTCACCAACCACGTCGTAAACCAGCCAAAATAAAACCAGCTCCCCCACGCATAACAGAAGTACGCAATCGTAATCAGCCACAAGTGTTTCAACGCAAACAGCCGCGCCCACGGAGCACCCGAGTGCCCAGGCTTTCGCGAGCAACCATCAAGCTCATCCAGCTCCTCCTGCGTAATCCCTGGCTGCTCCGCTGGATCAGTCCGAAACCAGACTCCCCACACCACGGCCCAAATCAGACCTACTCCGCCAAGCACCCAGAAAATCGCGCGCCAGCCTACTGTCTGCTGCAACGGCACCAGAATCAGAGGTGCCAGCGCTCCCCCCAAACGACTTGCGCCCCAAACGAAACCCTGTGCCCGAGCGTGCTCCCGCTTCGGGAACCAGCGTGAGATCACCCCGGCAGCGTTCGGATAGGCTCCCGCCGCCCCAATCCCAAACATGAATCTCGAGCCCGCAATCTGCCAGAAGCTCCGGCACCAACCAGTCAGCGCTGTAAATCCAGACCACCATGCAGCAATACGCGTCAGTTCGAATCGCTGCCCCTTCCGGTCGCCTAAAGCACCGGAAGGAATCTCAAATAGCGCATTCGCAAGGATATAAGCGCTCAGCACCCACCCCCACTCCACAGGACTCAGTCGAAGATCGGCGCGGATTCCGGGCTCAGCAACGGCAATAGCCATCCTGTCCAGAAACGTAATCACGGAGACCACACACAACAGCGCCAGAACGCCGTGCCGCTTCTTCAAGCGGGGACCTCTAGCTTCTGTCCGTTCAACCCCAGCAGCATATCGCGCGCTCTCATCACCGCCAACTCAGGACTAGACAACACTGGCACCCGCAACATTTCGGGACTCATAGTAGCATGCACCCGCGCCATTGAAGCCTGTGCGAGCACCACTACATCGACATCGCTTACCAACTTTAGCAATCCCTTGCTCACAATCGCGTCGTGGGTCACCGTGTCTCCGGCCAATACAGCCTCAAACGCCCCTTCGCAAAGGCACTCGACGATCTCGACATCCTTGCCTTCCGCCTTCTGCCGTACCAGCGCCGTTGTTGGCTCCAGCGTGGTTCGCAGCGTTGCCAGCACCCCAATCCGGCGCCCGCTGGCCACAGCTTTCTCTGCCATTGCTTCGTCCACCCGAATCACAGGAAAGTCGAACAGCCCCTGCGCCGCACTCACACCTGCGCCAATCGACGAACATGTCACCAGCACTGCATTCGCACCTGCATTCCCAGCCGATTCCACCATGCTTATCAGCCGCCGAACCGTAGACCGCTGCAGCGAACCCGCCTCAATCGTATTGCGGATAAGACTCTCATCTACCATGTGAAAGATCTCCACCTCCGGCATCCACTTAGCGCAGAGCGTGGCAAACATGGGCGTAAGCGTCGGTGAGGTATGTATTAGTGCAAGCTTTAACTGCAAGGAAGTTCCCTTTCATTGATGCCGTGTCGTCCTACATTCAGCGACCGAGACGCACTCTACATCCTTCAACGATGCATGAGGAAGTCAAAAGCTGGAAACTGCCTCGCACCAACATGCGGAATCGATCTCCTGCATAATTCGAGTCCGATTCGCCACGGAACCTACAAAATCTCTACCGTTACCATACCTCTGTCAGGTGCTTTACAGGATGCCCTTTCTCACCGACCTCGGAAACGTGTAAAAGTCTGTCTTGCGAATGCTTACGTCCATGATCTTCCGCTTCCGTTATCTCGCGCTGCTTATTGCTGCCACCTTTCCTCTCATGGCTCAGCGGCACAAGCCTCCTGTTTACAGCACGCCAGGAGCCCCACTTCTCGGTGCGGCCTGGTATCCCGAACAATGGCCCGAAGATCATTGGGACGCCGATCTGACCCTGATGGAAAAGGCGGGCATGACCGTAACCCGCGTCGGCGAATTCGCCTGGTCCCGCATGGAGCCCTCCGACGACCACATCGATCTCGACTGGCTCGCACGTGCCATACGTCTCGCGGAGAAGCACCACATCGCCGTCGTCATCGGGACTCCCTCCGACGCTCCACCCGCCTGGCTCACCTCAAAATATCCCGACACCCTCGGTACCAACGCAGATAGCCGCCGCCGCGAGCACGGCAACCGCCGCCAATTCTCCTACTCCAGCCCGCACTATCGCCAGTTCTGTATTCGGATCGCCACCGCTCTCGCCCAACGCTTCGGACACGACCCCAACGTCATCGGCTGGCAGATAGGCAACGAGTACACCGACGAGTCTTTCGACTCCGCCACCCGCACCCAGTTCCAGCACTTCCTCCAGCAGAAGTACAAGACCCTCGACTCCCTCAACCAGCACTGGGCTACCGCATACTGGTCGCAAACCTATGACCGCTGGGACGAGATCCCACTCAACGCCGACGGCGGCAACCCCGCTCTGCAACTCGATCACCGCCACTTCGTCACCAAAACCTGGCATGACTTCCAGCACGCCCAACTAGCCGCAATCCGTCCACTTGCTGAATCGCGTCAGTTCATTACCACCAACATCGGCGGCCTCGGTTGGAGCGACAACTGGGACCACTACATCATGAACGACGAACTCGACCTCGCCTCATGGGACGACTACGTCGGCACGGGTCACCTCAACGTCTCCCGCAACGCCTTCATGAACGACTTCGTTCGCGGCTGGAGGCAGCAGAACTTCTGGGTCATGGAGACTCAGCCCGGCTCCGTCAACTGGTCGCCTCTTAACAACGCCCTCGACCGCGGCGAGACCCGCGCACTCGCCTGGCAGACCATCGGCCACGGCGCCGACGCGCTCCTCTACTGGCAATGGCGCAGCGCCCTCAACGGCCAGGAGCAGTACCACGGCGCCATCGTTGGCCCCGATGGCACACCTCTCCCGCTATACGAAGAAGTCCAGCAACTCGGCCATGAACTTCAGCAGACCTCCGCCGCCATCGCCGGAACCACCCCAAAATCCGACATCGCCATCCTCATCGACTACGACTCCCGATGGGCCATCGACTTCCAACCCCACAACAAGAGTTACGATCAGCTTCAGGTCATACTCGACTATTACAAACCACTTACCGCACAAGGTCGAACGGTAGATATCATCAACGCCACCGCCGCACTCAGCCAATACAAATTAGTCGTAGCCCCCAGCCTCAACGTCATCTCGCCATCCCTCGCCCAGCATCTCCTCGACTACACTCACTCAGGGGGCCACCTCATCCTCGGCCCACGTTCCGGAATGAAAGACCAGTTCAATGCGCTTAACCCACAGCGCCAACCCGGTCCACTCGTCGAAGCCCTCGGTGGCCGCGTAGAGCAGTTCTACGCACTCGACGCCCCAGTCCCGGTCATCGGCGCTAACGTAACTGGGACCGCTACAATATGGGCCGAACAACTCTCCACCTCATCACCAGACACCAACGTCCTACTGCGCTACGGGAAATCGAACGGCTGGCTCGACAACCAACCAGCCGTCATCACCCGCCCAATAGGCAATGGAAGCATCACCTACATCGGAGCCCTGCTTGACTCTTCCCTCATGCGGACGCTACTCCATCAAGCCATCGCCGAAGCCCATGCCAGCCCTGCCACCTTCCCCACTCTTCCGACGGACGTCGAACTCTGCCGCCGAGTCGCTCCAAGCCGAACCATCTATATCCTTATCAATCACGGCTCAACCCACGCAAAAGTACCTCTACCCGAGCGCCTCACCAATCTGCTCGATCAACAGAAAATTATTGATTCCATCGATCTCCCACCGCAAGGTGTAGCCGTTCTTGAGAGCCAACATGACTAATCAAACTCGCCGTCAATTCATTCGCAACGCATCCGTGACCGCCGCAACTGCAACCGCCGCTCCAGCTCTGGCCTTCGCCGCACCCGACAAGATCGCCCCATTCCGAACCCCATATAAGTATCCGAAGCTCATCCTCTCCCCTACCGGGACCAAAGGAGACTTCGACGAGCGCAGCGTCGACGATCCCATCGTCCTCTTCGCCAACGGCGTCTTCAACATGCTCTACATTGGCTGGGACGGCATCGGCTACCAGACCGGCCTCGCCACCTCGCCTGACCTCATCCACTGGACCCGCAAAGCCCTCGTCGCCCCCCGTGATCCCGCTTCTAAGTACAACAAATACAACCTCGCCCTCAGCTCCATCCTCCGCGACAAAAACCTGCGCTCTCGCGGCGACGCCCTCAAAGTCAACGGCCGCTACCTCGGAGCCTGGAACGCCTATCCCTCCGCTGGATATGAAGAAGGAGCAGCCGTTATCGGCCTAGCCTGGTCCGACGATCTCCTCCACTGGCAACTCACCGACCCCATCCTCACCCCGCAGGACGGCGCACCCTGGGAGCACGGTGGCCTCTACCGCCCCGACCTTATGCTCCACCGAGGAACCTACTACCTCTACTACAACGCCAAAACTGATACGCTGCCGGAAACTGAAGGCGGCGGTTGGCACGAACAAACTGGCGTGGCCACCTCCACAGACCTCAAACACTGGACCAGATACTCCGGCAACCCAATCCTTCACAATGGACCGCGCGGCTCAGCCACCTACCCCACAGCGCACCCTCTTTCACGTAAGTCTCCCGCCACACCCGACGCCCGCGACAGCCGCTTCGCATCCAACCCCTTCGTCGTCCAGAACGGCTCCGACTTCGCCATGTTCTACTTCGGCTTCGGCTACCAGCGCCCCGGCCGCGCATGCGAGATGCTTGCCCTCGGCTCTGATCCCTACACTTTCGTCAAATCCATGGAGATCCTTATCGATACTGGCACCCCCCGGTACCGTCGACGAAACCTTCGCCCATAAGCCCTCGGTCATCACCCACGAAGGCGTTCTGTATCACTTCTACTGTGCCGTCTCCGGCCAGTGGCCCAACGAGACCCGAGGCATAGCCGTGGCACGCTCCAAGCCCTGGTAGCCCCAGATCAAGATCCTTTCACCACAAACCGGTGGCTTCCGGGACCCACCCGATATACAACGGCACCTCTGTCTGTCTTTAAAAGGGTCGCGTCTTTTTCCGTGCCACCTTCCACTAGAGCCTCACCATTTCTCAGCGGAATCACAACCGTACCGCTAGCTTTCGCCGGAATCACAACCTCCATCGTGGTCACACCACCCTCACGTTTCCACTCACTCTTAACCATCCCCAGCGCTGACTGATAAGAGGCCCGTACCCAATCCACTCCCTGCACTATCGCCGGACGAATCGTAATCCTCTCATCCCGCACCCGCGACATATCAAAATCAATCCCTGCCAGGCCGCGATAAAACCACTCCTCCCCACCAGCCAGCATGAAGTGGTCTTGCGATGACTGCGGATTCGCATCCCACGCCTCTGTCAACGCAGTAGCGCCTGCCTCAAGCTGCGACCCATAGCTTGGAGCATCCTTCCGCAGCATCATCGCCAAAATCACATCCGACCGTCCATGCTCCATTAACGTCCGCACCATGTACGGATAACCAATCTCTCCTGTCGTCACATGATCGTTATGCGCGTGGATGTCCGCCACCACATGTTCCAGCACCCCACCCTCAGCGCCCTCCGGCACTATTCCCAGCGCCAGCGGCATCGCATTCGCCGTCTGACTCCCCTTGTCGTAGTAGCCCTTTGCCGCGTCGAAGAAATGCGCATTAAACGCGGCTTTCTCCTTTGCAGCCAGATCCGCATACTTGGCAACATCGGCCTTCTTCCCCAGCAACGCCGCCGTCTTCTGCATCACCACAGCATCTTCGTAAAGCATCAACGTCCCAGTCACTCCCAGCGTCGTCTGTTTGCCAAAGCCCGGCCCACCCGGCCCGATGTCATACCAATCCCCCAGGCCATATGCCACGATTCCGTCCACAGCCTTGCCCTCAAGAAACGCAACGTACCGTTGCATCACCGGATACGTCCGCGCCAACTGAGCCACATCCCCATAGAACCGATAAGCCGCCCAGGGAGCCAGTACAGAAGCCGAACCCCACTCCGGCGAATCATCAAAGATCCCATACTTCGGCCCGAAGACCGTGTACTGCGGCGCGGTCGTAGGCACCATCCCATCATCTTTTTGGGCATCGGCCATATTCTGATCGGTAGCAGCGAACAGTCCCCGCAGATCATTGTTGAACATCAGCCCCGGAGCCACTAGATGCGTCTCCTCCAGCCAGCCCAGCTTCTCGCGGTGCGGACAATCCGTAAATAGACTCACCGTATTGTTGTGCATCGATTCCACCATCAGCTTGTGAAGCTGATTCAGCATCTCACTGGAACTCGTAAACTCCCCCGCGGTCGCAGACGAAGAGTGCACCGCTTGGCCCGTCAGCGAAATCATCTTGCCCTTACCCGCGCTCCACTCAACCTGCACATAGCGAAAGCCGTAGTAGCTAAACCGCGGATGCCAGCGCTCCACTCCTTCGCCCTTCAGCGAATAGCTGAACCACTGTGGCCCACCCGAACTCACCTGCGATACCGTCCCATCGTTGTTCAGCAACTCCCCCGGAGTCATCTTGACCACTGCACCCTTCGCGCCCTGAACTTCGATCGCTGGCCACCCTGCAAAATTCTGCCCCAGGTCATAAACCGCAACTCCCGGCTTCACTTCGGTCAACTTCACCGGAAGATACGTCTTCATCACTCGGATCGGCGGCGCCACCTCACTCTCCAGTTTGCCGCCAGGGCCATCAGTCAGATGTACGGCCGCCCATACTGCATCCGTCACGCCCGGCTCATCCCAATTCTTCAACTCCCGCGTGGCGTCATAGTCCTCGCCGCCATAGGTCGAAGAAAACGTAATTGGCCCCGCAGCCACCTGCCACGAGGAGTCACTCCCGATCTCCTCATCGCTGCCGTCCGCATAGCTCACTCGCAGTTGCAGAATCATCTTCGGAGTACCAAAGCTGTTCTCCAGCTTCGTATACCGGTTCGGAGTCTTCACAACGTTGTACATGCCATTGCCCACCATCACCCCAACCGCATTGGCACCCACCTTCAACATCGAAGTCACGTCATAGGTTTCGTACCGAACCGTCTTGCGATAGTCCGTCCAGGCTGGTGCCAACTCTGCATCTCCCACCTTCACACCGTTGAGGTGCACTTCACCCTGCCCCAGCGCAGAGACATACATCACCGCGCGCACAGGCCTCTTCTTCAACGCGAACGCTTTTCGAAAGATCGGCATCACCGCAGCATCACCTGCACCAGTCGGCGCTTCAATCCAATGGGCCTTCCAAACCACTCCTTCAACTGCGGGCCGATCGACCATCGCCGCTAAAGCCTGTGCCCCAACGAGTCCCACACCCACCATCAACCCAACCCGCATCCACCAACCAGAAGTCATCATTTGCAATATCCCCGTATCATCTTGTTACTGTCGAAGTTTCTACCTTGCGCATCACACTGCTTTCAAGGCAAACTTTGTCACTGCTCGCACAACGCCGGCGTTCAATCTTATGAAGATACTCCAGACTCTCTCGCTTTCTGCCGCCTCTGTCCTCACACTCCTGCTACCCGCCGCAAAGGCGCAGGACTTCGCCTCTAAAGTCCAGCATCAAAATGAACTGGTGCGTCAGGAAGATGCCAAAGGCCCCTTCCACGCCGACTGGAAATCCCTCTCTGCCTACCAGACACCAACTTGGTTCCAGGACGCCAAATTTGGGATCTTTATCCACTGGGGAGTCTATTCCGTTCCGGCATTCGGAAACGAGTGGTACTCCCGCAACATGTACGTTCCCGGACATCCGGACTTTCAGCACCATCTCGCCACGTACGGCCCACAGTCAAAGTTTGGCTACAAGGACTTCATCCCCATGTTCCGAGCTGAAAAGTTCGATCCCAACGCATGGGTCGATCTCTTCGTCCGCGCCGGCGCCCGCTACGTCGTTCCCGTCGCCGAGCACTGTGACGGATTCCCCATGTACGACTCACAGTTCACCTCCTGGAACGCTGCAAAGATGGGGCCCAAGCGCGATGTCATCGGCGAGATTGCCATCGCCACGCGTGCCCGCGGCCTTCACTTCGGGGCCTCATCCCACCGTGCCGAGCATTGGTGGTGGTACGGCCTCGGTCGCACCTTCGACTCCGACGT
Organism: Granulicella sp.; assembly: GCA_025408425.1. Taxonomy (GTDB): domain Bacteria; phylum Acidobacteriota; class Terriglobia; order Terriglobales; family Acidobacteriaceae; genus Edaphobacter. Next base: position 63,049 of record JANXYX010000030.1, read on the forward strand.
CAACGACCCGCGCTACGCCGGCCTCTATGGCCCAGCCGCAAGAATGTCCCTCCCCGGGGTCACAGACGAATCGAAAGAGCCAGACCCCATCCACTTCGAGCAGTGGCTCCCGCCCGACAAAGCGTTCCTTGATGACTGGCTCGCTCGTTCCACAGAGATCGTCGACAAATACCACCCGGAGTTCCTCTACTTCGACTGGTGGGATGGTCAGGCAGTCTTCCAGCCTTATATGCAACGATTCGCAGCGTACTACTACAATCGTTCGGCAGAACAGCATATAGACCCCGTTCTCACCTACAAGCTTGAGTCCATGCCCGCAAACACTGCAACGCTCGATATCGAACGCGGCAAGCTCGACACGCTGCGCCTCCTACCCTGGCAGACCGATACCTCCATCAGCATCCATTCCTGGGGTTACGCCGAGCACGATCAGTACCGTGACGCAAAATCCCTTATCCATCAACTCGTCGATGCCGTCAGCAAAAACGGTAACCTCATGCTCAACGTCGGCCCCAAGTCCGACGGCACGATTCCCGACGAAGCTCGCACCATACTCCTCCAGATGGGCGATTGGCTCCACGTCAACGGCGCGTCCATTTACAACACCCGTCCCTGGATCATCTTCGGCGAAGGCCCGACCAAAGCCGGACAGAACTCAACCGCAATGAACTCTGATATTCAGACCTTTACACCCGAAGACATACGCTTCTCCGTGCCCAAAGAGACACCCACTGGTCTCGTATATGCCACCGCCTTGGGGTGGCCCATCAGCGGCACACTTCGCATCCAAACTATGGGCAGCACCCTACCCTATCTGGACGCACCCGTATGCTCCGTCTCTCTCATCGGTAGCGATGAAAGACTCTCCTGGAAGCAGAAGGAAACTGGCCTGTTCATCACCCTGCCCAAACAAAAGCCCAACGACATCGCCTACGTCTTCAAAATCCTCTCGGGGGCATCCTGCAATAAGAAGTAGCAGCCTCACGATTTGACACTCCAAACGAAGTGCAGGGTCCGCCCAGCACTAGCAGAATCACGCCCTGCTGGGCGGTGAGCAGCAGCCTCTGCGTTAAGTACTTCGCAGCTCTCATCCGGCAATTAGCCGCTCGCACAGCCCGAGTTTCTCAATGGAAACCCTGCTATTACCTGTTGCCATCCCCTCACGACGTTGCCAATGAAGTCATATTTCGATTCCAACATGCGGATAAAACAGCCAAATTTATTTCAGAGAGCCGAAACTCTTCAAGTTATCGCATATCTGAAATAGCCATTATTTTTGCTATATACAAAATACTTCACCGCCTTACAACGCTCCACATATTCCGCATTGTGGTTTTTTAATGGATTCCACAAACAAATCAGCACACTCACTCTCATTTGACCAAATCGCCGTTGACATCCAATCACAGGCGTCACTAGGGTCAGCCTCGCAATCAAGACATCCGCGTCTCTGACGCCAGATAGTGATTTGGAGATCAATCATGCAGCAACGAGCAGAACGTTCGACGTCCTCGCACAGAGGCCACCGGTGGCTCACCCTCACAGCCCTTCTTGCGGTCAGCACCTTCTACACCTTTGGTCAGAACACCAGCAGCGGGTCAATCTCTGGCACGATCACTGACGGAGCGGGCGCAGTCATGTCCCACGCACAGATCATCATTACCAATCAGGCGACCGGCCTCTCCCGCACCGTAACAAGCTCCGACGGTGGATACTACTCCGCAGAGTCGCTTCCAGGCGGAGACTATACCTTGATCATCAGTAACCCCGGCTTCAAGAAAATCGTTGTCAAGGATTTCCATCTTGATCCTGGCGTGCGTCGTGGCGCGGATGAGGTACTCTCCCTCGGCGAAGTCACCTCCGAGGTAACCGTAGAGGCGAGCACCATTGGTGTCCAAACAGAGTCCTCCGAGAGCGGCGGCACTATCTCCAGCAAGCAGGTGTCACAGCTAATGTTGAATGGCAGAAACTTCCAGACATTGGCCACCATTGTGCCCGGCGTAACCGCAGTCTCAGGTGCAAATCAACTCGGCGAAGGTGGAGCCACTGGAACCGTTCAGCTAAGCGTTGGCGGAACGTCCATTGAGCAGACCGTCTACACCATCGACGGGGTCTACGACTCCGTGCCAAGCGGTCTCATTACGTTGGCCGTGACGCCGACCCTGGATTCCATCGCAGAGTTCCGCATCTTGAAAAACAACTATGGCGCGAAGTACGGCTATGCAGGCTCTGGGCAGGTCCTCGTTGAGACCAAGAGCGGTAGTCGCACCTTCCACGGGACAGGTTACGATTACCTCCGCAACAACGACCTTGGCACAGCGAAGAACTTCTTCTTCAAGCCCGGCACCCCATACGGTCTGCACCAGAACATCTTCGGCTACTCCCTTGGCGGGCCAGTGATGATTCCGCATCTCTACAACTCCAACCGTGACAAGGGGACTTTCTTTTTCGCAGGCGGAGAATGGCGTCGCACAGCTTCATCGCAATTCCTGACACGCGCCTTCTTTCCGCAAAACATGCGCAACGGCGATTTCAGCGCAAGCAAGAGCCTGCCTGCTGCTGGACAACTCAAACCCCTTGATGCAACCAGCACAGCTTTGCTCACCGGCCGCGGTCTAAACCCAGCCAATTGCCTCTCGACCGACAGCAACGGCAAGCTGACGCAGATCAATCAAACCTGCATGGATCCACTCTCCGTTGCACTCATGAACGCATACTTCCCCCTGCCGAATGCCGTTGTGCCCGGCCAGTTCAACAACTACGTCAATACCAAGGCACAGCGAGTGCAGCAGAGCGATGTCATCTACCGATTGGATCACTCCATCAATGACAAGAATCAACTCATGGCTCGCGTCATGTATGAAGAGGTCAATGTCATCAAGGCCGCCCGCAACTACAACGATCCCGCGCCAGATCCCGGTGCAGCCGTCTACAGCACCGGCTTGAACGCCCTCGTGCGATGGACCTCCAGCTTCACGCCTCACATCACCAATAGCGTCCAGATAGCCGAGAGCTTCGCAAAAACTGCGTCGACACTTACAGGCAGATATACGATCCCTGCAGGTGTAACCATCCCGCGCCCACTAGGCAACGAACCGTTGAACCGCATTCCAAGTATTCAAATCGACGGAGGCTGGTCCTGGCTCGGCGTCGGGGCATATCCGACATACAGCAAGGATGGTCTGGGCATCATCGGTGACGACTTAAGCTGGCTCAAGGGAAACCACGTCTTGCAGGCCGGCGGTGTCTATATGATCGGAATCCGCCGGGCGAACGTGGCCACCGGTAACGTCCCACAGGGCAACAACGTATTCACAGGCGTCCACACCGGCGATCCAGCTGCAGATTTTCTGCTCGGCGTGAACACATCTTTCGTCCAGATCGACTCTCAGCGTAGCGGCGTCTTTCACTACCGCTGGTTTGAGAGCTACCTTCAGGATGATTGGAAAGCAACACCTCGCTTGTCGATCAATGCGGGAGTACGGTGGACTTACTACGGTCCAACAACGCGTGATGGTAATACGCTTGCCAACTTCAGTCCTTCTACCTTTGACCCCACTCAGGCTCCCGTCGTCAGCACCGCCGGTGGTCTCGCAGTCAACTCGTCCAATCAGGCCATCACCTCAACAGGCACACTCGCCAACGCCACCAACGGCCTTGTAATCGCCGGTCAAAACGGTGTTCCCAATGGCATTGTCATCCCGCGCAAGGGCTATTTTGCTCCCCGCCTCGGCTTCGCTTATCTGCTTACTTCCGACGGCAAAACCTCCATCCACGGTGGCTACGGTATCGGTTACACCCAGGCCGCATTGCAAAACACCGTCATCCTGCTACCAAATCCGCCGTTCACAAAAAACATCACTATCTTCAACAGTCTGATGAGCAATCCCGCGGCTGGCACAGCGGGCGCTCCTTCGGTGCAATCGTTGCAGGCGATCAATCAGGATTTCCGCGCCGGCATGATCCAGACCTTCAGCCTCTCCGTGGAACGTGAAGTAATTCCGCATGCGGTGATGACTCTGGCCTATGCGGGCAACGTTCAACAACATATTTTGTCGACGCAGCTTGATGCAAACTTCCCCGCATCACAAACCACCCCAGGTACGACGGCGTGTGCAGCAGCAGCAGCCAATACTACTATCGCTCCCTCCGCCTCCTACCAGTTCGATCCTTGTCTCAATACGGCCGCCACGGTCAAGTCCTACTATCGCCCATACAAGGGCTACGATCAGATCCTCTCCACCATGAGCGGAGGCAGCGGCAGCTATCACTCTGGACAGGCTGGCCTGGTCTACCGAGCCAAGAACCTGACTTTCAATCTCGCCTACACCTTCAGCCGTTCTCTCACCAATGTGGTCCCGGCAAACCCAGGCAGCAACGGTGGCGGCGGCGTCGGCTACAACAGCAATGCAACCTTTCAGAATCCGCGCAATCTGCGGGCAGAGTACGGTCGGCCAGACTTTGATCGCTCACACGTCTTCACCGTCGCGCCCGTCTGGGATCTTCCCTACTTCAAAAACTCAAATCACTTTCTGGAACGGCAACTCCTTTCGCGTTGGAGTCTATCGGGCCTGGCAGTCATAGAGAGCGGTTTCGCACTTACCCCAAGCATCACTCTCGGGGATCGTGGCCTTGCCATCCGACCGAATCAAATCGGGACGATCAAGACTCAAGGGAGCGGAAAAATCAGCGCTGGGGAAAGCAACTACTTCGTCAATGCAGCCGCAACATTCCAGAAACCCGCCTACGGATTCTTCGGAAATGCGGCCAACGGAACCATCATTGGCCCCAAGGAAGTGGCCGTCAACGTTGCAATTGCTAAAACCATGGCCATGACAGAGCGCGTTGGTGCAAAGCTTACCGTGGAAGCATTCAACGTGATGAACCATCCAAACATCAGCGGCATCTCAACGACCTACGGCTCCGGTAATTTTGGCCAGGCCATCAGCGCAGGAGACCAACGCATTATGGAAGCAGCCTTACGCATCAGCTTCTAAGCATCCCCCACCAATTACGCCCTGCCGGTTCCTGGCAGGGCGTCTTTTTTCGTCAGACACAGACGCACACGCGCTAATTATGCTGGTGACATCTCGCACCGGAGTGTTAGCTTTAGCCCATGGCTGCCAAATAAATAATTGCGGTTCATCCTCAGGGCTGGTGTATTCGGATGAACATGATAGTGATCCCCAGAGATCACGGTTGGAATCGATAGCGAGCAACGGGATTGAAGGCAAGGGATCCGATTCTTCCATCCCCCTGCGACCATGTTGCAAAGCTCCCCGACCGCGTCGCATATTGAATTCTCAATGTCGTCTGCTGGTGGGGCACCGCCAAACATGGCACTTGTAACGCTCAGGGCAGAAGCACGATTCATTCGAATCTCGCATGTGCCACGAATTACTCCCGCCAGGCCCACAATAGCGGTCTTTTCATCGCCTCCACTGGCAGACGATAAAGGTTCGGACTCCATCGGACTGTGAAGGGAGATTTCACATCCCAGCATCATTCCGAATACTTCTGTGAGTGTCTCGTCGATCCGGTGCATATTCCGGTCCGAAAGAAACTCTTCAGTCGTCAGCAACTGCGACTCCGCCAAAGTGTCAGACATCGTGCTCGCTCTCCTGGATGTTCCAAAATTAATTTAGGCGTGGTCCACCTCGATGTTGGATCGAGGTTTCACTAATATCGCGCAGCAACCATCACGCTGCGAGTAGGGGCAGAACGCTGCTCGCAAGCTGGGCTGGCGTAAAAGGCTTTCGAATATATCCCTTCGCGCCTACAGCGATCGCCTGTAAGACCTGGGATTCGCTACCTTCCGTAGTGACCATAACAATCGGTACCCCGATCGCAAGCTGCTGTTGCTTGATCTGCTTCAGTAGCTCCAAACCATCCATGACCGGCATGTTGATGTCACACATGATCAGTTCGACGGTTCGTTGCTGAAGTTGAGTCAGAGCCTGACTGCCGTCCGCAGCCTCCAACACGGTTTCGAACTCCAGCCCGGCAAGCTGTAGGGTCCGAACAACTACTTTGCGCATCATCGCTGAATCATCAACAACCAAAACGGTACCCCTCATAACGTGCGTTTCCTTTCGCTTACTAGATCTATATCGACTGAATGCGCAGAAGCTTGATCGAAATCGTCTTTAAGCCGCTACCTCAAGTCGATCCAACTCGCCGTCGACCTGAGATCACTAAGGCGAAGACGCTTCTAGGTTGGGAGCCGAAGGTCACCCTTCGACAAGGCTTGGAGTTTCCCTTGAGTTATTTTTAGGACTGTGAGGTTCGCGGTTTAACGATGAGCGACTAGTTAAAACTGATCACAGTTTGTGTGAAGCTAAAAGTGTTTTCGCAGCTCTCTCAAGGAGCGAGCTGACGTCAGAGTCTTCAGTCTGCGAGAAGTCCTGGTAGAACTGACCGACGCCAACGAAAAACTCGGGCTTGTCCAAACAAACAAATTCATCAGCTACCCTCTTGATTTGCTCCTCTGCATCGGATGGCGCTACCGGTACAGCCACCACGATTCTTTTCGGTTGGAGCGTTCGCAAGGCACTTATTGCCGCAAGCATGCTCGAGCCGGTGGCTATTCCATCATCCACAAGAATGGCGTTCTTTCCCTGGACAGAGATATCTGGCCGGACGCCACGATACATTTGCTCGCGCCGTTGCAGCTCAGCTTCCTGAGTCGCAATTGTTTCGGCAACTTGTTCTTCGGTAATTCCGAAGCTGGCGATCAGTTGCTGATCGAGGATGCGGACTCCACCGCTGGCAATTGCTCCCATCGCGAGTTCTCGTTGTCCCGGTGTTCCGAGCTTGCGGACCAGCAGGATATCGAGCGGTGCGTGAAGCGCCTGCGCGACTTCGAATGCAACCGGCACCCCGCCTCTGGGGATACCGAGTATCAATACATCTTTTCGATTCGCATAGCTTGCGAGCCTTTTTGCTAACTGCTTGCCTGCGTCAACTCTGTCACGAAACATACAACCACCATCCTCGCGTTCCCACGTGACCGCCAAACTTGGAGTCGTGCTCACTCATGAGCCGAGCCTGCCTAACGCGCAGAAATGAACGTTCAGGCTGCCGGTTGCTTCGTAACTCGCCGAGTGCCCTGCTTGGCCACGATCCATACACTACTGGCTTGGGGACCCTTGTCTCCTTGCTCTTCGGCAAAAGTGACGCTTGTCCCAACTGTGAGGCGATCGAAGGCCTGGTTGAGTAGGCTATCTTTATGAAAATAAATTTCACGCCCGTCCGGTGTTACAAGGAAACCGTAGTCTTTGTCCTGAAATAGCTGGGTGACCTTCGCCACTGAAGGCATTTCGCGATGTTTCACATCGCCATGTTGACGGCGGGCGTAGTCCTGTAAGCGGCGGCCCGCGGCCTTGAAAGCGTTATTGATGGCTTGATGAAGGTTCCTATGCGGCCGCGCCTCCAGATGCTTCGTGATCTCAGCTTCGCCGAGCCGTCGTGCCCCGGTCGCCAGGCTGGGCTCGTGCTTGATCACGAGTTCCCCGCCCGGCAAGGTCAGATCGATGCGAACGTGGTATGGACTACCTTCCTGATGGCTCAGCGGACGTTCAACCGCTACCCGGCAGCCCATGATTCGCTTATAGAAGGCCTCAAGTTTTAAGGCTTCCGATTGGATCCATTGCTCGGCAACAGGCAGCGCCTCCATATTCCGAAATGTGATTTGCAAAGGGAATTTTGTCGTTACATCGGTTGGGTTCATAAATACTCTCCGATACCTGCCGAAGAGAGCAGATATCGGAGAGTGTATTGGCTTAGTGCGAATAGTAGCTGTGAGCGCTGTCACACTCGCGAAGGAATCAAGAGGCATGATCGAGGTTGTGAAAACGCTCGCAGGCGGGACGGCGAGCGGCAGAGCAAGGAGAATCAGGGCTTATTCGGCGGTTAGGAGGCTGGCGCCGCAGGCTTGGGCGGCCGGCTTCTCCTTCTGTACGCCATTACCGCCGGGACCTCATTTCTGCAATATTTGCACCAACTTCGAGGAGTCGCTGTTCCTGATCCCAACGCGTCAGTGTGCCAAGAGGGATACATAATTTCTGCATTTTATCGGCGATGCTTTTCGCTTCGGTTTCGCGGGCAAGGCGCGCCTGACAGTACTCAATCATTGTCGGATGCAAGCGCAGGCATGTTGGGCCGTCCTTCTCATTCAATTCCACCAGGAAAATAAAGGATTGGTCGTTCCGTTCGACGGGATCTATCGCATAGTCGTCAACGAAGTTCCCCGCGCTATATAGGATCGGGCGGTTCTTATAGAACTCGATGCCTCTGAAGACATGACTTGAATGCCCAAAAACAATATCTGCTCCCGCGTCAACGAGTGCATGGGCAAACTGAATGTGCTCTTCCGGAGGCGCGTAGCCCCAATTCGATCCCCAGTGAGCCGATACGATCAGCACATCCAGATCGGTGCGTCCGCGGACAATATCCAGCAGACGTTGGGCGCGTGGGTCTTGAGGAGTTACCGGCATGTAGAAGGTGCCAGAGCGCTGAGACGTAGCTTCCCAAGGCGCTTCGTTGTCGGTAAAAGCAAGCAGACCCAGGCGCCAGCCGTGGATTTGATATCTGGCGATCTGAGAGGCCTGGGTCAAGTTGGCACCTGCGCCGCTGTGGATGATTCTTGCCTGGTCCAGCACCTCTAACATTTGCAGAAGTGCATCATAGCCATAATCCAGAACATGATTGTTCGCAATAGAAACCAAGTTAATCCCCGCAGCGGTAAGTGACGCTATGTTCTTAGCTGCTGAGCGAAAATGGAACGCCTTCTCATATTCTGACCAGGGTTCTCCCCGGTCAGACAAGACGCATTCGAGGTTACAGATGCGCACGTCAGCGCTGTGAAACAGAGGCAATGTGTCTCCCCACGGAAACTCCGGCGGGTACCGTTTCAGTGCCTGGTCCACTCCGCGCCCCATCATGCAGTCGCCTACGATCAGTATCTGTAGCGTCTCTTGCTTCGCGGATGTAGGTTGAATTGTCATGGCTTCATCCTCAAGTCGCGACCTTGGGCAAGGCTTCCTGTCAGCTAACGGGTTGCGGTAATGTCGTGTATGAGAGCATGTGTTCCAGCAGTGGTCCAATCGGCAAAGTAGTAATCCGGCACTCATCCAAAATATCCTTTGTTGCCGGAACCGTACCGGTACAAAAGATCCGCTGGACTTTGAGTGACCATAAATCCTTCCAGTCGGTTCCCGTGAATAAGCCGTGTGTCACCATGATGTATATCTCCGAGGCGCCGGCTTGCAGCAGTTTTTCGCAAGCTGAGACCAGTGTTGCTCCGGTATCGAGAATGTCGTCGATAATCAGCACCCGCGGTCCTATGCTGCCAAACAGGTCTGAGTGCTTAATTCCTTTTTCATCTCGTTGCTTCTGGAAATAAGGAATGCCTATTATCGGCCTGCCCAGAGCTTCGCTGACCGCCTTGCAGCGCGGTATGGCCCCATGGTCGGGTGCAACGATCGTCGCATCAGTGAGTTGGTACTTCGTGACTGCATTTGCGAAGATCTCCACTGGAAAAGTTGAAACCAGTGGGATAGGAAACAACTGCTTATCGCGTTCGCTGTGGACGTCGATTGTAAGTACTTCATCGACATCCGAAGCCTGAAGCATAGAACCGACCCAGGCAGCCGCAAGACTTTCTCCCGGCTTCTCCTTGTCCTGACGGCTATACGCAAGATAAGGAAGGAATGCTGTTACCTTCCAGGATCCGTCTTTTTTCAGCGTATGGGACAGCAACGACAGGGAGAGGAGTCGCTCATCAGGAGGTGCCACCGAACCGAGCACCACACAATGCTCCATTCGGACCGGCGTCCGGACGCTGATGAACAGTTCCCCATTTGCGAATCGGCCGATATCAAATTTTCCCCTTTGCTTGGTCGGCTGCAGAGTGTCAAGCATGTGCTCGTGATCGGCAAAAGCAAAAACAATCATGGTCTCAACGCTCCAATACATCTCGAGTGACGCCTTGCTCAAAACAGCAGGATGTTCGCTGGAGAAAGATCGACCGTGCAGCCATGACTTTCACGCCAAACAAGAGAATGGGTATCTCCATCTCACGCCCGCTTCGAAAGCTGTAGTGGAGTATCGGAAGACCGCCAGCCAGTTTCTTTATATGGGGAAGTCGCTCCAATTTCTGTGACGCCGCTCACATATATATCATTCGTCAGTAAAATCACGTTGGACTCAGAATCCATCACTGAAATGGACATCGTTCCCCTCCATAGCGTGGGCAGACTGCTCCTTTTCGCCGCGGCTGGTTCCGGCGATTCATCAGTCGACATGGACATGATGTCGCCGACGAAGGTTTTCGTCGCTGCGAAAGAGATAGTCGGACTAGCCCCGGGAGAGGCCGTTGATATTGACGCGGATGACGTCACCTACTCTTCGCCATAGTAGACGGCCTCCGGTGCCGTGGCGCTGACGACGATTCCACGTAACCCTAGAATTTTTTGGAACTCGGCAGCGGCTTCAACCCCTCGTTTTTCGGCCAGATAGGCTTCGCCTCGCACATAGATCGGATACAGCGCTCCGACAAAGCCAACCGAGTTGGAGCCGGGCCAGCCCAAATCGTAGGGAGCCGCGGTCTGCAGCAGTTCTACAGCTTGCGCGGGGTTTTGGTGATCCAGTGCGAGAAAAGCTCGCAGCGTTGGCAAGTAACTGAACTTCACCAAAGTATCTTCCGGAAAGCGCTTCTCCAGATCATTGGCGAAGTTTTGAGACTGGATCGCTTCACCCGACAAAGCCAATGCGAATGCGGCGCCATACTCCACATCGCGTCCGGTCGAGAGCTGAAGCGCCGCCAACGCACTGCGCCGTGCCTCAGGCGCGTTACCCAGGAAAGCTTCCCGTGCTGCTGCTCCTGCCTCATGCTGGGCGGCCCGCTCTCGCTGGCCGCCCTGTACAGCCAGGTCTTCGGCGCGCGTTGACAACGTTCTCGCTTGTCGCAAATGACCGAGATACGCCTGCGCGTAGGCTGCTTCCCCTGTTAGCCAGTCTTCGGCTCCTAGCCTTCCCTGCCCTGCGGCCAGGATTCGCTCCATCGCCGCATTGTCATTCTTCAAGAATGCGATCTCGTAACTCAGGATCAAGAATTCAGGAATCTCAGGCATGCGCCCGGAAGCCTGCTGAACCGTCTTTTCGGCGTCATCAAGACGGTTCAGGGAAATAAGACTGGAGCCAAGATTCATGTATCCCGGAGCGAAATCCGGATCAAGTTCGATCGACCTTTTGGCTTCTTTGCCAGACTTCTCATACTGACCCGAAGCTACAACCAGCATGGCCATCAGCCATGCGGAACGGGGTCACGCGGATAAGTACGCGACCACAATTCGCAAACCTCTTGCACCTTCTCGAGATTTCCGGTCACTTGCAGATCGTAGGAGGCAGTAATGAACAACTTCTCGCGGTCACTGGCGCGATCGCGCAACTCGTACGCTTTGGCGGTATTCTGCGCGGAGAGAACAGACTCGCCGATGTCCGCGTACATGCGGCCCACCATGGCATAGCCCATCGCAAACTTGGGATCAATCTCAATGGCGCGCTGGAAGAGCGGCAGGGCGGCGGTAGGGCCGCTCGAAAAGAGAGACTTCCACCCACCGCTATAGGCCTTCAACAATACGATGTTCAATGCTGCGACGAGCATCAACGACCTCGGGAAGTCGTCGGGACCTCGCAATATACGGATGGCACCGTTCACTCGTTCTTCTGGACGAAGTCAACGGGGATGCAGGATCTCGGAACGTTGCCTGGAGCCTTCGCAACCATCGCCGGTTGCTGCCACACTATTAACAATCGAGAGGAAGTAGTTGGGTTTTCTATCGATGGAACAGGCTCGACCGCCTTTGTATGGAAAGACAAAGTAATCACTGACCTCAACACACTCATCCCTGCCGACTCCACATTGCATCTGCTGAATGCCGAAGCACTGAATGATGCTGGGGAGATCGTGGGTCAGGCTTGTGTTGTGCCTGCCTGTACCGAATTCCACGCGTACCGCGCTTCCCCCAAAGAGCAATAAACCCGGTGATTCGCATTACGGAGGCAGACGGGGGCAGGCGTTGGACACTTTCAACGCTTACCCCTATTCCTGCTCTCCCAGGAAGCGCCCCCATGCAAAGCTGTACGTGGGTGATAGGTCCCGAACTCGCCCAGACTACATTGAAGGTGTACCCTCAAATTCGTCGTGTAAGTAGCAGAATTTTATTGTCATTCCCGGCTTGAAACTGTTTACATATGGGACTGTGATTCGAATAGAAATCGCGTGACCGAAAGTACAATCTGGAGCAATTCTCATGAAGCCGTTTTTCACGTCGTGAACTGTTTAAGTCTGGCCTGCTGGCATCGGTGGCAGCCGCGACCACTGGACTAGCTCCATTTGCCACAGCGATGCAAATCGCAGGAGAGACTTCCAATCCACTTCCCGAAAGCGGTAGTCGCAAATCCTTTCAGCTTGGCGGTGGTCGCGAACGCCTTCTACTAGACTTCGGCTGGCGTTTTCACTTTGGCAACGCCAATGACATAGCAAAAGACTTTGGCTTTGGGGGTGGCACGGCCGGCAACTTTCAGAAAGCGGGGAACTTCCTACCTGCGGGTTCCCTCGCATTCGATGATGGCGACTGGCGGGCATTGGATCTACCCCACGACTGGGCTGTCGAACTTCCCTTCGAAAATGATCCTGCACTTTCGAGCAAGGGATATTACCCATTGGGTCGGGCTTACCCGGCGACCAGTGTTGGTTGGTATCGCCGCGTATTCGAGCTTCCAGTCGCGGACGCAGATAAGAGGATCATGATTGAGTTCGATGGCTCATACCGGGAAACTATGGTCGTCTTCAACAACTTTTATATCGGCAAGCACACCGGGGGATATGATCCGTTCAGTTTCGATGTGACCGACTTTGTGAATCCGGACGGAAGAAATGTGTTGTTGGTTCGCGTGGATGCAACATCGAGCGACGGATGGTTTTACGAAGGAGCCGGAATTTATCGGCACGTGTGGTTGGTTGAGGCGCACCCGGTTCATGTAAAGCAATGGGGCACTTTTGTTCAGGCTCAGGTCAGACCCGGCGAAGCTACACTCGCAATCCGCACCGACGTAAACAATCAAGGCAAGGGCGCGCAGAGCGTTCGCGTTATCTCGACGATTCTTGATCCTTCCGGCCAGGCTGTTGGGAAGGCAGTCGCAGCGCAAGTATCCATTCCCGGCCGACGAGAACAACGTTACGAGCAGGAGGTGGTTGTAAAGCGGCCCATCCTCTGGCCCCTCGAAGAGAGGAACCTCTACAAGCTCGTGACAGAGGTGGAGGCAAACGGCGAAGTTGTTGATCGTTATCAAACGCCGTTCGGCATTCGCACCATAAAATTCGATGCGGAAAAAGGCTTCTTCTTAAATGGTAAGTCCATCAAGATAAGAGGAACCTGCAATCATCAGGATCACGCCGGCGTGGGTGTAGCGTTGCCCGACGCCATACACAACTACCGAATCAGAAAGCTTCAGGAGATGGGTTGTAACGCATTGCGCACGTCGCATAACCCGCCTACTCCAGAACTCCTTGATGCCTGTGACCGGTTGGGGATGCTGGTGTTTGATGAAACGCGGATGATGTCTTCAAATCCTGAAGGCTTGAGCCAATTCGCGGATCTTGTGCGCCGCGACCGCAATCATCCGAGCGTTTTCATGTGGTCGATGGGCAATGAAGAAGGTCAGGCCAACGGGGAAAAGGGCCTGCATATTCTGACCGCGATGAAAGCAGTCGCGACCGAGCACGATGGCTCGCGGCCGGTGTCAATCGCTCCCGTTGGAGTGATTGGAGTCGGCGGCCTGGTCGAGTGCGACGTCATGGGCTACAACTACCAGGATCCTGCCGCGGAGGCCTACCACCAGACCCATCCGGAAATACCAGTTATCGGTACAGAAGTCGTCAGCGCCGTGGGAACACGGGGCATCTACATTACGGACCCTGCTAAAGGGTACGTAGGTTCGTACGATCCATACACCACGACAGGTCGTGCTTCGGCGGAGGGCTGGTGGAGATTCTGCAATTCGAGACCGTGGGTTTCGGGTGGCTTCGTGTGGACAGGTTTCGACTACCGCGGTGAACCCTCGCCGAATCAGTGGCCCAACATTAGCTCTCAGTATGGTGTGATCGATACCTGCGGCTTCCCCAAAGATAGCTTCTACTACTATCAATCATGGTGGACCAGCCAGCCGGTTTTGCATGTCTTCCCACATTGGAATTGGCCGGGCATGGAGGGAAAGGAAATCGCCGTTTGGGTGTATTCAAACGTCGACAGAGTTGAACTGTTCCTCAATGGCACAAGCTTGGGCGCGAAGGAAGTGAAAAAAGATTCGCACTTAGCATGGATCGTCAAGTTTGCTCCCGGCTCCATTGAGGCGCGTGGTTTCAAAGAAGGGCAGATGGTTATGACGGCGAAGCGAGAGACCACGAGTTCTGCTGCAAAATTGATGATTAGTGCGGACCGGCAGATAGTCTCCGCCGATGGCGAGGATGTGGCTATGTTCGACGTCGCAGTTCTTGATGCACAAGGTCGAGTTATTCCTGTCGCCGATAATGAAGTGACGTTCCGGGTGTCCGGCCAAGGAAGACTGATCGGAGTCGGCAATGGCGATCCTACCAATCACAAATCGAATAAGGGGACATCGCGAAAGGCCTTCTCAGGTCGTTGCATGGCGCTCGTTCAGTCGACCAAAACTGCTGGAGGCATCACCGTTCAGGCGATATCCCCAGGGATTGCTCCCGCTAGCGTTACGATCGCAGCAACAGGGGTAACACTTCGTCCACAAGTAGCGATTTGGGAACGCAAGATACCGACTGGTTCCGGCATCACCGGCTTGTGGAGGCCTACTCCGGCTGCCAGTGGCGGCTCCTTTCTACTTGCGCTCCTGATGGGTAGTGGCGAGATGATCTTTACCTTGCAACAGGAGGGTAGCAATCTGACAGGAAGCGTGGAAGGGGAGGCTGGCGGTTTCTTTGGCGGAAACGATGTGCCCGTCCCGATTCTGGAAGGCAAAGTCGATGGTGAACGTATCTCTTTCAGCGCCGGAAAGAGCATCTATTCGGGGACTTTGAAAGGTGATCAGATTGAGCTGCAGCGATCGATGGATCTAGGCTTTCCCTTTCCGCCCCCTCCTAAAGAGATCACGATCCGTCCGGCTATCGGCCCCCCGCCGGGACGGATCTGATCCATCATTTCCTCCCTTAAGCCTTCCCTCAAGTAGCCCTCTTATTCTGCACCGAGTGCAGCAGTGAAAATACGAATCGTATGTGGATCTGGTTCCGGGCGAATGGAGAAGGATCAGGTCGCAGTGAGCGACGTGAATATGCGGCTGGACGTCTCGGCGCCTCACGGTCCGCGCTCGTCGTCAACGATCTCAAGATGGGAGATCGCAAAGGCGCCGTGGCATTCTAAAATTGGGGTAGGGACTGAAGCCTACTCCGCCAATCTGCAGCTGACCGAGTGACTCGCTCCGCAAGTCCCGCCGGTGCAGCCAACATACCGGAGCAGCGCGACCCAATAGACGGTGTCGAGCACCTCCTCGAATCCCGCCGCCTCGCATATCCACGTCGCGAGCAGGCACGACTGCAGCTGCGACTTCAGCGGCTGCCCGAACGCGTTGTCCTGCGCAAGGGCTAGGGTGGCGACGAATTCACCGAGACGAAGCGGTTGAGTAAAAATAGGGAACTCTCCCGATGCACAAACCCACACGGCAGGCGTACAAATCAAGCTACACCGATCACCTTTATCGATGGTGGTCACGGGCCGCAGATCAGCGCTAATTCACCCGTTATTCGAGGAGAAATGCCGTGAAAGAATCAACTTCAATCGTTCGATCCATCAAGGTGGGAGTGATCGCAGACCAGACGGGTCCACTCTCGTTCATGGGTATCGCCAACGCAAACCTTGCCAAAATGGTGGTTAATGACATCAATGCAAAGGGTGGCTTGCTCGGGCGACAGATAGATCTGTACCTGGAGGACGGTGCAACCACAGATAGTGTGGCGGAAGCCAAAGCTGCCAAGCTCGTCCAGCAAGATCACGTCGACGTGATCTTCGGTGGCATTTATAGCTCCACCAGGCAGGCTATCAAGGGGCCTGCGGTCGTGAAGGGCAAGACGCTCTACATCTACCCGGAGCAATACGAGGGACAGGAATGTGACCCACTCATCTTCTGTACCGGTCCGGTGCCGGCGCAGCAGGTTGAACCTCTCATTCCCTGGGTGATGCAACAAACGGGGGCGAAGAAATTCTACTTGCCGTCAGCGGACTATATTTGGCCACACACGCTGAACAAGAAAGTCCGTGAAGTCGTCACGGCGAACGGTGGCACGATCATCGGAGAGGAGTACTTCCCCCTCGATCACACGGACTATCGCGAGACCGTTGAAAAGATCATGTCCAGCGGTGCCGAGGTCGTATTCAATACGATCGTTCCTCCTGGGCTCACTCCATTCCTCGAGCAGCTCCACAACTCTGGCTTCGCGAAGCGAGGTGGACACCTGGTCTGTACGTATTTCGACGAGAACCTCCTGAACTTTGTGCCAGCCGCACACATGGAGGGTCTGTACAGTTGCCTCGACTTCTACCAGAGCGTCAGCGATCCATTCAGTAAGGAACTGATCAATCAGTACGACAAGCTCTATCCAGGCAATGCCAAGTTCACGGCCGGCAGTGCGTGTTCCGGCCTGTACCGAGGTCTGAAGCTCTGGGAGGCTGCTGTGAAAGAGGCAGGCTCGCTCAATCAGGATGATGTCATCAAGGCACTGGACCACGCAAAGATCGCCGAGGGGCCAGGTGGTCCAGCTGAAATGGTGCCCGGGCAGCATCACGTTCGAATGAACATGTACATTGCCCAGGTGAAGAACGGTGTTTTTAACATTGTAAAGAGCCTGGGGATGATTGATCCAAAGGAGTGCATGCAAGGCGTGAAGTAAGCAAACCAGGGTCCTACAGTCTGAATCTGAAACGAAGTCGCAAGAGCACGACGACACTGATCACACAGGAGAAAAAATATACTCGCAACGATGAAGGTCGAGGATTTCGGCCGCTTCTTGAAAATATTCTCAACCACGGAAGTTGAGAAGCGAAAGCAGCATGGATCCAAAGGTACGCTCGTCTTTCGCGGATCCCAATGGATGACTGCGTTTGGGTGGTCTTCGACTGGGATGAGAAGGGCTGGCAGAGCTTCGTCTCGACCCCGAGGGCCCACCGACCATGCAA
Organism: Granulicella sp.; assembly: GCA_025408425.1. Classification (GTDB taxonomy): domain Bacteria; phylum Acidobacteriota; class Terriglobia; order Terriglobales; family Acidobacteriaceae; genus Edaphobacter. The sequence continues at coordinate 80,310 of JANXYX010000030.1, forward strand.
GAAACCGGGCACAAAGGTAGGCCGCAGGCAGCGAAGCTCAGCGGCCAGTACAGCTCCTAGCAGCCGTTCCCAGGCGCCCCCCGCGTCTAGGAGCATGCAACTGCGGGATATCGCATTCGCATAGGACCTCGCGCGGGTGTATCCAGCAGACGGGAGGTACGGTAGATGCTGCGTGCGAGTCTGCGGGCTGATTTGTGACTGTTTTGTTCGGTTTGGATCGTACGGAGAAGGAAAAGCTGCCATGTTAGTTGTATTTCAATAACAATCATCCCACCTAACACTGGAAGTTAGCCGTACGAGCGCTGATCTCTTTGAGCGCTTGATGGCGTGACTTTGTTGCGGGACGGGTGGTTGGATGGAGCTTAAGGGTCGATCTGTTTGCGCTATGCGGTTCAGGTGTCTGCGCGTCGTGGCCACTGTCGCCGTCCTCGCTATTCCGTACGCGGCGCGCGGCGAGAATGTCACGGGCACGATCCTGATCAAGAAAAAGCTGACCAAGCGGAGCGTTACGGCGGCTGTCCCGGTGTATCAGCGCGGCACTGCGGTGAAGCTGGGACGCGATTCCGAGAGCGATCCGCTGGCTTTTGAGCGGACTCGGGTCGTGATTTACCTGGAGGGTGCGGGGCCGGTCGACAATATGCAGGCCAAGGCCGCAGGGTTGCAGGTGCAGCAGGTGGACCGCAGGTTCTCGCCGGACCTGGTGGTGATTCCAGTAGGAACGACGGTGTCATTCCCGAACATGGACCCGATCTTTCACAACATTTTTTCGCTGTCGAAGACCAAGGCTTTCGACCTGGGCAGTTACGACAAAGGCGAGTCGCGCATAGTGGCGTTTCCGAAGCCGGGGATCGTGGACGTGTACTGCCATCTGCATCCGAACATGGCGGCGACGATCGTGGTGACTCCGAACCGCTGGTATGCGAGGTCTGACCGTGAGGGGCAGTATCAGATTCCGGATGTTCCTCCGGGTACATACATGGTGGTTGCGTGGCACAAGTCGGCGGGCTTTTTCAGGAAGTCGATCGTGGTCCGAGCGGGACAGGATGCAACGGCGGACTTCTTTATCCCAATCGATGTGGATGGGTCGATTGCGTCCCCGAGCAAAGATTCGACGGACAGCGCTGCGGGGAGCCGATGAAGATGCGATTCCGGACACGGGCTTTCCTGATCTGTTTCATCCCGTTCGCGATTCTGCTGTCGGCGAGCTTCTGGATGATTCAGCGGTTTGTACAGCGCGCGGTGCGGGACGGGGTGCGGACGTCATTGCGGGAGAGTCAAACGGCGATCTCCCGGGTGCATGCGAAGAGCAACCTGCAGAACAGCCGATTCCTGAAGGTGGCAGGAGAGAACTCCGCGCTGAAGGCGGGGATGCAACTGCTGGTGAGTCATCCGGGCAGTGAAGCGGCGCGGAGGACGGTCGAAGACCAGTTGCTGGAACTGGGCGAGCACATGGGGTTCGATTTTCTGCTGGTATTGGGGCCGAATGGGGCTCCGATCGCGGGCGTGGTGCGACCAGCCGCGACCGGAGCAGCTACGGTGAGCGCACTGGTCCCGCTGGAGATTGCCAGCCTGGAGCGGGGCCGCGGGGACCTGCTCATTAACCGAGGGCGGACGTTTCAGGTCGCTTCGATACCGGTCGACCAGAACGAGGAGAATCTGGGGTCGCTCGCAGTCGGCGAGTTCTTTGACTTCTCCGAGTTCACGACGGCGGCGGTGCTGATCCGCAACGGACGGGTGATTGCGTCGAACATCAGCGATATTCCCTCGGGCGAGCTCGAGGCAATGCTGCAGGGATGTGCGGAGCAGCCGGAGTGCGACTTCCGATTGCGCGGAGCGAACTGGATTTCGCTGCCGATGCAGTCGTTCGGTGGAGGGTATGTTCTTCGCAGCCTGGAAAACGTGGACAAGGCGATGGCTCCGGTGCAGTCTCGACTGCGCAACTTGTTTATCAGCGTTGCGCTGATCTCGGTGCTGGTGGCGCTACTTTGCAGCCTGGCAGCATCGCGGTCGATTGTGGAGCCGATCGCGGCGGTGGTGTCGCATCTGCGCAATGCCGTGCGGACAGGCGTGCTGCCGGAGTTTGAGGGAAAGCCATCGTCGACGCTGGAAATACGCGAGCTGGCCGACAGCTACAACCGGGCGGCGGTGGCGGTGCGGGGGGCGGGCGAAAAGCTGGAGAGTGCGTACACGGAGTTTGTGGGCTCGCTGGCGAACGCGCTAGACGCCCGCGACCGCTATACGTCGGGCCACAGTTGGCGGGTGAGCGAGCTGTCGTGTGCGATTGCGCGCGCGATGCATCTGAGCTCCGAACATATCGAGAGGATTCGGATCGGGGCGCTGCTGCACGATATTGGCAAGATCGGTATGGCCGACCGGCTGCTGCAGAAGCCGGGCGATCTGACGGACGAGGAGTTCGCGATCGTCAAGGATCATCCGCTGATCGGGCGTCGGATCCTGGAGGGTGTGGAGGGGTTCTCTCCGTACCTGGATGCGGTCGCGCTGCACCACGAGAACTGGGACGGAACGGGCTATCCGATGGGAAAGAGCGCGGACGAGATACCGATGGACGCGCGGATTATTCACGTGGCGGATGCTTATGACGCCATGACGTCGGACCGATCGTACCGACGGGGCATGACGCGCGAGCGGGCCCTACTGATCCTGCAGAAGCATGCGGGGACGCAGTACGATCCGGAGATTGTCGAGGTGTTCGCGAGTCTGCCTCGCGAGGTGTTGAGCTGGCTGCCGGTGCGGCTGGATGCGAGCGGAGAAGTCGGCAGCCTGGCACCGGTGGAGGCTGGATGAGACGGTTCGCTCTTCTTTGGGCGCTGAGCGGTGTGCTGTGGTCGCAGGGGCTGAACGCGCAGGAGGCTGCGTCGGGGCTCGATCTGCGGGTCACGCTGAGCGGTGAGGCCGCAGCGTCGAGTTTGCTTACAGGAGAGCCAAGATACGGGTCGCCGGTGACGGGCGGATTCCGATCGGTGTTCTATCCAACGTGGAAGATCAGCGACCACTGGACGATTACGGGAGCGCTGCAGCTCAATTCCCGGCCCTACTTTTACGATTCGTTCACGACGACTGGGTACGGCGTGAAGGGATACGTTCTGCAGGCGACTGCCAACTACTCGCGGGTGTCGGACAAGGGATCGCTGCTGGTCCGGCTCGGGCAACTCTCGACCGCGTTCGGGTCGTTTCCGCTCCGCTATGACGATGCGGAGAATGCGCTGATCGATATGCCACCGCCCTATGGGTACTACGGACCGGTGTCGAGCCTGGGGGTGGCCGGTGCACAGGTGGATGGGGTGCGCGGGAGGTGGGACGGTCGAGTGCAGTTTGCGAATTCGTCTCCGGCGAATCCCAGAAGCATCTTCGCGCACGACCAGTATGGGAATTGGGCCGGGGGTGGCGGTTACACGATAAGGCAGGGATTTCGCGTGGGGGTTTCGGCGTATCGCGGACCGTATCTCGACAGGAAGTACCCCTACTTCTTTCGGGGTGAGGCGAATCCGAGTACGTTGCCGGCCAACGCAGTGGGGGCGGATGTTACCTGGGCGCGCGGGCATTGGAACGTGTTTGGCGAGTGGCAGAAGTTCACGATGCCTTACAAGCTGATTCCTACGTTTCACGAGCAGGCGATGTACGCCGAGGTGAAACGGGGACTGACGCCACGATGGTATGGGGCGGTGCGAGGAGGGTATACGACCTCGAGCGCGTCGACCGATGAGTTTAGCCTCGAGGTTGCGGCGGGATATAGACCGAACCGGTTCCAGCTCATCAAGCTGGGGTATGAGTACTATTACTATCCGAACGACTCGCACAAAAATGACCACACCGTTGCTCTCCAGGTGGTGACGAACTTCCACCTCTCCGCGGCGCAGAATTAGATTGTCTCAAGCAACGCTTCCGGCCTGACACAGAGGCGACAGTGGTTAGCGTCTACAGAGTCCCATCCCAAGCTGGGGCGAGTCCGAATAGGTAAGCAAACGTAATGTGGAAATCTGCCGGATGTCATTCAAGATTCAGGCGCAACCCCAGAAAGATCATAGTCTAAGTACTGATCCAGATTGGCGTCCTTTGCAGGGTTTATGGCGTCCTTTGCTGGGCAGAACGGTCAAAGGAGTTCTAACTTAGAAACATGTTCAACGCAAAAGCATATTCGACTATTAGTCCTACATCGCCGCTCGCCCCCACCGTGATCGCGCGGCGCGATCTTAGCGAGAACGACGTGCGGATTGAAATTCTATTCTGCGGGATTTGTCATTCGGACCTGCACATGGCTCGCAATGAATGGAGTAGTGTTATGGCCACTGTCTATCCGTGTGTTCCGGGTCACGAAATAGTCGGGCGCGTCACCAACGTCGGCTCTGCGGTCACAAAGTTCAAGGCTGGAGATCTTGCCGGTGTGGGATGCCTGGTGGATTCAGACGGCACCTGCCCCGAATGTAATTCCGGGCTGGAGCAGTTTTGCCCCAATCAAGTTTGGACCTATGGCGCACCTGACAAGCACCTCGGTGGCGTCACGTACAGCGGGTACTCCGACAGCATCGTTGTGGACGAGCGGTTTGTGCTCCACATCCCTTCCAATCTGAACCTTGCCGGCGTCGCGCCCCTTCTCTGTGCCGGGATTACGACATATTCGCCCATGCGCCATTGGGGCGTCACGACAGGCAAGAAGGTCGGCATCGTCGGGCTGGGCGGGTTGGGCCACATGGGCGTGAAGTTTGCGCATGCTCTTGGAGCCCACACCGTTGTGTTCACCACCTCGCCGAGCAAGGTGGAAGATGCCAGGCGTCTTGGCGCGGATGAAGTTGTCATCTCGAAGAACGCAGATGAAATGCAGAAGCATGTTGGCAGCTTTGACTTCATTCTGGATTGCGTCTCCGCGGATCACAATATCAACGCCTACATCAACTTGCTTACCCGCGACGGCAACATGACGCTCGTCGGTGCGCCTGAAAAGCCGCTGAGCCTCAGTTCGTTTGGGCTGATCTTTGGGCGTCGTAGTGTGTCCGGTTCTCCGATCGGTGGCATCGCAGAAACTCAGGAGATGCTGAATTTCTGCGGAAAGCATAACATCACGTCCGACGTCGAAGTTATCGCCATCCAACAAATCAATGAGGCTTACGAGAGACTGCTTAAGGCCGATGTGAAGTACCGCTTCTCCATCGGCATGGCTTCTCTCAAATCTGAGTAAAACCATGGTCAAACACTTTCGAGTTCCTGGCAGTCTCCGTCTGAGGTTGGAAGAAGCGGGAGTCCTCGTCTCTGCAGTTCTTCGCAGGGCTGGGCTCCCGCAGGACCTCTTCAAACAAACCCGTATTCTTGTCACCACGAAGGAGCTATTCGCTCTCTGGCACGCCATCGGCGAAGTCAGCAAGGATTCGTCCATCGGCCTGAAGCTCGGGACAGAGAGCAGCATTACACGCTTTCATCCGATGGGCATCGCCGCTCTGTCAACGGAGAGCTTCGGTGCAGCAATCGATCACATGGCGCGGTACAAGAAGTTGTCCGCGCCGGAAGAGATTCTGCATGAAACAAGCAACGATGAGTGGTCTATCCAGTTCCGCTGGTCGCTGGCTGTGGACGTAGAGCCTGCGGTGCTGGTGGAGCACTGCTTCGCCTGGGTGCTAACCATCGCCCGGCAGGGCACCGGGACGCGCATCACACCGGTGCGCGTGGAACTTGTACAGATGCGTTCACACACTAAGGTGCTTGAAAGGCACTTCGGCTGCCCGGTGGTCTGCGGCGCATCGCGAAATGCCATCATCTTTCGCGCGAAAGATGCTTCATCTTCGTTTGTGACTCGGAATGCGGAGCTCCTGGAGATGCTGGCACCGCAGTTCGAGCAGGAGCTAAAGGATCGCTCTAACGACGAGGACAGATTCATCGAGCTCGTGCGCGGTGCTATTCAGCAAAGGCTTACGGGGCATCGACCGGTTGTCGAAGATATCGCGCGTGACTTGCACATGAGCTCACGCACGCTGCAGAGACGTCTTCAGGACTCGGGTTCCAGCTATCAACGGGTTCTCGATGAAGCTCGCCATCAGATGGCGCGGTATTACCTCGGCAACTCTGTCCTCGAATTAGCAGAGGCTGCATACCTTCTTGGCTATGAAGATGCCAACTCCTTTGCGAGGGCGTTTCGCACTTGGGAAGGTATGCCCCCGAAGCACTGGAGGGAAGCTAATCGACCAACCACTTCCTCGAACGACTCACGGCCCAACTAGGCGGCTAAGCCGCAGTTCGTGCAACTGACGACGACGTCGGGCCTCGAAGTTCGCCACAGCCTTGGCGTGCATAAAGTTCCTAACCAAAGAAATCTGGATAACCCGCTGAGACGCGCTGTGTAGGCACTCTCGGATGATGTTTGAAAAAGGAGAAGCGATGCAAAAGCGCACATTGGGAAAGAGTGGCCTTGAGGTTTCGGCTCTGGGCTTTGGCTGCATGGGACTGAGCTACGGCTATGGCCCTGCAACAGATAAAGAACAAGCGATCAAGGTGATCCTGGCCGCCTACGACGGAGGTGTTACCTTCTTCGACACCGCTGAAGCCTACGGACCTTACGAAAACGAAAAGCTTGTTGGCGAGGCACTCGCGTCGGTTCGAGACAAGGTGGTCATTGCAACGAAGTTCGGTTTCGAAGGCGGTAAGGTCGACCTTGGACTCAACAGCAAGCCGGAACACATCCGCGAGGTCGCTGAAGCGGCGCTCACGCGCCTGAAAACCGATGTGATCGATCTGTTCTATCAGCACCGCGTCGACCCGAACGTTCCCATCGAGGATGTCGCCGGCACGGTGAAGGACCTGATCGCGGAAGGCAAGGTCAAGCACTTCGGCCTGTCCGAGGCCGGTGCAGAGACTATCCGGCGCGCTCATGCCGTTCAGCCCGTGACGGCGCTTCAGAGCGAATATTCGCTATGGTGGCGGGAGCCGGAGAAGGAGATCCTGCCGACGCTCGAGGAGCTTGGCATCGGCTTTGTCCCCTTCAGCCCTCTTGGCAAGGGCTTCCTCACTGGCGCCATCAATGAGAACACGACGTTTGACAGCACGGATTTCCGCAATGTCGTCCCACGGTTCGCTGCGGAGGCACGCAAAGCGAACCAGCGACTAGTGGATGTTCTCGGCGACATTGCAGAGCAAAAGGCCGTGACCCGCGCGCAGATTGCACTCGCCTGGTTGCTTGCGCAGAAGCCGTGGATCGTGCCGATTCCGGGCACTACGAAGATCAATCGTCTTGAGGAAAATATGGGAGCAGCTGCTGTCGAACTGACACTAGATGATCTTCGAACGATCGAAGACGCTGTCTCCGCAATCGAGGTGCAGGGCGCTCGATATCCGCAGCATCTGCAGCAGCGAGTCGGTCGTTGAGCAATTTGCGATGCAAAGGGTTGCCCATCACGAGGCAACCCTTACTATCAATTAAACAAGCGTCTACTACTAGACCGGCGGGTTGTCGCTACATAGCTGGAGCGAAGGAGAAAAAAGTGGAAATCAAACGAATCGGTTCGCAGCCGTCGAATCAGGGACCTTCAGAGTGGTTCACCGGCAGTGTACGTATCGATCAACCGTTTCAGGCATCCGATCCAGCACGCGTTAGCGGTGCCGTTGTGACCTTCGAGCCCGGTGCTCGCACTGCGTGGCATACACACCCTCTCGGTCAAACGCTGATCGTCACAGCAGGTTGTGGTTGGGCCCAGCACGAAGGTGGTCAGATCGAAGAGATCCGGCCAGGTGATGTCATCTGGTTTGCCCCGAACGAGAAGCACTGGCATGGAGCCACTCAGACGACCGCAATGACTCACATCGCCATTGCAGAAAGGCTGAATGGCAGTGCGGTCGAATGGATGGAGAAAGTGGCGGACGAGCAGTACCGGCGCGCGTAAGCGCAGAAATGATTGCGCGACAAGCGATAAGGAGAAAGTATGGCTCCCAATGAGCGCGCTCAGAAAAATCACGACGAACTCTTTCCCGATCACGTCTCGACGCTGGCGGTGACTGACCCGGAACTCATAGAAATGTTCGACAACTTCGCCTTTGACGAGGTACTTCAACACGGCAATCTGGACACGCGAACCCGTTTGATGGTTCAGCTTGCCGCGATCATTTCCTGCCAAGCCGTTCGCGAATACCGCGCCATGCTTGGAGCCGCCCTCAATGTCGGAGTCACTCCGGTGGAGGCGAAGGAGATCCTTTATCAGGCGGTGCCGTACGTAGGGATCGCAAAGGCCTTTGACTTCATCCACGCCACCAACGAAGTTCTCACGGAACGAGGAGTTGAGTTGCCCCTGCCGGGACAGTCCACAACCACGCCAGAGACTCGCGCGGAGAAGGGCCTCGCGGTTCAGAAGGAGATTATCGGCAGCGACACCGTCGAAAAGCTGTACGCTTCCGCGCCCGCAGACCAGCAGCACATCCAGCACTACCTGTCGGCCAACTGCTTCGGCGATCACTACACGCGTACTGGCCTTGACGTGTCTACTCGCGAACTGATCACCTTCAGCTTGCTCGTCGCGCTCGGTGGATGCGAGCCGCAGGTCAAAGGCCATGTAGTTGCAAATCTCAATGTCGGTAACGATCGCGCACGGTTGATCGATGTTTTGACGCAGTTGCTTCCATTCATCGGCTATCCGCGAACGCTCAACGCATTGCGGGCCGTGGATGAAGTGACCGCGTCATAATCCAGGCCGACGTCCCGGGGCGCAAGTGCTCATCTTAATTTCCTCATCGATTATCCGTTCAGTTGACTTAGGCCTTCAGTACGGAATTGCGGTCTGCTTCTGGACTGCGGCTTGAATGACACATCACTCGGCTTGTCAGTGCATGGCTGCAGTCTCCCTTGCTTCCTCTGGGCTGGGCCGGCGCATCATAAAGGGAAGCGGTATGAGGAACAAGATCAAGAAGCCAAGAACCCAGAAGGAACTCGCGAAGCTGAGTACATTCGACTGCAGGTCGACCTGTCCAGAAATTTGCGCCAGCGCGCGATGCGACGCTTCAGCCTGACTGGCACCCATCGCGATGAAATTCTGCATCATGCCCTGCAGTTGCCGCTCGAAAAACGGGTTGGCGTGGTTCGTATGAGCCGTAAGAGTATTACGGTGAACCTGGCCCTGTCGTGCGATGAAGTATTTTGGGCGCCATTCTGAGTGCGGTCAATCTTGAAAGCCACTTCCGTCCGGAGTTAATGCCCAAACAGCATCTGCAGGCGGTTCTTGACGAACTCTATAAGGCTTTGATCCACATCTAAGAGAATTCCTGCGGACCAAGGTCAGGCCTGTCCTGATGATATTGGCGAGGGAGTTGCTGCGGGCGTTTTAATTGTGGATTGGTGCTCAGTTCGAAGTTTCAGCAATCCCATCCTGGAGTGCTTGGAATGAATCGACAAAGCTGTCGAAACATCTTTCGCCCTCTTCAGCCCATGGACTCGTGATCAATGTACCGGGGTCATGGAGTAAGGAACCTCAAGACGCTGCATCGACCACGTTGCTTCAGCTTTGGTGCTCATCAAGAAGTGAAGTTCGCCCCCTATCATGAGCTCTTCATGCCGGACATACATGCGTGAGAGCGGCTCACCATTTAATGTGACTGATTTGATGAATGCGTTCGACGAACTCAGATTCTCAGCGATTACTTTGAACGTCTTTCCGTTCGGAAGGTGGAGCGTAGCTTCGTCTACGAATGGACGTCCGATTACATATTCATTCGAACCAGGCGCAACAGGGTAAAATCCCAACGACGTAAAGATCAGCCAAGCAGACATCTGTCCAAGATCATCGTTTCCTACGAGACCGTCTGGTGTGGGCCGATACTGCGACTCCACAATCTGGCGCAGCCTATCCTGTGTGCGTGCGGGTTCACCTGCGTAGTCGTAAAGGTAGGCAAGGTGATGACTCGGTTCGTTGCCGTGAATGTATTGTCCGATCATGCCACTGATGTCCTCGACCTCGGCATACTGATGCGGATCGACCTTGGCGTCGAACATAGCGTCGAGCTTCGCAATAAGTTGCTGCTTCCCTCCAAGCAGGTCGATCAGGCCTTGAACATCTTGCGGCTGATACCACGAGTATTGCCAGGCGTTGCCTTCTGTGAAGCCGCTGCCAGCTCCCGCCCGAGCCGGATCAAATGGAATGCGATACGCGCCATTGGCCAGGCGTGGCTCTACGAAGCCATCTTTGGTGTTGAAGTTGTTGCGCCAGTTGGTCGCTCGTTTGGTGAATGCGTCGGACGCCTCTGCTTGTTTCATCGCTCCCGCCATGCGGGCGATCGTCCAATCGTCGAAGGCATACTCCATGGTCTTCGAGGCAGCCTCATCATCATGGTCTACCGGTACATAGCCGAGCCGCATGTAGTCATCCAGGCTGCCATACGGACCATAGGTGGCGCTCGCTACGACAGCACGGAGTGCTTCGTCGGCGTCGAATCCACGGATGCCCTTCATGTAGGCATCGGCTATCTCTGGTACCGCGTGGTAGCCAATCATGCACCAGGTCTCCAGCCCTTGCTCCTGCCAGATGGGCAGAATGCCGAACTGGCTCTCCCGCCGCGAAGCCAACATGGAGTTCACTAAATCGCTGGTGCGCTCCTCCGGCTCAAGCATTGTCATCAGCGGCTGCTCCGCGCGATACGTGTCCCACAAGCTCAGGTTCGAAACGAAATGGAAACCTGCGGCATGGTGAACCTGATTGTCCGGGCCGCGATAACCGCCGTCTACATCCATGCTCAAGTTGGGCGACAACAGCGCATGGTACATCGCCGTGTACAGGTTTTTCTGCACGGCCAGCGGCGCTATGACGTCCATTCGTTGCAGTTCTTTTGACCATGCAGCCGTCGCTGCAGCACGCACTGCGTCAAAGTCGAAGCCAGATACCTCGGCATCCATATTCGCGATCGCACTGTCTTCGCTCACGGGCGAGAGCGCGACCTTCACCACAAGAGGCTGCGCTTGCGGCTCAAAATCGAACACCGCGACGATGCCCCGGCCCTCGATCGCTTGTGTATTCTTCGGCGTGGTGCCGGGGGTCTTAAACCCGTGATATTCGATTGGCAGCGGTTCGCGGTCATACAAGCTGTGCTGTTGCGTAGCTTGTGAAAAGCGCATCGCGAAGTAGAGTTGACGTCCTGGCGCCCAGCCGCGTGTTTCGCGCATACCTGTTACCGTGCCGTCGTTGTGAATGCGCAGCCGCGACCAGAGCACCTTGCCTGGGTAGTTATAGATCGAAGAACGAAGATCGACAAGAACATGCGCCGGCTTGCCAGCAGGGTAGCTATATCGGTGAACACCTACACGGGCACTCGCCGTCAACTCGGCATGAATCCCGTAATCTAGCAAATCCACCGCGTAGTAACCAGGCTCCGCCCGTTCCTGCTTATGACTGAATCGGGAACGATAGCCGGACCCAGGCTTCTCGACGTCACCAGGCTCAAGCTGCACCTCGCCGGAGATTGGCTGGATCAGTACGTCGCCGAGATCGGAGTGTCCGCTCCCAGAGAAGTGCGTGTGCGAGAAGCCGAGGATCGTTGTGTCCTCATAGCGATATCCGGATGCCCACTTGTAACTCTGTTTGAAGGGGCGAATCTCCGTGTCGGGAGACAGTTGCACCATGCCGAACGGCACCGTCGCACCTGGAAAGGTATGGCCGTCCGGCCCGGTCCCAATGAAAGGGACGACCATGGCCAGCCTGGCCTGCACCGAAGGAGATGTCTGCGCGGCCGCGGCGTTCGGTAAACTGCTCAGTGCACACAAAATAAAGGACACTACCTTTGCCGAGATGCACACGCGACGGCAGATGCGAAACACTTTCAGTATTAGATTGACAAGCGAGACCGGGCCTCCCGTTGTGGTGGAAGGAGAGAGAGCCTCAATCGAAGACTCCGCCGCTTCCGCACTCCCAGTGCCCATCACCGCGGCTCCCGCGACGAGGCCAGAAGACGTCAGAAATGACCTGCGGTTCAACGTTTCACATAGTTTTTTCACAGGAAATTTCGTCTCCACTTCAGAGAACACTTCTACCTCATCTTGCATCCAGCTTACCTGCTGGGCATGCTAATTTGGCATATAGCCAAAGGAGAGAAGTATACGCATGAGCAGATTGTAAGTTTGCTGCGCCAGATCGAGTTCGCGGTTGCGAACGGCAAGACGACCCCGGTGCCCTGACGGAGGAGATTCCACAGAATAGGGTTACGCTCGCAAGGGAATCAGGTAGTAAAGAGGACAGGCATGACGAAGGTGATTCGGTGGGGATTGATCGGTGCTGGTGATACGTCAAGGCGTTTTGCGCTTGGCCTGAAGCACGTTTACAGAGCGGAACTCGCGTCCATATGGACGAGGAGATTATTTGCAGCAGAGGCCTTTGCAGCACATCACGGAGGGACCCCAGTTCAAACTCTTGAAGGGCTCCTGGCTGCTCCAATTGATGCTGTTTATATTGCTACCCACCCCGACACTCATTATGCGTTTGCCCTCGCCGCGCTCGCAGCTGGGAAGCATGTTCTTTGCGAAAAACCGTCTATGCTCAACGAAAAACAACTGGAAGAAGTAGTGCTCGCAGCGAAGAGGAGCGGTCTACTCTTCATGGAGGCGATGAAGACCCCGTTTTTCCCTCTCTATCGCAGACTTCATCAACAGCTCATGGAAGACCCGATCGGCCAAATTGGCTTTGTCCGTGCAGGCTCCTCGCTCGCAAATATTCCACGCCAACACCCAATCTACGATGTGAATCTTGGAGGTGGAAGTCTGCTCGGTATTGCCCCCTACGAGGCATTTCTCGCCCTTGACTGGCTCGGCCCCGTAGAGCGGGTAGATACACTCGGCCGAATCGGAGAAACAGGGATCGATACATTTGCGAGTCTTCAGACTAGGCATTTATATGGGACTTCCCAACTCTATTGCGGACTTGGACTCCACGGGTACGGAGACGCTTTACTTCTTGGACCTCTCGGGAATGTAGCCATTTCAGCCAATTGGTGGAACCCTGTTCAGGCCACGATTCGTTATCTTGATGGTCGCACCATTCAGCTTGAAGAACCCATAGTGTCTACGGGTTTCAATTATGAAACTGATCATTTTTGCAATCTGTTACGGAACGATCAAACAGAGAGTCCGATAATGACATTCGACATGTCGCGCCAGATGCTTCGAATTCTCGACATCGCTCGAGCCGCCATCGGCCTCGTCTATCCGCAGGAAATCTAGGATATAGGTTAAGCAGAACATCAGCCTCGACCTGATCAATGAACTTGGTCAAGCGCTCATCGAAGATTCCAAATTCTCTGGCACCTATCCGATGAAGATTCAAGCTGAGTCTGGTGGCACTCAAATGGCGCATAGAATCAAGCGTCATTGCTCCACCCCAGCGGATGGCTAGGATATGCTGTCATCACTGCTTCGTCATATTGTCGCAAGGAATCAATGGAGGATGCCCAAAGTCTTCCACATCGATCCATTCCCTGCTCCGACTGGCCAATCGTTGCCGTATGCTAATCAGGAGTAAACGTTTACACTTTGTCGTTGACTACCCATAACCTAGAGACATACAGTTTCGATGTCGTATAACAAATTGCCAATCGAGGGAATATGTTCCGGAAAAAGAGCCAGGGAAGAAGTACTAGCAAAGCATCTTGTGCGATGCAAACGAAGGCGTCGGTAGAGCAAGAGATAAGCGGTAAGTCAGACTTTCTTGTCGACCGTCGCGGCTTTCTCGCGGGGGTTGCCGGAACAGCGGTGCTCGCGAGCCTGGACGCCTCGAACGTCTTCGCTCAGAATGCAGCGACTCCGGTGAACCTCGCTATGGTGGCGACTCCGTCATCCCTGATCAGTACGAGCGAAAATCGCATCTCCGCCGTCAACGATGGCCTGATCCCCCTCAACTCACGCGATCGTAAGAACAGCCTGTACGCCGTCAGGCATGAATCTTCCGAGGCTGGCGCTCCATGGATTCAGTATGAGTGGAGCAAAGCTGTCTCCATCGATAGGATCGACGCCTATTGGGCCATCGATGCACCGCGGCCGAAGGGTCTTCCCGGCAGTGAAGGCGCCAGGCTCGCCGCCCCTGCATCGTACCGGATTCTCTACTGGGATGGGAGCGATTTTGTGCCTGTTTCAAAGGCCAGGGGGCTCGGCACCGCTGCAGATGTATTCAATCTCACCACCTTCGATGAGGTGAAGACCGAAAAGCTGAGATTGGAAGTCCTTCCAGATGGTGAGCATGCTGCGGGAATTCTCGAGTGGCGTGTTTTCAACGCCGGCCCGGTACCTTCGCTTCCTCCTGTCATCCATGCAGGAATCGATCGCTCGGTCGTGATCGGCGGGCAGACCTATCTTGCAGGCAAGGCCATCTGGCTGCAGGATCGTCCCGAGAACACTTCTCGTTGGTCCAAGCTGTCGGGTCCAGGCGCGGTCACATTCGGCAAGGCGACATCGCTGGTGACTACAGCGACATTCTCAGCCCCAGGCGACTATGTGCTCGCGCTGCTGGCATCTGGCGGCAGCGCTGAACCTAAATCTACGATCAACGTTCACGCAGAAGCGGCGCCCCCGAAAGATCGCCTGGATGTGGTCTACACCAGGAAATACAGCATCGACAGTCCACTCTGGAGGGCGCGCTCGAAGACGCTCATCGTGGACTGGATTCCACACTGCATTGCCTATTGCGAGCGGACGGATATTCCAGCAGGCAAGGGCGATGGTGGCATCGACAACTTCATTGAGGCTGGCAAGGCAAACCGTGGTGAGCCCCACAAGCCTCACAAGGGATACGTGTTCTCGAACGCGTGGGTCCACCAGACGGTTGAATCCATGTGTATCGCGCTCATGGTTGACCCCCAGGGGGACCAGCAGATCATCAATGCTCAGCAGCAGATGAAAGCGACACTGGAGCGTTGGATTCCCATCATTCTCGAGGCGCAGATGCCTGACGGCTATCTGCAAACCGCCTACACCCTTACCGATCGCAAAAGTTGGCCGGAGCGATGGTCGCCGGATCACCGCGGCAACCACGAAGGCTATGTCTCGGGCTATTTTATCGAGTCGGCGATCAACCATTACACCCTTACCGACGGCAAAGATCTCCGTCTCTATAACGCGGCGAAGCATCTTGCGGACTGCTGGGTTGCCAACCTCGGTCCAGGCAAGAAGGATTGGTTCGACGGGCACCAGGAGATGGAGCAGGCGCTGGTGCGCTTCGGCCGTTTTGTGAACGACCAGGAGGGCAATCACCACGGTGATGCTTACGTTGCGCTCGCCAAGTTTCTCCTTGACTCGCGCCGCGGCGGCTCGGAGTACGACCAGAGCCATGTGCCTCCGGGGCAGCAGTATGAGGCGGTCGGTCATGCGGTTCGCGCCACATATTTCTACTCGGGCATGGCAGACATCGCAGCCGAGACGGGTGACCACGACTACCAGAGTGCCGTGTTGTCGCTCTGGGACAACATGATCAATCGCAAGTACTATCTCACCGGCGGTATCGGAAGTGGTGAGACGTCCGAGGGCTTTGGACCCAACTATTCGCTCCGCAACAAAGCTTATTGTGAGTCCTGCTCAAGCTGCGGGTTGGTCTTTTTCCAGTACAAGCTGAACCTGGCCTACCATGATGCCAAGTATGCGGACCTGTATGAGCAGACTATGTACAACGCCTTGCTGGGCGGAGTCGCCCTCGACGGCAAAAGCTTCTGCTATACCAACCCTCTCGTAGACACGCAGCGTGCGCTTTGGCATACATGCCCCTGCTGTGTCGGCAACATTCCACGCACCCTGTTGATGATGCCGACCTGGTCCTATGTGAAGAGTAAGACCGGAATTTACGTCAACATGTTCGTCGGCAGCCGCATCCATGTTGGGGAGGTTGCCGGTACGCAGGTTGAGATGGTGCAGAAGACAGAATATCCATGGAAGGGCTCGATCAGCATCACGGTCAATCCCGAACAGGCAAAGACATTTTCCATCTATATTCGCATCCCGAATCGCACGACCAGCAAGCTCTACACAGAGTCGCCTGCAGTTCGTGGGGTGAAGCGTTTCGCCATCAACGGCAAGTCCATAGCGCCGCATATCGAAAAGGGGTACGCAGTGGTAACCCGTGAGTGGAAAGCCGGCGACACCATCGAGTTGGAGCTGCCAATGGAGCCGCAACGAGTGGTCGCCGACAAACGCGTCAGGGCCGACATCGGCACGGTAGCGCTAAAGTACGGGCCGCTCGTCTACAACGTCGAGACCGCCGACAACCAGGACATCAATCAGGAATTGAGCGAGTCTCCGTTGGCCATGGAGTGGAGGCCGGACCTGCTTGGTGGCGTGATGGTGATGACCGGCAAGTGGAAGGATGGTTCACCCATGGTAGCCGTGCCAAACTATGCCCGCATGAATCGTGTCGGTCCTCCGCTCGACTACCCTGGCGGCGAGAGGATCAACTATGCACCTGGCGCAACGATCAGCAGATCTCCAGAGACTGCCGCCACAAAGTCAGCGATCACGCCAGCGCAGGTCGGCGCCGGCAACATCCCGCCGGCCAACACCGGCCGACGGTCCAAGGTGTGGATCTAGTGAACACGATTTGAGAAATGCAACCAGCTCCAGACGCTCGATACGCAACCTGAGGAGCAAGAGATGATTCACGTTAACAATGCAATCTCGGCAGCTTCTCTGTAGCCGCCGAGATTGCAGAACTAGATCCAGCACTCAGGAAGGTGCTCAGCATGTGTCCTGGTTGTCGCTGCACGCGCCGCTGAGTTCCTGAGCTTGAAAACCCGACGTGTTTTAGAGTTAGCCCGAAGCCGCCTCCTATCCCATCGGTGAACGGATATGGCGCGCCGAGTCCGTGTTGAGAGTGCAGCTTTGGTGACCTGGTTCATTGGATCGTATGAGTCACCACTTTGCGCACCATATGACACTCGGGACATACGCGCAAGCTGTGACCAGTGACAAGCGGGAAGCCCAGGACAGGATTGCAGCAATGATCCTGCCCCAGCGTGAAGCGGAAACGGCGACACTAGTAGCGTAGTGTTCGTTCCACGGATTCCTTATTGTTCCTTGATTTGTCTTGTAAATTATTGATTCTATGGTGGGCACAGCAGGATTCGAACCTACGACTTCCACCGTGTGAATTTTCCCGAGGCGCACTACAACCCCATTCCCTGCCATGTTTTCCGTGACTTAGACAGTCCCGATTCGTCGCCAAACGCCTAGTTTTGGTGACGAATCGGTGACGAGTTCCCCGAAAGCCCGAAATCAGACCGACCGCAAATGAGAAAGCCCCGTCTCCGGGGCCTTCAAAGGTCGCTCAAGAGCGTTGCCTTACGTCGGTAAATGCTTACTAAAAATAGCCCGGCATTCGCCGCTCAAGTACACTAACGCAACGGTAATTCACCGATAGCCTTGTGTCAATTGGAGTTCGCTGCCATGGAATCATCGCAGAACCTCACCCCGAAGTCTAAGTCGAAGTACGTTCTCGGCCTGGATGTGGGCTCAGCTTCGCTCGGTTGGGCGATGGTCCAGCTTTCTGAAACGGGTTATCCCGTTTCCGTTTTGCGAACAGGCGTAAGAATTTTCGAACCGGGCGTTGACGGAACATCCTTAGAAATCGAACAGGGAAAAGACCAATCAAAAGCAGTGGAGCGGCGGACTGCACGCCTCCATCGGCGTCAATTGCGTCGTCGAGCCGCTCGGCAACGTGAGCTGTTTGCTCTGCTACAACGCAGCTCTCTCCTTCCCATGCCGCACGGTCTTGTCAATTCCACAGCCCAGCAGCGGCACGCCGTGATAGGTGAACTCGACAGCCAAATTACTCTGAAGTTTGCAGCGTTGGGCAACATCGGATTCGGTGAGACGCCGCTCTACCAACTTCGGAAGAGAGCACTCGACGAACGCCTCGAAGCCTTCGAGCTTGGCCGAGTCTTCGTACACCTAAGCCAGAGACGCGGATTTCAGTCCAATCGAAAAGAGACGAAAAAGAACCCAAAAGACAATGAAGAACTCGGTCAGGTGAAGTCTGAGATTCACGCATTGGAACTGGAGATCGCAGCGTCCGGAGCGAGAACGCTAGGGGAATACTTTGCAGGGCTAGACCCGCATATCCATCGGATACGGCGACGCTGGACCGCGCGTTCCATGTTCAAAGACGAATTCGAGCAAATTTGGAAGTCTCAGCAGCAGCACTATCCAGAAGTGATGACAACCGAGTTGCATGACGCTATCTCGGATTTGCTTTACCTCCAACGCAAAATCGCAGCGCAAACACACTTAGTTGGCAAGTGTGAACTGGAACCGGAAAAGCAACGCGCACCTTGGGCATCCATGGCCGCTCAGCGCTTCAGAATCCTGCAAAAGGTGAACGACATCCGGCTCATTGGTAAGGGCAGTCCGGACGGAATACCCCTAACCGCAGATCAGCGCAATTCACTGTTTACCTTGCTCGATTGTGAAGGCGACCAATCCTTTCCAAATCTTCGCAAACATCTAGGACTTGAAAAGACTATGCAGTTCAACTTCGAGCGTAGCGAAGAGAAATCCCTGCGCGGCAATCGCACGCAAAAGTCTATGCTCAAGGTATTCGGTGACCGGTGGCACACTTTTGGCGAAGGAAAGCAGCACCAGATTATCGAGAATTGGCGTAATAGTGAGTCCGACGACGCGTTAAGACTAGAAGCCATACAGCATCTAGGACTGGATGACGAGGGAGCAAATCGTCTTCTTGCAGAGAATCCCCAACCTGATTACTGCTCTCTGTCTCTGAAGGCTATCGAAAAACTCATGCCACTCATGCAGGATGGGAGGTCTTTCAAGGAAGCTGAAACTCTCGTCTATGGCACCCGATTTACCGGCCAAAAGGTCTATGACTACATCCCCCCAGTTCGCGAACACCTCACTTCACTCCGCAACCCCGCAGTCGAACGTGCACTGACTGAAATGCGAAAGGTTGTCAATGCTATCGTGCGCGAATTTGGGAAGCCATACGAAATCCGCATTGAATTGGCACGTGAGCTAAAGAAACCCAGACAAGAGCGAGTCAAGGCGTCTAAGGATATGGGCAAAAGGCGCAACGAGCGCGAATTCGTTGCCAAGCGAATTGCGTTGGAGTGCGGCCTTCATAACCCATCGCGATCCGACATTGAAAAGGCTATGCTACACATCGAATGCGGTGGAATCTGCCCATATACAGGACGCTCGGTTCCATTTCACAATCTCTTCGACAACTCAGAATTCGACGTAGAACACATCATTCCCCGTAGTCGCTTCCCCGATGATTCATTCCAGAACAAGACTCTTTGCTACCTACCGGAGAACCGGGAATACAAGCGAAACCGCACTCCCTTTGAGGCTTATTCAAACAATGAAGAGCTTTGGGCACAGATTCTTCAGAGGGTCCGCAGTTGGCCTCAAACAAACAGAGGCAAGCTAGATCGGTTCCTGCTAAGTGACGCGAAGGAACTGGAAGGATTCAGCTCAAGGCAGATGAATGACACTCGCCACACCAGCGTCCTTGCTGGGCGACTTCTGGAGACGCTATACGGCGGACGCGATATTGTAGAAGCTACGGGAACCCGTCAGGTGATCTTTGCGTCCAGCGGCAAGGTCACTGCAACACTTCGCCGTTCATGGGGCCTCGAAGGCATCCTGCAAGACATTGTGCCAGTGGCACCGGGCGAATCACGCGGCAAACCACGCGTCGATCACCGCCATCATGCAATTGACGCAATTACGATTGCGTTGACGAGTCAAAGGGTAATTCAGGAAATGGCCCGAACTGCCTCCCTGGAACCTTGGCAAGAAGGCTCGCGCTCCTGGCGAAAGATTGTTGCCCCATGGAAGAACTTTGTTGAGTCCATCCGTCCACACATCGAGCAGATGATTGTTTCGCATCGTCCCGAACACAAAATGAGCGGAGAGCTGCACAAGGGAACCAACTATTCTCGACCTTACAACCACAACGGAAAGCCCACAGTTCACTCGCGCTGTGCTCTTGCCTCGCTCTCCGCATCAGACATTGAAGCTGAGGATGTGATTGTTGACAGGGCTGCAAGAGACGCCGTTAGAGCCAAGCTTGCCGAGCTGGGCGGGAACCCCAAGCTATTCGAAAAGCCCGAAAACACCCCCTACCTGACCGGTTCTAATGGTCATCGCGTTCCCATTCGTAAAGTACGTGTTCGAGAGACTAAAAATCCAATCAAGGTGGGGCAAGGAGTTCGCGAGCGTTTTGTTGCTTCTGGGGGGATTCACCACGTCGCACTGTTCGTAACTCGCGATCAGATGCGACGAGAAAAATGGGACAGTGAGGTTGTCCAAATTACAGAGGCGTATGACCGAGTTGGGAAAAAGTTACCGGTAGTATCTCCACGATTGGCGGGAGCACAAGATGCAGAACTCCTATTTTCAATCATGAAGGACGACACGATCGAGATTACTCACGATTCCGGACGAACGATTCTCCGCGTCAAGAAATTCAGCGAGAACAAGCAAATGTGGTTTGTCCCGGTCAATGACGCTCATGATGATGGGCAGCAAATGAAGCTGGGTATTACTTGGTCAAAGAAGCCAAATACCCTGAAAGACTTGAAACCACGCAAAGTAGTCGTGGATCTTCTGGGAAGGGTGCACCCTACCAAATGATTGATCGCATCATCGAGATTGCCAACCCTGCCCGATTGAGCATTCGCGATGCTCAACTCGTCATTGAGCGCCAGCAAGCGGACCAGCTTTCACTTCCCTTCGCAACGCCCGTAAGTGAGATAGCGGTGCTCCTGCTTGCCCACCCGCAGATTACTCTTTCTCAGGCGGTGCTATCCCGGATTGCCGAAGCCGGTGGCTCGGTCGTAACCATTGACGGGAACTTCCTACCCGCTTCAATGTTGCTTCCTGTACAAGCGCATTTCGTGCAGACGGAACGTTTTGCGAGGCAAATGCAGCTCTCACTTCCAACTCGCAAGCGCCTATGGCAGCAGATAGTTCGCTCAAAGATCAAAGCTCAGGGAGAGTTATTGCGGGAATTGCATACCAATGACCACGGCCTCATTGCAATGTCAGCACGAGTCCGTTCAGATGACGCTGGCAACCTCGAAGCACAAGCGGCCCGTAAATACTGGGGCTTGGTATTTGGCAACAAGCACTTCCGGCGCGGTTCCGGCAACGCAGACCAGAATCGTCACCTCGACTATGGCTACACAGTTCTGCGAGCTACCGTCGCCAGAGCCTTGTGCTCCGTTGGGCTGCACCCTTCAATTGGTCTCCGGCATAAGAATCGCTATGATGCCTTTTGTCTTGCGGCAGACGTCATGGAACCATTCCGTCCGCTTGTGGACCGGCAAGTGTGCCGTTGGGTCGCACAAGAGGACTCCGAAGGACCATTTGACACGAGAAGCAAGAGTTGGATGATTGGTGCGACAACTTCGCGCTATGTGCTAGGACGGGAGGAGCGCTCTTTATTCGACATTATTCTCCGCACTGCCAATTCCCTTGCTAAGTGCATTGCGGGAGAATCCTCTGATTTTGAAATCCCAAGCTTACTCGTTCCAGCGCCTGAAGTCGTCACGGTAAGACGAGGAGTACAAAGTGTTCGGACAAATCTAGAAAGCACAAAGGCGGCAGGCTAGGCAGAATCGTATGAGATCGGAATACGAATCCCATGAAAGGATCACTTCTCTCAGCGTACCGTTCATTGTGGCTCATCGCCATGTTCGACCTGCCGGTGGAGACACTGGAAAACAAACGCAATTACGCGCGCTTTAGGAAAGCTCTGCTCAAAGATGGTTTTATGATGTTGCAGTTTTCCGTATACGCACGCTTCTTGCCCAGCGAGGAAGCGGCAGACTCACACAGGAACACGATTCGCTCAGTCATTCCACCGCTGGGACAGGTGCGATTGATGACTGTGACCGATCACCAATTTGGGCGAATGGAGGTATTTTATGGAAGAAAACCGCGCGAACCCGAAGAAATCCCGGACCAAATCCTGCTTTTCTAAAAGTGAGAACCGCTCCGAACTTGTTGTTTTTCAGCAAGTTCGGAGCGGCCTAGTGTACTTGAGCGGTGAATCCCGGCCATCCCTAGCAGAGTATCGCGCATTGGTTCCGCCATCTAAAGTGTACTTGAGCGGTGAATCCCGGCCATCCCTAGCGGAGCGGCTGCTGAGGAACGGCCATCAGTAGTGTACTTGAGCGGTGAATCCCGGCCATCCCTAGCCTCGACGCTCTCCGCCACTGCGCCCTTCTGAGTGTACTTGAGCGGTGAATCCCGGCCATCCCTAGCGCGCCGGTTACGGGGAGCGTGGTGCGAATAAGTGTACTTGAGCGGTGAATCCCGGCCATCCCTAGCATTAGTGACTGAGGGATAACTGCATTCAAAGTGTACTTGAGCGGTGAATCCCGGCCATCCCTAGCCGGATCACTCGCGCTCAAGACGTTCGTCTCAGTGTACTTGAGCGGTGAATCCCGGCCATCCCTAGCTTGAGCATCCTCATAGGAACGAGCAGCGCTAGTGTACTTGAGCGGTGAATCCCGGCCATCCCTAGCCTGACCTGTTCGAGAGCAGTATTAGGAACAGTGTACTTGAGCGGTGAATCCCGGCCATCCCTAGCCGTCGCTTTATCGGTCACCTTCCGCGCGGAAGTGTACTTGAGCGGTGAATCCCGGCCATCCCTAGCTTGAGGC
>JANXYX010000031.1 GCA_025408425.1 Granulicella sp.
CCGTTGTTTTCTCAAATGGCGGCCCAGCGTGCTGAGCGCCAGACCTTGACTGCGGCAAAATTCCAGCCGTCCCATCCCACTCGACCCGTACAAGGCAACCAGCCGCTCGATCTCCGCACGGCTACGACGACCAACCAACACGCCAGCATCCACACTCATGACCAGAGTTCATCACAAACCCCATCCCGCCAACGGGTGCGTTGCTCGGTCGCTTACGAAGGTACGGCTGGAATCGACGGTGGTCACATTGCCGACTGCCAAGTCAAGATTCGGTAGGTCGTCTGCAATATACGGTTTCACAACGACTGACGCATGAGGATCGAGAGCCGATTTCGCACCCGACTCGATCTTGATGGCGCGACGGATGTAAGCATTTCCCTCTGCGGTCGCCGTGGGATACCAGAGCAGCAAGCTCTGACGGTCGGGGTCATCGGGATCGGGTTCCACTCGCGCCCGATTAGGATTCATGTTGGCGGTCTTTAGGGTCTGCTGTAGAAGCACGCTCAACTGCTCCAGCATCGGGCCTTGGATGTGCTCTTGGCAGGCTGCTTTGATGGCCTCCAGGCGGGCGTTACGCTTCTTGCCGCTCATAGCTTCCAGTTCCTTGAAGGTCGCGGGCTGTCCAATGTCTTCCCGGAAGACCGTGATGTCGATATCTTCGGAGAAGCGTTCGATCAAACCATAGCCTTTTGAGAGCGACGTGCCCCCCTTGAACAGCAGCCGCGGCCCGCCGACTTCCAGTTCATTGAAGAGCGCATCAAGCGTCCAGCAAACCCAGAAGTCTTTTTCGATGTTCTGCTCGTTGGTGCGGAGCCGGTCGGCAGCGCCGACGAAGAGGTCGCGGCGCTCCTCGTCGCTCGCGGCCAGTACGATTTGAAAACCCTCGATCATCGGCTGTTGGAACCTCTCGCTTTCTTGATGATAGGTGCCGGTGCGCGTCTGGATGGCTTTGCTCTCTCTGTCGGCGGTGGCACCACAGCACTAACCTGCTGGAGCAGGTCGCGCACGATCACTCGCATCCACTCCGGCATTGCCGACAGCCCGCTGCGCAAATCGTTCTGAATAGCCTGTCCATGATCGGGGTTTCTGAGAATGGAGACAAGGCGCTTTCGGAGGCTTCCGTCATCGGACGGAAGCATATCGCGTAGCCAATGGAGCGCCTGCACGAAGCGCATGGCGGGACGGCCTGCCCAGTAGAGACGGCTGGGCGCGGCGGCTTGGAAATCAAGGGTGAGGTTGCCGAGGGTAATGGGCCGCAGGCGACCATCGGTTAGAACGCCGATGCGCGCCGGGACAGCGTCGGTGAGTCCGAGGTCGGTGGCAGCGGTAAGGCCATCGACCACAACCCGAACCTTGCCCTTCCGGGCCAGCGCGTCGATCACGTCGCGCGGGTTTGGATGGGTAGGCTTTCCGGTAAGGCGGTTATCTCGGGGGATGTCGTAGAAGCCGCGCGCAATCCGTCGCAGACTTTTGGAGGCAACTAGCCTGTGGAGGGCTTGATCGACCGCAGTGCGCGGCCCAAGGTCGGCGAAGTCCTCCGGGGTCCAGACGTGCGGCTGCGCAGAGGCGGAGGTTCGGTCACGGATGGCGGCCGGAATGCTGGTTGCTTGAGTGGACATGGGCTACTCTTATGTCAGAAAAGTGCAACAAACTTCTGACTTATTTAGTGTAACGCCACGTCAGAAAGATGCAACAAATTTCTGACTATCGCTCTTGTCGGCGTCCACCCAAATTCCATCAGTGGTGATGTCGAAACGGCTACAAGTAGGAAAGGGCGATAACACGATCAGCACTGCATACGTTCGTATGCAAGCGCCTCAAATGCCTAGCCCGGTGCCGGGCCAAAGCGGGCCGGTTCCGGCCCCAAAACACTTCAGGATGGTTCCATCCTGGCTCCACTGTGGGAAGTGGTGGTGCGGGCGGGGGGACTTGAACCCCCACGACCGGTTAGGGTCTGCGGATTTTCATACCACTTCGGCTTTCGCCGCACCGCCAACAGCGGCTTCGTGGTCTGGACTATCCCTTCACCATTCCCCGTATGAGGTTAGGTGCTGCCCGTCTAGTCTCTACACCTTCCCAGAAGTGACTCCGGGCTTGGCTCGGGATTGCCATTCAAGGTTTCCCCGACTTTGAGCAGTTCTACTCCGCCGGTTTCCCTGACGGGCACTCAATTTCCTTAAGTCCGCTGTGTCTGCCGATTTCACCACGCCCGCGTGATGTTTACCACAGCCCCATCATAAAGCACGGAGCGAAGGTCTATGCTTCGTCCGCCAAGCGTAGTGCTTCCACACGTCCGGGGCCTTTTTTGGAAACCGCCTTTTTCTTCGGACGTGGTTTCATGATGTTGATTGCGGAAGCATCGAGTCTTGTCTTCAAATGGGCTGCGTAGTATTTCTCAATCATCTCCACGCTCGTCCGGCAGTTCTTGGCGACCTGATAGATGTCGGCCCCTTCGAGAAGGCGCAGGCAAATGTATGTGTGGCGGAGACTATAGGCGGTTCGCGGCCTACCATCGCGGTCGGTACGAAGCTTTTCTTCCGCAAGAATTGCGTTGAATAAATCGCGAGGCCATTTCGGAAACAAAAGGTCGGTGGACCCTGGCTCATGCCACTCCCCGTTCGCTATGGATGCCGTACGACTGCCTGATCTGCCCGGACCACCGTCTGGGCGCAAGCGGGCTTTCAGTCGTTCAAATGGATGCACTCCACCCGCAGTGCTCTTGCAGAAGCCAACGCCTCGCTTTCCACGGACTTCGATTTCCAAGATGGTTTGACCGCTGCCCTCATCTTCAACCACAGTGACATCGCGAAACTGAAGACGCAATGCTTCATCGGGACGGAGGCCAGTGTTAGCGGAGAACAGAACGTAATCGTGGAGTTGCTCCGCTTCCCAACGGAACCGGGGCTGCTTTGGATGGAGGGCGCGCTTTCGCGTCGCCTCGTAAAGCTGCTTGTACTCTTCCGGTGAGAACCATGCTCTATGGGAAATCTTCGGCGACGAACGGTACGGCTCTGACAAGTCCGGCAGATGATCAATCCATCCATGCCGCAGAGCGGTCTTGAATATCTGGCGCAGAGTCACGATTTCCTGGTGCATGGTGTTATGCGCCAGCGGCTTGCCGCGTTGAGCCTTGCTCTCTTCGAGCCGACGGATTCGATACTCGTTGACTTTGCCAGAGGTGATTTCAGGGAGCACCATGTTGCCGAAGAACGGGATGAGGTGGCCATCTGTACGCGCGTGTTGTCCGCGCGCATAGGTCGGGCTCCGTTCTCCCTGCGTGATGATGTCGAATTCACGCAGGTACAACTTACCCGCTTCGCGGAACAGTTTCCCGCTTTTCAGCTCACCGTCGCGGAGCTTGCCGCGCAACTGCAAATACCAGTCTTCTGCGACTTCCTTTGCCTTCGAGAGACTGTCTTCTTTCGTGGTCGTGCGTCGATTCCTTCCCGCTAGATAGCTGGCGCATTGCCAGCTAGAGCTGTTCGGACGCCTGTAGACATGAACTTTGCCACCGAGGATGGTGTGGTGTTCGGACATACGTGGCCCACCTTCTGTCCCTCCCAAAACTGCGAAAATGTGGAAGGGTTGTGTAAGGATAGCGCTTGGCGTGAATATCGGTCAAGTATATTTGCTTTCAACTATTTACAAGGTTATAAAATGTAACTCAGACGATTTTAAGTCCGCTGTGTCTGCCGATTTCACCATCCGGGCAACGCGATTGCCTTCCACATCCTATCCCACTACGGATCGAGGGGGAACGAGTTGGTGATGTTGAGGGAGTTCCTCGTGCCACTATTGCACGGGATATAACGCACGGTACATCTCCCGGTTGCGCAAAATCGCCTGAACATATTCCCGTGTCTCGGAGTAGGGAATCGACTCGACAAACTCAGGGACGTC
>JANXYX010000032.1 GCA_025408425.1 Granulicella sp.
GGACTTAAAATCCGCAGACCCTAACCGGTCGTGGGGGTTCAAGTCCCCCTCCGGGCACCAGAATAAGTTGTTTAGAGTGTGCTAGTTATAGCCGCTTTTCAAAACTGCGTACTTATTACGTACTTAAACCTGGCCATCTTATGATCTTGGCGATTCCATAAGCGCGAGCCATAGGTTGGCGACGGCTTCTTCTGGGGTTGCACCGAAGTATCCAGTGTTGCGATAGAACTCCATATCGTAGGCGCACCACTTCACATATTCTCCAAGTGGTTTAGCAACACGTTCTAAAGTCCAGAAATTCTCCCCGCACGCGTCGATAAGCTCGTGCAACGGCGGATAATACGCGACCTCGCCTGTGTCGCCAATTCCACTCGGAATCAAAAAATAGTCTGGCGGGTACCCCTGGGGAAATCCGGCGTCCTTCAGTTGTTTTGCCAGTTCATTTGTCATCTAGATGGTTCTTGTAATTCGCTCATGGGGGGTAGCGATGTCGTGCAGCCATCGCACTACCGACTTCGATATATCCGAAGACTTTATAGGTTTATCCTCATCAACGAACCTAACCTAATCAAATCATAGCCAAGCGATATAGCAAGAGGGACTTATCCCCAGGCTATGGCCACTTGCCACTAGCTCTACCAAATCCATCTAACAAAGCGAAGCACACCAATCAAGAAGGACAACGCCATCCCGGCGATTAACAGGATGCGAATCGTCCAAGCACCCTTCCCACCGCCATCGGTGCGAATACTCATTACGAGCTGAAAATACCAACACGCACTTGCAATGAGCAGCCACCCCCACCACGGGATGTTCGCTAACACTATTGGAAAGCCTCGGAATGTTCTCTCAGCTTCTTACTGTCTTCTGGGGGGAGTGTCCATGTGTGATCGCATTGGATAGCGTAGACCGCAATTGGCTCGCCTGTCGCGATTTGTGTCCGACTGCTGGCGACGCCACGAGTTTCTTTGCAGTAGGGACATTCTGCGATGAAGTTGTAGCTGTCAAAAGCGTTCTCGTTTGTCATGGTGGAAGTGTATAGCAAGATATGCACTGAAAACCCGTGTACTTCTGGCGTACCAAATAACCGCGTATCGGCAGTTTCGTGCGTATTGTGCTTCCTTTATTTTCAATAACTTGTTTGCTTTCAACGCAGGGGTTCTATTCAAGTCCCCCTCCGGGCACCATAGAAAATAAAAGGCTTATAGCAGATCTGCGTGAAGGGACGCAACGCGAGTAAGCAACTCGCCCAAAGCAGTCCAATCCTTCAGTTGTCTACCCCTTCAGACCCTATCGAAATAGCCAGTAACCTGTGACCTGCATCACTGCGTTGACAGCCTGCGAATGAAACCCTTGTGAAGAACAAGGAGATCGGCAGATGCTAATGTGCGCTATCCCCGGATGCAAGGCTTCAGAGAAACTACTGCGCTCCGGCCAGTTACATCTGGTGGACGTATTCGAAAGCAAGGGCGAAACAGGGGTTCCCTTTACACGGAAAAAGTTTGTCTGGCTTTGTTCATCGTGTGTGCAGACTCATACAGTTCAGGGATGGCGGGCGCCAGGTCAGCAGATTCGACTTCGATCCGTCGAAAAAGGTTCCGATCTCCCAGATCTTATCGATGGGGGCTCCTCGCGATCGCCCAACAGTCTTGGGAAGCATAATATTTCGCTCTAACCTTCGCTTACTCCTGAGCAATTATTTCGGTTGGCTGGGATTGGAAGCTTCGCTTCCAGTCCGGCCCATGGTCTACTACCGCGCAGATGAATCGTCTATGGAGAAGAAGAAAATGGTCACTCAGGCTATGCCGGAGGTAATCGGCGAGAAGAAGCAGTTTGTCTCACTCAAGAAGATCATCGTTGCGCATGATTTTTCTGTCGCCGCAGATCGCGCACTGGCAGATGCGATAGCTCTATCGAGACGAT
The DNA here is from genome assembly GCA_025408425.1 of Granulicella sp. Taxonomy (GTDB): domain Bacteria; phylum Acidobacteriota; class Terriglobia; order Terriglobales; family Acidobacteriaceae; genus Edaphobacter. The sequence continues at coordinate 1,924 of JANXYX010000032.1, forward strand.
TTAATGCAGAGATTGTGATCGCACACGTTGAAGTTCCAGAAGCATCTGCTTTCGCAATACACAGCCTTCAAGAACGGGAGCAGCAAATCCGCGCCAATATGGAGATCATCAGAAGGCGCGTTGCGTTAGCCGGTCACCGGTGCAAGGAGATTGTGCGATCCGGCAACGTGCCGAAGACAATCGTTGAAATCGGTCATGAAGAGGCTGCTGATCTGCTTTTGCTCGGAGCCTATGGAAATGGTTCGAATGATCGCAAGACGCTCGGCTCAACTGCGGAGTCCCTGCTTCGCTCCATGCCATGCCCTGTTCTTACCTACGGGCCGCGATCAACAAGAAGCTTGTTTCAGAACAGGGAGACTCCGTCGATCCTCGTTCCTATCGAGTTGCCCTGTGAGCCTCACTATCTCGCCTTCGCTGTCAGTGTGGCGAAATTATTCGACGCAAAACTGGAAATCCTGCACGTTGTCGATATGTACCGGGCATCGTCGATGCCTCATGCCTTTCAGGATATGCAATACACGTGTGAGTCGATTGCAGACTCTCTAAGGAGCGGAGAAGTGCATGTCTCGGGTTCGCTCCTCTTCGGAGAACCGCAGGCAGCCATCGTCTCCCGTTGTCACGAACTTTGTAATTCTCTTATCTTGATTCCGTTAGAGACGCGAGCGCGCCTCTCCTCCGCCACTTCAGACAATGTTGCTGCAAATGTCATCCGAAACGCTGACGTTCCAGTGATGACCTACAGAATTGACTAACTGCAACAAGGTGTGACGCTCGTCACTGAGGTCTCCGCTCAAGCAGCCGGAGGATAGTTTATGGGCAGGCGAATTGCCTCGCCAGGAGGTCTTCCTATGGAAATCGAACTTCATCAGACGCCGAAAGAAGAGATTCACCTGCAAACATCGCGCATATATTTCCAGAGAATACTGATTGCGATGGATTTTTCGAAGTACTCGCATGCAGCACTCAAGACCTCTCTGATGTTGGCGAAGCACTTCAATAGTGAGCTTTTCCTTTACCACTCCGTTCCGCCAATCATCTATGGCTCGGGCTTCGAGCCGCTCATGCCCGAAGTCTTGAGGGCCAATCTCGACTCAGCAAATGCCAGGATGCAGGAGGAGATCGCTACATTCCCGGAGCTCAAGTCAATCAAGCACCAAATCTGTATTACAGAAGGACCTCTACTTGAAACTGTCAATGATCTGGCGAAGAAGCACAGTATCGACCTGATTGTGGCCGGATCGCACGGGGCTCACGGATTGGAAAAGCTGATACTCGGGTCCACAGCCGAATTACTCTTGCGGCAGGCGAGTTGTCCTGTCATGATTCTTGGCCCTCACGCTCACCGCCACGGAGAGATGAAATCCATTGTCTTGGCCAGCGATCTCAGCATCGATTCCTTCCGCTCTGCCCAGTATGCCGCTGCACTGGCCGAAGAGTTGCAAGGCCAATTCACTCTGATGAATGTCGTCGAAGGGGAGATGACCAAGGACTTGCTGCAGTTCGCCATGGAAAGCGCAGCTCAAAAGCTCGCCCAACTTTTGCCGGCTGACGCTGAGAACTGGTGCCGTCCCAAGATGAGAGTGGAGCATGGCGAAGTAGGTGAACAGATCCTGCGAGTGGCACGTCAGGAGAAGGCAGACCTGATCGTTCTGGGTGTTCACGATCACAGTAGCCTTGCCGATCATGAGACCTGGAGGACATTGACGAAAGTCATTCAGGCCTCGAAATGCCCAGTGCTGACCGTGAGAAAACATCTTCACGAGTGCCGCCACAAGGACGGCTGATGATGGCCCTCTCAGCGACTGACGGTAACCGCCAGTCGCTAAACCTCGATGCGCCTACTCCTCGAAGACTACTTCTTCAGCGCGATCTCGGCTAAACCGTTTTCGGTGCTATTTCGGCCTGCGAGTATTGATGCAATCGCACATGAAGCGACGCGCGATTCAGATGAGTCAGAACGGCTGGTAAGAATAATTGGCACCTTCGCGCCAATCACAATACCCGCCAGTCGCGCCCCGCCAAGGTACTCCAATTGTTTGGCCAGCATGTTGCCAGACTCAAGGTCAGGAACGACCAGAATATCCGCTCGTCCCGCTACAGGCGATTCAAGTTGCTTGATCTCCGCCGCCTCTTTGCTTACCGCGGTGTCAAAGGCCAGCGGCCCATCAAGTATGGCTCCAGTTATCTGTCCGCGGTCAGCCATCTTGCACAGCGCAGCTGCGTCCAGCGTCGAAGTGATCTTCGCACAGACTGTTTCAACCGCCGAAAGGATTGCCACCCGCGGCCTTTTTACGCCCAATATATGCGCGAGATCGATTGCATTCTGCACAATCGCAACCTTGTCTTCCAGCGTGGGATAGACGTTGATCGCAGCGTCCGTAATAAACAACGTCCGGTCATAAAGCGGTGCTTCCATCACAAAGACGTGACTAACGCGTCGCGGAGTACGCAGGCCGCCTTCTCTTGCCAGCACGCAGTGCATCAACAGATCGGTGTGCAGACTCCCCTTCATTAGCGCGACCGCCTGTCGTTTAGCGCACAACTCTGTGCTCTTGATTGCGGCCTCTTGTTCGGTGGCTGCCTCAACAAAGCGATAAGCATCTACGTCCAGCCCTTCCCGGGCGGCGATCTGCCTGATCTCTTCCTCTGGCCCAACTAAAATTGGATCGATAAGGCCAAACGAAGCTGCTTCTAACGCACCGGCAAGTGCAACCCCGCTGCACGGCCAGCAGATTGCCGTTGGAATCATCCTGCGGTCATGACGCTCGTGAATGAGTGAATCCAAGATGCAGCGATTCGGAGAGCCTTCGATTACAGCTTCGTCTCCCGTGGAGACAAATTCATTCCCCATGTGATGCCCTTCCAGAGCTAGCCCAAGATCGTCTCATAAGAAGACTCTACTGGAATCTGCGGACTCACACCTGTGACCTCTGTCACAGAAGCCACAGCAAGTCGACAGGTACTTTGCCGCTTGAGTTAACTCAAGATTGCGGTCGCTAAACTCAACATTAAGAATGAAATACGACGCCTCCTCGTATGCAATCACAAGCTGCGTGACGACCATCACAGCCCGCGTCTGATCTCTCCCCCTAGAGTTTCAGCAAGCTTAAATGCATCTGCGGAGTGTCATATGGCCTCACTACCTTATATCCTCAATTTCTCCCAAATCCGAATGACAGATGTGGCTCGGGTCGGAGGCAAAAACGCGTCTCTCGGAGAGCTATATTGTGCTCTTGGCAGCCAGGCCAACATTGGCGTACTGGATGGTTTTGCGGTTACGACCGCCGCATACTGGCGATTTCTCCAGGAGAACGATCTCAGGCAAAAGCTTGAGGCTGTCTTTGCTGACTTTGACCCCGAGAATATGGAAGCCTTGGCAGCCGCTGGGCATCTTGCCCGATCACTTATTCTCGAAACCCCCCTTCCGATCGAATTATCGGTTGAGATTCGCAGTGGCTATCAAGAATTGATGCGGCGCCTCGGCCGTGAGTCAAGCCTTGCTGTCCGCTCGTCAGCGAGTGCAGAAGATCTCCCCGAGGCCTCGTTCGCAGGAGCTGCTGAATCCTTTCTCAACATACGAGGGGAAGAGGCGTTAGTCAGGGCGGTGCATCAATGCATTGCTTCGCTATTTACTGATCGCGCGATCAACTATCGCGCACGTCAGCATTATGACCAGCTTAAGGTTGCCCTGTCCGTCGGTGTGATGCCGATGGTCCGCTCTGATACAGCCGCCTCCGGTGTGATGTTTACATTGGATACCGAGTCGGGATTTCGGGACGCAGTTACATTGACCGGATCCTATGGGCTAGGTGAGTTTGTTGTGCAAGGCGTTGTAACTCCCGATGAATGGACCGTCTTCAAGCCAACGCTAAGAAAAGGTTTCAGCGCGATTATTGGACGGCAGTTAGGCACCAAGGAAGTTCGACTGGTCTATGGCGACGGCACTCGAACGACGCGCAGTGAAGCCACTCCAGTCGAAGATCGTGGTCGCTTTTGCCTCACCGATACCGAAGTGATTCAACTTGCGCTTTGGGGCTGCATCATCGAGGAGCACTACTCCCACATCGCTGGACATTCCCAGCCGATGGATATCGAATGGGCCAAAGACGGAATTACCGGAAAACTATTTATCGTTCAGGCAAGGCCGGAGACTGTTCACTCAGCCAGGAAGCAGGACTATCAGGCCAAAGTCTATCGGCTTTCTGCAACACCAGGACCCGCTCTAGTGCAAGGACAGGCCGTTGGGGAGAGGATCGCGTCAGGTAAAGCTCGCGTTGTAAAAGCTCTGGACGAACTGCAGCAAGTCCAGCCCGGGGAAATCCTGGTTGCCAGCATCACCGACCCTGATTGGGAACCAGTGATGCGTCGTGTCGCCGGCATTGTCACGGATCAGGGAGGTCGGACCGCGCACGCTGCAATCGTGTCCCGAGAGTTTGGAATCCCATGCATCGTCGGTACGGGCAATGCGACTCAAGTGTTGAAGACCGGAGACGAAGTTACAATCTGCTGCACAGAGGGGAATCAGGGTCATGTCTATCCAGGACTCGTGCCATTTCGCGTAGACCTCATGACGAGTGCGACTCTTCCCCGACTCCAGACAAAAATGATGTTGATTGTAGGCGACCCCTCCAGGGCCTTCGACCTCGCAGCAATCCCGAATGACGGAGTGGGCCTCGCACGCATTGAATTCATTATTACCAGCCATATCGGCATCCATCCGATGGCATTGGCAAACCTGAAAACGATTCAAGACGGGAAGATCCTTGATCAGATTCGCGGCCGCATCGGGTCTGAGGATGCCAAAGATTTCTTTGTTAATAGGTTGAGTGAAGGTGTGGGTCGCATCGCCGCCGCTTTTTATCCGAAGCCAGTCATAGTGCGCCTAAGTGACTTTAAGACAAACGAATATGCAAACCTAATCGGCGGTGCCGAGTTTGAGCAACATGAAGAGAATCCCATGTTAGGCTTCCGCGGAGCCTCACGATATTACGACGATCGATATGCTGCCGGATTCCAGTTGGAATGCATGGCGCTTGCTCGTGTCCGCCAGAGCTTTGGCTTGACGAATGTAAAGCTGATGGTGCCATTCTGCAGAACCGTCGAAGAAGGGAAAAAAGTGGTCGGCCTCATGGCGCAAAATGGATTGAAGCAAGGGGACAATGGGCTCGAGATCTATGCGATGTGCGAGATCCCGTCCAACGTCATTCTCGCGGATCAGTTTCTACAGGTCTTCGACGGCTACTCCATCGGATCGAATGACCTGACCCAACTCACATTAGGGTTGGATCGTGACTCGGAAGTCGTCGCCCATCTCTTCGATGAAAATAACCCTGCTGTGCGCTGGATGATTGCGACGGTAATCAAGGCTGCCCACGCGGCTCACAAGCCCATCGGCATCTGCGGACAAGCGCCCTCCGACTCGCCTGAGTTTGCTGAGTGGTTAGTCGAACAGAAGATTGATTCAATCTCTTTGAACCCGGATACAGCGGTTCAAACCTCTCTGCGGATTGCAAGCGCAGAGGCAAACAGAACAGGCCAACTAATACCCGCCTGAAAACCATCGCGCATCAACCATCACCTAGCGGCCAGGCGATAGTTCAGGCGTAGCAATATCTTCGCCTCTTGCATCTCCGCGTGAAAGACCATGCCACACTCCACCGCCAAAAGTAGTGATGTACACCATCCTCTGGTCTTCTAAATCCGGCATCACCCTTTGCCCCCATTTGAAGTTGCATCCTGCGATGCGCGTCCAGTGTCTGCCCTTATCCACCGAGCGCCACGCCGAAGACTCGAACCCCGCGGCGTACAGCACGTTTGCATCGCGAGGATCGATCGTGACGTCGTACACATGCTGGTCACGATCCAGCGAAGTACTCCAGTTCTTGCCTCCATCCACCGAAACGAAAATCCCCCCACCAACGCCTTGCATGCCGGATGCTCGTGCCCACGCCGCAAGATACAGCCGGTTCGGATCTTTCGGGTCGATTGCTAACCCATTCGGTCCGTTGGCATTCGTGGGCATCTTCACTTGAGACCACGATTCAGCGCCATCGCTCGATCGGTAGATGGCCCCGTCTCCACTTGTCCCAATGCTGCCGTCTTCGCTTCGTCGTGCTATCAGCACATACAACGTGCCATCTCCCCCGCGAGCCAGTCGCCAGGCCAGTGGCTCATTCTGCAGGATGCCTTTATTCTTCAGCGTCCAGCTGCGACCATCATCCGTGCTCTTGTAAACACCACGTCCCATGGCTGCAACCCATAGAGTTCGTTTGCCAGCGGGGCTCGTTGGATCAAGCAGGATGTGGGTAGCTGCCGTCTCAGGCATGCCAGTGTTCGAGACCTGCCACGTGTGGCCTCCATCTGTGCTGGAGCACACGCCACCCTCGTACGTCGCTGTTGAGGTATGCCGCCACATCTTGGGCCGGGGCAGATCGTGAGTGCCGCTCATCACGCCCCACATCTTGCCGCGCACGCTCGGATCAAATGCAACCCAGTAGGTCGTGTTGCTCCACTTCTGCGGAACTCCTTGCACTGAACGCATCCACGAGCGGCCGCCGTCTTCACTCCGAAAGAGACCAATGTCTGTGGTCGGCAGAAATCGGCGATTCATATCGGTTGGATCGAAGAGGTAGCCATAGCTATTCGTCACATCAAGCCCAGTGCTCGTCCAGCCTCCACCCGGCACGCGCCTTGAGTAGCTCGCCTGCCAAGTGACTCCGCCATCGGAGGTCATCATCGCGCGACCGAGATCTGTCCCATAGCAGAGATTCGGATCCTGTTCCGCCACCCCAAGCTCCAGCGGGTTCTCGCCCCAATCCGTCCCCATCTGCTCCGTAATCCATGCGTCCCGAATGTTAGGTGACGCATTCGAATCCTCTTTCCAAACTAGTGTCCAGGTGCGACCACTATCGATCGTCTTCGCCACGCCCAGCCACGTCTTGCTGCTACTCAGCCACATCCAGCTATCAAGCTTCAAGTGGCTATAGGAGGCGTAGGCAACTTCAGGATGGTTCAAGCTGGTTGCAATCGCACGAACGTCAGCACCTTTGCCTGGCAGCGCGGATGCCGCCCACGTAACGCCGCCATCGCGCGACACAAATATCCCCGCTGTTGAGGTCGCGTAGAGCATCACCCCAGGTAGGTTTTGCGACGCGGAGAATCCGGCACTCACATCTGTAAACGCGACGCCCCGTGGTCCGGAGCGATTCATCCATCTCCCGTGCGTCCGAACGCTGACACCATATTTTCCCGAGACGTACAAATCGCGGTCACCCTTATTCGAGTGCGGATCGATCCAGATCTTCTTCGGAGCCTCTGATAAATCCCCAAGCTTCTCCCACTTACTACCGCCATCCCTTGACGCGAAGACCGCTGCCTTTCCATCTTTCACCGCCCCCGCAATCAAGCTCCGGGAGTCAGCCGGATCAATCGCCAATGCCAGGATGTTTCCTACAGCATTGGGGTCAGCGATCATCGTTTCATCTGCGTGATCGGAGTTCATCTCCACCCCGTGAACCGTCGAAGGACTCGGCCACACCAGATTCCATGAATTTCCGTCATCTGTGCTGCGCCACAGAGCCTTGGTCCCGGCATAGATCGTATGTGCCTGAACAGGGTCAAAAGCAAAGAACTGCACTCCCCCTCGCAGGTTGAACATCCGCCATGATCGTCCCCCATCGTGGCTGATGTAAGCGCCGGTCATGTCGCAAGACACCAGCACCTCTTTGCTGTCGTGCGGATTGATCGTCGCGTGATACATCGCCCCACCGCCGCCCGGGCCCACCACGGTAAAGCCATCCGCTCTCGCCACCGACCAGGAGAAGCAATAGATCCCAGTCAGCCACCATGACGCCAAGAGTTGTAGCTTCGTCTTCATATTCAGAGATTCCTATTATGAACGCCTCTCGGACTCGCCGGCATATCCAGCGAGCCCGTTCTTCACTAATATGGTTCGGAACTCAGCAGGGAATCCAGAACGCAAGGGAAAGCCGCAATGCAAAAAATCGGCATCATCATGAACGGTGTCACAGGACGCATGGGAACCAATCAACACCTTGGCAGGTCGATTGCCGCCATTCGTAAACAGGGTGGTCTCCGCTTGCGGGATGGATCCCTCGTCATGCCGGATCCTATCCTGCTCGGCCGTAATGCCTCCAGGCTCGAAGCCCTTGCGAAGGAGTGGCAGCTGCCTCGCTGGAGTACGGACCTCGACGCATGCCTCGCCGATCCTGCCAACATCATCTACTTCGATGCTCAGGCAACCCCCTTGCGAGCAGACAGCGTCCGCTCCGCGCTGGCAGCAGGGAAGCACATCTACTGCGAGAAGCCCCTCGCTGGCACCCTGCACGACAGCCTCGATCTGGCGCGTGCGGCTCAGAAAGTCGGCGTCAAACATGGTGTCGTTCAAGACAAGCTCTTCTTGCCGGGAATTCTCAAGTTAAAACAGGTCATAGACAGCGGCTTCCTCGGCCGCATCCTCTCCATTCGCGGAGAGTTCGGCTACTGGGTCTTTGAGGGACCTGTACCTCAGGCCCAACGCCCCTCCTGGAACTATAGAAAAGAGGATGGCGGAGGAATCATCCTCGACATGTTTCCTCATTGGCAATACCTGTTGGAGAACCTGTTCGGCCGCGTCACGTCGGTAAGCTGCATGGGACGTACCCACATCCCCACTCGCATCAATGAGGCGGGCCTGCCGTATGACTGCACCGCCGATGATGCCGCGTTCGCAACCTTCGAGCTTCAAGGAGGAGCCATTGCCCAGATCAACTCCTCCTGGGCTGTCCGCGTCAACAGGGATGACCTCGTAGTCCTGCAGGTCGACGGCACCCACGGCAGCGCCTCGGTAGGGCTTCGCGACTGTAGGATTCAGCATCGCACTGCCACACCTCGCGCCGTCTGGAATCCTGATCTGCCCAACCCCATCCCGTTCCTTGAAGGCTGGCAGACTATCCCGACGACATCCAACTATGACAACGCATTCAAAATCCAATGGGAGATGTTTCTGCTCGCGGTCCTCGAGAATGCCCCCTTCCCACATGACTTTCTTGCCGCTGCCAAAGGGGTTCAGCTAGCCGAGACCGGCCTGCGTTCCTGGTCGGAGCGTCGCTGGATTGACGTTCCGGAACTCTCTCTCAGCTGATTTCTTGTGCATCTCGAACTCTTTGGATGGCTCCATGCAAATTCGTTTACCTCTCTTGGCAGGAATCACAGAGTACCGCCTGAATCAGGCTGGCCCTCTACCTATCGTCCCAGGTCCCCCGCCGTCATCGCGCAAAGCCTATGCCGCTGCCCATGTCGTGATTGACCCGCTTGTATCCGGTCCATCCGGTCAGCCCGTCTTGGATATCGAAGCGACCCTGTCCTATCGCCGCTACCTGTGGTCTCTCGGCTTCGGAGTAGCGGAAGCGATGGACACAGCGCAACGTGGAATGGGTCTCGACTGGCCCGCGGCCCTTCAACTGATTCAACGTTCCGCCGCGGAAGCAGCTTCGCTGGGCGCCGAGATCGCGTGCGGTGCCAATACAGATCAGTTGGACCCTGGCAAGGCAGTTTCCCTGAACGATGTAATAGCCGCCTACGAAGAGCAATGTGCCGCGATCGAGGCCACCGGGGCTCGCGTCATTTTCATGGCGAGCCGCGCCTTGGCCAAATGCGCCAAAGGCCCGGAGGACTATCACTTTGTCTACAGCCGCTTACTCTCAGGTCTTTCACGTCCAGCAATTCTGCATTGGCTCGGCGCAGCGTTTGATCCGCAATTGAGAGGCTACTGGGGCGGGCAGAACGAAGATGAGGCAACGGAGATCTGTCTCGATATCATTCGAGAAAATCAAAAGAATATTGACGGTCTAAAAATCTCCTTGCTCGATCAGCAACGAGAGATCGACATGCGGAGACTTCTTCCCGCGGGCCTCCGGATGTACACCGGGGATGACTTCCACTATCCCGACCTCATCAAAGGCGATGCAAGCAGGCACAGCGACGCGCTGCTCGGCATCTTCGACGGAATCGCGCCGGCCGCTGCTCTGGCCTTGCGCGCATTGGATGATGGAAACATCCAGCTCTACGACGAACTACTGGCGCCAACCGTCCCACTGTCGCGCCACATATTTCAAAGTCCAACTTTTCACTACAAGACTGGCCTGGTCTTTCTGGCATATCTCAATGGTCATCAAAATCATTTCCGCATGTTGCAGGGGCTTGAGAGTGCGCGCTCCGTCGTGCACCTTGCGGAACTGTTCGTCTATGCCGATCGCGCTCGTCTTTTAATTGATCCAGACCTTGCCATCGCGCGCATGAAGCCGGTTCTCGCTCTCGCTGGAATCAACGAAAGGATCTCCCATGTCTGACCTGCAACCCGACCTGCGCCGCCTCAGCTTGAATCAGATGACCATCGACAACTGCACTCTATCCCAGGCAGTAGACGCATGCGCCCGCAGCGGCATCTCCTGGATCGGGGCCTGGCGCCACAAGATTCATCCAGACCCTGCCTCTGCTGGCAGATTGATTCGAGACGCCGGCCTGCGCGTTTCAAGCCTCTGCCGCGGTGGTATGTTCCCGGCAGCTACCGAGCAGGAGCGCAAGAAAAGGATCGAAGATAATCTTCGTGCTATCGACGAAGCCGCTGCTCTCGGTACGGATCTATTAGTGCTGGTCAACGGTCCGGCACCAGATCGCGATATCGCCTCCGCACGTCAGATGGTGGTCGATGGAATTGCCACAATACAGCCCTACGCAACTCGATGCGGAATCAAACTCGGAATAGAGCCACTCCACCCAATGTTCGCCGCGGAGCGCTCCGTCGTCGTCACCCTCGCCCAGGCAAACGATATTGCTCTGCTCTTCGATACGCAATCAGTTGGTGTCGTAATCGACGTCTATCACGTATGGTGGGACCCACAAATCTACGTAGAGATTGCCCGCGCCGCCGGTCGTATCTTCGCCTTCCACGTGTCAGACTGGATCGTCCCCACTCCCAGTATGCTTATGGGCCGTGGGTTGATGGGCCAGGGAGTTATCGAGATACGAAAGCTGAGGGCTGCCGTCGAGGCCGCCGGCTACACTGGACCCATCGAAGTTGAAATCTTCAACGAAACCCTGTCGCAGCTCCCTGTGGATCAATACCTTAGTTCAATAGTCGCTGCATACCAGGAGTTCGTCTAACCCTCTTCACCTCCCTGAATCCTAACGGCATAACGAGGAACCATACAGCCGCCGTTTATTTCACGCAGTTTCCGTTTAGCTATAGATCGCAAACTTTTCAACCACTCGGCTAATTACTCCGCCGGGGCTTGGAGAATCCGGCTTCAACCCAAGCTCGATGGACGAGAAAAGTCCTAGCATTTGGCTGAAAATAACATCGACAGCCGGCCGGTATGCATCATCGATCTCTGCAAACGCGTCGCAGCAGAGACTGTAATCACTGGCTGCCTCCGTGCCCCCAATCGACACGATCGTCCGCACAACCTGCTTCGCCAAAATCTCCTTCAGCAGATCTCCCTCGTATCTCCGCCGCCGTGTGTCGTTGGAAAGAAAACTCGCGAAGAGCGTCTCCTTATTCAAGGATGACATCGGCCCATGCCGCAACCCAAGCGTCGTCTCATACATAGTCTGGATCCCGCCGCTCGTCAGTTCCAGCAACTTCAGGGATGACTCACGAGCAGTCGCTCCCAGCCCCCCCGATCCCACAAAGCAAGCTCGGCGGTATTCCTCCCGCGCCAGATGTTGAGCTAGATCCGCGCCGTCGGCCAACACGTACTCTGCTGCACGGGTCATGCAACCAAGCGTCTCTTCAAACCCATCCTTCTCCCAGAGATGCGCCAGCGCCTGACCGAATACCACCATATTTGTGAACGAACTGGTCATCGCAAGACTACGGTCGTTCACCGCGTCGTCCAGCAAAATTGCAATACAATTCGCATGCTCCTGCGCCAGCTTTGTCATCTTCCCGTTCTTGTTGCAACTCACCACCAGATGCCGCACCTTCGGGCTCAATGCCAGCGCCTGCTCCAGCACCGCTACCCCTTCAGGGCTATCTCCAGATCGAGAAAACGAGATCCAAAGGGAATCGCGATCCTCAATGACCAGATCGTCGCGATTCGTCAGCAGGTCGGTACTGGCCACCGCGGTGACCTCACACTGCCAGTGTCGGCGAAGAAGATTCGCAATCGAGTGGCCGATGTAATCAGACGTTCCCGCACCAATCAGGTAGACGCCCCAGCGCTCCGCATGCGCGCGCTGCAGAAAGCTAGCTAAATCCTCCCGCGCTGCTCCAAAGATGTTGTACGTGGTCTGCCATGTAGTTGGCTGTTGTGCAATCTCGGCAGGCGTATAAACAATGCCGCGTTCCTGCTTCTCAGCGAGTGGAAGAATCAAGAGGTTTGTAAGTGAATCCATAAGTCAAAGCTTCCCGGTCAAGTCATCATAAGAGAAACGAGAACCAGATAGAGTAGATCACCAATTCTGCCATCCCTGCATGCCGTGGGAAGCAGCATTTTCCCACGACAGACTGCAACCCCTGCTCTACCCGTAGACGAGGCGCCTTTCGCGCCGGGCCTATGTAATAATCTTGTACAAAGAGCGCAACTCAATATGACTTCTGTCTCGACAGCACTCCGAATGTATATGGCCATGCCCGCCCCAGGCGGCGTAAGGCCAGCGTCGGTTGTGTGACCCCGGTCGTCACACCCTCCTTCACTGAGCAGCCGTCTGGGGCCAATCGCCCGTAGGCATTTCTGCGTTCCATTTTCGTACTCAGTCAACAAAAGGAGGAGTTTTGTCAGATAAGCCCGCTCTGCAACCTGAAACAATAGCCATCCACGGCAATCGCGTTCGCGATAATCAGTTCAATTCAATTCTGTTTCCCATCCATCAGACTGCGACCTACATTCACGAGACAGTCGGTGTCACCAAAGGCTTCGGTTACTCCCGCGGCGGTAATCCCACCGTAAACGCGCTGGAGCAGGGAATTGCCGCTCTTGAAGGCACGGCCTCCGCGCTGTGCTTCCGCTCCGGTATGGGTGCCATTACCACCCTCTGCCTTGCCCTTCTCAAGGCGGGTGACCACGTTATCCTCTCCGAGGTCATCTACGGCGGCACCATGCGCCTCTTCCATCAGGTCCTGGGCAACTTCAATGTTGAGTACTCCTTCGTCGATACCTCAAACCTCGATGCTGTACGCCAGGCAATTCGCCCAAACTCCAAACTGATCTTCATCGAGACCCCAGCGAATCCCACGATGAAGCTCACCGATATCCACGCTCTCGCCGAGATAGCTCACGCCAGCAATCTTCTACTCGCAGTCGACAACACCTTCCTCACCCCGCTGCTGCAGAACTCACTCAAACTCGGCGCAGACATCTCCATGCTGTCCACCACCAAGTACATTGACGGCCACAACGCCACCATCGGCGGCTCTCTTGCCACGCACGACGAGGCCGTTATCGAGCGCCTGCGACTCGTTCGCAAAACCCTCGGCACCATACAAGCGCCCATGGATGCGTGGCTAACCCTGCAAGGCCTCAAGACCCTTCCAGCCCGGCTCGATGTCCATTGTCGTCACGCAGCCCGGGTAGCGGAATGGCTCGAAGCAGATCCCCGCGTCCATCGTGTCTACTATCCCGGCCTGTCCTCTTTTCCGCAGCACGAGCTAGCGCTGCGCCAACAAAGCGCGTTCGGCGGTATGCTCGCCTTCGAACTCAATGCGACCGTAGAAGAATCACTCCGCTTTATCGACGCACTCAAAATCTGCACCTGTGCAGAGAGCCTCGGCAGCGTTGAAACCCTCATCACCAATCCCGCCACCGCCTCTCATTGCGACCTGCCACTCGACGAGCGTGAGCGCCTCGGAATCTCCGATCGCCTCATCCGTCTCTCCGTTGGCCTTGAAGCTCCTCAGGATCTCATCGCAGACTTCGAGCAGGCCTTTGCCACTGTCTTCGGAGGTGCTAAATGAAATTCGCCAGCCGCCTTGTCAACTTTGATGTCGCCCCCGGCGATCCCTACCGGCCAATGGCCACTCCCATCTACCAGACCGCCACGTTTGAGCAGGTACACGCCGACAGCTTCGGCGACTACGACTACTCCCGCAGTGGCAACCCCACCCGCAAGGTACTGGAGGACCAGGTCGCCTCACTCGAAAACGGTACCCGCGGCTTCTGCTTCACCAGCGGCATGGCTGCCATCACTACCGTCACTCATCTGCTAAAGGTAGGCGACGAAATCCTCGCCGACTGGGACCTCTATGGCGGAGCCAGTCGTCTCTTCGCCCGCGTATTGAACCGCAGCGGCATCACCGTCCGCTACGTCGACGCATCCGATCTTCACAGCGTAGCCGCAAGTATCACTCCAGCCACCCGTCTCATCTATGCGGAGTCCCCAACCAACCCCCTCCTGCGCGTCCTCGATCTTAAAGGCATCGCAGACATCGCCCACGCCCACTCGGCACTCTTCTGCGTCGACAGCAGCACCATGTCACCCTATCTGCAGAATCCCCTCGATCTCGGCGCAGACATCGTGCTCCACTCTGCCACCAAGTTCCTCTGCGGCCACAGCGACGTCACCGGTGGAGCCATCGTCGTCAAAGACCCCGCACTGGCCGACGAGATCTACTTCCTGCAAAACGCTGAAGGCAGTGCACTCGGACCGTTCGACTGCTTCCTCCTCCTTCGCGGTCTCAAAACCCTGAAGCTTCGCATGGATGCCCAGCAGAGCAATGCCCAGGCCATTGCCAACTTTCTGGCCAGTCACCCCAACGTCCCCTCGGTTCACTACCCCGGCCTCCCAGACCACCCCGGCTTCGACCTCCAGCAGCGGCAGGCCCGCGGTGGCGGAGCCGTTCTCAGCTTCCGCACTGGCTCGCCCGAGGCCGCAAAGCGCATCGCCGAGAAGACGCAGATCTTTCGCATCTCAGTCAGCTTCGGCAGCGTCAACTCCACCATCAGCGTGCCCGTCAAAATGTCCCACGCCAGTATCCCGCTGGAACTGCGCGACGAAAGAGCACTCCCAGAGGATCTCCTCCGCCTCTCCATCGGAATCGAGGACCTCGGCGACCTCCTCGGTGACCTCGACAAGTGCCTCAATGAGATCTGATCCAGCCAGCCATCTAAAATCTTGTCAAGGGGGCAGCGCTCTTAATATCGCTCCTCTTCGGAGCCTAAATCCTTTGACAGCATATAGTTGGAAGCGATAAAAAACTTCGAAATAAAGTGCCTGAATGCCCCTGCCGAACCCGTACAATAGAAGTAGGGAAGTAATAGAAGAACAGATGGATCAGGCTTGAGATAGTTGAAAAAGTAGGCCCGGCGTTTCCGCCGGGCCTATCTCTTTTAGAATCTATATTTTGGCTGCAACATGTTTGTTTACAGCATCTTACGGAGATCGATTTTCCTATGTTATTGCAAACAGGCATTTTAGCCCAGGGTACCCCCAGGGGGGAGGGGGTCTCCAACGATCTCGTTGCCACACTGACGTGAGCAGAAAAAGCGGCTAAATCTAGCCTTCGGGCCGCCTCGGCTGCATATTGTTCCGCACCTATGGTAGCGTGGTGACGCTTGGTTAAGCGGTTTTGTAGACACTTTCCAGCACAATATCCAACCCTTGGTCAACGGTAGCGACAGCGCAGCGCGGCTTGTCTTTGCCACCATGGGCAGTTTGATCACAAAGGGTCAATAAGAATGAAAAGAACCGGCCGTACCCGCCTCGCGGTCATTGTGTTTGCCGCCTCCTCGCTCGTACCATCGTCCATCTTCGCCCAGCGCGCAAACAAGGCCGACGATCCGGTCCAGAAACTCCCCTGGATCAAGGACAAGAGCCTGTCCCCCGATGAACGGGCCGATCTGGTCATCAAAGAGATGACACTGGACGAGAAGATAGATCTCATCCACGGCGAAGGTATGCCAGGCTGGGGGAAACCCCGTCCCAACGCCTATCTGGGCAATGGCGGCGCCGGCTTTGTGCTCGGCATAGCCCGGCTCGGCATTCCTATGATCCAGATGAGCGATGCCGCCTATGGCGTCCGCAGCAGTGCCGAAAACGGTCGCTACTCGACCGCGCTTCCATCCAACCTGGCCTCAGCCGCCAGTTGGGACACTCAGGCCGCCTGCGACTACGGTGCGCTCATTGGTCGCGAACTACGTGCCCAGGGTTACAACATGACACTCGGTGGTGGCGTTAATATCACCCGTGAGCCCCGCAACGGAAGAACATTTGAGTATCTGGGCGAAGACCCGGTCCTCGCCGGAACGCTCGTCGGCAATCGCATCAAATGTGAGCAGGCCCAGCATGTCATCGGAGACATCAAGCACTACGCCGTCAACGATCAGGAGAGCGGCCGCAACGAAGTGGACTCCATCATCGACAAGCGGTCATTGCGAGAGACCGACCTGTTCGCCTTCCAGATCGGCCTGAAGGTCGGTGACCCCGCAGCCGTGATGTGTTCCTATAACGCCATCAACGGTGACTTCGCCTGCGAGAACAAGTACCTGCTCACCGACGTGCTCAAGAAGGATTGGAACTTCAAAGGCTTCGTTCTATCCGACTGGGGCGGAACTCACAGCACCATCAAGGCCTCCGCCGCCGGGCTCGACAACGAGGAGCCTCTCGATGATTTCTTCGGGGCCAAATTCAAAGACGCCGTCCAGGCAGGCAAGATCTCTCAGGCTGAGCTGGACGATCATGTCCATCGCATTCTGCGTGCCGAGTTTGCCAGCGGAATCGTCGACTTCCCAATGAAGCGCAGCGTCGTAGACGTAGAGGGTGGCTTCGATACCGCCCGCCGCATCGCCGAACAGAGCACCGTCCTGTTGAAGAACAAGGATGGTCTGCTACCGCTCGATCGTGCCAAACTCCACTCCATCGCGATCATCGGTCACAATGCAGACACCGGCATGATCTCTGGCGGCGGCTCCGCACAGGTAGACCCTCCCGGCCGCCCCGTCGCAGGATGGCAGGCCCATGTCTGGTTTCCCACCTCACCATTGAAGTCCGTCAGAGCTAAAGCGCCCTCTGCGAAAATCTTGTTCGATTTGGGCGCGGACCTCGCCTCTGCGGCCAATATTGCTAAACAGGCCGATGTCGCCATCGTCTTCGTTCATCAGTGGTCCAGCGAGGGAATGGATCACCCCAATCTCTCTCTGCCACTCAACCAGGATGCTCTGATTCAAGCGGTAGCGGCTGCGAACCCCCACACAATCGTCGTGCTTGAAACAGGAACCGCAGTGACAATGCCCTGGCTCGACCAGGTAAGTGGCGTTCTAGAAGCTTGGTACGCTGGCAGCAAAGGTGCGGATGCTGTTGCCAATATTCTCTTTGGCGATGTCAATCCCAGTGCCAAACTCCCCATGACGTTCCCAAGGAGTGAAGCCGATCTGCCTCACCCGAATCTTGTCGTACCGCCCCCCGGCGCTCAGGGTGCTGCCGCCGTCATGCGCACCGGAGAGGCCAAGCCAACCTTTAGTGTCCACTACGATGAGGGCTTGAAGGTGGGCTATAAGTGGTACGACGCAGAGAAGAAGCCCGTGCTCTTCCCCTTCGGTTTTGGCCTCTCCTACACCACCTATAGCTACTCCAATCTCAAGGTGAAGCACGAAAAGATCACGTCCGCCAGCTTTACCGTGAAGAACACCGGCAACCGCGCCGGTGATGAGATCGCGGAAGTCTACGCTGCGCTTCCAGCCAGCACCGGAGAACCACCAAAGCGTCTCGTAGGCTGGAGCAAAGTCCACCTCAACCCCGGAGAAACCAGCAATGTCACCGTCTCCATCGATCCCGATTATCTATCCATCTTCGACGACGCTCACGATGCATGGAAGCTGGTTCCCGGAACCTACACACTGATGGTCGGTGGTTCATCGCAAAACCTTCCGCTCACTCAGAAGATTGAAATCAAATAGCCTTCACAACGGTCTGCATGAGATCCAGATGCTGGACCTCATGCAGACCGCGAACAGAGTTGCAAAGAAGAACCGCATCCGCGGCTTCAAGGTCCTGCAGTGTAAGGATTCGTTCTTCAACGTTGTCGAGAGTCTCCAGAAGGTGCCTGCGGTAAACGCCGGGTAGAACGCCACTCGCCAGCGGTGGCGTCAAAAGCTTCTCTCCCATCCGCACGAAGACATTACTGATCGCACCTTCCGTTATTTCACCGCGTTCATTCGTGAAGATCACTTCATCGAAGCCATCCGCGACTGCCTGCGCATACTCCAGTTCATACAATTCACGACGCGTCGTCTTATGCCGCAGGTAGACGTCCCGCGAAGACGTCCGTTCGCTGCTCATCCGAACGCGGCCAAAACCCTGTGACTCCCCCAGCCGTGAGCTACTGACCGCCACCTCACCAGACGCATCCACCGTCAGCCTTACCCGGTATCGAACGCCAGGTTCGAACAGCTTCGCCACTGCACCCAGCCTCGCAGTAATGACGGCCCGATCGAACTCAAAATTGAAGTACGACGCGGAAGATGCCAGCCGTTCCAGGTGCATCGACAAGAGATAGAACTCCTTGTCCCAAAGCAAAGTTTCAAGCAACTGGAAGTCATAGTGCTCTCGACTCAGGAAGGCGGCCTTCAGCAAACACTCCTTATACTCCTCCGATGCCTCAGAGTCGGCCACAATGCCACCTCCCACTCCCATCTCTGCCTTGCCATCCTTAAGTACCAGAGTCCGAATCGCAACACTGAAACTCGACGAGCCATTCGGAGCCATAAATCCGATGGCTCCCGTGTAGAGTCCGCGCGGCTTCTCTTCCAACTCACGGATGATCTCCATAGTTCGAATCTTAGGAGCGCCGGTAATCGAGCCACTTGGAAATATTCTCTTGAAGATTTCGTAGTAGGTCAGGCCTGCCAGCAACTCCCCTGAGATCGTCGACGTCATCTGGAGCAACGTTTCATAGCGTTCGATAGAAAAAAGATCCTCTACCGTCACACTCCCCATCTTGCAGATTCGGCCCAGGTCGTTGCGTAGTAGATCCACGATCATGATATGTTCGCTGCAGTTCTTCTCATCGCTTTGCAGTCGAAGCGCAGCCAGCGTGTCTTCCTCTGAGTCCATGCCGCGCGGCGTAGTACCTTTCATCGGACGAGTGACAATCTTTCCTGAAGACGTCTTGAAAAATAGTTCTGGAGACAGTGAAAGCACGTAATGATCCGCTGTGTTGATGAAAGCTCCGTAGGAGACTGGCTGCCGCCGCGATAACATTTCGTATGTAATATCCGGCGCGACAGGAATGCGCAGTGACACACTGTTGGTGAAGTTTACTTGGTATGTATCCCCCGCCGCGATGAACTCTTTGATCTGATCGATTCTCTTGCGATAGTCATCTGCAGTGATACGTAGCGAGACCTTTTCGGTAATGCGGGGCGGCACTTCGCCCGTTCCAGCATCAACCCGTTTTGCTGGAGCATCACCTTCAAAGCCGCCTTTGGCATGATCAAAGACAAAAGGTCTTTCATAAACGCCAAACCACGCGAGAGGAAGCTCTCCTGAGTCAGCAACAGCGTCATCGAAACGCTCAAAATGATAGCCACATTCGTAGCTCAAGTAACCGGCTACGTAGAGGCCGTTATCTAAAGCTTCTTCAATCTGCGCAAATACACTTGGCAAATTATCAAGGGTGATCGCGCAGATTATTTTGAGTGGTTGTATGAAGAGGTAGCTGGTTTGATTGGAGGCGTCAAAGCGAGCGGTTTGTAGCAGCAGGGAGTCTGGATTATCCGCAATAACCGAGTAAACGTACTTCGGAATCTGAGTCCACTGAGCCACACCGTCTCCAATGCGATGGTTGAAGATTACTAGGTCGCGATTCTATTTCAACGACGCACGGCACACTAAATTCTCGTCAAAGGATGCTTCTCAAAAAGCTCGACGTGCTCATCTCTTCCTGCAAAAGTATAGAGCATGGCTCATACAGAAATCTCGGCGCGGTCGCATTCGAGAATATTCTTGTCAGAATATAGCCGGACGTCAAGACCTAGGTTCACTTTGTAGCAGCTTGGTAGCAAAACTGGAGCCCGATGAAGAGCAGCCACAGGGAAAGCGCAAATCGCAGATTACGATTAGGAATTTTAGGAGCAGCACCGCTTCCCACCAGCCCACCTATTACGCCACCCGCTGCAAGTTTTGCAAGCAGAAGTCCGTTGTAGCTTCCACCAATCAAATGAACTCCAGTTCCAACCATGGCGATAGCCAGTCCGAACGACAGATCTGTTCCCACGACCTGAGCGGTTGTAAGGGAAGTCAGGCTAAGCAGCGCGACCGTGCCCAGTGCTCCGGCACCCGAAGAAGAGAACCCGACTTCCGCACCAATCGGTAGCATGATCGCCGCGATCCACTTTGGGCGCTCGGTGGTCGGGCGGGCTATTCCCGCAGGCCGGAAGTGTCGGAACAGATGCCAGGCCGATGTGAAGATAATGATGGCTCCAAGTACGAAGTAAAGTGCGGCCTTGGGTCCATGTGATGCTACGTGTTTGAAGAGAAAAGAACCAAAAATGACCCCAGGAAGACCGCCCAGTAGCATGATTCCTAGAACGCGATAGTTTACCTGCTTGCGAATGACCTGAAAGGGAACCACAATCAGCTTCACAATGGCTGAGTAGGCCAGTGCGGTGCTCACCGCAATTTCCACCGGCACCTTTAAAAAAAGGATCAACAACGGCGCAGTGATAACACCCGCACCCACACCTGTCAGAGCAATAACAATTGCGATGCAAAAACCAATTCCAAATTCCATTGTGAGGCACACTTTCCAGAAACTTCAGTCTCGGTACTTCAGCCAGGTTTATGTGGGTTAGGACGGTTGCAGGTGAATACCACATTCCTGCTTTTGTCCCCCCCACCGGCCCGAACGCGGGTCCTTGGGATCGAGGGGAAGGCTGGTACATGGCTCGCATCCAATACTGGAGTAGCCCTTGTCATAGAGCGCGAGTAGCGGTATGTCATGCTCCTTCGCATACTTCCAAACATCTTTCGCCGTCCACTCGGTAAGCGGACTGACCTTGCGAATCTGTTTTCCGCTGGGCAGTGAAAATGGCTCTGTCACCTGCAATGATGTGCGGCTCTTTGCCTGCTCGCGGCGTAGCCCGGTAAACCACAGTTGATAGTCCTCGAGTGCCGAAAACAGTGGCTTCACCTTGCGTATTCCACAGCAGCGGCTCGGGTCAGTTTGGTTGAGGATGCCGAATTGTGACTCCTGCTCCGCGACAGTAATTTCAGGCAGAAGATTGATGAGATTCAGTCCCCACGCTGCGGCCATCTTGTCCCGATACTCATAGACCTCGGCAAAGTGGTAGCCGGTTTCTAGAAATATGACTGGAACATCAGGCACAATCTGCCGAACCATATGCAGCACAATGACATCCTCAGCTTGGAAGCTGCTGGTGACGCACAGGTCATCCTTGTGCGCATCTAACTCCTTCGCAATCAGCAGGCGAGCGCCACGAAATTTCTCGTCCGTTGAGGTCAATAAGGTGTTGGATTCAGTGGTCATTAGTGGCTCTCCTCGTGTGCTGGTAGAACGCCTTCATTCCGCAAATCTTCAATAAATTTTGTCAACCTATCGGTATCGTTCGAGTCATCAACGCTGTCGAACGCCTTCACCGTAACAGCAGAGCCAGGCGAAGACTTCAACGCGGCATCAACCCGCTCTGTGGCAATGTCTTCCAGAATGACTATTGCCCCGATACTTAGTAGTGCCCGCCATAAGTGCTCGGACGGCACTCGGGTTCGCACCACGGCGCAAGCATCAGCGAGAAGTTGCTGTTCCACTAGGTCTGCTAGCGTCGAGTCGGGAATACTTAGAAGCGCGGCTTTGTGCTTTGGCGTCCCCGATGTAGCTCCAGCCTCAATGCCTCGCCGAATCATGCCGGCAGCTACGGTTGCATTCGACTTCACATCGATAAGGATGAAGTTGCCGCTAGCCCGATTCTGTTCGTACGGATCAAAGTAGAGAGCGCGCACGGTATCAATCTCGACGACGCCTATATCATTCATGCCCAGCGAGTTGACGGCTTCTTGCTGTAGCGTCAGGATGTTTGTTCTGTGTAACACCCGGGTCACACGAGCGCTCAGAGTCTGTGTCCCATGCTTTAGTAGGTAGGGCCGATGAGTCTCCAGCCGATGCCCGTCGAACCACACCAGCGAGGCTTCAATCGATGTTGCGTGTTGCGGAGGACGCGCCACATCCGCGATGACATCACCACGGCTGATATCCAGCTCATCTTCCAGCGTAAGCGCGATGGACTGCGGCGCGCTGGCCTCTTCAAGGTCACCATCAAAAGTCGTGATCGAAGCGATCCGGCTGGTTCGTCCGGAGGGAAGCGCGACGATCGTATCGCCCTTGCGAACAGTACCCGAAGCAATCTGCCCTGCGAAACCGCGATAGTACTGATCCGGTCGAATGACACGTTGTACCGGGAGGCGGAAGCCTAGGTCCTTCTCTTCCGTCCAGGCCGGAACTTCTTCGAGATGCTCCAGCAGGGTAGGGCCGGAGTACCAGGGCATGCGCTCACTCGGCTCGACGACATTGTCCCCATCCAGGGCGGATACGGGAATGGTGACCAGGCTTGCCTTCCCAAAGCTGGCAACTAGTTCACGAAAGTCCTTCTCAATTGCCTGATAAACATCCTGTGAGAAATCCACCAGATCCATCTTGTTGATAGCTGCAACCAGATGGCGGATGCCAAGCAGGGAAGCGATATACGCATGACGACGAGACTGCGTCAAAATCCCCTTACGTGCATCGATCAGGATAATGGCAAGATCCGCCGTCGAAGCCCCAGTAGCCATGTTGCGTGTGTACTGCTCGTGTCCCGGCGTATCCGCAATAATAAACTTGCGCCGCTGAGTCGAGAAGTAACGATATGCAACGTCGATCGTGATGCCTTGTTCCCGCTCCGCACGCAGCCCATCCGTCAATTGTGCGAAGTCAATGGTCGGCTGCTTCTGGCCTACCTGCGTCCCTGTGACAGAGCGGATCTGGTCTTCGTACACATTGCGGGAGTCGTAGAGAAGCCGCCCAATCAAAGTGGATTTTCCATCATCCACGCTGCCGGCAGTGCTGAAGCGTAGCAGATCCTTCTTCTGCTCGGTAGCCAAAAACTCTTCGATCAGAAAATCACTCGCTTCGACTTGCAAGATTTCACCTGTGCTCGTCATTTAGAAATACCCCTCGCGCTTCTTGATCTCCATCGAGCCATCCTGATCGTGATCGATCACACGATTCGCGCGCTCCGAGGAACGGAACGAAACCAGTTCTGCGATGATCTTGGGAATCGTGTCTGCATCTGAGCGAATCGCACCCGTGCAGGGGCTACAGCCCAGGGAACGCAACCGCGACTTCACCCACTGCTCTTCTCCCGGTAAAGTCTGCACAAAGCTCTGTTCCACAGGAATCAAGCTGTCCCCGCGAACGATCATGCGACGTTCCTTCGCAAAGTAGAGCGGGACGATCGGAATATCTTCCAGCAGTATGTAGTGCCAGATATCGAGCTCGGTCCAGTTCGAGAGCGGAAATACACGAATACTCTCTCCTGGCGAGATCCTGCTGTTGTACAGATTCCAGATCTCTGGGCGTTGATTCTTTGGATCCCACTGACCAGCGCGGTCGCGGAAGGAGAAGATGCGTTCCTTGGCGCGCGACTTCTCCTCGTCCCGTCGTGCCCCGCCAAATGCTGCGTCAAAACCATGCTCGCGCAGACCATCTAGAAGTGCCGTGGTTTTCAGTAGGCCGCAGCACCGCTGCGTACCCAGGCGAACCGGATTCGCCCCATCAGCCAGGGCTTGTTCATTGCGCCAGACAAGCAGATTCAGCCCCAGGTCCTTCGCCAATGTGTCGCGAAACTCGATCATCTCGTGGAACTTATAGCCGGTGTCCACATGCAGCAATGGGAAGGGAATCAGGCCTGGATAAAAAGCCTTTTGTGCGAGTCGCAGCATCACCGAGGAGTCTTTACCGATCGAGTAAAGCATCACCGGCTTCTGAAACTCCGATGCGACTTCACGGAAGATCTGTATGCTCTCAGCCTCTAGCAGTTGGAGGTGCGTTAACCTTGGGCCAGAGATCGTTTCGTGTTTGTTTGTTGCAAGAGTTGTCATGGTTTGCCTGTTTTATTCACTCTGGAAGATGGACGCAAAATGAAAAGCCCACGATCCAGGTATCTGGTAAGTGGGCGCTTTACAAGCTGAGTTATTGAGATAGGGAGAAGAAAACTATCCGTACAACTCACACCCACTGACACAGGCCATACAGCAACAAGCGTTGCGGTACATGCGACACGAAGTCAGATGGGCGGAGGTAATCACAAATTCAATTTTGGTCGATTACCGCCGACTTGTCAATCAATTGATGGCTCTATTCGCTCTTTCGAGTATCCAACAGAGTCTCGTAACAATAGGTTAGGAATTTGGGGTCGCTTTGGTGGACACTGGGCTAGATACTGCTTAACGGAAAGACAGCACTCTCTCAGAGGTGGTAGATGGCGGAGATAGAGCAGGCCGAAAAAGATCCAGTATGCGGCATGACCGTCGTGCCCTCCGCGACAACAGCTTCCTGTGAACGCGCTGGGAAGACGTGGTACTTCTGTTGCCGCGGATGTCTTACGAAATTCGAAGCTGATCCAGCAAAATATGATGGTTCACAGCCGCTTCTGTCTTCACCCAAGGCTCAAGTAGTCGTCGCAGACAGCAAATATACCTGCCCGATGCATCCCGAGGTTCAGGCGGACAAGCCCGGCGACTGCCCGAAGTGTGGAATGGCGCTCGAACCAGTCGAACTGGCAGCACCTACAACTTCGACCAAGTACATCTGCCCCATGCATCCCGAGGTTGAGAGTGACCATCCGGGCGATTGTCCCCTTTGCGGCATGGCACTTGAGCCTGCACAGGTAACCGCCGAAGTGGCCAATCCGGAACTCGACAGCATGACCAGACGCTTCTGGATAGGCTTCGTTCTAACCCTCCCCCTCATTGCGATCATGGTCGTCGATCTGGGGTCTAGCCATCTTCTTGTGCAGCATCTCCCGTCATACTTGCTCGGCTGGCTCGAGTTCGCTTTCGCGACCCCAGTAGTGCTTTGGGCTGGCTGGCCGTTCTTCCAGCGCGGCTGGGCATCCATTATCCATCGCAGCCTCAACATGTTCACCCTGATCGCCATCGGCACCGGCTCGGCCTATCTCTATAGCGCAGCAGCTGTTATCGCGCCAGGGTTATTCCCTGTGTCCTTCCGTGATATGTCGGGAGGCCTCAGCCTCTACTTCGAGGCCGCATCGGTCATCGTTGTCCTTGTCCTGCTTGGCCAGGTATTGGAGTTACGAGCTCGCAGTCAGACCGGCGGTGCAATCAGAGCGCTCCTCGGACTCAGCCCCAAGACGGCTCTTCGAGTCTTCGACGACGGTCATGAGGCCGAAATATCCATCAGCGACATTCAGGTCGGTGACCTCTTCCGCGTTCGCCCCGGCGAGAGGGTTCCAATCGACGGTTCCGTGGTTGTGGGTCGCAGCGCGGTCGACGAGTCGATGGTCACCGGCGAGTCCATGCCGGTTCAGAAGACTGTCGGCTCTTCGGTCGTTGGAGGCACAATCAATGGCACCGGTAGCTTCGTCATGCAGGCCGAGCACATCGGTGCAGACACGTTGCTCGCTCAAATCGTCCGCATGGTCAGTGACGCCCAGCGAACCCGCGCTCCGATCCAACGGCTCGCCGACACTGTCTCTTCCTACTTCGTTCCGGCGGTCATCATCGCCTCGGTCCTCACTTTTATCGTGTGGGCGATAGCCGGTCCGCAGCCCCGATATGCCCACGCCCTTATCAACGCGGTGGCGGTGCTTATCATCGCGTGCCCCTGCGCGCTTGGCCTCGCCACTCCGATGTCTATCATGGTCGGGCTGGGTCGCGGAGCGCAAGAGGGAATACTGATCCGTAGCGCTGAAGCGCTGGAGATACTCGAAAAGGTCGATACTCTGGTCGTTGACAAGACTGGAACTCTTACCGAAGGAAAGCCACGCATCACGGCCATCCTGCCATCCGACGGATTTACCGAAGCCGAGGTTGCTGGGACAGCCGCCAGCTTGGAGCAGGCCAGCGAACATCCCCTCGCAACTGCAATCCTGACTTGGGCCCGTGAAAAGAGCTTGAGTTTCGTACCAGTGGCTGACTTTCACTCAACCACTGGCAATGGTGTTACCGGAACATTGAATGGCACGTGTGTAGGGATCGGTAACGCCGGCCTAATGCGCGAGCTGGGCCTCGCGCCCGAAGCCATAGAACAGCACGCCGACGAATTGCGTAATGAGGGCCAAACGGTGATGTTTGTGGCTGTTGGCAATAGCATTGCCGGCTTAATCGCCGTCGCAGATCCAATCAAACCATCGACCCCCGAGACGATTCAGCAACTCCAACAATCGGGCATCCGAGTTGTAATGGCCACAGGCGACAGCAACACCACTGCAGCCGCCATCGCTAAACAGCTAGGTATCGAGTTTCATGCTGGAGTTGTTCCCGCCAAAAAGGCGGAACTGGTTAAGCAGTTACAGGCCCAGGGCAGGGTGGTCGCTATGGCCGGGGATGGAATCAACGACGCACCCGCGCTCGCCCAGGCGAACGTAGGCATTGCCATGGGCACCGGAACCGACGTGGCAATGGAAGCAGGCGGTATTACTTTGGTTAAAGGGGATCTCCGTGGAATCGTCAAGGCTCGACGCCTGAGCCAGAGAACCATGAAGAACATCCGCCAGAATCTCTTCTTTGCCTTTTTCTACAACGCGTTGGGAGTGCCACTGGCCGCCGGAGTCTTATACCCAGCTCTGGGTTTATTGTTGAACCCCATGATCGCCGCCGCAGCCATGAGTTTCAGCTCCGTTACCATCGTCTCCAATGCGCTGCGGCTCCGAAAAACGGAGTTGTAGTCGCAGTTTCTAGCGCATCAACGGAGGAAGCTTGTCCGACGCACCCAGTAGAAAGACCACTCCCACCATTAGGCTGTAAGTTACTGTAAAAGAAGTAATTATCCGCTGAAACCGTGGTCGGCTCTTGCTGCCAGCGAAGATGCCGGAAGCGGAAGCTGTCATCAAAGTATTCATCGCTAGCAGGCCTGCGATAAAACTCAGCAATCCGTAGAAGCCGCGGCTGGTGCCACCGAGATTGGCTGCCAGCAGGAATAGCAACAGCTGGCTCGGGGTCTCCGCACCTAGTCCATGAATGACGCCTACCGTGAACACCGAACCGCGGTCATATTGGAAGGCGAAAGAATCTGGCCGCTGCAATTCGGAGTTGCTCAGTCGGCTTACCCGCCATTTTAGATACTGCGCACCAGAAATCAGCAGCGCCAATCGGCTGCGTGGATGGCTATGCTGAGTTAAATCAGCATTTCGACCCCGCCGCAGGAAGATAACGAACACATAGAGTGCCAAGCCGATCAGCGTTGCCCCAACGAGCCGTTCGCTGAATGCATCCATACGTTGAGGCAGCGACAGATGCAGAAATATAACGCATGCACCCAGAATTGCCACCGTAAAAGCATGGCCCAGGGCATAAAGCAGCCCGAGGCGCATGCCATCCCGCCAGGTTCGCTGAACACTCGAAATGTCGGATATTGCAGCAAGATGGTCATAATCAAAGCCATGGCGAAACCCCAGAAGCGTGCACGAGAGCAATGCGAGTTGAAGCTGAGGAGACATTCTCACTTCAGATTACGGTCAGCCGTCTTGGCGTGCAAGATGAATGCACAAGACACGTTTGCAGGACTAAATTAGACTAAGTAATCGATTGAGTAAGCGATGTTGGAGGTCGAATGGATTTGCAGCAGGTCACACATCAAGCAGTAGCGCCACGACCTAAAGTGGCTAGGCCAATCATCATGATTGGTTCAGGTGGCATTGTTCACGACGCACACCTGCCCGCGTACAAGAAAGCGGCCTTTCCCGTCGTGGCCTTGGTGGATGCAAGCCGCGAAAAGGCTCAGGGCCTTGCAACAAAGTTTGGGGTTCCATTCGCAACCGATTCCATAGCAGAGGCCATCCGCTACGCGCCGCCAAATGCAATATTCGATATAGCAGTGCCGGCAAAGGTGATACTGGATATCCTTCCTTACTTGCCAGATGGCTCCGCAGCACTTATTCAAAAGCCGATGGGCGACACGCTCGAAGAAGCGGTCGAGATCCTGAAGGTCTGCCGCTCCAAGGGACTTACCGCTGCAGTCAACTTCCAGCTAAGGTGGGCTCCGAACATGTTGACTGCACAAGCCCTTTACGCAACTGGTGCCCTCGGGGAATTGCATGACATGGAGGTCAAGGTTAGTGTCCACACCCCATGGGAGTTGTGGAGTTTTCTAAGTACTGCACCGCGCCTCGAAATCCTCTACCACTCGATCCACTACGTCGACTTGGTGCGATCGTGGTTTGGCAATCCGCTGACGGTGTACGCAAAGACGGTTAAGAGTCCCCGAACGCCCGAATTGGCTGCGACGAAGAGCGTCATAACACTCGACTACGGTGATAGCAATCGCGTCTTCATCGCTACGAACCACAGCCATGACTTTGGCCCCACGATGAACTGTAGTTTCGTGCAATGGGAAGGTATGAACGGGGCCATGCGCGCTCAGATGGGGGTTAACCTGGATTACCCAACTGGCCGTCCTGATACCTTCGAATACACCCTCCGAGATCAATCTGATTGGCGCCAGGTCCCGGTCAGCGGCAACTGGTTCCCAGATGCGTTCATGGGTTCCATGGGCAGCCTCCAGGCCTACGTACAGGGTGATGCTCCAACTCTTCCTACCAGTGTTGAGGACGCAATCGATACCATGCGAACAGTGGAAGCTGCTTACCTATCGAGCCAGCGTGGCGGTACTGAGCTACCAGTCATTGAGGATTCGCTGAAGTAGAACCACCTAAACGGAAATGCCCCCACCGCGCGGAAATTTTCGCGCGGTGGGTGGGCATTCTGGAACCTTGGACAACTAGTCTTTCTTTGCTGCCAGTTCCTCTTTAGTCAGTTCGTGGGAGTGCTCAAATGCCTTACTTGAGTACTCATGAGCTTTCGTGGATAACTCATGAGCAGTAAGGTGATCGCCCTTGTCGTGCGCGGCGGCTGCCGCAAAATGTGCATGGGCTGCGAGCTTATGGAATTCGGCTGCTCTGGCGTGCGTGCTCAGTGGCATGGGGTATCTCCTGTCCTATCTCGTTAGATGCAGATAACCTGGCGCGCGGTAGTCAAGTTTACCGTCCCATCCAGCCACCGTCGACTGTGACAATCGTCCCCGTCACATAGTCACTCGCGGAGCAGCTAAGAAACAAAGCGGCCCCTGCCAGATCTTCCGGTTGCCCCCAGCGGTTTGCCGGAATCCGCTCCAGAATTTGCCGGCTGCGCGTCTCATCCGCTTGTAGCGCCTCGGTGTTCGAGGTCGCAAAGTAGCCCGGCGCTATCGCATTGACCTGAATGCCTTTTGGTGCCCATTCATTGGCTAACGCCTTCGTCAACTGAGCGACCCCACCCTTGGATGCGGCATAGGCAGGCACGCGGATCCCACCTTGAAAGCTCAGTAGCGAAGCGATGTTTACGATCTTGCCCACATTCTTGCCGGGCGCGCTCCGAGAGATCATGTCGCGTGCGGCCAATTGCGATAGCTGGAACACGCTGGTCAAATTTACCTGCAGCACTTGCTGCCAGTCCTCCAGAGCAACCTCCTCGGCGGCGGCGCGATGAATCGTCCCGGCATTGTTGATCAAGATATCCACCTGCCCCAGCTTTTCTTTTACCTGGGTAAAAAGCGAGTCGGCTCCCGTAGTGGAAGAAAGATCAGCCTGAAAGGCTTCGGCGTGGGCACCTGCGGCCGTGATTGCAGCGGCGGTGTCGTCCGCGGCCCGCCGGTTTCCGTGTACAGCAACGGTTGCGCCTGCCTGGGATAACGCTGTTGCGATAGCCGCTCCTAGACCGCTGGCGGCTCCAGTGATCAGTGCGACTTTGTTGTCGAGGCGAAATCGTTCAAGAATATTTTGCATGGCAAAGTCAATGTACTTGGGTCAGTGCGACGGAGCAAATCTACATCTCAATTGAGATGCCCTCCCAGCGATAGCCTGGCCTCGTAAGGGGGGCATACCCTATGCCTATTGCTTCCAGCAGATATAAGTGTCGTGTGCGATCCACCTCGGTCATTGACGACCGAGGGTAGGTTTCGTATGTTTGTAGCCGTCCAAGCTGGGCAATGCGCGCTTCAAAGCAGAGTGATGTCCACGTCTGTCGTCGCTGAAAAGTGAAGGCCGGAAGATACGTTGTCCAGGTTGGCTGCCGATCCAACTAGCTACTGAAGATTGCTCCAGAATCCTTAGTTCAAAATCCAAATTATACTTAGGCTGTGAACGCTGAACTGCAGAACTCCGGGGGATAAATGAGGCTCTATCAAATAGCAGACCCGGTACGTTACGGGCTGATGAACACCGAGGAACTTCGCGAAACATTCCTCTTGGAAGATTTTTTTCAGCCGGGGGAGATTGAGTTCGCATATGTCGATCTAGATCGCACAGTAATTGGTTCAGCGGTGCCCGTCGGTGAGGCACTCACGCTCGAGACCGAACCGGAGCTGCGCGCAGAGTATTTTCTGGAGCGCCGGGAACTTGGCGTACTCAACGTAGGTGGCGCCGGTTCCGTTATTGTGGATGGAACTGAGTTCGACCTCGCCAAGTTGGATTGTCTCTACGCCGGACGGGGTAGCAAATCGGTCACTTTCAAGAGCAAGAGCGCCACAGATCCAGCTTATTTCTATCTCCTCAGCTACCCAGCCCATGCTGTTTACCCCACCGCCATGGTCAAATTTGCCGATCTGGAGCCAGTAGCTCTGGGCGCAATTGAAACCTGTAATAAACGCAGGATATACAAGGCGATCTACCGCGATGGCATCAAGAGTTGTCAATTGGTGATGGGGTTCACGCTGCTTGAGGCGGGCAGTAACTGGAACACTATGCCTCCCCACACCCACATGCGCCGTTCGGAGGTTTACTTCTACTTCGATCTGGACCCTGCACACCGTGTGCTCCACCTCATGGGGCCACCAGATGCCACTAGCCATCTAGTCGTTGCCGACAAAGAGGTCGTGGTCTCCCCCGGCTGGTCTATTCACGCCGGCGTTGGCACCAAGAACTACGCCTTCTGCTGGGGCATGGGCGGCGAAAACCAGGCATACGACGACATGGACGGCGTAACCATCGCCGACTTGAAATAATGTCAGGCATGGCAGGGCTCGTGTTGCGCCCCGCGACGGACTCCCGCTGGGATCTCGTCAGTCTTGGCGAGGTGATGTTGCGCTTCGACCCGGGCGAGGAGCGCATTGCGGTTACGCGCAATTTTCGCGTCTGGGAAGGCGGCGGCGAATACAACGTCGCCCGCGGGCTTCGCCGCTGTTTTGGTCAGCGGACCTCGATTGTTACGGCGCTTGCCGACAACCCGGTAGGTCGTCTCCTCGAGGACCTCATGCTACAGGGTGGTGTTGATCTCTCGCACGTTCGTTGGGTGGAGTATGACGGCATCGGACGAGAGGCTCGCAACGGTATCTACTTCCTCGAACGAGGCTTCGGTCTCCGTGGAGCCATGGGAATGATGGACCGCGGCCACACGCCTATCTCGCAACTCAAACCCGGCGATGTTGACTGGGACGCCCTCTTTGTTCAGGAAGGGACGCGCTGGTTTCACACCGGTGGCGTCTTGTGCGCTCTCTCCTCGGTTGCGCCACTCCTTGCACGTGAGGCAATGCAGGCGGCAAAACGCAACGGCGTCGTAGTCTCATACGATTGCAACTATCGCCCTTCACTATGGAAGAACGCAGGTGGCCGCCAGGCCGCCTGCGACGTGAATCGGCAACTCGCTCCCTACGTCGACGTTCTCTTCGGCCACGAAGGAGACGTAGCTGCGTCATTGTGTGCTTCCTCCCAGGGACCACCCTGGTATGACGTTGACAGTTATGGAGCCATGGCCCAGCGCGTCGTAGCGGAGTTTCCTAACATCAAGGTGATTGCTACAACCACTCGTCGCCCCAGGACGGCAAACCGCAACGATTGGGCGGCTCTGGGATACGCCGAAGGCGAGGTTTTTCAGAGTATTGAGTTCCCGGATCTTGAAATCTTCGATCGCGTTGGTGGTGGTGACTCATTCGCAGCTGGCCTGATCTACGGATTAATGGAAGCCAAGGGGATGAAGTGGTCGCTCGACTGTGGTGTCGCTCACGGGGCACTTGCAATGACCACGCCGGGGGATAGTTCAATGGCAACCCTGCCCGAGGTGGTGCGACTGATGCAAGGTGGTTCCGCCGCTGTGCAAAGATAATATTGACGGAAAGTTCAGAGGGAGATTAATGGATAAGGCTGCAATACTGTTGAAATTGCGTGAGATCGGGTTGGTTCCGGTCCTCCGCGCGGAATCGGTCGACCAGGCCATGGCACTCGCCACGGCAATTGCCGCTGGCGGCGTCACCGTTCTGGAGATAACCATGACGGTGCCGGGTGCCATCCGTGTCATGCGTCGTCTCGCCGAAGAGCGCCCCGATATCCTTATTGGCGCGGGCACCGTTCTCGATGCCGAAACCGCCCGCATGTGCATCCTCGAAGGCGCAAAATTTGTTGTAAGCCCTGCACTCAACCTCAAGACCATCGAAATGTGCCATCGCTACACGGTGCCTGTACTGCCCGGAGCGTTGACCCCAACCGAAGTCGTTACCGCATGGCAGGCTGGCGCGGATGTCGTTAAGATATTTCCTGCCAGCGCAATGGGTGGTGCTAAATATCTCAAGACCCTCAAAGCACCATTGCCCCAGATCGAGATGATTCCCACCGGCGGAGTTTCTCAAGCCACCGCTGCAGACTTCCTCGATGCCGGAGCCTTTGCGCTTGGCGTCGGAGCGGATCTTGTCGATGCCAAGGCAATGAGCGAAGGCCGCCCGGAAGTAATCACTGAGAGCGCCCGCAAATACCTGCAGATCGTTCAGGAGTTTCGCAAAGCTCATTTATAGGGCCTGTGCCCGTCGCACCCAGAGCAGCGGCTGTCGGATAGGGAAGCAGCGTTGAATGACCGGATCGGTAGGGTCCGGATTCAACGTTTTCCATAGCTCGACATACTCTGGTCTAGAGTACGCGCGGCCCGCAAGCAACAAGCTCGGCTGTCGCACTGGAAGTGCGGAGAAGTGCGAAGCGTCGGCCCGATAGGGCCATGAACCGCGATTTTGGATAAACGGGAAATGGCGCGCAACGGCGGTTCGCATGCCCGGGCCATCCTGCAACTCATACTCCCAAACACTCTCAAACCTAGTCGAAAGAAGATCGCATATGCCAGCTAGCATATCCAGATTGAACAGCGAATTGCGATAAGGTGTCGGCGTTGTCAGTTCATGCGGAAAACTTCCGTCGGCGGTGATTTGGGCTCTAATGGTCGTCGATCTAAATTGATGTCGTAACTCGACCAGTAGGTGGCCATCGCTCTTACTCGATACTGGGGCCAGCCGCGCAAACGCCGCCGCTTGCAACAGCCAGGAAGAACCATGGTGGTTCTTTTGGTCGCGTGCGAGCAAAGCCACACGGGCACTCGTCAGCCAGTCAAGATAGGCAGTAAACCACGCGTACACCGCACTCATCTCTCCGTCATCCAAGACTTCAGAACGGGCTAGAAAGCTGGTTGCCTGCGCGACCTCGGCCAAATCCACTGTCTCGATCACACCCTCAAATCGCGCCACTGATGTCCCCGGCACCAACTGAGCATAAGGCAATGCGGGCGTCATCCTCTGCGCAGGATCCACGAACCAGGCGCGGAGGTGGGTCGCTGCATGGCTCGCGTATCGTCTTTCTCCGGTCAACACAAACGCAGCGATCAGGCCGGAAACAAGCATGCTGAAGTTCAAAAGTGCTGCGCTATGAGCGGCAAACGCATCAGGGTTAACCGTATTGAGGCGTTGAGTGTACTTGCCGTCTCCAGCGGATGTATCGGCCCACCACTCTTCAGCTTCAGAGTAGAAGTCGTGTACGTTCCCCGGGTTCCGAGGACAAGGGAATGCAGTCAGAGTGGCCGGTGGCATGGCAAGATAGCGTTCTGCGGCCGTTAAAATTCGGTCGTGGTCAATCGCTGCAACGTCTGTGTGTGAACCGGCACCGCCCGAGCTAAGTGGTCGCGTTTGACCAGACAGCAATGTAGGTGCACAGCAGACGGCGGCTGCATTGGTACAAAAGTGTCTGCGAGAGTAGCGAGTGGCGACCAAGGCGTTTTGCGGAAGGTTATCATGCCTCTCCGCGCGCTGCACCCCATTCCATGCAGCGCACAACATAGCTTTAGCGCAAAGCCGTTAGGACGAACCGTAATAGGAACGATAAGCTGTAAGGAGCATGACAAAGTTCATTCAGTTCACACTTCGTTTCACACTGCCCCTACTATTTGTAATCACCGGCCAAATGGCTTATGGCTATCAGCAAACCGTGCGCCTATGTGTCCACGATCAGAGTGGACGCGCCATCGTTGGCGTGCAATTGCAGGGAATCGGTGATCCCAGTCAGCAGACGTCTACTGATAGCAGTGGCTGCGTGGACCTGACACTGCGTTCGGGCACACCGGCAGAGGTAAAGCTGACTCATCCCGGCTTCGAAGACCTTATTCAATCTTTGTCTCAAGCCGCACCAATCACTGTGGTTATGCGCGCTGCCGCTCGTAATGTAGTTGTTGACGTCACCGCGGCGCGTGTCCCCCTAGCCCTTGAGGCTACAGCCAGCAGCGTGCGGTCGATGTCTTCGCAACAACTCAGCGAAGCTCCCGGCCTCACTCTCGACGATCGGCTCCGTCAGGTTGCCGGCTTTCAACTCTTCCGCCGGACCAGCGGATGGGTTGCGAATCCCACCACGCAAGGATCGTCTCTGCGTGGCCTCGGTTCAACCGCTGCCAGCAGAACGCTGGTCCTTAGCGATCAGGTCCCGCTGAACGATGCTTTCGGTGGCTGGATCCATTGGAACGAAGCTCCACAACTTGTCATCAACAACGTAGAGCTAATGCGCGGTGGCGCCTCTGATCTTTATGGCTCCAGCGCCATCGGTGGTGTGATTGACGTAGTCCCGGTAAGGCCCAAAGGGCGCAGCGTACAGCTCGATATTTCAGGAGCAAGCCGAATGACCTCGACGGTAAATGGCCTTGTCACCCAGAACGTAGGACGATGGGAGGCTTTGGCTGCGACCACATTATTTCGAACAGACGGGTACACCCTCACCGCTCCTGCCGTCAGGGGTCTCGTAGACGTTCCTTCTAACGTTCACTCGCAAAGTGGTCGGGTGGAGTTTCTCCGTTCCATCCGAAGCGATGACGGCATCTTTTTGCGCGGCAATCTGCTTAACGAGGCCCGCAGCAACGGAACTCCGCTGCAGACTAACGCCACTCGTCTATGGAGATATATTGCCGGCGGTGATTGGTCAGTGCCCGGTTCGGGGAGAGTACTGCTGCGCCTCTACGGCACAGATCAGGGCTATCGTCAGAGCTTCTCCTCCATCGCGGCTAACCGAGCGACCGAGCGTCTCACTCGTCTGCAACGAGTGCCCACACAGCAACTCGGTGGTGCGTTGCAATGGGCGCGCTCCTACGGAGTTCTCACCTTCGTTGCAGGCGGCGACCTGATAGACACACGCGCTACCGACAACGAAACTCCCGTCACCAACGGTGTTAATCAGACAACCATCTCCACCACGGCCCGCCAGCGGCAGGGAGGTGGATATGGTGAAGCACTTTGGCAACCGCAGAATTGGTCCATCGCTTTTTCCTCCCGCGTCGATCAATTCCGCAGTTTCGATGCAAGACAAGTTGCCGGCTCAATCAAAACCACTCTTCCAGTTACTTCAGAGATAGTCTTTGACCCCCGATTAGGCATCGTTCGCAAGCTTGGCGCTGGCGTGTCGCTCACCGCCTCGGCCTTTCGCGCATTTCGTGGACCGTCAATGAATGAGCTCTATCGCACCGGACAGGTAGGCCAGCAAACGACGCTGGCAAACCCCAGTCTCAGGTCAGAGAGGGCAACAGGCTTCGAGGCCGGATCACTGTGGACGAACCGGCATATAGGCTCACTCCGGGCGAGCTATTTCTGGACCCAGGTCAACCGTCCTGTCGCTGCGGTCACCTTGAGCTCCACTCCAACCAGTGTCTTGCTGCAGCGTCAAAATCTCGGCCAACTCGTCAGCCGTGGTCTTACCTTTGAGTCTGTAATTCGCCCCGCGGAATACCTGACGATCACTGGCGGGTATCAGTTCGCAGATTCCACTGTCACCAAATTCCAAGCCGACCCAACCTTGGTAGGGAAGTGGACCGCTCAGGTCCCCCACCATACTGCAACCGCCCAGATTCGTTTGGAGAAACAGCATTTTGGAATACTAGCCGTTGACCTCCGTGCTAGCGGCCAGCAGTTTGACGACTCCGCGAATCAATTTCGTTTAGCCCCTTACGCTCAGGTTGACCTCTACGTAGAACATCCATTCAGCCATCATTTATTCGCCTACGGATCTATCCAGAACCTGGCAGGCAACCTCATCGAAGCAGGCCGGACTCCCATCCTGACGCTCGGAATTCCAAGGACCTTCTCTACAGGCATCAGATTCCGATAGTTGGTCAAGTGCAACGAGCTTCACAGTTATGACCCCAATATCTGGGGGCATACTTTTATATTCAAAGTAGGATATCCGACGTATTGGAGTCTGCTGGGATGCTCAGCATGGCAGGTTAGCGCTGTGATCAAGATTCGAAAACTATGACCAATAAGCCGGAAACCAGCGTCTCGCCCAACACAAAACGAACCAGTCTTCGCGATCTCGCAGACTATCTGGGGGTCTCGCAAACCACGGTTTCTCTCGTGCTGAATAACGCACCTCAGGCCAAAAACCTGACCGCCGAGACGCGCCGCCGAGTGCTGGAGGCGGCTAAATGGCATAACTACCGGCCTAGCTACTTCGCACGGAATCTTGCCAAGGGTCGAAGCGAATCAATCGGCGTGATGGCCCCAGACCACAGCGACCCCTACTTCGCCGTCGTCATGGGGGGCGTTGAGAAGTATCTGGTGAAGAAGCGCTACCTGTACTTCACCTCCTGCCACTACTGGCTTCCCGAGCTTATGGATGAATATCCTCGCCTGCTGCTGGATCGTGGAGCGGAAGGTCTTTTGTTGCTCGGCACAAATGCCTACTTTGATAGCCCGCTCCCCATCGTCGCAGTCTCCGCGCACAAAGAACGGCCAGGCGTAACCAATGTGATCCTCGATCACGCACTTTCCGCTCAATTGGTCCTCCAGCATCTCTACGAGTTTGGGCATAGAAAAATTGCATTTATGCAAGGTCATGAGCACACAACCGATTCTGAGTTCAGGTGGGAAGCTACCGTCGCTGCGGCACGTGAGTTTGGTATCCAGATCCGGCCCGAACTGACCATGAAACTTGAATCGGATAGTTGCTCACCCTCAGTCGGCTACGGCCCCGTAAAGAGGCTTATCTCTAGGACTCGTGACTTCACTGCTATCTTTTGCTTCAACGACACCGCAGCAATGGGTGCAATCCGCGCACTCAAGGAAGCAGGCTTACAAGTACCCGGTGATGTGTCTGTAGTCGGATTTGACGACGTAATCAGCGCGGGCTTTCAGGTCCCCAGTCTGACTACGGTTCGACAGCCAATGGCTAAGATGGGACAGGTGGCGAGTAAAATTCTGTTAGAGAGAATTGCACAGCCCGACAAACCCTACGTCACAGAAGTTGTGATGGAACCGCAACTGATCATCCGAGAGTCGACGGGACCCGCCAAAGCCGGAATCTGATGCCGCTCTGCAGCGATGACAGGTTCTGCTCTGTCCCGCTCGGTATCCACCACCCTTGTTTTCCTAGGGCCACCCGGTTCTCGGTCGACGAGTTCAAGGCCTGGTGGTTCGATCAGTCAGTCATTGGTGGGCGTCTTGAGCTCGCATTCTTTCTTTCAGACTTTTGGCAAGCTTTTCAACTTCTGCAGCCTTCTTAATTACGGCGAGAGAGAGCGTGTCCTTATTGCTCTTCGCCACCTCAGCTTTTAACTCCTGTGCCAACTCGTAGAGTTTGTTCGTATCGGCCAGGATTTGCGCTTGACGCACTTCTTCAGGTGACATAGCAGCAGGTTGGGCTGCGCCCTGCTTGGTCGCCTCATCAGACTTTTGCGTCTCGACACTGGTGGGCTGTGCCGTTGCAGCGGCACCGCTTGTTGGAGCAGCCTCCTTCTGAGCTTGCGAAGATGCAGGGACTTCCAGCGCCACACACAGAACAGCGGCAGCAAGCGCGCCGCGAACGAAGGCCGAATTCCTAATATGACGTTTCATCTTCTTCCCCTCATCTGACAGATCAATCGGTCTTGGCTGGCGGTCGAAGACTACTCACCGGGCTCAGCATCGCTTCCCCCAGAGATATCAGGTGAATAAAACAGATAACGGATGTCTTCGTCCAGCAAACAATTCTGGCAGATGTCATGCCATCCAAAGAAGAGAGTTACTTCTTCTTGTGAGCGTCAAGTCGCCGTGGCCAGCAGTATAGAGTGCAATCGCATCTTATCCGCAGACGCGATGACGGCATGAAAGTAAGCAGCGAAGGCGAGATGGCCCGGTGCTCAGAACTTTTATACAACATCTGCGAGCACGGTCATTCAGATCACCGCCTTTGAAGTGTCTTCAACAGTACAAGGATCCATGATTTCCCATAAATAAAGCGCTTAAATAAATGGTCAGCCGTATTCGTTATCTGGTAAAAGGACGCGCAAAATGCGGTGCATATTTCAGATAGGCAAGGGCAGGGAGACATCTTGAGAAAGCAATTTTTGGTTTCAGTCACGAGTGCAGCTTTGCTGCTTGCAGGGTCTGCGTGGTCGCAGACCAACGCGCTTCCCGCTTATAAGAATACGAGCCTCCCCACAGAGCAGCGAGTCGATGATCTGGTTAAAAGGATGACTCTGGAGGAGAAGGCCTCCCAGCTCGTGAATCAGTCCCGCGCCATTCCACGGCTCGATATTCCTGCCTACGACTGGTGGAGCGAAGCTCTCCACGGTGTTGCATCCGGCACCGCAACGGTCTTTCCTGAACCAATTGGGCTTGCAGCCAGCTTTGATGCTCCG
This sequence comes from Granulicella sp., assembly GCA_025408425.1. GTDB lineage: Bacteria > Acidobacteriota > Terriglobia > Terriglobales > Acidobacteriaceae > Edaphobacter. The sequence continues at coordinate 41,023 of JANXYX010000032.1, forward strand.
CTTATCCACGACATGGCCGTGGTTATCGGTACCGAAGGGCGTGCAAAGCACAACATGGCGGTTCGCGCCGGACGCCGCGACATCTTCGAAGGCCTCACTTTCTGGTCGCCCAATATCAATATCTTCCGAGATCCACGCTGGGGTCGCGGACAGGAGACCTACGGAGAAGACCCCTTCCTCACCGGACGAATGGCCGTAGCCTTCGTCACCGGCATGCAGGGCGACGACCCCAAATACCTGCGCGTCGTCTCAACGCCCAAACACTACGCCGTCCATAGCGGCCCCGAACCGTCGCGTCACGAGATCGATGTGGCCGTCTCCAAGCATGATGAGGAAGATACCTATCTCCCAGCCTTCCGCCAGGCGGTTGTCGAGGGCAGGGCCGCCTCCGTCATGTGCGTCTACAACAGCGTCAACGGCCAGCCCGGTTGCGCCAACGCCTTCTTACTCAAAGACACCCTGCGAGGAAAATGGAAGTTCAACGGCTACGTTGTCTCCGATTGTGATGCGGTAGCCGACATTCAACGCGGACATCACTACGTAAAGACCATGGCGGAAGCAGCCGCGGTCTCTCTCAAGGCAGGCACCGACAACGATTGTGCCGATTTCTTCGGTATGCAGAAGGACAACGCCGACTACGTGCGTTATGTAGACGCAGTCAAACAGGGATTCCTGACCGAGGCTGACGTGGACATTACTATCAGACGTCTGCTCACCGCACGATTTCGCCTGGGGCTGTTTGATCCGCCCGAGATGGTGAAGTACGCTCAGACCCCCGACAGCGAGAATGACAGCGAAGAACATCGTCGTCTCGCCCTCAAAATTGCCCGCGAAACCATGGTGCTGCTCAAGAACGACGGTACCCTGCCTATCGCTCCAATGGTCAAAAGCATTGCCGTCGTTGGTCCGCTTGCGGATCAGATTCGTCCTCTCGAGGGCAACTACAATGGCACTCCGTCCCGCGCCACCACAGCGCTCGATGGCATCCGCAAGCAGTTTCCCAGCGCTAGAATCACGTTCGAGCCTGGCATGAACTTCCTTCGCCTGCCGGTACCTGTTCCGGCTGCGGTCCTCACACATGTCGACGGTCAGCCGGGACTACAGGCTGAGTTCTTCTCTAGCCCCGAACTGACCGGCAAACCGGTAGTAACTCGCATCGACGCGGACGTCGACAATACCTTCAACATGTCCGGATCGGCCGAAAAGTCTTTCGTGCGCTGGACCGGCTTCATTACTCCAACCGAGTCGGGCAACTACAATCTCGGTGCATTCGGCCTGATGAACAGGTTGTATCTCGACGACAAGCTGATCGTCGAAGACATGAAGTTACATGGCCCAGCCGCGAAGACTACTGTCATTAATCTAGAAAAAGGACACCGTTACAGATCAAGCTGGAGACGCTTGTAGGGAACGGGGCCTCCTCCAAACTCATCTGGTCGCGCGAGATCCCTGACGCTCTCGATCATGCTGTTACCGCTGCGAAAGAAGCCGACATCGTGGTCGCCGTGGTTGGCATCACTTCCGACCTGGAAGGAGAGGAGATGGATGTCGATGTGGCTGGATTCCACGGGGGAGACCGCACCAGTCTCGATCTGCCCAAGGAGGAAGAGGATCTCCTCAAAGCGGTCAAAGCAACCGGAAAACCGTTGGTCGTTACGCTCATGAACGGCAGTGCGTTGTCAGTCAACTGGGCTGACCAAAACGCCAACGCAATCATTGATGCCTGGTACTCCGGCGAAGAGGGAGGAACTGCAATTGCCGAAACCCTCTCCGGCGCCAACAACCCTGCCGGTCGTCTTCCAGTGACCTTTTACAAGAGCGTCGATCAACTCCCGCCGTTCATCGACTACGCCATGAAGGACCGAACCTACCGCTACTTTCACGGCACACCGCTATACCCTTTTGGCTATGGACTGAGCTACACCAAATTCGCCTATAGCAATCTCAAACTGAACCACGAGAAGCTCCACGCAGGTGATTCGCTCAGCGTACAGGTCGACGTCAGCAACACCGGCAGCCGGGATGGTGATGAGGTCGTTGAAACCTACCTCATCCCGCCGCAGGTTACCGGCGCGCCCACCCACGCGCTGCGCGGTTTTCAGCGCGTCAGTCTAAAGGCTGGTGAAACGAAACATGTCCAGATCGCTCTCACGCCACGCGACCTTAGCATCGTGAATGAGGCAGGGGATCGGGTAATCGCGTCAGGAGCATATGAACTCAGCGTTGGGGGTGGTCAACCAGCATCAGTCTCCGCAGCTCTCAGGGTAAAATTTGCGATTGAGGGCCAACAGAAGCTGCCTGAGTAGTTGAAATTTCAACTGGCGACACGAACGCTCTGCTTCATGCGGGGCGTTCGTCCGTTAGGAGCAGTATCAGGGCTTGGGGGTGTCAGGATAGATCTTGATCCAGTGATTGCGCATAGTCGCACGCACGACTTTGCCTGCTGTCTCGGAGACGATAACGTTAGTGGGCTCAACCGGCATGTGGCAGTCGATACAGTTGCTTGCGATCGTGTGGCCCAACTTCTTTGCGACCCCGCAGCTTTGCCATTGATGGCAGGTCAAACACTTCTGTGAATACGAGGCGGCAGCGCGTTCAGTTGAATGCACATCGTGACAGGTGGAGCAGGTCATAACTGGCGACGACACATAGCAGCGGCTTCGCTGCAGCAGCCCAACCTGGTTGCCATGGACATCAGGATGTTCCAGCGGATCGGTAGGAAGCGGCTTGAAGTAGTCTCCGAGGGGCCTTCCTGGAACATACGAAAAAGCTGGAGCGATCGCTTCCCGCTGGATGCCGTTGTGGCACTGGGCGCACAGGTCTACCTGCCTGTCGCGAGCGAAATGGGCAGGATTGAGAATGGACTGTTCTTTCAGCCGCTGGGCGCCTGCAGCTTGAGATTTTTGCAATGCAATATGATCCGCTCCCGGTCCGTGGCAGCTTTCGCACGAGATGCCAGGGATTAGGCTGGCTCGGTCGTAGTGATTAGTGAGGGGGCTTGTTGAGAGCGGCCTGATGTAGGTTGCGTGGCACTCCAGGCAGCCGGGATTCACGGGGCGAGTGAAATCGGCTGTGCCATCAATATAGCCAGGGCTATTGATCCAACGATGCCCATCGGTCCAGTAGCTTACCGGCAACTCGAAGAGTTGGTCCCCTTGCCAGTAAAGATAGGTCTGCCCACGCACTCCGGAGCCGGTTACCAGATCCATCCGTTCTGCACGGCTATGCTGGATCGAGCCCCAGCCTGTGATCGCCGTCTCATAGAAGGCATCGTCCTTAATCTGCATTTTAAAGATCAGACTGGGTTCGGAGGCTGTCTTCGCGGGGTCAGCGATGATCAGCATGTTTGAGCCATCGCGAAACGAGCCCAGCACGGATTCCTTGGATGCAGTCTGCGAGGTCAAATGGTGCGAGGTATGTACATAGGAGGAGCTTTGCTCTTTATGACACGCAAAGCAACTCTGATCCCCCGTGTATTTCTCGCGAGCAAAGGGTAAGTGCTCAGGAGCAGTGATGCCTGCTTGAGCATTTGCCGGAACCGCGGCCACTGCCTGCGCTGCTGAGTAGTGAGATCCGGCGATGGCCAGAAGCAGAGCCGTTGCGGCCAGATTCATCTTGAATTACTCCCGTTGTGTGCCTGCGAGGGCTGATTCTGAATCGGCCTTATCTATCCGTGTAGCGGCCACTGTTAGCTCAATGTTGCTTGATGAAGACCACTGTAACTGAAGTGGGTGGGTCTGGACGAATAGTAGGAACCCTGCCGGCGCAACCCAACCTCGGAGCGTTCCAAATTATTGGAAGAATTTTGTTGACATAGCCCCTCGATGACAAATATTGTTGCTCGCCGTGGTGATAAAGCGCTTTAGTTCGTCGGCTACGAGCAAGGATAAAAGTCTGTACTCCCGTATAGACATTCGAATCGAGTCGACAATTGCCTTATTCCCCGCACACGGAATGCGGTTACTGATCTTTAACTGCTTCCATTTCAAACAAAACAGGGCACTTCGAGATTCTTCTTGACACTGTCTCATCTGCACGAATATTGTGGCACGCAGGAGTGGTTAAACGCTTTAATAGGTTTCCGCCCGATTACTCGAAGTGAACAAGCAAGGCAATAAGACAGGGAAGCGATCCTGCAACCCCATCCATTGTCTGGTTTAGTTCCACTTCAAAAGAAGCATTTTGACCAAACTGTAGGCATTTAGAGAGAGGCAAATCATATGAATGGTAGAAACTTTGCGAAATACAGGTTCTTCCTGTTGCCGCTGTTTCTGTTACTGACCTGCGTGAGTGTCCTTGCGCAGCAGAATTCACTCATCACAGGCACCGTCCTCGACAAAGAGGGCGCAGCAATCCCAAGCGCACAGGTTTCCCTTACGGATATCGCCACTGGCTATGTCTCCAAAACGGAGAGCAACGCCAATGGCTATTTCAGCTTCCCGGCTCTCAACATCGGCACCTACGACCTCAAGGTTTCGGCGAAGGGTTTCCAAACCTCTATCTCCAAGGGTCTCGTCCTCAACGTCTCACAGACACTTCGGGTAGACCCCGTCATGACAGTCGGTAGCGTCGAGCAGACCGTCACTGTTGAGGCAGACGCTCTCGCGGTGCAGTCCGACTCCAACGTAGTCAGTACCCTGATCAGCGCCGAGCAGATCAGCGAACTTGCTACAGAAAACCGCAACTTTGCTGCACTGGTCGCCCTCGGCCTCGGTGTCAGCTCGCTTCTGCCTGATAGCAACACGCCAACCTCCGTCGCATCCAGTTTCTCCATCAGTGTTAACGGTTTGCGTCAGAGCCATAACATCTGGTTGATTGATGGCGGCGAAGCAGATGACCGCGGCGGCGCCGGCGGCATGGACATCATGCCTTCACAGGATGCCATCGCCCAGGTTGAAACCCTCTCATCAAACTATCCTCCCGACTACGGTATCTCCTCGGGAGCAACAATGAGCCTTGGCCTCAAGAGCGGAACCCAGAAGTTCCATGGAACACTCTTCGAGTTCAATCGCAACACTGCCTTCAACGCCAACAGCTTCTTCAATAAGCAAGCCAACCCAGTCAAGAATCGCTCGAAGCTGAACTACAACATCTTCGGCTTCAACATCGGCGGCCCACTCTACATCCCGGGCGTCTACAACACCAACAAGCAGAAGACCTTCTTCTTCTGGAACGAAGAGTGGCGCAGACTGATTCAGGGCAGCAGCCCGAATCAGCAGAATGCGCTTGCAGCAGCCGACTTCCCGACTGCCGGCCAGAACCTCACCTACGTCGCACCAGCTTTCGCTAGCACCACAGTCCTCAAGGTTCCAACCGTAGGCGACCCGGTTTACAACGCCAAGTTGGCTGCACTGGGACTAACCCCAGGACAGGCTTTTCCTGGAAACGTAATTCCATCTGCTTTGTTTGATCCGAATGCGGTTCTGTACCTGAACTCCGGACTCATCCCCAAGCCGAATACCGCAGCCGGTTACAACATCGGTTCAGCAACTCTGCCCATTAACGTACGCGATGACGTTGTTCGTATCGATCACCGCTTCAACGAAAAATGGCAGGTTCTCGCCCACTATCTGCACGACTCCGTCACGCAGGGTAACCCATCGGCAATGCTTGGCTGGTCTGGTTCCAGCTACAACACCATCACCAGCACGCTCTCCAATCCGTCAAACAGCGCGGCTGTAAAGCTGACCGGTACGGTTACACCGAACCTGTTGGTCGAAGCCAGCATGAACTACGACGGCAACATCATCGACATCGTCAACAGTGCGAATGGCAACCTGCCAAGCGGCTGGTCGGCGAACAAGTACTTCGCTAATGGTGCCAAGAGCATGCCAGGCGTTCGGCTAGGTACCCCTTATGGCACGAACGAACTCCCTGGGTCCGCTCCGTGGCACAACGCGGCGGAAGACTATAGCCCCAAGCTTGACGTCTCCTACACTCAAGGCAAGCATGCTATGAAGTTTGGCTTGAGCTACAACCGCTATACCAAGAACCAGAAATTGTTTCTGGATTCCGAAGGTGACTACTCGTTTGGCACTCTGACCGGCGACTCCGCAATGGACCTGCTTCTGGGCCTTGCCAGTGGCTACTCTGAGTCTCAGATCGCACCTATCCGCCACTACGTAAACCAGACCACTTCGGCTTACGTAATGGATACTTGGCACGTCACTCCACGTCTCAGCTTGCAGTTGGGCCTCCGTTACGATGCTCTTCCGCACGCATTTGAGCGCGCTAACCAGGTTGCCAACTTCAATCCAGAACACTACCTCGCCAGCCTCACACCAGTTTGGAACTCCAACGGTACGCTCAATCAGACCGGACCTGGGTTCACCACTCCTGCCGGTGCATCCCAGCCGTTCTACCTGAACGGAATGGACCTGGCCGGTCAAAATGGAGTCCCGGTTGGTCTTGTCACCAACGATTACAAAACTCTGCAGCCACGTGTTGGTTTCTCTGAGGATCTCTTTGGAGACGGCAAGACGGTTCTGCGTGGTGGCTTCGGAACGTTCTTCGAGCGCCTGCAAGGGAACGACATCTACAACGCTGCTACTGCACCACCGTTCGCAAATACTCCTTCTGCGACCAACGTCTACATGAGCAATCCGCATACCAGCTATGTCACCGGTTCTACTGCAGCTCTCCCGTTTTTTGCGCAGGGCGTTACCAGCCTTGCTCACATCTATCGGGCACCTGCAGTGGCACAGTATAGCCTTGGCATCCAGCGCCAGCTGGTTCCCTCGGTCGTTATGGTGGTCCAGTATGTTGGTAACCTGGCATGGCATCAGAACATCAACCGCAACATTAACAACTACTCACTCAACACGCCTCTTGCGATTCGAGCCAATGCGGGCGATCCAAGCAACCACGCCGTAACGTGTAATACAGCGTTGCCTGTGACGTCGACGAATTGCCCCAACTCGTCGCTGCCCAACGGCAACATCTACCGCACGTTCCAGGGTTTCTCTGGAATCAACCAGCAGGAAAATACCACGAATGGCGGCTATAACGGCTTCCAGACCGGTATTCGCGCCCAGAATAAATGGGGCCTCAGCGGTGAACTCGATTACACGTACTCACACGAGATCGATCTCACCAGCGGCGACCTTGCTAATATCGCAAATCCCTACAACCTGAAGTATGACAAGGGTTCCGGATCGTATGATCGGCGTCATATCCTTAGCGCAAACTACATCTACAAACTGCCGATCTTCAACACCGGCAACGGACTTACCCACTCTGTCCTCGGAGGATGGGAGGTTGCCGGTACTGCAATCTTCCAGACGGGTACTCCCGTAGTAACCACCTTGAGCGCAAACTACGATCCAATTGGTTTGGGCGGCGGCTACACCAACCGTCCCAATATCAATGGAAAAGTCAACTACACCAAGACGCTTGCACATTGGTATGATCGCTCGGTTCTGAGTGCTCCTACCCCTGTGTGGCAGGGCGGTGCGAACCAGGGCTTTGGAAACCTCAGAAGGGACGCGATTGTCGGACCCGGACGTGTGAACTTTACGACTTCAATCTATAAGTCGTTTGCGATCACCGAGCGGGCGCGCTTCGAGTTCCGCGCTGAGTCATTCAATACCTTCAACCACACGGAGTTCAACGGACTCAGCTCAGGTGCTGGATTCAATGCATCCAACGGTGTCGTCACACCGAACGGCAACGTAGGTGCTGTCACCAGCACCTACGATCCTCGGGCATTGGAGTTCGGTGGCAAGTTGATCTTCTAAACGCTCTACCAACCCTTGGCGCGGCAGGCAACCCCTGCCGCGCTTTGTTTTGTTTGTGCCTTGGTGGTGAGCTTGCCACTGGCTCTTCACCAAAGGTACCGTAAGTAGAGCGATGGAATGGGAGGAAACAGTGAAGGGGTTTTACCGGGTTTGGCGGCATGTCGGTCTCGCATGGGTTACTTGCCTTGGCATTTCGCACATTCACGCTCAAACCAATGATCGCGCCAACGCATTAGCCCTCGAACAACAGGGGCGGAATGCTGAAGCGGCCCAGATATGGGGCGGCATCGCCAGCACTAGTCCGCGCAATGCCGAAGCTCTCGCGCATCTCGGGCTCATCGACGCCCGGCAAGAGCACTACAATGAAGCGATCAGCCACTATCGCCAGGCATTGGCTTTGGATCCAAATCTTCCTGGCCTGCAGATGAACCTCGGACTTGCGTACTTCAAGGCAACACAATTTCCAGAGGCTATCAAAAACTTCACTGCGGAGATCCGCAAGCATCCGGGCGACCAGCGTCTCACCATCCTGCTGGGCATGGCTCATTACGGTATGGGCGATTATTTGGTAGCGATTCCGTACCTGAAGCAGGCTGCCACGAGAGACCCGCAGAGCTTGCCGTTGCGGCTGACCTTGGCACACAGTTGCCTATGGAGTAAGCAGTTTGACTGCGTATTGGAGGTCTACCAGGAGATTCTCGCTTTGAATGCCGACTCTCCTGAAGCGGACATGCTCGTCGGTGAAGCACTCGACGAGAAAGGCGACGAGGCTGGCGCTATTGAACAGTTTCGTTCTGCCGAGAAGGCAAATACGAAAGAGCCTAATGTTCACTTTGGGTTAGGCTATCTGCTTTGGAAGCAGAGCCATTTCGAAGAAGCTGCCAAAGAGTTCCAGGCGGAACTCGATAACGACTCAACCCACGTTCAAGCGCGAGCCTATCTGGGAGATTCCTATGTTGCGTTGAATAACTACGCAAAGGCTCAGCCAGAGTTGGAAAGCGTAAATGTGACAGACCCCTCGTTGGCGATGGTTCACCGTGATCTCGGCACTGTCTATGTCAGTCTCGGAAGAAATGAAGAGGCAATTGCCGAGTTGCATAAGGCGATTGAGCTTGATCCTACGGATGTGGCGCCCCATTGGCGGCTGGCGAAGCTGTATCAGTCCATTGGGAAAAAGGAAGAAGCCAAGGCTGAATTCGCCAAAGCAAGCACCATGAAGAAAGAATCGAGCCAATCGAGCCAGGCTCTGTATCAAAAACTCAGCTCAGCCCAACCCGCTCAGCAGTAGCAAGGTGGCGCTTCAACAGTGCCGGCTCAAGTGGTTCGGCAATTGCCTGGCAGCAACTAGGAAAAAACACGTACTCAGGAGATGGATTCAGCGCTCCTTGAGCTTTTCCTTGACACCCTTCGCTAGCTTCTCAATTTCTCCGGCTTTGTTCGCGTTGGACATCATTGCCGAGCCCTTTTCATGCGTGGCCACGTCGGCTTTCAGTTCCTGCGCCAATAATAGAAGTTTGTTCGCATCGAGCCATATCTCGCGTGCGCGCAACTGGTTCTTGAGCATTATTAGATCCTGCTGCTGCTTGGCCCGTACGGGATCATTGCTGTATTCCCGTTGCAGGTCAGGTGGCCGCGGCGTCGGATCAACCAGAATTAGCTGGCGTGGTGGAGAATTTGCATCTTGCGCCATGGCGACGAAAGGGAGCGTGCAAGGCACCAGGACGGCTAAAGCAAATCGGCGAAACAGCGATTGTGAAGCAGTGAGACATGTCATTGTCATTGGTTCGCCTCCCTAATCAGCAATGCCAAAAGCAGAACAGATGTATTAGAGCTTCGTCCAGCGAAATCTGATGTCGAGCGCCATCGCCTTGCCCTGCAAAGCGAGAGTACTCTTTGCATATTATTGATTCTGTTGTGATGGGAACTATCATAGCGCGCACCCATGTGCCTCGCATCTGGCTGCGAAAAAGAAGTGTCCGGTAGCACGGGCGATCGGCCTGACCTATTTCGTCAATCAACAAGTGAGAACGTTATCGCCCCCAATAGTTCTTGTCGCAAAGAGAATACGCTATAAAGGCTCTGCGGATTATTTCGACAATCTTCCCGCCGGAGCCTTCCTTCCTCATGCGATCTGTACTTTCAGCATTTCTGCTGCTCGTCGCTGCTGCTTCATCCCTTGATGCGCAATCCGTGTATACCAAGCGGCCAGACGATGCAAACGCGGTCTACTTAAAGCATGGCAGCTTCGGCGCTGCCGCTGATGGCAATGCGGACGATACTGCAGCTATACAGGCCGCCATCGACCGCATACAGGAGACTACCGGCGAGGGCGTCGTCTTCGTCGCAGAGGGCCGCTATCGCATCAGCAGGACAATCTATCTCTGGTCGGGTATCCGCCTGATCGGCTACGGCCCACATCGTCCCGTCTTTGTACTCGGCGCGAACACATCAGGCTATCAGGAAGGCCATGAGTTTCTGGGCACCGGCCACTATATGCTGCAATTTGCGTCGCGACGGCCAGCAGCCGGAGCCGCTGTGGTCGACGCCAACGAGTTCACCTTCTACAGTGGCATCAGCAACATGGACTTCGAGATCGGCGACGGCAACCCTGCCGCCATAGCTATTCGCTTCCACGTTGCCCAGCATTCCTTTCTTGCGCATATGAATTTCAAGGTGGGCCAGGGGCGCGCCGCGCTGGAAGACGTTGGCAACAATGCCAGCGATCTGCACATCGAAGGTGGTGAATATGGCATCATCTCCGTCCGTACCTCGCCTGCATGGCAGTTCCTGCTGATGGATTCCAGTCTTGAAGGCCAGCGCAAGGCTGCCATTCACACGCAGGAGGTTGGCATGACGCTGGTGCGCGATCGCATCGCGCATACCCCAGTCGCCGTCCAGATCACGAAAGGCATGGCCGAGCAGCTATATGGCCGTGACCTCACGCTGGAGGACATCAGCCAGTCTGCCCTCATCCTCGGTGACGCACGTAAAGCACATCACGAGGTCACGCTCGATCACATCGTATGCAATAAGGTGCCGCAGTTCGTGCAGGGAGGTGAAGGCATCAGCGGCCTGACCACGCTGCATGCACCCGCAAAGCGCTACGTCGAAGAGCATCTGACCGTCGGGCTCGAGATCGGACCCGATGGCCGCGAGCGCGGCGTCGCTATGCGGCACAAAGAAACTACCTCCGTACCCAAGACCCCCATCGCCACCGATATCCCTGCGCTGCCGCCCATGCAGGAATGGACCAATGTCCGCACACTTGGCGCAAAGGGAGACGGCGGCGCGGACGACACCACCGCGCTGCAGACAGCCATCGATCAGCATCGCGTCCTCTACTTTCCCAGCGGCACCTACCGCGTCACCAACACACTCCGCCTACGGCAGGACAGTGTTCTTATCGGCTTCCACCCAGCCACAACGCTTATTACGATATGGGACAACGAAGCCGCCTTCGAGGGCGAGGGCGGTCCCGTCCCCGTCGTCCTCAGCGCGCACGGAGGCGCGGCCATCATCGCCGGTATCGGCATCGCCACCGGCGACATCAATCCGCTCGCATCCGGCCTGGTATGGCGCGCAGGCCCCCGCTCCATGGTGGATGACGTGAACTTCATGCGTGGCCATGGCCGCATAAACTCAGCGCTCAGCCCAGGGATGCCACGGTCTGCCGGACCGCCCGTAGGCAACGAAACATATGTCGACACGCAATATCCCAGTCTGTGGGTGAATGACAATGGAGGCGGTCTTTTCCGCGGCATATGGACTGCAAGCACCATCGCCAGGGCGGGCCTGCGCGTAGAAAACACCAAAACGCCTGGCATCGTGTATCAGATGTCGTGCGAGCACCACATGCACCACGAGACGCAGTTCCATCACGCGTCTAATTGGATGGTCTATGCTTTGCAGACCGAGGAAGAGAAGCCCGCCGGAGCTGAATCCTTCTCGGTCGAACTTAGAGATGCGCACCACATCACCTTCGCGAACCTCTTCATGTATCGCGTCTCACGTAACGTCATGCCCAGGCTCAACGCTGTCGAAGCCACAAACTCCTCCGACATTCGCTTCGAGAACGTGCACAACTTCAGCCAGACACGCCTCGCCTTCGATAACAGCATCTCCGACCAGACCAGCGGCGTGCGCGTGCGTACCCATGACTTCACCGTTTTCGCGCTCACCTCAGCTGTCAAACCGGGTGCTCCGCTGCCGCTTCCCGCTGGTGTTTTTGCAGCAGATGCAAACCTGGAACAACTCGCCACCGGCTTCAGCAATGCCTCCGGCCTCACCACCGATGATGCCGGCCACCTCTTCTTCACTGATGCAGCCCTGCACAAGATCTATCACTGGAACGTGGAGACAAAACAGGCTGAACGGGTAACCGATAAGGTCGAAGCGCCAATGTCCGCAGGCTTCGTCGCGCCCGGTTCGCTGCTCGCGCTCGATTACAGCAAGTCTGTCTTCAGCGTGGACCCGAGGACCGGCGCTATGGAGAAACTCAGGCCCGTCAGCAGTCCCGAGAGTGGCACCAGTCTGCTGCTGCCCGTTGGCTTTCATAACAGCATGAATACCCTCATGCGCCAGATGGAGCACCGCGGCGTAGTCTACGCACCGCGCAGTAATATGGCCGTCGTAGCCAAGGTCGCAGACGAACCCCGTGATTACTTTTATGCTCCGGGCACAGAGACCGCCATCATGGTCGGCGGCACGTGGCAGCCCATGATGCAGGCTTCGCAATGGCGTGTCTTCCACATTGGCGACGAACATCTCGCCGCGAGCGAGGAAGATGACACTATCTATCGCCTCAGGCTAAATAGCCTGAGCAGCATAACCGCCACAGAATTCGCACCGCGCGGTGGCTCAAGTGTCGTCACCGACACCGCAGGGAATGTTTACCTAGCCGAAGGTCAGCTCTACATCTATAACTCTGCCGGAAAACAGATTGGCATCGTCGAGATTCCTGAGCGTCCAGGCAGCCTCGCCTTTGGAGGAAGCGATCAGCGCACACTCTTCATCGGCACGCGCGGTTCGCTCTTCGCCATCCGTACCCAGGCAGCCGGCCGTTAGAGTCGCTGCGTACTATGTCTAGGGCTTGTATCCGGAGAAGTCGGCTCGGTCCATGGAACATGGACCGAGCGGATAGTTTCCGGCTTGCCCGTGATCCAAGGGAGATCTAGAGAGCTCGTCGCGAAATCAATACCAAGGAAGTGTCCCGTAACCATTCTGTCTCCTGGCTTATAACTTCTGCAGTCGCCATATGGAGGTCATTCTGCTTTGGGTAGCAGCCCCTTTTCGACGAGGACAGGCGGCCTGCGATACCGGGTAGCCTGCTCATATGCATACGCCCAACTGAGTAGATCGCCGTCTTTCCAAGGCCGACCTGACAGCTCTAAGCCGAACGGGAGACCATTGGGGTAAAATCCGCCGGGAACGACTACTGCGGGAACACCGATCATGTTGACCCATCCAGTGTCGCTGTGCGGCCCTTCACTGATCTTCCCGTCCTGGGGCATGGTTTCATCGGGTGGAGGCATCTGTGTCGCCGGGTAAACGAGCCCATCGAGGTGTAGCCGATCCAACGTTTCGTTGTAGGCGTCAAGTGCCCTCCGCCGGGGGGCAATGACGTTCGCTTCGGCTTGCGGATCAGCCTCGAAGACGGCGTGAATCACGAGTGGCCGGTCTTTCCGGGTGCCTTCATCCATGCCGCCAATGATGGTGGATGGCAGAGGGGACCCAACGGCCTTCTGGTACTCGTCGGCAGAGTGGTATTGAGTCGGACCATACTCGGCCAGAAACTTTTCTGTTCCTTCGCGCACGTAAGGAGAGGTGCCGATGCGAGCTACGATTACCGCAAAGCTGTCGGGGAGGATGGAGTCGTCGAAAATGACGCTTGCACCAGCGGCGCGCAGCCCTTCCAGCGCCTTCATGAAGGCCTCACGCGTCTCTGGCCGCAGCGGCAGGAAAGCAGCCTTGGTGTCTGCTGCGACCTCAGCCGCCGATTCGGACGCGGGAATGCCCTGAAACGGAATACCTGCTCCGTCAAGAATGAAGGCAGGTACGCCGAAGCGTCTTCCCTTGAGCGCGTCAGCTTTCAAGTATTGCGTATATGGACCAGGCTGAGCTTTTGCAGCTGAGCCAATCGTCCGTGGGTCCTGGGGGTCTTCGCCCGACATGACGTCAAGCGCAATAGCAGCATCGGTGACGTCACGGGCGATTGGCCCTGTGTTGTCCAGTAGCCAGTCCAGCGGCGCGATGCCAGAGATACTGACCAGGCCGCGCGTTGGGAAGACACCGACGACGGAGCTGGTGGCAGCTGGCATTCGTATCGAGTTACCGGTATCAGTTCCATTGCCGAGCAAGGCATAGTTTGAGGTAATGGCTGGAACAGTGCCTCCGGACGAACCACCAGGGCTGAAGCGCACATCATAGGCATTTCCGGTGCGTCCGTAGGCCGTGCTGCGATTGGTATCGCTCGCTGCAAAATCCGGCATGTTCGTCTGCCCGAGGATGACTGCCCCTGCCGCACGCAGCTTTGTAATGATCGTTGCATCCCTGGGTGCGACCAGCTCATGACCAGGGATCATGTAGCCCTTCCATCCGTCCGTAGTAATCAGGCCCTTGATGCTGGTGTTTGCTTTCGTAACGATCGGAACACCCCACATGGTGCCGCGCACAAAACTGCTGCCACCCGCCTTCGCTTCTGCGTCCTCGCGAGCAGCGGTTGCGAGCGCTCCGGGCACGTCCAGGTTCTGCACTGCGCGATAGATTCCGTTGTACTTCTCAATGCGCGCTACGTACCAGCGCACGACATCTGTCACCGTGTATTTGTGGCTGCGGTACAGCTGTTCCAGCTGCGGGATGGTGACCTCGAGCAGGTCGCGATTCATCTGTTCATGGGACGCGCTTTTCCTGGTGAATGGAGTTGCGGTCTGCGCGTGTGAGCGGCCGGCTTCGAAGATGGTAAGCACGACGAGGAGATACCAAAAACAGGCTTGTATCTTCATGAGATCCTCTGATTAGAATGCTGCCTTTTATCAGAACATAGGGTCGCACACATACCCGAGATCAGTTTGCCGTCGGCTTGGGGGCCACTTTGGCAAGTCCATCGAAGATTTTGCCTCGCGACGACACGAGGAATATTTTGGGTCGCGCCCGAAATTGACGGACATATAATTAATATTGTTGTGCCATCGTTGGAGCTAATCTCGGCTACTATGTCGGTTGACCGCGTCCAGTTCGAGACGCTGCTCTCGAATATCTCTGCCCAGTTGATCGCAGTTAGCACCGACCAGTTGGAAGGAACGATCGTTTCGGCCCTGGACTCGGTTCGTCGCTTCTTCAAGGCAGATCGTTGCTGCGTACTTGACCTAAGCAGCGATAGCACGGATTCCTGGCAGAGAACCTACACCGCGTACGAACAAGGTGTGTCTTTTGTACCAGATGGCATCAACCTCGCACTCGTTTAACCCTGGCTGACGCGACGGATCCTCTTCGATCAAGAGCCCGTGATTGTGTCAAGTCTAGACGAGATGCCGCCCGAGGCTGCGCATGACCGAGCCAGTTGTGAGGCGATGAAGATACTGTCGTTCTTCGCCATTTCGATTAAGGTTGGACCGACAGGGTTGCGAATGATGATTCTCAATGCGGTGCGCGAGCAACGGCGTTGGCCGGAGAAGTATGTTCCGCGCCTGCGCATGCTCGGCGAAATGCTGGTAAACACGATTGAGCGGGCGCGAGCATCTGATCTCTCTCGCCAGCAGGCTGCCCGGGTTGTTGCAGCCGTAGAGGCCGCCGAACTGGGGTTCGCGGAGTGGAAGCCTGGGACGGATCAGGCGTACATGGACAGCCGATTCTGCGACCTTTTGGGTATCAGCGCCGAGGAGGAGTTTAAGAAGGTGATGGAGTTGTGGGTCGCACGAGCGCAGGCCGACATCAGGCCAACGCTGTCCGAGAACTGCTGCCAGCTCCAGGCAGGGGAGGTCGAGCGAGCACGACTTGAGTATCAGTACGACCATCCTCGGCGCTGCCTGATCTAGCTAACGGACTACCTGGTTTTCCCCGAGTATCTCCACGGAGGACACAGGGGGCGGAGGTCATGGCCAGGCACCAGACGGGATGCGCGGCGCTGATCATCTGCGGGGGAGTCTCAATTCCGCAGAAGTACTCAAGGCAGGGAAGGAGGTGCCTTCATTAGGAACAGGTCCGAATAACACAACACCATTGAACCCCAACTGACAGGCTGAACCCCAGCAATCTGTGGGTCTTCGGCAGGTTCTGCTGGTTCCTCCACACGCCCGGGGCTAAGATGGCACGGGCTTAACGACGAGAAAGGACTTATCCAAATGAAGAATATGATGATCTCCATTGCGCTTTCCTTGGCGCTTGCAGTCCCATCGTTTTCCCAGAGTAAGGTGGACAAACGCCTGAGCGAATCAACCGCGGTTCTAAACACAATCATGACCAAGCAGCAGCTACCCAAAGATGTGCTCGACAAAGCTGTATGTGTGATGGTCTATCCGGCAGTGAGAAAAGTGGGTCTTGGGATCGGCGTAACGTAGGTAGGGGCGTGATCGTCTGCCGTACCGGGGCCGACGTGAATAGCAAATGGGGCGCGCCGGCGATGTACAGTCTGGATACTGGCAGCTTGGGTGCGCAGTTGGGGAGCTCCTCCACCGACTACGTCCTTCTGGTGATGAGCAAGCGCGGAGCCGATAAGGTTCTTTCTGGAAAGCTGCAGTTGGGTGCTGACGCCTCGGCTGTAGCGGGTCCGTCGGGAGCCAGCGCCCACGGTTTCAACGATCCTAATGTGGACATCGTTGCATATTCACAGGCGAAAGGAATGTTCGCCGGCGCTTCCCTGGGGAGCGCTTCGATGGATTCGGATACCGATGCCAACACGCAGCTCTACGGAAAAGACGTGAACGTGGCGCAGTTGGTGCGTGACAGCAAACAAGTCGTACCCACTGCCGCCCAGCCGCTCGTCAACGTGCTGGAGAAAGCGTCGCCGAAGCGCAAGTAAAGCCCTGCACTCCGGCTGGGGCGAATCAGTGTCCGTGATAAGCGTCGGGTTTCATGCCGGCACGAAGGCGTTTTTGCGCGGAACGGACAATTTCATTGGAGTGGTGGCCCTGTCGAAAACGCAGCGACCCGAGTGAGCACCGAGTGTCCGGGGATTTGGCTTCAGAAGAAGGTTCACCCTGTTGCAGAGGCGATCGGGCCGACCTGCTTCGTCAATTTTCGGCTTACCAGAAGAACCGCGTCGACGCTATTCCAGGCTGATGGAACTTCTCTCGCCGACACACAAGCCCGCCTCCATCATGCAGGCAGTGAATGGTTTCGCGGACAGCGTAATGGCGTTGAAGCCGAGCAAGAAGATGACGAAATTCAAGCTCGTCAGCTGAACCCACAAACGAACCGGCAAGAAGAAGAGGCCACCGGAAATCCGGTGGCCTCTTACAGTTTCCAATCCCTATTGGACGGAATTGGACGGGACTTGCTGAATGGCCCCACACTAAACCTTTTGTTTTGTGGTGGGCAGTGAGGGACTCGAACCCCCGACATCCTGCTTGTAAGGCAGGCGCTCTAACCAACTGAGCTAACCGCCCATTCCATAAGACTGTTCCCAGTGTATGGGACGCATGCTGCAGATGCAATGCACTCCAGGCGGGTGGACTATGAATAATCGAATCATTCCCTTCGTTGGAAGATTAGGTCGACGGACATAAGGCTAAAAACGAATCCGCCACCGGTGCAGCAGTCGAGCCACAGTTGGTCTAACATATCCCCCTGGGGTATATGTTGAAAATGACTCATGTCGATAAAGAGAGACAGAAGCTGATCGCTCGCATCAAACGCATCCGTGGTCAGGTCGATACCATTGAGCGCTCGCTCTCGACCGGTGACGACTGCGCCGATATCCTGATGTTGCTCGCCAACGTCCGTGGCGGAATCAACAGTCTAATGGCTGAGGTCCTCGAGGACCACATCCGCTTACACATACTGACGCCAGAGAAAAGCAATCTTCCCACCCATGAGATCGTCGAGGATCTCATCGACTTGGTTCGGGCCTATCTCAAATAGCGCGATCCGTAGGCCCAGCGCACTGTCCGTCCACCACACCACTCAGATGCCAATGTAGAATCCCCACGATCAAACTGATTCCAGGGATGGTAGTAGCGTGGGGTTCAAGCTACATCGGCATGTGTACATCATGACGAATATTTCTGATACACTCGATGATGTTGTTGAGAAGAACTGATCTGGTGAATATGGGTGTCATTGGAGACCTGAAATCAGATAAGTTGAAGCAGCAAAATAGCATTGAATGCGATCAGCGACAGCTGAACCATCAATTCTAGGTAGCATTTGCAGATTGGAACAACAGTCTGGGGACGTAGCTCAGTTGGTTAGAGCGCTGCCCTGTCACGGCAGAGGTCGCGGGTTCGAGCCCCGTCGTCCCCGCCATACATCCTAAAGCACTTACGGATGAATGGGACCTCAAGTGACAATGAAATCCGGGCACGATATGGGCACAATAAGCTCACTATCGAGAATTGACCGTAATCTCCCCAGAATTCATTGTGCCCACGTTGGCGCTTGTTGTGCCCACGGTTGAAACCATCATCCTTACAACCTTGCTCTGTGCGGCCCGCTTATTCGAGGTCACAGCCTGCGTGTAAACGTCAAGTGTAATCCGACTGTTTGCGTGCCTCAAAAGCTCCTGTACGGTTTTGATATCTTCCCCGTTCGCCTTGAGCAGCGTGCCAAAGGAATGACGGAAGGTATGCCAACCGATGTTCTTGGTGATACCGGCCTTGCGTGCGACCGGCTTAATGTAGCGCTTCATGAGGTTGTCCGGCCAGTAGGGTTGTTTGCCTCCCATGGTCGGACTTGCGAAGATCCAATCGTCATCCATTGGATACGCACTTTGACAACGCCAGCGCATAAGGTCATCCGCCATGTACTCATCCATTGGGACGGGTTTGGCTGAGGCTTCCGTCTTGCACTCCCCCACGACCTGATGCCAAATTGCACGGGTGACGTTCAACTCCAACTTCTCAAAATCGACATCGCTCCAGCGAAGTGCAAGCAATTCGCTGACCCGAAGGCCGGTTGCCGCGTCGAGCAGAGCCACGGTGCGCTCCCTTATGGACAACTTGCTAAGAAGCAGTTGGAGTTCCGCAAGATCGAGAACCTCAGGCACTTTCTCTCTTTTCGCGCTCTGTCGCACAAGTTTGATCGGGTTGTTTGCAACCCACTCGTACCGCATTGCGTGATGAAAGATTGCGCTCATCAAGTTCCTCATCTTCGCTTTGGTGCCCTTCGCCCGATCTATGCCATCCAGCCATTCTTCTACGGCGACTGGTTTGACTTGATCCAGCCTGTGATTTCCCCATCGTGGCAAAATCCACATTTTCAAATAGCATTCATAAGCAGATCGAGTCGAGAACGCTTTGCGTCCCTGGTTCTCACCCACAAGCTCTTTGAGCCGATAGTGTGCGATCAGTTCGGCGATTGTGCTCGGCCCGCCTTCCGCTTGCGGGGTTTGTTGGTTTGCGTCAATGCGCAATGCGTGGGCTGCTTTGAGGGCCGATGCTTCGGTGGTGAGGGTTGTAACCGTACCAACGATGGCTTTGCGTTGTCTGCTTACGCCATCCGATCCCGGTTCCCGCCACCGAAAGATCCAAACATCCGGCCCGCTCTGCCGCTTTTCGCGCTGCACGCTTCCTTGCTGATACCGCGTTCGCCTGTTCATGAATTCTCCAATCCAGGCGGCAACGGACGGCTTGCTACCAAGGTAGTCCTTTGCAGGGCAGAGGTCGATGTGAATATCGTTCAGCTCGCAGTTTGTCGCTGAATCCAGTCCTCAATCTCAGAAGCCCTGAAGCGCCACAGCTTTCCAATATGAATGCCATGTATCGTTCCCTCACGAGCGAAACGCTGAAGCGTCTTTGGGTGAATCTGGATGATCGCAGCCGCTTCTTCGGTATGGAGCAGACGTTCAGGGACAAAGCCGATAGACTGCGGTGGCTTTTTCTCGGTGACGTTTTCATTTGCCATTGGCGGACTCCGTAGGGTTCCTGTGGTATCGAGTGGTGCGATACCCAGTGAAGGATGTCTCAATGATGGGGTCGCTCAACGCTGCCGTCCAATACATATATCCGATGGCAAATTTCGAGTTGGTATCGGCTTTTCCGGTAGCGCGTTTCGCCCAATTCCACTCGACAGATGAGTGCCGTCGCATTGACTTTATAGGTGCAGACGCTCAAAATTGAGTTGACTTCGGGCCCGCTTTGCATTGTTGTTTGGGCCGCTCTCCGAATCGCATCCTGCGCCAGTAGAGAAGGACGGCCTATATGCCAGACCCGATCGAACTCCGTCATCTTAAGAACCTCACTGTGGTCGCTGAAGAAGGCAACATCAGCCGCGCCGCCCTCCGCCTTTACATATCGCAATCGTGCCTCAGTGAGCAGATGAAGCACCTCGAAGAGACTCTACAGGTCTGTTTGTTGGTGCGGCATCGCGGCGGAGTCCACGCGACTGCCGCCGCAGAGATACTGATTGCTGGCACCAAACAAATCCTTAAGTTCTGTGATGACTTGCTGGTTGCAACGCGCTCTGCGGATACAGTGGCGTTTCTTCCCATGCGCCTCGGCTTCTCCTCGTTTGTAGACCACTCTCTATTCGACATGGTTTGCTCCATCCACGCATCGCTCTACCCCTCCTGCGAGATCAAGCGGCAAAGCGGCGACAACGTCGAGCTTCTGACGCTGCTCGACAGAGGAGACATAGACGCTGCATTGCTCACGCTTCCGGTAACAGAAATGGGGCTTAAAACGTATCCGTTCACTCAGAGCCGTCTTGTCGTCTGCATGAGAGAGGACGACCCTTTATCGAAGCTAAAGGAGATCGCACCGGCTGATCTTGCCTCGAAACTAACCATCTTTCGTGAACCCAAACAGCACCCTGAAGCGCACGACCGCTTGATTGAAATGTTGGGTGAGGTTGGCATTACAGGAGACGTTGCGAAGACTAACACGTCCCCTCACGACCTCCACTGGATGGTGGAGTCCAGCTACGGCTATGCACTCATCCCGGAAG
>JANXYX010000033.1 GCA_025408425.1 Granulicella sp.
TCGCTAACCGTTGTGCGGTGTGTTCAACCGGCTCTGCACATGCAGGGCTTACACACGGCTTGAGCCGGATGAGGGAAACCATCAAGTCCGGTTCTTAGGGGAGGGAGCGGCAGCAATGCCGTTCCCTTACCCGACTCCCTCTGCCAACTTTACTAAGCATGGTCATCACGTTCAGCGGAGATCGCGTGAGTGTTCACCATTGCCAATCGGTGGGGAGTGTTCGATGATGGATTCGGGACGGTGACGCGCCGTCCTGGGGTGTGGAAACCCCTAACAGAGTAATCGTGCTTTCTGAGCGCGAGAGATTCCCTTGCCTTTGCGGTCGGGGAGCCTGCGACGAATGTCCAGGCCCCTAAAGCTAAAGGTCACAGGAACCGTACTCTGTTCGGTTTTCCAACTCCCCGATCACGGGTTTATAGGGCAGTTTGCGGGGGCGTACCGCAGACGTTTCTTGCTCGACCGAGTTGGATGTGTCGTTGGCGGCTCCTGGAAGTTGAAGTTATGGGCCCCTCCCCGTCGCGACGGACATCCTCTTCCGATACGCTGTAGCGCGGACGGCAGTGAGGCTTGCGAATGAGCGGTGACTACGTTCTGGACTTTCACCAGAACGAGGAAGGGACCCTGCTCCTTCCTAAAAAGTGCGGTGTATCGGTCTCCTGCTATGAATCAGGGGAAATCCAGCAAGCGATCGTCTCGTCGATCGAGGAATTGTTGTACGCGCTGGCTCTTTCTGGAATGGATCTGCGTGCTCTGGATGGGGTGACCGTGGCGCTGGATGCTCGTAAGGCTGCTTGTGAATTACAAAACCTTCCGGAGGGTATCGTCCCGCTGGAGATGGCCGATCAGCCGGAAACGATGGACCTTGCCCGTACGGTAGCAGTAAGACGGGGAGACGAATTTCGATTCCATATCGTGATGAGAGCTGGCCTCGGTCTGATGACTCTTTCGGCAAAGCCGGAAGAGCAGACCTTAGCCTGCGGGTGCATCGCTCACGAAGCAGCCCACGTGGAACACGAAGGACATCTTTACAGGACATTCCCGGAGAGCTACGGTCAGTCGCTCGACTGTGGGGACCGGTCTCGTCAAACTTTTATCAAGGCGATGGATGTCTGGAGTGAATACGCCGCCTGCCGGTCTTCTGCGCAGTTCCGACCCGAGGCAATGGATGATTTCGACCGTGCTTTCTGTCTAGCGCTTGGAGAGGGTCGATCGAGTTACAGACGGTGCATTGAATGCTACCGTGACGGCGAAAAGGCGACCGACACCTTCAGGGAGATTCAAAGGGTCTTTGGAGACGCTTTCATCTGCGCTGGATACCTGCTTGGACACATTCACGGTCTGGAACTTGCCAGGTTAGATAAGGCTCCTTTGGCTCGACAGCTACTGTCCAACGATCCCCAGGTTTCGGGGTTAATCCACCGATTAGAAAGAATGCTGCACGAGCTTTGGCTTACTGAGTTTGCTTGGCATTCGCTTGAGGTCTTTGTGCCAATCTACGATCTTCTTTGCGAGATGATGGCCTTGCATGGCATGACATTCGTCCGCGATGGTGATAACTGGCGCGTGATCATGACCAACGACGAAACGGATACTGTGCCGCACAAAAATATTGTTATGTTCAAAGCGAAAGAGCGTTTGTGAAGATTTAGCCCGGAGAGCCACACTCCGCTCAGGTGACTCCCAGGCCGGTCATGTTCATCAGCGGTCAAGATGGTCGAGGATCGGTCCGAGCAGATAGGCCACGAAAAACCCGCCACTCCAGATGAGCGCAGACCCCCACAGAATGACTCGACTAATTTTGCTAACTTCGCCGCACGTTGTTGGGTCGTCCGCGTCACAGCTTTCGCCTTGTCGAAGGCGCGGAGCAATCACGTAAGTCATCAAGAAACTCGCTGCAATGAGCGTCCCGGCGATGCTGAACGTCCATACCTTATGCCGCGATAGGCTTACCAACCAAGGTGCTGCGGATAGCAGCGAGGCGACCGTCGATCCCAAACCCAACAGCACAAGGATGGATGGCAGAGCGCAGCAAATGAGTGTGCCGAAGGAACTAAACAGGGAAAAGTAGTTGAGCAGGGCCGCTCTTCTGGCCCCCCGCTCGGGAGGTAATGAAAGCGCGGTCGCGTTCATTGGGCCTCCGCAATCGTCTTATAACGCAGCTTGTCGGAAACCTTCCCCTTGGGAGCCTGCGGGAGTACGCCAGCGACCGTTACAGTCTTTCCGAGGAGGGATGAAAGATCTGAACCTACTGCAAAAGGGACCAGCTCAAAGCGGTCTGCCGTGCCTGCCACTTCAAGAAAGGGCGCGCTCACTGTACCGGTCAGTTTGCCCCGAGCGACGATGTCCGCATCTTTGTGAGTAAAGCCATTCTTTTCGACCGCATCGTTGAACTGTCGCATAGCGGCTTTGTTCCCTGTCGCGAGTTTGATCCTGACGAGACCTGTGTCGAGGTCTACGTCAACCGTATCGACTCCCTGAATGCCCTTCATCGAAACGTGGATGGCGTGCGCGCAAGGAGCACAATCCATACCGAAGACTGTAAGGTTGACCTGCTGATGTTCGGCATGAGCGGCGAGCGTGGAGAAAGCGAGGGCCGTTGCTACAAGAGTCTTTTTCATGATCGTCCTTTCAATGAGAACTGGTGTGTGAGGAGAATTTGAGATAGCTGAGGTTGATCGCGAAGCGGATGCGCTCTCGTCCGTAGAGCGCATTGGACATGTCGCGGTAGATGGGGGCCTGAACGCCTCCCTCAATCGCGATGTTCTTGAAGATGGCAAGCACCGATGGCCCGAGCCAGACCGTTGTCGTACTGCTATTCGGGACGACGGCTCCACTGGACCGAACTCCGCCGGTGTGTTCTCCGGTGAGTTCCGCGAAGCCTCGGTAGTCCCATTGGTCGTATCCTCGGCGGAGCTTGGCTGGCCGATAGCCATAGACCCCGCTCCAGGAGAGAGTGTCGGGTCGTCGATCATGCGCGGCTTCGGCGAATCGCGTGTAACCTCCGCCGATCCAAACATATTGACTTCGGGATGCATAGCCGGTTGCGAGTGTTCCCGCGACACCTGGCGCTCGATGCAGGTTGGCCAGTAAGCCTGAGTCAGCCTGGGGTCCGGGAACGACTATCCCCAGGCCAGCGGTTGATTCGAGCCGCTTTCCTACGCTGGTCACAGAATGGAGGAACCTCCACTGTACCCCCGTTGACCATTCGCTTCCCGGCACAATGCGGCTTTCAGATTCAGAGCCGCTTCCGAAGGTGACCGGGAGGAATGCATTGAAGGTGATGTGGGGCGTAAGACCGTAACTGCATCCCGACCCGGTAGAGAGTTGCGTACCCCGGCTGCCGTTTCGACCATAAAGTCCGGTATCGCAGGCAACTTCACCCTGTGAGTTGACCGGAGTTGCATAGCCGAAGACGGGGCCATGATCCGTTGCGAAGGCTGAGCTCGACCACGCAAGCGCATAGGCAAAGACTAATAGACGTTTCATGATTTGCTCCTCTGTTAGATCAAATGAGGCAAAGACACACGGGGAGTGTGTCCGTCATCAGGTGAGGGGCAAATCAGATCCGGAGGTTTGTGATTCTTACAATCAAGAGCCCAGGCGGAGGATGCTCTTCCGGTGCCTTCGGAAAGTTTAATGAAGGCGCTTCGGCGGCTCGTACGAGGGGTCCGAAGAAATCTACGAACGTGAAATGGATGACGATGGGCGGATTCGTCGTCTTCCACTGCGGATGAGCGTCGCTTGCAATCTTCTTGTTGCAGCAACCCATCTTCGCCATGTCGCCGCAGTTACCGTGCATCTCGCGGCAACAGGCACTCTCCTGGCTCGTCATGACTTCACCCGTCACGCAGGCCATCATCGGCGCTGCGGTCACGATGAGCAGGAACAAAGCGACGAAAGTGGCGAAGCGACGCATTGGCCTAAGTATATTCTCCTCGGCCCACCAGAGCTATGCGGTGATACGTTGCGAGATCGCCTCTATAGCCTTCAGGCCTTGACCAAACTTGCTCATCACCTCGAAGTTTTTTTGCAGTTCTCCGTACGGAAGAAAGAAAAAGCTGGTGTCCTGCACTTTGCTAAAAGCGGGCCGTCGGAGTTGGGCACGAACTTCCTCCGCTCGTTTGTCGGGAGCGACCAAGAAAAGACGCAGTGATTTTCCTTGTTCTTCAAAACCGAGGGCCAAGTCCAGCATGCGGACGATTCCTGAATAGATCGATGTTGAATGTTCTACCTCGAAGGCTGCGACGGGGGTGAGTGATGCCTTATCCAACCAAAGGACATCAATGAGGCGCACTGCGTCGCCGTTGGCTATCTGCTGGACAGAGTCAGGAAGATTCGGGATGCATCCCTGCCCTAGGAGCCCACCCTTGAAAACTCGGGACTGATCGTTGCTGGCTATCCAAACATCGAAGCCTAGGGCGAATCCAAGGTCTCGGAGTTGCCCCTGGACTTCGGCGTGCGACTGTTCAACCTGGCCATCGTCTTGCGATTTTGACATTTGGGTTGCGGCGGACTCGCGGAGGCGGGCCAGGTCTGCTCGCCAGGCCTCGGAGTTTACTGGGGACGGTGCTTGCAACATGGAGTCATAACGGCCACTGCCCACATCGAAGAGAAATCCAGCCATCGCTCCGAGGTCGTTTGATAGGAGTGATTGGTTTTCAACGTTCATACGCAGAATACTTTCGCGCATGGCGAGATACTCACTCCAATTTCCGAGTTTAACCTTCGCGCCAACAAGCGCGTTGAAACCTCGCACAATGGCCGTATTGAACGGCGGGGCTAACGTCGGGTGAACAAAGTAAAGGAGGTTTGCGGCGGCGGGGCCGAGTCCTTTGATCTTCAGTTGATCGAGCCGGTGGATCGCTGCGAGGAGATGATGTTCCTGAGAGCAGTCACAGCAGGTCTCCAGAAACGTGGCAAAGGCTTTTTGGTTCTCCTGGTTCTCGTAGATGTCAGGAATGCGAAGCTTTGGCTTCCACAGGAACGCATGGTCGGCCCCTTTGAAAATCTGCCGCTGTTCAGCGATTGATTTGACGACCGGCTCCAAGGGCGAGCCCTTATACAGATTGCCGAAGGTGCCAGCATGGATCTCGCGAACCACCTCCGCGAGCCCCCTGCGGATTGCGCCGAAGTTCCGAAGCCGATCCTTCCAAAGGAACCAGGTCTGGTATGTTCCAGCCGGATCTTCGCGCCAAAGGGTTACGAGGGGTTTCAAATCGTTCATTTGGAAGCCTGCATAACACCAGTGTAACGACTTGATGCCCTACGTCACAGGCGTGCCGAACGAAGCCGTAACGAGTTACCGATCACCGAAACTGAACTGAGGCTCATCGCAGCGGCGGCGATCATGGGACTCAACAGAATTCCAAAGAACGGATACAGGACGCCCGCCGCCAACGGGACACCCAATGCGTTGTAAAAGAAGGCGAAGAACAGATTTTGCCGGATGTTGCTCATCGTGTGCTGGCTTAGGCGGCGGGCCTTTACAATGCCACGGAGGTCGCCCTTGATGAGGGTGATGCCTCCTGTCTCCATCGCTACGTCCGTGCCGGTGCCCATCGCTATACCGACGTGCGCCTGTGCAAGGGCGGGTGCGTCGTTCACGCCGTCGCCGGCCATCGCGACGATTGCCCCGGTCGCTTGCAACTTCTTCACTACTTCGACTTTTTTCTCGGGGAGAACGTCAGCCTCGAAGTCGATGCCTAGCTTCCTCGCGACCGCTTCGGCTGTTTTGCGATTGTCGCCCGTCACCATTACAACCTTGATGCCTTCCTTCTTGAGTTGCTCGATTGCCTCGGATGTCGAGTCCTTGATGGGATCGGATACGGCTACGAAGCCCGCGAAGCGCCCATCGGACGCGACGTACATGACCGTTTGCCCCTCAGCCTGCAAGGCTTCGGCCTTGCTGCGCAAAGTCTCCATGGACGCTCCGAGGTCGCTCATGAGTGCGGCATTGCCGATGGCTACTTTCTTGCCTTGAATAGTCCCGGTGACACCTTTGCCGGTGACGGACTGAAACGCATCGACCGTCAGCAACTCGACTTTCTTCTCCTGAGCGGCTGCAAGGATCGCAGCTGCAAGCGGATGCTCACTTGCCTTTTCGAGGCTGGCCGTGATCTGGAGCAGGCTGGCTTCGTCGAAGCCTTCGGCAGAGACAAGCGTGGTGAGTACCGGCTTGCCGACTGTCAATGTGCCGGTCTTGTCGACTACGAGCGTGTTCACTTTTTCCAGAATCTCCAAGGCTTCGGCGTTGCGGATGAGGATACCTTCTCCAGCACCGCGACCCGTTCCAACCATGATCGCCATTGGGGTTGCGAGCCCCAACGCACACGGACACGCGATGATGAGCACGGCTACCGCATTGACGAGAGCATGGGCGTAGTGGGGCTGTGGGCCATAGATTGCCCATACGATGAAGGTGACGAGCGCTGAGGCGAGGACGGCTGGAACGAAGTAGGAAGCCACGGTATCCGCAAGCCGCTGGATGGGAGCGCGGGTTCGCTGCGCTTCGCTTACCATCTTCACGATCTGTGCAAGGAGCGTGTCGGCACCGATACGCTCTGTCTTCATCACGAAGCTGCCGGTGCCGTTAATCGTACCGCCGATGACCTTCGCTTCTTTCGTCTTCTCGACCGGGATGGGTTCGCCGCTGACCATCGACTCGTCTACCGAACTGGTGCCATCCGTCACTACGCCATCTGTTGGAACTTTTTCGCCTGGGCGCACTCTCAGACTGTCGCCTACTTGAATCTGATCCAGTTCTACGTCTTGCTCTTCTCCCGTGGCGGATACGCGCCGAGCCGTCCTCGGGGCAAGTCCAAGTAAAGCTTTGATTGCGCCGCTGGTTTGGCTGCGCGCCTTCAACTCCAGGACTTGGCCTAGCAGAACCAGAACCGTGATGACCGCTGCTGCCTCGAAGTAGAGGCCCAAGTGACCGGACATATCCCGGAATGATTCTGGAAACAGTTGCGGCATGAAGACAGCGACCAGGCTGTACAGATAGGCCGAACCAGCTCCGATGGAGATGAGAGTAAACATGTTGAGGTTTCGGCTAACAATGGACGCCCAACCCCGTTGAAAGAAGGGCCAGCCTCCCCACAGCACTACCGGAGAGGCAAAGGCAAGTTCAACCCAGCCAAGCGTCGGGCCTTGCAGAAGCCCTTGAATCGGATGGCTGGGCAGAACATCCGAGACCATGATTGCGAGCAGCGGAAGGGTCAAGGCCGCACCGACCCAGAATCGCCGCGTCATGCTGTCGAGTTCTGGATTCGCCTCATTGACCGTGACCGTCATCGGTTCGAGCGTCATGCCGCAGATTGGGCAGTTGCCCGGCTCTTTCCGGATGATTTGTGGGTGCATTGGACAGGTGTACTGCGTGCGTGTCGAGGGTGCGGTCATCGTCAGGGGTTCAAGCGCCATTCCGCACTTGGGGCAGGCTCCCGGACCGTCCTTATGAATTTCAGGGTGCATGGGGCAGGTATAGCCGTCCGGCTTCAAAGAGGGCGCGGGCTCTGACGAGCCCGCAACTTTCTCCTTCGGTTGTAAATACTTCTCAGGTGCTCCACGGAACTTCGTGACGCAACCCAGACTGCAGAAGTGGTAAGTCTTGCCTCCGTGTTCTTCGTGCGCGGCCTTGGCGGGGTCAACTTTCATTCCGCAAACGGGGTCGGTCTCGGTCTTCGGTTCAGCGCTCGGTGCCTCGCAGCACGATAGGGCATTTGGTTTTGTTTCTGTCTTGGGCTTGTCACAGCAGCACATGATTCCTCCGTGTTTCTCTATTGCTGCTGACGCACAGGGCGACCGTATCTTACAGTTGGCTTCGTTTGCAGGTGCAATCGAGACACTTGTGCTCGGCGCAAGACCCGCAGACGGCGGTCAATTCCTTGGCAACGGACTTTCTGGCGCGATGCAACCGCACTGAGGCGTTGTTCGCTGTGATGTCAATCGCCTTCGCAAAGTCCTCGACAGATTCGCCTCCAAGATCGACCGCCTCAATCGCGGCTCGGTACTCGTCTTTAAGGTCGCGGATGACATCACCGATGCAGGCACAGACCGTTTGCTCAAGCTCAGGTTCGTAGGTCAGCGGAGTTTCTGCTGCATACTTCGCATCGCCCTTGTCTCGGACAGCCGTCCGTCGGTAGTGGTCGACGAGCGCATTTCGTAGGATGCGGTAGAACCATGCAACAGTGCTTTGATCGTCAGTGATACTGGAGCCATGTTCGAGAGCCTTAACGTATGCAGACTGGAGAACATCTTCTGCTGCAACTTTGTCTCGAAGCCGAGCGGAAAGAAAACTAAGGAACTTGTCTCTTGACGCTAGGAGGCGGTCCATCCGAGTTTTCGCTACGGTTGTAGACAGATTTTCTTCCTCGGCGCTACTCATTGCCGGCCATCAGCGATCCAGCTTCGATCCTTCGGAAGTAAAACCCGTCAAAAGCTTCGACAGTTTGATCCGGATTGAAAGGGATGTAACAAGTCAGCTCGGGGTTTTGCCAGCTATCGACAAGCTCGTAGCCCATCAACTTGATCGACTCGACGAACTCGGTACGCTGCACAACTCGATAAGGGGCAATGGATGGCCCCATGTTCTGAAGAGTGAAGAACTGCTTATGGTGAGTGGCCGCGAGCTTATTGATAAGCAGGTGCGCTGGCAGCTTCGGTAATCCTTTCAGCATAAGTGCTAGCGGTTCTTCGCAAAACTGCAAGGAACCGGAGGCCAGTAGCACATCAACCGTTGACGCTTCGGAGAAGTCGGTTGTGAACCGAAGGGGCCTTCCTGGCTCCCGCTCCAGCATTCGTCGCCCTTCCTCAACCACGGCTGCAACGTCGTAAATTATCCAACGCAAGTTCGGGGGATAGATGTCATATTTCTTGTACCAGTCATAGCTCAATCCGAGATACCCACCCAAATCGAGAATGAGGGGGTTTTCGGGGAGAATCCGAGAAAGCCAGTAGATGATCGGGTATTCACTAGGCAGCATGGGCGTCTGTCGCCCAAGGGATACAGCCGATTCGGCGTTGTCGTAGCCGACGGGCCGATCCTTGGGGATGTGCTGCAAGGCCGTGGCTGAATCTGGGTAAACGCCGTGGAACAGGCGCTCCCATTTATAGAGCTTATTGAAGTGCCGCTGGTATTGGGCGCGGTGCCAGAACCGAAGGGGCGGTAAGATTTTTTCGGCAGCTTCTGCAAAGCGATAGCTAATCGGTGAGTATGCGGCGGCCTTTAGCAAGCGTTTCAACATTTCAATCCCTCTCCGTACAAGAGTCAATGGTTGAGGGGTACGCTACCCGCGTCCCCCCTGAACCTCTCAGCGCGGGGTTGTGGACGCGGGATGGTCCATCTTCATGCCGCTCATATCGCTTGACATACCCTTCATGGGCATCATGCCGACCTTCACCTCAGCAGCCACGAGCGTATCGCCCTTCTTCGCGGCATGAACCACAACGTGGTCGCCGACCTTCAGGTCTTTTACCTGAACCGTTGTCGTGCCTTTCGAGTATTTAGTGGTGTCGTTGAGTACGACGGTATGGACTTTTCCATCCGCCGTTTTGACCGTGATGCTGGTGGCAGACACCGCTGTGACGGTTCCCATCACATGCTCCATCCCGTTGTGTGCGAATGCAGCTGAAGTGAAGAAACCAAGCGCAAGAATCATAAGTAGAAGGCGTTTCATCGTTTGTGACCTTTCTGTTTTTGCATCGTTGTGGTTTGAGCGGATGTGTCGCCGCCATTCAAGAACTTCTCTTCGTCCATCTCCTCTTTCATCTCATCGGGACCCTTCGGATTGAGGCGTTCCATCTCCGCTTCCTCCTCGGGGGTCAGCTTTGGTAGGTGGCGCAGAAACGCCACCAGTTTCCAGCTCTCGATATCGTTATCCCCACCGTCACCGAAGGCAGGCATACCGCTTAGCCGGATGCCGTACTCGATGGGGTAGTAGATCTCTCCATCGGACATAGACTGCGTCTCCTGACCGGCAAGGTTCGGGGGGCGCGGATACATCCCCTTGCCGAGCATGGAGTCTCCACTTCCGTTGTTGGCATGGCATACCGCACAGTGGTCTGCGTAATGAGCAAGACCTTCATGGATCACTTCAGGCGTCACCGGAACGGGATTCTTTAGTGTCTTGTAACGAGCGGGCACCGCCATATCCCTCATGGTGGTCGCCATTGTCGTTTCCACCCCGCTCGGAGGCGTTCGGGTGCTGAAACCATGCCTGATCATGTGTGTTGCATAGAGAGCACACATGCCTAGGATCAACACAAGGACGGCAAGAATACCTACGCTCCATCTCTTCATTCAAAGCCTCCTTGCTTACTGGTTTGGTCCGGGCGCGGTGGGCAAGTTAATGGTGGTCGAATCGACTCCCGCACTAATCGGGTCGTCCAAACCGTTCATTAAGGCATAGTTTTGGAGCGCGATTGCAGCTTGCCATTCCTCATTCAGTGCCTGCGTATAGCCGAGCTGGAGCGTAAAGAGCAGGTGTTGCGCAGCTAACACCGGCGGGTATTCAAGAGCCATCTGCTGATATTTGGTGACCTGCAGCTCGTAGGCACGGCGGGCGCGCGGAATCATCTCCTTCCTGTAGCGCTCGGCAGTGAAGTGGGCTGTCTGGTATGCCTGCGCCAGCGGCTCGGTTTGATTGCGGGTCCAGAGCTTGGTTCGCTCTACATCACGGCGCGCGCGATCCAACAAGATTTTGGACGCCTCGATATTGCCTTGGTTATGGTTCCAAAGCGGAAGCTGAACACCGGCTTGCACGAAGCTCTCCCATCCTGCTTTGCGACCGCTGTTGACCGGTTCACCGGAATACCATTCGCCTGCATTGACGTTCAGGTTCGGCACACGCTCGCGCCTGGCATCTTTCAGTCGAGCTTCCCCAGTAGCTTCATCCGCCTGAGCGCGTTTGACCAGTGGGCTGTCGTCCACGTCTTTGCGAACGTATTCCTCTGGATCGAAGTCGGGCGGCTCAACCAGCGAACCTGTCAGCGGGTGAATCTCCAGGGAATGCTGACCGGCGAAGGTGGCAAGTTGGGCGTAATGTGCCAGAAACATGCGCTGCGCATTTAAAAAATCCACCCGAGCCTGTTCCGCCGCCACTTCTGCGGTCAGGATTGCCGCCGCGTCTTCCTGGCCGATGCGGTTCAGTTCATGCGTATTGGTGTCGTTGTCGAGGGCTACTTTCAGCAGCCGGTCGTGGATGATAACCGTTTGCTGTGCTGCAAGCGTATCGAAGAAAGCACGCGCAACGTCGTTGTGGACGCGAGCACGTTGCACTTCGAGTGCGTATTCGTTCGATTTGCCTTCGGCACGGTAGATATCTCGCCGCAGCGCGAGTTTGTGACCAAGCACAAACTCCTGAGTAAAGTAAGCGCCTTGCTCGCCCCCACGATACTCTCCGCCCCGAATGTGGTCGCCGCTATAGCCGACGATAGGGTTTGGCGGAAGACTTATTTGCCGCGCCTGCTGATTCGAGCGATCGACGTTGCGCTGCGCCTGGGCAAGCGTTGGGTTGGTCTTGTCGGCCATCGCGAGGAACTGCTCCAGAGTCATCGGGTCACGCTTGACGACATCGCCCAGCAGCTCCGGCGCCGGCATGTCGGTTCCGGTGCGAAACTCTAGGGCTTCCGGCTCCTGCAGCTCTTGCACGGGAACCTGAATGGATTGCTGGTCGCTGCGATCGTTCGGCCTCTTGCCAACTTGCCCGGCCTGTTGGTTGGCTGAGTCCTGCTCACTGGCAGAGTTCTGCTTAGCCTTTGCGTTTCCAGAGTCCTGGCCCATGCCCTTCATGTCTTCGGGCATCGTCTCCGGCGGCTTTTGGTTACGATTCGGCTGGCCCGTTCTAGCAGACGAGTTCTTCTGCGGCTTTGACATATCCATGCCTAGCATGTCGGGCATTGGCTGCTGCTGTGGGTTTGGCTTCTTCGCTGAAGGGTTAGGTTTTGCCGGCTGCTGAGGCATGTTCATGCCGGGCATATCCGGCATGGACTGCTGCGCGGGAAGGGTGCAGGCGGCCAGGCCAAGTGCAAGGCTTATGGCCAGATTCGCTATTCTCATTTGGATCTCCAGGTTCTGCGTGATTCACGGATGGCGTTCGTTGACGTAGGGGAAGCGATTTCCACGGCTACACAGCGGGGTCTGTTGCGCTTACCCGCGCGACCGATCCCCTGGAGCCACATAGATGGAGGCGTAGGGATCACCCTCCCTCTTGGCCTGCTTCATCGCCGAAACGACCTGATCGTACTGCTCCGGTGGCAGCACCCGGACGAACGTCATCATGCCCTGCATGAACCGACTCCAACTGGGGCGAAGACCAAGGTTCTCGGGCTTCTCGACCAGCTTGTCCATATTCATCATTGGACCTTCCATGTACACGTCCTGCGGGAAGTTAGGAACGTTGTTGGCATGGGGAGAGCTCTCGGTCATCTGCTCTTTCATGCTTTGTTCGCCCATGTCGAAGGCATTCAGATTGCGCTTCTGTTCCTCGCTGAGACGCGGCCGACCGCCCATCTGCTCAGCCATCATGCCGTCCATGCTGGCGTCCAAACCCGTGTTTGCCAGAGGGCCATTAGGAGAGGTGGCCTGCGTTCCGGCGGAGAGTGCTGCGGCAGGAACGGCTTGATCGGAAGCTGCGTTGGGGTTCTTACCGCCTTCCATTTTCATGCCCGGCATGTTCTTCATGTCCATGCCCTTCATGTCGCCCATGCTCATCTGCTCGCCGGGCTCCATAAGGTGGCCGTGGCTGTCGTCTCCGCGCAGGCCCTTGCCGTCCGGGAAACCCGCCATGCGGGTCATCGGCCCAGCCTGGTTTGCCATGCTGTTCATCATGTGGTGAGGCAGGTGGCAGTGCAGCATCCAGTCACCGGGGTTGTCGGCAACGAACTCGATATTGCGAGACTGCGCGACGCCCACAAGAACGGTGTTTCCGGGCCACCATGCGCTCTCCTGAATACGTCCGCCCTCAGTCCCAGTCACATAAAAGGTATGTCCGTGCATGTGCATCGGATGGTGGTTCATGCTCAGGTTCACGAAGCGGATGCGAACACGCTCACCCTGGCGCACAATCAGGGGTGTCGCCATCGGTCCGGCCTTGCCGTTTAGCAGCAGCCAGTTGAACTCCATATTCATGGTGTTCGGTGTAGTGCTATTGGGCAGCACCCAATACGCCTGCAGATGGACGACGAAATCCTTGTCACAGTGTGGGCGATAGGGAACCTTCGGGTGCATGATGAAAGCCCCAAGCATACCCGCCATCTCCTGCATCGCCATGTGCGAGTGATAGAAGAACGTACCTTCCTGCTTGATGACGAAGTTGTATGTGAAACTCTCGCCCGGCTTGATAGGAGCTTGGCTGATGCCGGGCATTCCGTCATATCCGATCTGGTCCTCGAAGCCGTGCCAGTGCATGGAAGTGGACTCTGGGAGTTCGTTCTTCAGGATCACGCGAACCTTGTCGCCCTGAGTCACCTGAATCGTCGGTCCGGGAGCACTGCCGTTATACCCCCAGACGTCGATGGTCTTTTGCGGGGCGATCTGCTGCTTGAGGACGTGAGCGGTCAGACGAAAGACTTTGACATCGCCATCCATCTCATAAGGCAGGTCTCC
>JANXYX010000034.1 GCA_025408425.1 Granulicella sp.
CTCAAGATCCTCGTCATCGGCGATATCATGCTCGACCGCTACATCCACGGCGAGGTCGAGCGCATCTCGCCCGAGGCGCCAGTCCCGGTCATCCGCCACGCGCAGCGTTATGAGCGGGCTGGGGGCGCAGCCAACGTCGCCATGAACCTTGCAGGCCTCGGCTGCCAGACCTTTCTCTGCGGCTTCTGGGGTAACGACTCCGAGCAGTCCGAATTAGCCGCTATTCTCGAAAAATCCAGCATCGACACCGTAGGCGTCGTCACCAGCTCCCTCCCCACAATCTCCAAAACACGCATCGTAGGCCGCAATCAACAACTGCTGCGACTGGACATAGAGAGCCGTGACGCCTTTCCTGCAGTCGACTCCGAGCGCCTGCTTGAACGAGCAACAGAACTCGCCACCAAGGTTCACGCAGTCATCCTCTCCGACTACGCCAAAGGTGCCGTGACAGACCGCCTCTGTGCCGCCGTGATCCAGGCCGCCAGGGCCGCCGGCATCCCCGTTCTCGTCGACCCAAAGACAGCCGACTTTAGCAAATATTCAGGTGCTACCACCGTCTGCCCAAACCTTGGCGAACTCTCCCTCGCAACCGGTGTCCCTTCACATCACAGTGAGGCGATCCTCGCTGCGGCGCAAACCCTGCTCACCGATCATGACTTGCAGTTCCTCACCGTCACCATGAGCGAAAAGGGAATCAGCATCCTTCGTCCCCCCAGCGAAAAGGGCTCCGGTTTCTACCACTCTCCCGCTCGTGCTCGTGAAGTCTTTGATGTATCCGGTGCCGGCGATACCGTTATTGCTACCCTCGCCGCCAGCCTGGCGGGTGGTCTTCAGGTCACCACTGCAGTCGATCTCGCTAACCTTGCTGCTGGAATCGTCGTCGGCAAGATCGGTACCGTTCCCATCGCCCAGCACGAGTTAATCGCTGCTCTCACTCCCAGTACAGAACTCACGGCCGGTGAGAAGATTCTCGACCTCGAGCGCATCACCAAGCGAGTTGCGGAGTGGCGAGCCGCCGGCGAAACCATCGTCTTCACCAACGGATGCTTCGATCTCCTGCACGTCGGCCACATCACGCTGCTCGAGGACTGCCGCCGCTTCGGCTCTAAGCTCGTCCTTGGCCTCAACGCTGACGCCTCAATCTGCCGCCTCAAGGGGCCCAACCGTCCCATCGTGGGCGAGCGGGAGCGCGCACGCGTTATGGCAGCCCTGGCAGCCGTCGATGCAGTCGTCCTATTTGAAGAGGACACGCCCCTCGAACTCATTCGCGCGCTCAGGCCAAACGTGCTCGTCAAGGGTGGTGACTACACCGTCGAGACTGTCATCGGCCACGAAGACGTCATCGCTGCCGGAGGGCGAGTCGAAATCATACCGACGGTCGAAGGCTTCTCAACTACCAACATCGTCAAGAAACTCACGGCACAGACCGTGCAGCCCCAGGAGAATCCACAGTGATCATAGTCACCGGCGGCGCAGGATTTATCGGCAGCAACCTCATTCAGCAGCTCAACCAGGCAGGCGAGCGAGATATCCTTCTGGTCGATAACTTTGCTCCTGCGCCAAACCTCACCGGGCCCAAGTTTCTTAATCTCGCCGGTGCCGAGTTTGCTGATTACATGGATAAACGTGAGTTCCGTGCGGCCCTCAAGGCCGGTGACTTCGAAAACACAAAGATTCGGGCAATCCTTCATCAGGGTGCCTGCTCCAACACCCTCGAAGACGACGGGCGTTACATGATGGACAACAACTTCACCTACTCCAAGGAGGTGTTGCATTTCGCGCTCGAGCACAAGATTCCGCTTGTCTACGCCTCCACCGCCGCTGTCTACGGAGCCAGCACCAACTTCACCGAGGTTCCACCGAACGAGCGGCCCCTCAACGTCTATGGCTACTCCAAGCTCGTGTTTGACAACTACGTCCGCCGCCTCATGCCAGAATTCAAGAGCACCGTCGTTGGACTGCGTTACTTCAACGTATACGGGCCACGAGAGCAGCACAAAGGCCGCATGGCCAGCGTTATCCACCACTTCACCCGCCAATTGAAGGACTCCGGCACTATCCGCATGTTTGAGGGCTCGGGCGGCTACAGCAACGGGGAGCAGCGTCGCGACTTCGTCTTCGTCAAAGACCTCGCACGCATCAACATGTTCTTCGGTGGACTGCTTCACGAAAGCCCAAGAAAGCCTGTCCACGCCGTAGTCAACGCTGGCACCGGCGAAGCTCGCACTTTCAAGGCCGTGGCTGAGGCTCTCATGCAGGTGCATGGCCCCGGTAACATCGAATACATCCCGTTCCCCGGCGATCTCAAAAACCGATATCAGCACTACACCCAGGCTGACGTAGCTGGTCTCCGTGCCGCAGGCTACACCGCTCCCTTTACCAGCCTGGAAGACGGCGTGAAGCAAACCTTTGCCGAGGAACCCGCGCTCTAACGCCAAGGCCCCTGACTCAATGGGAGGTTTCTGCCCGTGGGTCAGGGAACCCGTTTGGAAAAACCGAGTGGACTAGTGCTGATAGGGAGTACACAACTAGGTTCCTCGCCCAGTTCAGCGCTGTTAAGCCAGACGCGGGCAAGCCAACAGCCTCAACAAAGCTGCAACCATTGCGTTAGTTGTGTGAATGCAACTAGTTGGAAGGGAAATGGTGAGAGCGCTGGGGCTCGAACCCAGGACCAACGCCTTAAAAGGGCGATGCTCTACCAACTGAGCTACGCTCTCGAACCACTCTATAAAGTTAGCACAGTTGAAGGCGTCCATCGCGTCCATTCCAGTGTGGTTACAAGCTTTGGGTGCGTCCTGCATGTCTCTCTGTTCTCCGTCTCATAGGCCTTTCAAAGCATCACAGTAGTCACATCCGAAGCTGCTCTGAACGCCAGTCATTTCTAACCGATTTTGTAAATGCCATTCGCGCGAATCCCCGCGCCGAATCTACACATAGTGACACTAAAGTGTCATCGTCGGTTCATTGACTTGAGGTAGCAGCCGCAGTAGCCTCAGCCTATCGCACAACGTCGTGTGCTGAGTCATCTTGCAGGCTTGCAATCAGTAAAAGCTCTACAAACTCTCACCATCATTGTCAGAAAAATATAGGACTTGAAACTATGGACTCCCGCGGCATAGACAAGATTGACGAGCTGCCCGCTGCAGATACGCCGGAAGATGTAGCGGTTCTCTACTCATGGGCGAATCTCCACGGCGCTAAGTATCGTGATTTCTCCGCCTCCCGCCGGGAGTATCGCGCACAGCTCAGGCATCGCGCTGCCGAGCAGGTACGCGAACAGGAACTCAAGGCCCAGGCTGAGGCCGAAGCAGCGGCCGCCACTGCGGATGCTGCTGCAAAACAGGCCGAGTCGGCCGCTCAGTCCACCCCAGATAAGGCCGCGGACTCTTCTCGTCAGCAGGCACTGCGCGAGGCGGGCAGAGCATCACGTATCGCCAGTGCGGAGCGAGTAGAAGCTGCGCGTCGTGCCGAGGCCGCCGCACTTGCAGAGGCTGCAGCCCGCCGCGAAGAGCGCGAGATTGCCGAAGCGAACGCGTCCGCCCGGCGTCAGGCAGCGCGCTATGCTGAGTCTGAAATTCGTAACCGTGAGAGCGGCATCCATCGCGCCGCTCAACTCCCCGGCCAGATGTCGGATCCCTACACTCTGCCTGCTCATCCGCAGGCTCCTCCTCAGCAGCCACAGCAGCTTGCCCCTCAACGGTTCGAGCCTTCGTACGAACCGGCAGTGCCGTCCCAGCACGAACCTCTGGCGCCTGTAAGCCCTGAGGCCACTGCGCCCGCATACAGCGCCGCACCAGTTGAGCCGGTCTTCACGCCCACGCCCACCGCTTCAGTCCAGTCTTCAGCACAGCGCCGCCAGGGCTATCGTCCCGATGATGCCTCTGGTGTTCGTCAGATTTATCGCGGGCCAGAATTCGACGGACCCCAGGGAGAGTATGTCGCCATTGAGCCTGTGCGCCATCTGAACCCGGCCCCCGGGAAAACTTCTGCCGCTCCCCAACAGCCGGACCCATGGCTCAAGCCGGTCGCCGAACAGTCGATGCATCCCCAACGCCCCATCCCCGCTGCGTATGCAGAGCAGTTCTTGCCTGCTGTTCAGAAGGACACGACGTCTCAACCCCAGCCAGTTCGCACTTCGAATGCAGAGCCTCTCGTGCCGCAGCAGCCTGTGACCCCGGAGGGCTGGCCAGGCTCTTCGATGGAAAGATCGGAGCCCGCTCCAACTCCGCGTGCTACTTCAAGGCGAGAGCCCCTCGGGTCTTCTCCCAGTGGTTCCGGGCAACGTGGGCAGGACATAGCGCGCGTCGCTTCGCCATTTCAATCCACCCTTCCCCGTGTGCCCTCTCCCTTCGCACCAGCGCCGGCGGACGTACCTCGTGGCCGTCGCGTTCAGGACGATCTCGGCAATCAAGCTCCGCCACCTCAGGCCGAGCCACCTCGCCGCTCCTCGTCGCCTACGAACAAGCCGGCAACCTCATCGGCGCAACGCGTACCCTACACGCCCGAGCCCACTGGTCCCGCGTGGCTCTACGCACCGCAAACGCCTCAGCCGCAGCCTAGGCCGGCAGGCTTCAATTCGACCATTTCACAGTCGTCTGTTGCCGACACGCTGCAGCACTCTCGAGAGCGAGTCGCGGCACGCTGGTACGCGCTCAAGGGTGTCTTCGAACAGCCTGGGCAGGAACAGCCCGAGGTGCCCATCCGCCAGAAAGAGATTCGGACGCCCGTTCTCGCAGTCTTTTCGCTCGCAGGAGGTGTCGGCAAAACCAGTCTCGTTGCAACGCTTGGACGCGCCCTCTCTTCCCTGGGCGAAAAGGTGCTCCTTACCGACACCACCTCACACGGCCTCCTGCCCTTCTACTTTGGCGCCAGCGAACTCCGTCAGGGAGTCGTTCGCACCTTCTCTCCTCCCAGCGGCAGTACCGATGCCCCAATCTACCTGCTCAGCTACGACGTGGATCAGAAGGGCAATGACGAAGAGGCGCAGGCCCAGCTCGTCGACGAGATATCCCACAACAGCAAGGGAACTCATCGCATTCTGCTCGATCTCACCCCAGGCTCTGGATGGATCGCCCGCCGTATGGCGCGCATGAACCCCACGATCCTGGTTCCAGTAGCGCCCGATATGAACTCCGTCATCAGCCTGCAGACCGTCGAGAAGTACTTCCACGGCGCAATTGATGCCGACGGACGTCCCCTCCAGCCCTACTATGTGCTCAACCAGTTCGATGCGTCGCTCCCATTGCACCTCGATGTTCGCGAAGTACTCCGTCGTCAACTTGGTGACCGTCTCCTCCCCTTTGTCATTCGTCGCGCTCCTGCCGTCAGCGAAGCACTCGCCGAAGGCATGACCGTAGTGGACTATGCCCCCGATACCCCGGTGGCTGAGGACTATCAGAATGTAGCTTCCTGGCTGCGGACCATCGCAGCACCAGCCACTGCTGGTTTCCGTAACGTGCGTTGGAGTGAACGATGACAGGTTCGCCTATTTGGAAAGAGTTCGAGTCTGGCGACCACTTTCTGCTTAAATTTCTTCGCTTCGCTGTTTTGGTCGGCGGCGTCCTCGTACTCATCTTTACCGGAATTCTTGACCTCACATGGCCCCAGCAGGCGGTTCTCGGCTTGCTCACCGTCCTGCTCGCCATCTGGATGGACCGCAGCTCCAGCTCCTATGTTGTAACTCTCACACTGATGCTAGCTTCGGCGTACTCCACCTTCCGCTATGGATTCTGGCGTATTTCCTACACCATCAAGTTTTTCCTCGACCCAGGTAATACCTGGAGCTATCTTGACGCCTTTTTCATCTGGGTGCTGGTCGGTGCGGAGTGCTACGCCTTTGCCATCCTGTTCCTCGGCTTCATGCAGACGCTCTGGCCCCTACGCCGTACGCCGGTGCCCTTGCCAGATAACACCGACAATTGGCCGGCAGTCGACCTGCTCATCCCTACCTACAACGAACCGATGAGCGTCGTGAAATACACCGCACTGGCCGCCATGAATATCGACTGGCCGGCTGACAAACTCAACGTCTATATCCTCGATGACGGCAAGCGCGAAGAGTTTCGCAAATTCGCTGAGGAAGCTGGCATCGGTTACATGACGCGTGACGACAACAAGCACGCCAAGGCCGGCAACATCAACCGCGCACTGCAACGTCTCGATGCTCCGTTCGTCGCCATCTTCGATTGCGACCACGTGCCAACACGTAGCTTTCTGCAGGTCACGCTGGGCTGGTTCCTGCGCGACAGCAAGCTCGGGATGCTGCAGACGCCGCACCACTTCTATTCGCCTGATCCCTTCGAGCGCAATCTTAGCCAGTTCAGGGTCATCCCGAACGAGGGCGAACTGTTTTACGGAATCGTCCAGGATGGTAACGACTTCTGGAATGCCACCTTCTTCTGCGGATCCTGCGCGGTCCTGCGCCGAACCGCTCTCGATGAGATCGGTGGTATTGCAGTCGAGACCGTCACCGAAGACGCCCACACCTCATTGCGCATGCAGATGAATGGATGGAACACCGCTTACATCAACATCCCACAGGCTGCCGGGCTTGCAACAGAGCGTCTCAGCGGACACGTCAAGCAACGCATTCGTTGGGCACGCGGCATGATTCAGATTCTGCGGACCGACAATCCTCTCTTCGCTCGCGGCCTCAAGTTCCCCCAAAGAATCTGCTACTTCAACGCGATGACGCACTTTCTCTACGCCTTCCCGCGTCTCATCTTTCTTACGGCTCCGCTCATCTATCTGGTGCTCGGCCACACCAACGTACCTGGCTACTGGGCGGCTATCCTCGCTTACGCGTTTCCGCACCTTGTGCTCTCCAGCATGACCAACTCACGCGTTCAGGGGCAGCATCGCCACTCATTCTGGAACGAGATCTACGAGACGATTCTGGCTCCGTACATCCTGCTTCCAACCATGCTGGCGATCGTCAATCCAAAACTTGGTAGTTTCGACGTGACCGCAAAGGGGGGCGTCGTCAACCGCAAGTTCTTCGACAATCGCATCGCGCAGCCATTTCTGCTCATGATCGGCATGAACATCGTGGGCTTCCTGATGGGAATCGTACGGTTCTGGTATATCCCCATCTGGCCATTCAACACCTGGTACGACGGAACCCATCCCGGAACCATCATCATGAATATGATCTGGGTCTGCATCAGCATGATCATTCTGGGTGTCTGTGTCGCCGTCGCCTGGGAGAACCAGCAGCGTCGTCAGACCGTTCGGGTCACCATGGCGGTCCAGGCCGATATTCAGCTAGCCAACGGGACGCGGGTCCAGGGCGTAACGGCCGATATGTCGAGTGGCGGTGCCATGATCAATGTCGAGCACGGTTTCACCGCAGCGCCCGGAGAAACCGTCAAGCTCACCTTGCCGGTACTCGATGGAAATGCAACCCTTCCCGCTACCGTTATTGGTGTCCGCGATAACGTCCTCCGGGTTCAATTCGATCCCCTTACGCTGCAGGAGGAAGAAGCTCTTACCATGGTGCTCTACTCACGCGCTGACACCTGGCTCGGCTGGGGTGAGACGCGTGAGCCAGATCGCCCCATGAGGAGCTTCATACTTATCTTCCGGCTCTCCATGCAGGGCCTGTCCCAGACATTTCGAGGTTTGATGAAGACGAAAAAGACTCCGCCGAAGGGCAAGCTGGCTACCAGCATCGTTCCCCTTCTGCTCCTGACTGTCCTGTTTGGTGCAGGCACACTCTCGGCCCAGCTGATTCCCACAACCTCCTCCACTGCAGCCGATGCCACAGGATCGGTAGCTGCAGCCACGCCACCGGTTCAGGTTACAGATGGTGGAGTGCCTGTCCGGGCCGTAGCCCCCGGCAGCTTCGACAACATCTTCTCCCTCGCAGACGTGGGCGTCCCAGATACCATCGTCCTGCGCGGTGTAGACGCTTACCACTCCGTCTATTTCTCTGTTCCGCAGACTCAGGTCGTCAAGACGGCGACCATGAAGCTGCGCTATCACTTCTCGCCCGGTCTTATTCCTGCCCTTAGCCATCTCAAGATCAGTCTCAACGGAACCCTCTTCGCGACTCTGGCCGTCAACACGCAGCCCACCGCCGCAAGTCAACGCGAGGTATCGCCCAGCCAGAAGGCTCAGGATCAGGAGACCCTCGTCGTCACGCGCAATGAGAACAATGCGCTCCTTGAAGCCACACTCACCCTTCCCGCCGAGATGCTCGTCCACGATAACGAACTGACTTTTGAGTTCGTCGGTCACTACACCATGCAGTGCGAAGACCCATCCCACTCCACCCTCTGGAGCCACGTCGATACCACCTCCACCATTGAACTGGCCGGTGCTCTTCTCCCGCTCCAGAACGATCTCAAGCTGCTGCCGCTCCCGTTCTACGACTCAGCCGTCAACCTGCATCCCGTCATCCCTATCGTCTTTCTTAGTCAGCCTTCGCCCAAAGCCCTCCAGGCCGCCGGTATCGTCGCTTCCTGGTTTGGCATCATGACGGACTTCCGTCCTGTCCGCTTTCCTGTCTCTCTGGGCTCCATCCCCAGCGGAAACGCAATCGTCATAGGCGAGAACGCCGCAGAACTGCCAGCTTCTCTCAAAATCAGCGCCAGCTCCGGACCCACTGTAGCTATGCGAACCAACCCAATCGATCCGTACTCGAAGGTGTTGGTGCTCACCGGCGACAACCCTGATGACCTCGTCACTGCTGCCATGGCGCTCACCCTGCAGCGAGACCTTTTCCAGAGCGATCAAGTCCGTATCCCGAACCTGAAGATGCCAGCTCCCCGTCAACCCGACGACGCTCCCCGCTGGCTCAGCACAGAAAACATCACTCACATCGGCGACATTGCACAGACCGGCGATCTTCAGGGTGACGGGTCCGTCCCTGTAGGCGTCTACATGCGCATGCCGCCCGACCTCTACTACGGAGCGCAACAGAACCTCGGTTTTCATATGGGCTACCGTTACAACGGCATCCCACTAGCTAACGAGAGCACGTTGCAGGTCTACATGAACAACGGCTACGTCAGTTCGACGCCCATGCCTCACACCGACAAGGCCTCCTCCGTGCTGGAGACCATCGTCCCTGTCCCCGTCGTCAACATGCGGCCTTTTTCAAACTCGATGATGATGAAGTTCATCTTCCTGCTGCACAAAAAAGGGAAGTGCGAAGACACCGCACCCTATAACCTGCAGGGCTCCATCTTGAAGGACTCCTATCTCGATATTCGTGACATCCCGCACTGGGCTGTCCTTCCGAACCTTGAGATCTTCGCCAACGCCGGCTATCCCTTCACTCGAAAAGCCGATCTAGCCGACACTTCGGTCGTCATGCCCGATACCTCGGGCTCTGACGAAATTGAGATGTACCTCACCCTCATGGGTCACTTCGGCGCTCAGACTGGCTACCCCGTCCTAAACGTAGGCGTTACCAACTCTGATGGAATGAAGACCGATGGCAGCAAAGACTACCTCGTCCTCGGCACAGTGGAAGACCAGCCTGCCATAGGCCGCCTCAATCCTTCTCTCCCCGTCATGGTAGACGGCAGTGGCCTGCACATTCAGGATACGCAGGGTTTCTTCTCTCAGATCCAGCATGCCTGGTGGAAGGTCCGTAGCTCCGACCACATTCAGTCCGGACAACTGGAGACCGCCGGTGGACTCCCCGACGCTCTGATTGAAGGCATCGAGTGGCCCAGCGGT
This sequence comes from Granulicella sp., assembly GCA_025408425.1. Taxonomy (GTDB): domain Bacteria; phylum Acidobacteriota; class Terriglobia; order Terriglobales; family Acidobacteriaceae; genus Edaphobacter. The sequence continues at coordinate 9,688 of JANXYX010000034.1, forward strand.
TCCAACCGCTCCGTCGTCATCGTTGCCCTCCGCGACCACAACGTCGTTCCCAACTTCCTTTCAGTCTTTCTCAAGACCTCGCAGTCCTCAGATATCTCTCAGTCCGTTAGCGTTCTTCATGGGACACGATTCGTCTCCTATCGCATAGGCAACGACGTCTACCACGTCGGTTCGCTATCGCTCTGGACTCGCGTCAACATACTTTTTTCAGAGTTCCCGTGGCTGATCGTCGTCTCGACGTTGATCTTCTGCTTCTTCATGGCCGTACTGATCCGAGCCATGCTGCGGCGCCATGCTCGTGCCCGGTTGCGGGGCGATGACTAGCAGAACTCTGGATCACTTGCCCATGCCGGTTGTCCTCAAACGATTCCGCCACTCACACAAGGCGTTTCGAAGTGTCAGCACACTCGCCCTCACCCTGGCGGTCTGTCTCCAGGGTGGGTGCAGAACGGATCCCTCCTGGCCTCTTTGGGAGAGCTACACCCGCAGCGCCCTCGACCCCCAGGGGCGCATCGTCGACCATACCGCTGGTGATCACACCACCAGCGAAGGTCAGGCCTACGGGATGTTCTTTGCCCTCGTTGCCAACGACCGCAATCGCTTTGACAAAATCCTTCATTGGACCGAAGACAACCTTGCCGGCGGTGACCTGACTCTTCGCCTGCCTGCATGGCGCTGGGGCAAAAGCCCAGACGGCTCTTGGAAGACCCTCGACCAGAACCCTGCCTCCGACGCTGACCTGTGGATCGCCTACACCCTTCTGGAGGCTGGCCGTCTCTGGCATGATCCCCGCTACCAGAAGATCGGGGCTGCCATGGCGAGCCACATCGCCCAGCAGGAGATCATATTCATCCCAAGTCTGGGGGCCACCCTGCTCTCCGGACCACAGGGTTTTCATCCCGACCCCGGCACATGGCTGCTCAATCCCAGTTACATGCCGCCCATGCTCCTCGCTTACTTTGCCTCCACTATGCCCCAAGGTCCCTGGGGAGCGGTGCTGGCATCCCTCCACCCCATCCTCTCGCAGGGTTCCGGTGGGGGCTTCGCAATGGATTGGGTAACTGCCGGCGGCAGCCTCAGCCCGTCCCCCTCTCCGGCGCAGCTCGCAACCGGTAACGTCGCGGCACACCCCATTGGCAGCTACGACGCCATCCGCGTTTACCTTTGGCTCGGTATAGCCGATCAGGACACTCCCAGTGTCCGCGATCTGCTCACGGATCTCCCCGGCATGGCCGACTATCTGAAGCACCACCCCACCCCTCCCCAGCGCGTCGATGAGAACGGTGCCGTCCTTGACGCCAACTCTCCTGTCGGATTTTCGGCCGCTGTTGGCCCCTATCTCCACGCTGTCGGCATGAAAGTCGAGGAAAAATCTCAGGCCGATCGCCTCACAGCTCTTAAAGACCCCACTACCGGACTTTACGGCCACGAGGCAGCTTATTATGACCAGAATCTTGCACTTTTTGCCAATGGATGGGCCGAACAACGCTTCCGCTTTGACCGCGACGGCCAACTCAAGGTCAAGTGGAGGTGACAAAACTCAGTGCATCTCCAAGAATCGATAGGAACAATACAAGTGATACCGCGAAAAAAACGGTACAAAAACACAAAAAAGCGATAAGCTTCGGAAGGGGAGTGGGGTGTCGATTATGATTCTCTACAACCTGTAGCTGTTGGCGAACTAAAGAACTTATGAGCTTTATGAAGACCGTTACGCCAATCCGACCGCTCGCCAGCGCTTTGCTCCTCGCTGCGCTTGCGTTTGCACCGCTTTCGTTGCAACTCCGCGCCCAGACTTCTCAGTCCGCGACCCAGTCCCTATTAGATAAGGCTCATGCGCTTGAAGTGCGCGGCCGTCTGGACATGGCCTCGCAGACCTGGCAACAAGTTCTCCTTGCAGACCCCCAGAACGCTGAAGCGCTGGGCGGGTTGGCCCGTGCCGCTAAATTCAGCGGAAATACCGCATTAGCCGCCACCTATCTGGATCGCCTCCGTGCCATCAACCCAAATGATCCCAATATCGCCCGGGTTGAGAACATGGGAACGCAGCAAAATCAGTCGGCAGCTCTCAAGCAGGCCGGAAAGCTCGCCGAAGCCGGTCAGTACGCTCAGGCGATGAGCCTCTATCGCCAGGTCTTCGGCACCAATCCGCCGGCAGGGGACTGGGCGCTCGCCTACTACGAGACGGAGTCCGCGACCGACGATGGTAGAGCCCACGCGATCGCCGGTCTCCGAGCCCTGATGGAAAAGTATCCCAGCGATTCCCGATACCAGGTGGCTCTGGGGCGCATCCTTACCTACAATCCAAAGACTCGCGATGAGGGTCGGCGCCTCCTTGAGAAGCACCCCAACGACCCCCAGGCTGCCGCTGCTCTTCGTCAATCCCTCGTATGGGACTCCTCCAATCCAGCCAGTGCTGCCGATATTCGGGCCTATCTCGCCAAGCATAATGACGCCCAGCTTGCGACCGCCCTCCGCAATCAGCCCAAGCCGCCCCTATCTCGCGGCGTAGTGGCTGCCCCGCAGACCCCCGAGGAGATTGCTGCCAACGCCGCAGCCAGAGCCCGCGGCCTTCAGGAGCAGGAAGCCTATAACGCCCTCAATGCCAAGCGCATCGATGACGCCGAGCTTCGCTTCAAGGCCATCCTCGCCAGCGATCCGCAGAACGCCCGTGCTCTTGCGGGTATGGGCTACGTGCGAATGCAGCAGTCAAACTTTGGCGGCGCCATCAGCTTCCTCGAGCAGGCCAAGCAGAACGGTGCCAACGAGGCCAGCGTAGAAACCGCACTCGAAACCTCACGCTTCTACTACACGATGAGCGAAGGCTCGACCGCACTAAACGAGAACGATCTGCCCACTGCCGAGCAGCAATATCAGGCTGCCCTCACCATGCGTCCCAGCAGTTCAGAGGCGCTCGAAGGTCTCGGCGGTACGTTGCTCAAGGCGCAGCAGTCTGACGCAGCAATTCAGGTCTTTGAACGCTACGTCAAGGTAAAACCGGCCGCACCAGCCGCATGGCGCGGTCTCTTCATGGCTTACTACGGGGCAGGGAATGCACCGCAGGCCCTCATGACTGAGCGCCGGATTCCTCCGGCTGTCCGCTCGCAGCTCATGAGGGACCCAGAATTCCTCCGCTCGCTCGCCTCGGCGTACTCAGCTGTTGGTCGCGACGCCGACGCCCAGCGAGTGCTGCACAGCGCCCTCGATCTGCCCTTTCCTGCAGGCGCCCGTGGCCTCAAAGTTGAAACACAGCTTCAGTACGCCAGCCTCCTCCAGCAGGCTAACCGCCTCGATCAGGCCGGTGCACTGTTCCGCCAGGTGCTGGCTTCCGATGTCTCAAACACCCCGGCATGGCAAGGTCTGATTCGCGTCCAGCACGCGATGAAGGATGACCCGCAGGCGCTCCAGACTCTTCAGAGCATGCCGCCGTCCAGCTACGAGATCGCCATGCGCGACCCCGGCTTCCAGGCTACTGTCGCCTCGATCTACCAGAGCCAGAACAAGCTCGACGCCGCTCAGGAGATTCTGGAAAAGGCGGTCAACCAGCAGTTGAGCGCAAACCAGAAACCCTCGGTTGGGGTGATGCTTCAACTCGCCGGTATCTATCTTTCACGCAACTATCCAGACAAGGCCTTTCCGATTTACCGGCAGATACTGACAGACAATGCTGATCGTCCTGACGCCTGGAAGGGACTTCTCTCGGTCCTTCACAGCTCTGGTCGCGATCAGGAGGCACTAGCCCAGGTCCAGCAGATCCCACCCACGGTGCGTCGCCAACTGGAAGATGACGTCGAGTACCTCCAGACCATCGGGGCCGTTTACAACGCTCTGGGCCAGCCCCAGCAAGCCATGGTCTTCATGAACCGGGTCCAGCAGCACTACGCCGTGCAGCACGCCTCGGCGCCCGCTGACGTCGATGTCCAGGACGCATGGCTACTCTTCAATGGTGGCAATGATGCTGGTCTCTATCGCCAGTTAATGCTCCTCGGTGGACGTCAGGATCTCACCGACGAGCAGCGTCGCACCGTTCAAACCATCTGGACCAACTGGGCCGTCCGTCGTGCCAATCAGACTGCCGCCGGCGGCAATCTCAAACGATCGCTCGCAATTCTCAATGCAGCTGCAAAGTCGTTTCCCGATAACCCCGGTGTCCTTCGGGCTTTGGCTTCGGGATATGCCCGTGCCGGTCTTCCCAAGCAGGCTGTTCTCATCTTCAAGGCGCAGGACATGACTGCCGCCTCGGCCTCGGACTACAAGTCGGCCGTGGGAGCAGCACTCGGTGCGGGTGATATCAAGATCGCGGAAACCTGGTTGCGGTATGGACTGGACTCCTACCCGAAAGACGCCGAAATGCTAAGTCTCGGTGCTAAGTTCGAGCAAGCGCGCGGAGACAGTGGTCGTGCAGCGGAGTATTACCGCGCCTCACTCGCAGCGCTTCCCCCCAGTGATCCAGGTGCGGAACTCGCCAACGAACTTAGCCAGCCGCTCCCGGTTACGCGCCTTCCGACTCCGGCGCAGCCGCAGGATCTTGCCACGCTTCTTAGGGAGTCGAGCAGCGATCCTACCGACATAGTTCCGCAAAATCAGCCGCCCGCACGACCCTACCTGCCAAACTTTGGCAACTATTCGGGACAGGCCCCCGTCCAGGTCCCCAATAGCGGACCATACAACGGCAGCAGCAGTGTAGTGCCGTCCTACATGGCTAATCCCGCGTCCCGTGCGCATCAGGGTGGTAACAGATTAGGCGACTATAGTCCGCAGGTCTCAACCAGCCAGCCAGACCCACTCGGTGGCCTTGGGTTACCGCCAGATCAAGCACCCTTCAGCACCAATAGCAACTCGTCCTACTCGCCCTCCGTAGCTAAGGGCGATTCGACGTATCAGGACTTCCAGCGCCAGCAGACTCAGCAATCGACCCAGCAGGCCCGCCTCCAGCAACACATCTCCGCCACTCCCCAACAGGAGACCTATGGCCCCTATGTCCCCTACGTCCCTCCCACGCAGAACGCCGGTTATACTCCTTCGCCAGTGCCGGTACAGTTGGGTGATAACAGTCCGCGAATCGGTCCGGCGCAGCGAGAAGTGACGGACGTCCTCCCGACGGCGCGCTATGTTCCTAACGCTCGCACTAATCGCAGCAAGGCTCACTCAGGCCCAATTCTCTCCGGACAAAGCAATCCTCCCGCTGACGATTACAGCACTGCCCCGACTCAAAATACCCAGTACAACGCACAGAATCAGAGCTACCCTACTATCCCCTCCACTCCCCAGACCTCTGGCGATAGTTATGGACAACAGTACCCGCAACCCGGCACCGCCACCAACAGCGGGGTATCTTCCCGACGTCGTTCGCAATCCACGACGCGGGCTCAAGCTGCACCCCCGCCGCTGCCCTCGCTTAGCTATCCAGGAGTAGGCCAGCCGCTCAGTTCACCAGCTTATCCCGTGATTGGCCCCCCGGTTCCTGCTGGAACGCCGCCCACAGATGCAGACCTTGCTGCCAAGAACCTGCCTCCTCTTCGTGGCGGGTATGATCCTCACGGCGCCGCAGGCCAGGCGCTCTCGCAGCGTGCTCAGACAGAGTTAGAGCTTTCCACTCTCGAATCCTCTTACAGTGGTTGGATCGGTGGAATCGGATACGGTCGCTACCGCAGCGGTACCCCGGGCTTCGACCGTCTCACCGACCTCGAGGCTCCCTTTGAAGCATCAGCCGTACTCGGTAAGACAGTGCGAGTCACTATCGTTCCCCGCCCGGTTTTTCTAAGCTCGGGCACCGTCGACACCACCGCATTCCAGAACGCAACCGGCACCATCCCTGTACTTGGGACCTTATCCGGTGCAGCTCTCACGCAGCCCGCCCAGCAGTTCGCTAGCGGCATCGGTGGCGAGTTCCAGCTCACCACCAAAAACATAGGTCTGGCTGTCGGCTACACCCCTTTCGGCTTCCTGGTCACCAACGTGACAGGACGTATCCAGTGGCGTCCGTTGGGTGGCCATTTCACGTTCTTCGGCGAGCGTGACTCAGTCAAGGACACACAGCTCTCCTACGCCGGTCTCCGCGACCCTGGTACCGCCACCGCTATCTACGACGGCAACATCTGGGGCGGTGTGATCTCGACGGGTGGCGGTGCCCGCATCGACATCGGATCAGAGCGCTCCGGTCTGTATGTCTCCGGCGATGGCTCGGATATCACCGGTTATCACGTCCTCGAGAACCGGAAGCTTGAAGGCTCCATGGGCGCCTACTTCAGAGTCAAGGCGTGGCCTGGCTACGGTAACCTTAACATCGGGACAAGCTTTTTTGGCATGCACTACGACTACAACGAGCGCGGCCTCACCTATGGGCAGGGCGGTTACTTTAGCCCTAACGTCTATTTCCTTGCATCGGTTCCCATTACCTTCAACGGCTACTATAAAACGGACTTCCACTACTCCATCAACGGTGGTGTCGGGCTCCAGACGTTTCAAGAGGACAAGGCCCCCTACTATCCCCTCGATAAGCCTCTCGAAGTCGGCTCCTCCAACGCCCAGTACGGACTCAATAGCAACACAGGTCTCAACTACGCGATTAGTACCGAAGGCTCCTACCGCATCGCAGACCATTGGTACGTTGGCGGCTTCGTCAACGCAAACAATACCAACAACTACAACACCGTCTCCGGCGGATTCTTCGTTCGCTACCTCTTCAAAGCGCAGTTCCCCACGGAGACCTCCCCCACGGGAATCTTTCCCTCTACTGGATTCCGTCCTCTCCGCGTTCCGTAGTCCGCGCCTGGCTTCTTCGTAATTCCGTTCTTCTTCCTGCTTCCTTTCGATTCCTGACCGTAAATCAGGGCTTTCTCCGTCAACTTTATTTATCTTGCTCTTCTCCGGGCTGCGTCGTATAAATCCAGCACAGCAGAACTTATGCCGAAGCTAGTCTTCGGCAATGTGCCGCTGAAGGAGCCCATGAGCCGAGTTTTACTCCTGCTACAAAGTAAGTTCCGTATTGTGTCCGTTACCTGCTGTATCTTGCTCAGCGCACCAGTTGTCCTGGCTGCCAAGCACGACACTGTTCCCGACTGGGTTCGCACCGCTGCAACTCAGACTCTTCCCGCATATCCGCCAGAGACCAATGCTGTCATCCTGCTCGAAGACACCACCTACACCGTTGCTGCTGACGGGCGCGCCACCGAGCACGATCGCCGCGTCATCAAAATCCTCCGGCCGCAAGGCAGGGACGAAGCGACTGTCCATGTAAACTACGATGCCGACACGAAAATCCAGTCGCTGCACGTGTGGAGCATTGCTCCCGACGGCCATGAATACGCACTAAAAGATACCGAATTCGTAGACGCCAGCTTTGGCCAGGGTGAGTTCTACGACGATGAGAAGTATCGTATGGCCAAGGCTCCTGGCAGCGACCCCGGCGGTATCGTCGCATACGAGTACGAGCAGAACATGCGGCCTTATTCCACCGAGACAGTCTGGTTCTTCCAGGACAACCTGCCCAGACTCAACCAGACCTTTACTCTACGGCTGCCAGCTGGCTTTACCTACAAAACGGTCTGGGCGCATCACGACCAGATCCAGGCCGCCGATCTCGAGAACCAGGGCTGGCGCTGGGAGATGAAGAACACTCCCGCCATCAATCTCGACCGCATCCCCATGCATCCCGCTAATATCGCGCTCTATGGTCGAGTGTCTGTCCATTACTCTGGCCCAGGCCTCCCGTACTCCACTCCCGCAACCTGGCAGGGAATCGGGGAGTGGTATCAGGCACTCGCCAAAGACCGCCTTGTTGCCACTCCTGAAATCGACGCGAAGGCAAAGCAACTCACCGCCGGTAAGTCTGACTTTTACGACAAGACCGAAGCCATCGGCGAGTTCGTCCAGAAGGACATTCGCTACTTCGTCATCGAGATGGGTATCGGTGGCAATCAGCCCCACTTCGCTCGCGACATCTTTCACAATCGCTATGGAGACTGCAAAGACAAAGCAACGCTTCTCTCCGCAATGCTCTCCAGCGTCGGTATCCACTCCACCCTCATGATGGTGGATCATCGTCGTGGCTTTGTCGATCCGGCTGTGCCCTCCGTCTACGGCGATCACATGATTGCCGCCATCGAGGTCCCCCCGGGCTACACCTCGCCCCGTCTCCGCAGCGTCATCACGGCGAATACGGGGCGTAGGTATCTCATCTTCGATCCCACTTGGGAGAAGACTCCCTTTGGCCAACTTGAGAATAACCTCCAAGGAGGCTATGGCGTCCTGGTGGAAGGGAGTGACAGCCAGATCGTCGCGTTACCCATCCTCGCGCCAGAGCTTAACACCATCCACCGCAGTGGAACCTTCCAGCTTCGGCCAGACGGCTCGCTAGCTGGCTCAGTCGTTGAAAAACGCTTCGGTGACCTGTCAGAAGATCGTCGCAGCCTCTACACCATGGGCGATGTCAAACAGCAGGGAGACTTCCTCGACCGTGTCCTCAAGCAAGACTTCACCACCTTCAAAGTCACTGACTTCAAGGTGGAGAACGCAGCTGCTCTCAACAAGGATCTGACGACCACTTACACCATCGACGCGGACCACTTCGGTAAGAATATGGGGCCGCTCATCATGGTTCGCCCCCGTGTCCTTGGCACGGAAGCCCTGGAAACTGATCGCAAACCACGTCTCATTCCCATCGATCTTCGAGAGACCATGCAGGCCATAGACGATTACGATATTCAGTTACCCGAAGGCTACGCTGTCGATGAGATCCCCGATCCCGTCAAGCTCGATCTCGGCTTCGCCTCCTACGAGAGCTCCAGCAGTATCAAGGACAATCACCTCCACTACACTCGCACCTACACCGTCCGCGAGGTCACACTGCCACCTGAGAAATATCCCGACCTCCAACGCCTTGCGGACACCATTGCAGTAGACGAACAAAATCACGCCGTCTTCAAAAAACAGTAATGGCCCACCGTGTAACTGGCGCACAAATCACCTCTCCAGTCGAAAAGTAAAGTCCAAAGATGACCCGTACAACCGGCCTTCGCCGCATTGCTTTTATATTGTTTCCAATACTGCTCCTCTCTGCCGCCACGCTTGCGCACGCTGATCAATGGACCCAACCCACTCCTGAAGAGCTCCAGATGACCTCCCAGCCGCAGGTCCCCGGAGCCGCAGCAGTCTATCTCTACCGCGAAGAGACGACGGAGGACAAGTATCACTACTTCAGCGTCTACATCCGGCTCAAAGTGCTCACCGAGGGTGGCAAGCAGTACGGCAACGTGGAGCTTCCCTACGCGCAGTCCGAAGATAGTGGCTACACCGTAACGATATCGCCGGTCGAACCATCCACTCCGATGGCACCATCATCCCGTTCACTGAAAAACCCTATCAAAAGCTGATCGAGAAGACCAAGGGCGTGCGCTACATGGCAAAGATCTTCAGCCTGCCCGATGTCCAGATCGGCAGCATCATCGAGTATCGCTACACCCTCCGTTACGCCGACAACCACTTCATGGCACCTCAGTGGTACATCCAATCCAATCTCTTCACCCGTAAGGCCTACTATCGATGGAAGCCTACGGATGAAAACCTCATCAGCAGCGATGACCGTGGTCAGGTTACAAACTCCGTTGCCTGGACTACCATCTTGCCGCCGGATGCTGTCGTCAAGCAGACCCATACAGCTGACACCGGCATAACGCACGGTCAGGTCACACTAGAGGTCAATGTCCACGATGTCCCGCCGATTCCGGACGAGGATTTCATGCCGCCAATCCGCAGCTTTACCTATCGTGTTCTCTTCTACTACTCGCCCTACAGCACAGGGGCGGAGTTTTGGAAGAGCGAAGGCAAGCATTGGTCCAAGCTGCAGGATAAGTTCATCGGCCCGGGGCCCGGCGTTGGTGCGGCCGTCAACCAACTCACCTCTCCAGCCGACACTCAGGATCAGAAGCTTCGTAAGCTTTACGACGCCGTCATGCAGCTTGAGAATACGGACTTCACCCGCGAACACTCTGCCAACGAAGAGAAGTCACTCGGCCTAGGGAAACTCCAGACCACCGATGACATCCTCGCCCGCAAGCGTGGCAGCAGTGATCAGCTTGCAGAGCTATTCGTCGCCATGGCACGCGCAGCCGGGATGAAGGCCTACGTCATGGCTGTCACCAATCGTGACCGGCACGCTTTCTCGGCCAGCTACCTAGCTCTCTCGCAGCTCGACGACTACATAGCCATCGTCAACGTGGATGGAAAAGAACAGTTCTTCGATCCAGGTTCCCGTTATTGCCCGTACCAGCACCTCGCATGGAAGCACACCGTCACAGGCGGGATTCGCCAGACAGACAAAGCCACAGATATCGTTGCCACTCCCTTTGAACCTTATACTTCCTCGAGTATTCAACGTTTGGTTGATCTCGCCATGGACCAGAAGGGAATTGTCACCGGCACTGTAACGATGAAGTACTCTGGAGCTCCCGCTCTGCGGTGGCGCCATCGTTCGCTCACCGGAGATGCAACCAGTCTGGAAAACGAGCTGAAATCCAGTATGGAAAGTCTTCTTCCCCAGGGCATGGACATAAAGTTAGGTGCGATCAGTAAGTTGACCGACTATGAGCAACCGCTGATCGTGACCTTTGACGTCAAAGGGCCCATTGCATCCGCAGCGGGAAAACGTATCTTGCTTTCCGGAGACATCTTCGAATCCAACTCCAAGGCAACCTTTCCACGTGAAAAGCGTGAAACGGGAGTTTACTTCGAATACGCGCACGTAGTCCTGGATGCCGTTCGCTTGAACTTCCCTTCAACGTTCATAGTAGAGTCGCTGCCTGCCTCAGCCAGTTATCAATTTCTTAAGTCGTCTGCGTACTCACTCCGAACCGAATCCACCCCAACAAGCGTCACATTTCACCGCCAGTTCGCAGTCGCAGACATTATCTTCACGCCGCAAGAGTACGCTGCTCTACGCACCTTCTACGGTCAGTTTGAAACCAAGGATCAGGAGTCTGTTGTGCTAAAAGCCGCACCCGTCCCAGCCGACAAGCCAGCCACCCCCGGCAACTAAACATTCGCTCAACCTAATCTTCCGCCTGGTCCCATTACGGCAGGCGGCAAACCTCTACGCTGGCATTTTCATAAGCGCAGAAAAAACTAGTATCAGCGTCTCGCCGCAAAATCACCCAATCTACTCTTAGCGGTCGCAGTACTGCGACTCGTGTTGCATCCGGCATCGTGTTGAGTTGCTCTTGCGCTGCTTCACCTGTCATCCATTGGTAGGCCAGCCCAGGAGTGATCGCGGCCTCGCCTCCATCTTTCGAGTAATCTGGCATCGCACTCCGTTCCGCAATCGCACGGAAGCTTTGTGCATCTTCCCCTTGCCCTGTGATGTAGTGGGCATCCATAGCAAAGCGCGCATCCACAGCAGTATTCCGCCTGATCCACACAAAGGCCTGCTCCCAATCATTGCGTGACTCGACTCCAGGCAACTCGATATGAGATGAGTTCGCATAGGTCTGCTGTTCTGCATACAGCATTACTCCACCCAGCACACCAAAGGTCGCCACCCACCAAGCCACCTGTCGCCTCAGGAAGCGCTCACCTAAAGCAGCTCCAATCCTCAGGATCATCACCACGTACACCAGCTGAAACATCCGTAGCGGCTGCAACCGCGCTACCAGATGCGTCTCGGACTCTACTCTCGCAAACAGCACCGCCACCACCAACGCCATCGCTCCCGCGACGACCCCAACCCGCGCCAATACGGTTCCAGAAGCTTCCCGCCCTGTCCTACGCCCCAGCCCGACCGCACTCAGGATCACCAACGGTGCTACCAGTCCAAATTGCTCATACCATTCCCAGTGGGACACAAACCAGTAGGTCCGGGTCAGCGCCACGCGCAAGTAGGCCGTACTCTCCGCCGGTGCCGTCCAATGCAAAATCGCCGCCATCGCAACGGCAACGACGCAGAGTCCTGTCGTCCCAGCCACCCGCACCAGTCGACGGTCGCATCGCATGCACCCCAGCAGCAGCACGCATCCCAAGGCATACGCTGCCATCAGCGGATGCATCGCCGCCGCTACTGCCAGCGCTCCAACGCAGATCGCCAGCCCCCGCCATCGTCTGGCTCCATCACTGCCGGTCTCACCTATAAAATCCAGCATCCCCACCAACGCCAGCAGACTGCACGGAGTCGATAGACTGCGTGCAGAAACATATGGATCCATCAGCAGCAGGGAAGTCCCGGCAACCGGAAGGGTCAGCCATGCAGCCAGCAAACTCACTGCCCCGCATCGTGCGTTTCGACTGACGTAGCACCGTGCAGCCAACTGCCATGCTGCAAAAAGAGTTATCCAGCAACTCAGAACGTACAAAGAAAACATCACCGTCATCAAGTCAGCGTGCGACCCTCGAACCAGCCCTGCAACCATCGGCGCGAAGATCGAAAACCGCAGATGCTCCGTCACAAACTCTGACCAGTATGGATACAACTCCGGATGCAACAGCTTCTTGACCCCGGCCAGATAGAGCCCGCCATCTTCGGCATATGGATGATAGCCGTGGACCACTAACGTAAATCCAGTCAGCGCAGTCACCACGGCCGCCCCAACCCCGTGGTCTAGCCCTCGCTCTTCGCCTTGTGCCCTCTCCGCAGAGACGGGCAATGTCAAAATTGATGCCAAAGGCCTGACTCTCCCGTCGCGACAACCTTTGATCTAAGACTAGGTCAAGTTCCAAAAGGTCGTCGTTGCAAAGATAACAAACCGCATCCAGATATCTATCCCCCCGCCCCTTCCTCCGACGTATATTAGAAATCTATTCGGGAAGGGAAGATAACCAGCATGGATCGTCGCGAGATCAACCGTAAGAAGCAGCAGTTCATCTACCCCGCCGTAGCGAATTACTTCAGCGATCCGCTCCCGCTCGAGCGTGGCGAAATGCAACACGTCTGGGACGTAGAAGGGAAGCGCTACCTCGACTTCTTCGGCGGCATCGTTACCGTCGGCGTCGGGCACGCGAACCCCCGCATCACCGGCCCCGTCAAGGCCCAGATGGACAAGCTCGGCCACACCTCCACTCTCTACCCGCACTCCACCATGGTCGAACTCGCCGAGAAGATCGCTCAGATCACCCCCGGCCGTCTCGAAAAAAGTTTCTTCACCACCAGCGGTACCGATGCAAACGAGACTGCCATCGACTCCGCCCGCATGCACACCGGAAACCTGGAAATCATCGCGCTCCGCCACTCTTACAGCGGACGCTCCTCGCTTACCAAATCGCTCACCGGCATCAGCGCATGGCGCAAGTCCTCCTATCAGGTCGGCATCGTCCACGCCATGAACCCCTACTGTTATCGCTGCCCCATGGGCAAGACCTACCCATCCTGCGAGATAGCCTGTGCCTCCGACATCGAGGCTGTCATCCAGTCCAGCACCAGCGGAGCCATCGCCGGCATGATCGCTGAACCAATCCAGGGCGTCGGCGGCTTCATCACGCCGCCCAAGGAGTACTTCAAGATCGCCTTCAACATCGTCAAGCAGTATGGCGGAGACTTCATCGCCGACGAAGTCCAGACCGGCTGGGGCCGCACCGGAAAAAAATGGTTCGGCATCGAGCACTGGGAAGTCGAACCCGACATCATCACCGCTGCCAAGAGCCTCGGCAATGGCTACCCCATCGGCCTGACGGTGGCCACTCCGGAGGTCGCCAATGCCTACCAGGGACCGACCATCTCCACCTTTGGCGGCAACCCCATTGCCAGCGTCACCGCAAAGGCCGTCATCGACCTCATCGAAGAAGACGATCTCCTCACCAACTGCGAGATCGTCGGCGGCTACCTCCGCGAGCGACTGCTAGAACTTCAGCAGAAGTACCCCATCATCGGAGACGTCCGCGGCATGGGGCTCATGCAGGCGATGGAACTTGTCACAGACCCCAAAACCAAACAGCCTGCCCCAGCCCTTGCCACCGAAGTTCTGGAAGCTGCTCGCGACCACGGCCTCCTCATCGGCAAAGGCGGCATGTACAACAACGTCCTCCGCATGTCCCCCGCTATGAACATCGGCAAATCCGACGTCGACGAAGCCTTCCGCCTCCTTGACCTCAGCTTTGCCGCCGTCACCGCAGCTGTGCACGCCACCGCCTGAGCAATCTGGCACATAAGCTAGTCTGTCATCCTGAGCGCAGCGAAGAACCCCCGCATTTCGCCTTTCCAGTCTCTCACTCAGATCAAACGCAGGATGCCCGTCCATCGCGCATCTTGCGATGGGTGGGAATGGAAACCCCTAAATCCGTCTGGCTCGTCTTTGCCGTTGCTTATTCCCACACAAGCGAGAAATCATCCCTCCGCAGATACAATAAAGCTACTCATGTCTTCCTACTCCACCACCCCTAACATGTATTGCAGCCCCGCATGACAGCCACTCACAGCAAGGGCCGCAACCTTCTCAAGACCGTCCCCGGCCTGCTCATCAGTGCCTTCTTTCTCTGGTACACCTTCCGCAACATCCACCTTGCGGAGATCCGTTCACTGCGTTTTGCCCATCCCATCTGGATCGTCGGTGTTCTTGGCTTCACGGCAGCCAGCTACACTCTCCGTTGCGTCCGCTGGACACGCATGATGCACTCAACCGGTGCTCGTTTCGGAGTCTGCGCCCGGGTCCTCATGACCTCGCTCGCAGCCAACAACATCCTGCCCCTTCGCATCGGCGATATCATGCGTGTCTTCACCTACTCGCCAGATCTCGGGGCCTCTCCTTCTGCCATCCTCAGCACAGTTATCCTTGAAAAGCTTCTCGACATCTTTATTCTCGTCCTCATCTTTGTCCTCACCATGGGCGCCAGCGTCTCGCCCCACTTCAAGCTCCTCGCCAAGGTCACCCTCGTTGTCTCCATCGTAGGTATCGCCACACTCCTTCTCGGAGCCCGCGCACTCAAAGCTCCGTTCAGCCGCCTCATCACTCGCCTTCCGCAGAAGCCCATCCTAACCAAGCTCGAGCACTGGATCCTCCTCGCTCTCGACTGCCTCAGCGAGATCGGCATCGCCGGCTCGATTCTGCTGCTCATCCAGTCCGCCATCGTCTGGACCTGCGAAGGCATGATCTTTGTCTCCGCTGCAAATCTCATCGGCCTCGTCACCGACGGTATCGGCCCATGGCAGGCAGTCTCTGCGACCAACCTCTCCTACCTCATTCCCAGCTCCCCCGGTGCCATCGGTACGTTCGAGATGGCGGCCAAGGCCTCTCTCGTCAGCCACGGCGCTCCCGATGCCCAGTCCGCCGTCTTCGGCCTCGCCCTCCACGCATGGCTTCTCATCTCCGTCACCGGAGCAGGTGGCATCATCTTTCTCATCCACCGAGCCCGCATCCACAACCACACGCCCCTCCTCCAGGAGATCGAAGCTCTGCCGGATGAACTCCCCGATGATCTTCCGTCCGAATTCTCCTAAGCCATCCAGCAACGCTCAAGTAAACTGAACCTTGACCACACTCCTCGCAAAGCGGTGAACCCGAAGTATGTATCGCACAATCCAGCAGTCACTGTTGGCCCGTATCCAGGCCATCCTCCTCGCAAAATACGACATCTCCCTCGCGCAGCTTGCAGTTGAGCAGCCGCCCAGCATCGCCCTCGGTGAGCTTGCTCTCCCCGTAGCCTTCGAGCTCGCCAAGCGCCTCCGTAAAGCCCCCCGCGCCATCGCGCAAGAACTCGCCACCGAACTCAGCGCCGACCTCTCGGCCCTCCCCGGCGTAGCCAGCATCGAAGTCGCCGGCGCGGGATACCTCAACATCCGCCTCCACCGCACCGCTACCGTCCTCGAGATCGCTCAGGACAAGCATGCCGACATCGGTGGCCCCGGCTTCCGCCTCATCGAGCACACCAGCATCAACCCTAACAAGGCCGCTCACATCGGCCACCTCCGCAATGCCATCCTCGGCGACACCTTCCAGCGCCTCCTACGCCCGGACACCTTCAAGCGCGGCTATCAGGTAGGCGTGCAGAACTACATCGACAACACCGGAGTCCAGGTCGCCGACGTCGTAGTAGGCCTCGTCCACCTCGAAGGCAAAACCCTAGCCACCACCCTCGAACTTCTCACCGAGCTTGCCTCCACCAACACTCGCATCGACTACTACTGCTGGGATCTCTACGCCCGTGTCTCCCAGTGGTACACCGAAGTCTCACAACCCGCAGAAGAACTAGCCCGCCGCAAACAAATCCGCCTCGACACCCTCCACGCCCTCGAAACCGGTGGCAACGACACCGCCACGATCGCCGACCTCATCTCTACCGCCGTCCTCCGCCGCCATCTCGAAACAATGGAGCGTCTCTCCATCCAGTACGACTTCCTCCCCCGCGAGAGCGAGATCCTCACCCTCCACTTCTGGGACGCCGCCCGCACCCTCATGCTCGAAAAAGGCGTCCTCTACCTCGAAACCGCCGGCAAAAACAAAGGCTGCTACGTCATGCGCCGCGCAGGAACCGACGGACAGGAAGAGGGAACTGACGTCCCTGACGAAGACGCCAAAGTCATCGTCCGCTCCAACGGCACCGTCACCTACGTCGGCAAGGACATCGCCTACCACCTCTGGAAGTTCGGCCTCCTCCCTGGCAAAGACTTCGGCTACTCAAAATTCCACGAGTACCCGACCCACACCTGCTGGATCTCCACCGCCATTCCCTCCGGCCCGCAGCCTCCCACCTTCGGCCACGCAGACGCCATCTATAACGTCATCGACTCCCGCCAGAACGACCCCCAGAACAACGTCGTCGCCGCTCTCCGTGGCATGGGATACACCGAAGCTGCCGACCGCTACACCCACTTCTCCTACGAGATGGTCGCCCTCACCCCCCGCTGCGCCCTCGACCTCGGCTACCCCATCAGCGAAGAAGACCAGAAGCGTTCCTACATCGAAGTCAGCGGCCGCAAAGGCTTCGGCGTCAAAGCCGACGACCTCCTCGACCGCCTCATCGCAGCCGCTAAATCCGAAGTCGACACCCGTCACCCCGAGATCGACGCACCCGAGCGCCTTACCATCGCCACCCAGATCGCCGTCGGCGCCCTTCGCTACTTCATGCTCCGTTTCACCCGCAACACCGTCATAGCTTTTGACTTCAAAGACGCCCTCAGCTTCGAAGGCGAGACCGGCCCCTACGTCCAGTACGCCATCGTCCGCGCCGCCAACATCTTCCGCAAAGCCAACACCACCCCGGAAGAATCCCTTGCAGCCATCCCCACCCTCGACCTATCCAGCTTCTTCGACAACGAGCACGGAAGCGACCTCTGGGAGACCTGGCTCCTTAGCTCCAAACTCACCCTCGTTATCGAGCAGTGCCTCGCCACCTCCGAGCCCGCCTACCTCGCCAAGTACGCCTTCCAGCTCGCGCAACAGTTCAACAACTTCTACCACCGCCACCACATCCTCAACGAAACCGACCCCACCCGCAAAGCCATCCTCCTCGCCACCGCCGCCGCAGCCCAACGAGAAATGACCCGCGCCCTCGGCTACCTAGGCATCGAAGCCCCACCCGTGATGTAACCAAAATAAGTACAAATAAACCTTACAACCGGCCTCAATAGAAACGCGGACGAGACCCAAATGGTCTCACCCGCGTTTATTTATTCCTGACATCCGTGGTCGGCCGCAGCCCTAAGCCGAATACCCTCTTACCCACTCCACAATCGACCGCACCGCAATCCCGCTAGGCCCATTCGCAATCCAGGCTTTGTTCTCATCGTTCCACGCGCACCCAGCAATATCCAGATGCACCCAGGGAGTTTCCCCCACAAACTCCTTCAGGAACATCGCCGCCGTAATCGCCCCACCCCACCGGTTCATCCCAGTGTTTCTGATGTCAGCAATCGGGCTCTTGATCAGCTCCAGATAATCCTCCGTACAAGGCAGCCGCCAGAACTTCTCCCCGGAAACCTCCACCCCCTTCTGGAACTTCGCCCAGGTCTCCTCATCGTTCGAGAACAACCCTGCATTCAACATCCCCAGCGCTACCACGCAAGCG
Source organism: Granulicella sp. (assembly GCA_025408425.1). Taxonomy (GTDB): domain Bacteria; phylum Acidobacteriota; class Terriglobia; order Terriglobales; family Acidobacteriaceae; genus Edaphobacter. The sequence continues at coordinate 27,670 of JANXYX010000034.1, forward strand.
CCCGTCAACGTAGCCGCATCGATCAAGTGCGTACACCCCAGCGTCTTCGCATAGTGCAACCCATCCGCCAGCACCAGCCGCCCCTCCGCGTCCGTATTGATAATCTCAATCGTCTTGCCCGACATCGCCGTCAGCACATCGCCCGGCTTATAAGCCTTGCCATCCGGCATATTCTCCGCCGAGCACACCACCCCAATCACCTTCACCTTCGGCTTCAACTGTGCGATCGCCTGCATCGCGCCAATCATCGCCGCTGCCCCGGCCATGTCGTACTTCATCTTCTCCATGCCCTCGCCTGGCTTGATCGAGATCCCGCCCGAATCAAACGTGATGCCTTTACCCACCAGCCCCATCACCGGCGAACCTTCCGTACTGCCACCCTCCGGCTCATACGTCATCACAATCAACGCCGGCGGCTCAGCCGACCCCTTCGCCACCGCCGCAAACGCACCCATCTTCAACTCATCCAGCGTAACGGTCGATGACACCTCGCACTGCAACCCATTCGCTGCACACATTGCCGCCGCCCGCTTGCCTAGCTCCGTCGGCGTCAGCACATTGCCTGGTTCGTTCACCATAGAGCGTGTAAAGTTTTGAGCCCCGGCAACAATCAGGCCCTCATCGAATCCAGCCTGTATCTCTGCCATCGTCGACTTCTCAGTCTCCTTTACCACCACCGACAGTGAACGCAACGATCGATCCTTCCGGTCGCTCCGGTAGGTATCGTAATCCATCTCCGCCAACTCGGCGCCCTCAACCAGCGCCCGCGCCGTCAGTGTGCTCGGCAGATTCTCAAGTGACTCGTCCGATAAAGCATGCGCCTCCGGAAACGCAATCGCCATCTCCCGCAGACCCCTCGGCTTAGCAAAGCGCACGGCAGTTCCCGCGCCTTTGCGCACCCCGTCCACCGAAAGCGACTTCACCTTCCCTAACCCCACAATCAGCAGTCGCTCGGCCTTCAACCCACTCGGCGCATGCAGCAGCAGCGTCTCACCTAGTGTCGCCTTGAACTCCCCCGACGCCAGCACCTTCGTCGCCGCATTCGCCACTGCGTCTGAGGTCGTCATCAAAACCACCAACGGCTCACTATCTTTTCCCGTGGCGATATCCACCGCAAACACTGCAAGCAATGGCGTGACGAAACCAGCCGCATCCTGAAATAACAGCCGAGTATCCATAGCGTCTATCGTAACCCCACCATGACGTGCAGGACCCTACAACGAACGAGCAAGGGGAAACTTCTACTGCCGCTGACTCCGCGCCACCGCTGCCTTGGCCTCACTATCGGCCTCGCGCTTACGCTCCGTCGCCCGCTTGTCCCACTCTTGCTTGCCCTTGGCCAGCGCCAACTCGCACTTCACCCGCCCATTCTTGAAGTAAAGCCGCGTCGGAATCAGCGTATAACCCTTCTGTCTGGTCATGCCTTCCAACTTCCGCACCTCGTTCTTGTGTAGTAGCAGCTTCCTCGTGCGCAGCGCCTCATGGTTCATCGCATTCCCATGCGAGAACGGCCCGATATGCGCATTCAGCAAAAAGCACTCCCCATCCTTCAGCAATCCGTAAGCGTCCTTCAGGTTCGCCTTGCCCTCGCGGATCGACTTCACTTCGGTCCCCCGCAGGGCAATCCCCGCCTCAACTTTGTCGCTAAGGAAGTAATTAAAGCTTGCCGACCGGTTAAAAGATGCATCCCGCTTGCCCGCAGCCACGGGGTCGCGGTCCTTCTCTTTCACCACCGCCTTGGGTTGGTGAGCAATAGTCGGATTGGAGAGCGAGCGGGCCATCGAACCTCTTATTTTAACATGCTTTGCCTCAATCTCACCTGCTGGCTCACTGTGCGTCTAACCTCCAGCTTGCTAAACCATCGTCAGGCCTGATCCAAAACAACCGATAACTATAACAACCGCTCCCGTAGCTTAAAGGAGTTAACGAGGCCGCCATCTCCCGAATGCTATACTCACGCGAGCGCAATAGCCTGCCACGTATTGCGGAAGCAGACACCGCCCAGATTGGCAGCGTTCTCCTCCGTACCGTGCAGGCAGGCCAGGGCTCCGGCAGACGCCGCACTTTTTACGGTGCAAAGGACGCAAACGTTAGCAGCATGGGCAGCGAAAATCTCATAATCAATAAATGGTCTGTCTTCGCCGGCCGAGCACTTGCGCTCGGTTTGCTCCTCTGCTGCGTCTCCCTGACGCTCGGCTCCACCCCAGCCCATGCCCAGTCTGCCGGTTCCTGGAGTGATCGTGGTGCAGAGGCCGAATCCCGCGATGACTTCGACACCGCTTATGAAGCATACCGTCAGGCACATCTCAAAAAGCCCAAAGATCTTCGCTACAAGGCTCACTTTGAGCGCATGAAGTTCCAGGCCGCCGCCGCCCACGTAGACCGCGGTCGCGTCCTCAAGCAGAGCGGAGACATGAACGGTGCCCTTACCGAATTCACTCGTGCGCTCCAGATCGATCCTGGCAATCAGACCGCCGAGCAGGAGATTCAACTCCTCCAACAACAGGCAACCCCTGCACCTCCATCCGCCGCAACGTTAGACCAGATGTCCAACCAGAGCGAAGTCCTGGGCAACATCGGTGCAGTCTCCGGCCCAGTCCAGTTGCAGCCTGTCTCCAATGATCCCATCACCCTCCACATGGTGGAAGACGTCAAGGTGATTTACCAGGCCATTGGCAAGGCAGCCGGTCTCAATGTCCTCTTCGACCCCGACTTCCAGTCCAAGCGTATCCCGGTCGATCTCACCAATGTCAGTCTCTCTGACGCCCTGCGAATCGTGGGAACCATCGGCGGAAGCTTCTATAAGCCTGTTACCAGCAACACTATCTTCGTCGCTCAGAACAACCGCACTAAGCACACCGATCTGGACGAATTGGCCGTCCAGACCTTTTACCTCACCAACGCTATCCAGCAAAACGACGCCAACGAAGTTACCACCGCCATCCGCAATCTGCTTGACCCCAGTGTAAAGGTCTACCCGGTCCTCAGCCAGAACGCCATTGTCATGCGTGCAACGCCAGACCAGCTTCTTCTGGCCCAAAAGCTCCTCAATGATCTTGACCGCACCCGCCCCGAAGTCGTAGTCGACGTCGCAGTGCTCGAAGTCAACCGCGATAGGATCCGCAACCTCGGTATCACCCTGCCTCAGTCTGTAACTCTCACTACTCAGGCCAGTCCTACTTCGACCACGACAACCTCCGGAGGCACCTCCGGAAACACTACCACCAGCTCCAGCTTTACCCTCAACTCCCTCGCGCATCTCAACGCCACCAACTTCGCTGTGAACATCTCTCCCGCTACTCTCACTGCGTTGTTGACTGACTCTGACACCCGCATCCTCCAGAACCCCCGCATCCGCGCCACCGACGGACAGCGCGCCACTCTCAAGATCGGCTCTAAGATCCCCGTCGCCACCGGCTCCTATAATGCCGGAGTGTCGACTGGAGTGGCCAGCATCGGTGTCCAGACCCAGTTCACTTATCTCGACGTCGGCGTCAACATCGACATGACCCCCACGGTCCACTACGACCGCGAGGTCACCCTCAAATTGAAGATTGAGGTCTCCTCCCAGAACGGCTCTGTCACCATCTCCGGCGTTACCGAGCCCATCATCTCGCAACGCGTCATCGAGCAGGTCATTCAACTCAAGGAAGGCGAGCCCAGCATCCTCGCGGGAATCGTCTCCAAGCAGGACAATCGCACTAACAACGGTACCCCCGGCCTCGCTGAACTGCCCTTCCTCAAGTACTTCTTCGGAACCCAGGGCAGAGAGAACCAACAAGACGAGGTTGTCTTCCTCCTCATCCCTCATATTGTGCGCGAATCCATTCTCTCCCGCCTCAACACCCGCGCTATCGACACCGGCACGGGGCAGGGCATTGAACTCCGCCGCGATCAACCGCTCATTCAGTCAGCTGACGTGCCCGCCGATCCTCGCCTTACCTCGCGTCCTGCCAGCGGTCAGGCCACCAGCGCTGCAAATGCAGCATCCTCCATGGTCCAGCAACTCCGCCAGCAGGCCCAGCCCCTCCAGCCAGGCCAGGCTCCGACGCCCGATGCTTCTGTTCCCCAGCCGGCGGCATCCCAGGAGCCCGTAGGTCCACCCGTAAGTCTTAGCGTCATCCCCTCTAACTCCAGCCAGACCGTAGGCAGTACCTTCCAGGTGGCGGTCATGCTAGGCGGCGGTCGCGATATCTTCGCCGTCCCCATGCAACTCCAGTTCAACCCTGCTGTGCTCGAGCTGGTAAACGTCGATTCCGGTGACTTACTCGGTCGCGATGGCCAGGCTGTCTCCATCGTCCACCGCGACGAGGGCAATGGTCTCGTCACCATCTCCACCTCACGTCCGCCCAACGTTCCCGGCATCTCCGGACAGGGCAGTGTCGCAACTCTAACCTTCAAGGCTACTGCCGCTGGCGACTCCAACCTGGCCCTCGTCAAGGTCGGCGCTCGCAACAGTGCGCAGGCCAACCTTCCGGCCGTCGGTTCACAGGCCGTGGTACATGTAAAGTGAAGCTGGTTCCAAGTCGTATCAAACGCACGGCTATCACGAGGCCGGGCTCCCAATCCGGCCTAACGCTCGTCGAACTGATTATCGTCGTGGCAATCGTCTCCATCCTCGCCTCCGCCGCCATCCCACTCGCCCGCTTCCAGGTCAAGCGCGAGAAGGAACGGGAACTTCGCAGAGACCTCTGGGAGATGCGCGACGCCATCGACCGATACAAGGATGCAGCCGACAAGGGCGCTTTCATCACCAAGGCCGATAGCTACAACTACCCTCCCGATCTCGAATCCCTCGTCAACGGAGTCGATGTTCAGAGCAAGAAGGTCAAATTCCTTCGTCGCATCCCCGTCGATCCCATGACCGGCACCGCGGAATGGGGCCTTCGATCTAATCAGGACGACCCCGACTCAGACTCCTTCGGTGGACAGAACGTCTTCGATGTCCACTCGAAGAGCAATGGCACCGCCCTCGATGGCACTAAGTACTCTACATGGTAGCTATGCCCAGACCACTCAGATCATCTCGAAAACTCGGCCGCGGGATCTTCGCACTCCCAGTCGCAACCGCGACGCGGGATGTCGTAAACTCTTCCGCCTCTGAGTCAGGGTTCACCCTCATCGAACTGATGATTGTCATGTTCTGCATCGCCCTGCTCGCCGCTATCGCTATCCCCTCTTACACCAACAACATACGCCGCGCCAAGGAAGCCGTCCTCCGTGAGGACCTCCACGTCATGCGTGCCGCCATCGACTCCTACACCATCGACAAGCAGAAGGCGCCCCAGTCCCTTGAGGACCTGGTTCAGGCCGGTTACCTCAAATCCATGCCCAAGGACCCCTTTACCGATCGCACCGATACCTGGATCCCCGTCCAGAGTGACTCACTCTCCAGTCTCGATCAAACCCAGTCCGGCATCGACGACGTCCATTCCGGCGCTCAGATGACCGCCTCTGACGGCACGACCTACGCTTCCTGGTAGCCCCATCCTCTCGCAACACGCAACGAAATAGCGCATACTACGTCTAAGACACGTAGAGTTGCGTCCACAGCAGGGAAGCGGCTCTAAGGAGACTCCCCATGCGTACCGTCGCGAACTTAGGCTTGGCTACCCTTCTCACCCTCTCGACTCTCTCCTTCGCGCAGAGCCAGACGCCGACCCAATCACAGCCTGCGGACACACCCGCTCCTCAGCCTTCAGACTCTGCCAAGGCACCCACTCCTGCTGAGCTCAAAGCGGCCAAGGCAAAAGTCGCTGCCAAGTCTGACTCCCTCCCGTCACCGGGAGAGGCTCTCGATCCTCACATCAAGGCCGGCAGCGAAGACGATGTCAACTCCGTAGGCAACCGCAACATCGGCGGTCGCGGCATGGGTAACTGGTACTCCACCAACTGGGAGATCTCCAACGGCAAGCAGTATTCCATGGAGATCGAAAAATCAGCCCACATGATTACTGACCCCGTCGTAGTCGAGTACGTCAACCGCGTCGGCCAGAACATCGTCAAGAACTCCGACTGCAAAGTACCCTTCACCATCAAGGTCATCGACTCCGATGAGATCAACGCCATGGCTCTTCCCGGTGGCTTCTTCTACGTAAACTCCGGCCTTATACTCGCCGCCGATGAAGAGGCAGAACTTGCCGGCGTCATGGCCCATGAAACCGCTCATGTCTGCGCCCACCACGCTGCTCGTGAGATGACCCGTATGAACTACATCCAGATCGGTCAGGTCCCGCTCATCATCTTCACCCAGGGCTCCTGGACCGGATACGGCATCTACGAGGCCGCCCAACTCGCCGTCCCCATTACTTTCCTCCAGTTTTCTCGTAACTTCGAGGGCGAAGCCGACTGGCTTGGCCTCCAGTACATGTATAAATCCGGCTACGATCCCCAGGCTTTCATCCAGTTCTTTGAGAAGATCGACGCACTCGAAAAGCACAAACCCGGCACTCTCGCCAAGGTCTTCGCCGACCACCCCCAGACCCCGGACCGTATCGCCCGCTCTGAAGATGAAATCGCCACCATCATGCCAGCCCGCCCAGACTACGTCGTCTCCACATCAGAGTTCGACGACATCAAAACCCGTCTCGCCCGCATCGAGAACAAGCGCAAGCTCAACGACAAAAAGGATGGCAACAAGCCCACCCTCCGTCGCGTAGGTAGTGGCAGTGGCAATAACGACCCCAATAACCCCGCATCCTCCACCGACGACCGCCCAACCCTAGGCCGCCGCAACTAATCCCAATTCAGAGCAAGACAGAATACCCGCCTTAGCCACGGTCTTACTGTCGCTAAGGCGGGCATTGGCGTAGCGAACCGCTCCCGCCCACGCTTGGGTCTGGCAATGTCCTCTCCCTTTTCGCCCACGCGAACGGTGCAAGCTGATCCCCCGCTATCCAGCAAGCAACTTCCTCGCGATAAAATAGCCTTTATGACCACCCACACCACGGGCTACACCGACGACCACGCCAAAGCCGGCCTCGACACCATCTTCCCCGACATCGAAACCTGGCAGAACCAGTTCAAGGCCTACGAAATCCTCGTCGACGACCCCGAGTTCACCAGCGTCTGCCCCAAGACCGGTCTCCCCGACTTCGGCCGACTCACCATCCGCTACATGCCTCGTGAGCGCTGCCTCGAACTCAAGTCCTTAAAGGAATATCTCTTCACCTACCGCAACCTCGGCATCTTTCAGGAAAACATCGTCAACCAGGTGCTGGACGACGTAGTCAAAGCCTGCGACCCCGTCTGGGCCCACGTAGTAGGCGACTTCCGCCCCCGTGGCGGCATCTCCACTATCGTCGAAGCCAAATATCCCCGTCCCACCGTCTAGTCCACCTGAATTGCAGCAACGAAAAGCGGCAGGATCCCTTTCCGGATCCTGCCGCTTTTCTTTTTCAACTGCGTGATCTAAGAGATCAGCTTCTTTTTAGCAAATCCGGCAAGACCGATCAACCCGGTGCCGAACAGCAGCAGCGAAGAGGGTTCAGGTGTTGGGTTCAACGGTCCCAGCCCCCCCCCAGACCCGCTGGTTCCCGTTACATCCGTTAGGGTGAAGGTGCTTCCGGTGTAACTTAAGCCATTTGTCTGGACAATGAGAAGATCGCTGAGAGAGTGTGGCCCAACTCCCGAGCTACCCTTACCGCCAAAATTAAAGCTGATTGTATTGCCGTCGAGTGAGCGAGAGATGTCCGTTGGAGGAAGCCCGCCTGCCGCTAGAAATCCTGCTGTAGTCGAAAAACCTGCAAATCCCAGACCGTTCACGCTATAGATCAGTCCAGAAGACCCGGTATTGTCAATCTGAAATACGAAGTCCATGCAGCCAGGGCAATAGACATTGTTTGGATCGCTATAGACGTTGATGGCGTAATTACTACTGAAGCTTGGAGTTGTAATTGAGCCGCCAAAAAAGTTCACAGCCGTACCGCCATAGCTCAGGGGAGTTGCGGGAATTCCCGTGTTCCCTGCGAAGATGGTAATCGCATGAGCCGAAATCGCAGATACAAAACCCAATGTGCACAGGGTTAATACTTTTTTGAGCATGTTGATCTCCGTCGAAAAGGCTAATTAGCTTCTCGCTCGTTCTGTAATCAACTGCTGCACTTCATTAGCCAACTATGCGAAATTGATATTTTATGTAAAACCTATTGAAATGAACGGTTTACGGCATGGAATATGGACTGGGCATGCAGAGATGAGATGTTTGCATGCAAAAACTTGCATGGAAATAGGTAAGGATCATTCTCTTCCTCTCAAAACTCCTAAACAAATGAAGATGAATGTCAGAGTGCTACCCTGCAATCTAACCCTAAGCCCAAAGCCACATAGCTTATCCCTGCTATCCTCCCCAATGATGGCCTTCACCTCCAAGCCCACCCATTCCACACGCCGCATTGCGGGAGCCACCACTGCCCTGGTTCTCCTCACCGCCCTCAACTTCGTCAACTACATCGACCGCTACATCCTCCCCGGCGTTCAGGAGCAGGTCAAAGGCGAGTTCCGCATCACCGACCAGCAGATCGGCTCGCTCACCCTCTGGTTCATGCTCGCCTACATGTTCACCTCGCCCATCACTGGATGGCTCGGTGACCGCTTTCCTCGCAAGCCCATGATCGTCCTTGCGGCCCTCTTCTGGAGCGGCATCAACTTTTTCACCGCCACCGTCCACTCTTACGACTCCCTCAACATCCGCCATGCCGCCCTCGGAGTAGGCGAAGCCAGCTTCGGCATCTTTGCCCCTGCCCTCCTTGCCGACTTCTATCCCGACGACCAGCGCAACCGCGTTCTCACCATCTTCAACATCGCCATCCCCGTGGGCGCAGCCCTTGGCTACCTCGTCGGAGGAACCGTCGGCGAGCACTTCGGCTGGCGCATGTCCTTCATCGTCTCCGCCGTTCCCGGAGTCATCATTGCCCTCCTTATCGCCTTCTTCATGAAGGAACCCGCCCGCGGAGCCAGTACCAGAGGTACAAGCCATCACGATAAAGCCAGGCTTGAGAAGGGAACTGTCCTCGCCCTCCTGCGCAACAAAGCTTATCTCTGTTCTATCCTCGGCTACGCTGCTGTCACCTTCTCGCTTGGTGGCATCTCCTGGTGGATGCCTTCATTCCTCCAGCGCGTCAGTGGACGCTCACAGTCCTCCGCAGCCTTCCTCATGGGAGCTATCACCGTCGTCACGGGCCTCGGCGGCACCGTCCTGGGAGGGTTCATCGCCCAGCGCTGGTCGCGCAGAACGTCCAAAGCTCTCTACCTCGTGCCAGCTATCGGTTCAATCCTCGCTGTGCCACCCGCGCTCCTTTGTTTCTTCGGCCCCCCATCCCTCACGCTTCCCGGCCTTGCGATTGCCATCTTCCTCATCTTCCTCGGAACCGGTCCAGTCAACGCCGCCACCGTCAACGCCGTCCGCCCGGAGATCCGTGCCACCGCACTAGCCGGCCAGCTCTTTATCATCCACGCTCTCGGCGACGCCATCTCCCCCCGCATCATCGGAGCAGTCAGCGATCGCTCCAACCTCGCTCTCGGCCTTGGCTCCACGCTCATCACCCTGGTCCTCGCCTCGGTCATCTTCTTCATCGGAGCCCGGTTCGTCACGCCCGTCCTCACCTATGAGACGCCCACACCCGCATGAACCATCTCCCCGCAATCGTCCCCACCATCTCATGGCTCGTCGCCCTCAGTTGGCTCTGGAAAGTCATCTCTGCTGCCATCGGTCTGCCTCGCGTCGCCAACCTTCTCCTGCCTCAATACGACCAAACCCCCACCGGCACCCCGTCCTTCACCGTCATCGTCCCCGCCTGCAACGAAGCGCCCCACATCACCGCCTGCCTCCAGTCGCTCCTCCAGCAGGACTATCCCAAACTTCACATCATCGCCGTCAACGACCGCTCCACCGATAACACCGGAGACATTATCGACTCAATCGCCTCCGCGCACCCCACCCAAATTACCGCCATCCACATCATCGAACTCCCCCCTGGCTGGCTCGGCAAAACTCACGCCCTCGCCCTTGCCGCCCGTCAGGCTCCCACCGACTACCTCCTCTTCACCGACGCCGACGTCATCTTCCGCCCCGACGCCCTCCGCCGCTCCCTCGCCTACGCCGTGTCCAGCCACGCCGACCACCTCGTTACCGTCCCCACCACCCTCATCCACCGCTGGGACGAGGCCGCCGTCCTCGGCTTCTTCCAAATCTTCGGCCTCTGGGCCGCCCGCCCCTGGAAGATCGCCGACCCCCGCGCCAAACGCGACGCCATTGGCATCGGTTCCTTCAACCTAGTCCGCCGCGCCGCCTACCTCCACATCGGTGGCTTCGAAGCCCAGCGCATGGACATCCTTGAAGACATCACCCTTGGTCGCCGCATCAAACTCGCCGGCCTCAACCAGCGCATCGCCTTCGGCCGAAACCTCGTCAGCGTCCACTGGGCCTCAGGAGCACTTGGACTTGTCGAAGTCATGACCAAGAACATCTTCTCTGCCTTTCGCTTCCACATCTCGCTCCTCCTAGCCGCCTGCCTCTGGCTCACCCTCTTCTGCGTAGCCCCCGCTGCCGGCCTTGTCTTCGCCCCCAGCCGCCTTCCAGCCGCCCTCACCCTCGCAGCCGTGGCCTATGGCTACCACCTCCTCGGCCGCACTTCCGGCCTCTCCACTTGGAACGCCCTCCTCGCCCCTCTGGCCGCCCTCCTCTTCATCTACACCCTCCTTCGCTCCATGGCCACCACTCTCCGCCAGGGAGGAGTCCTCTGGCGAGGAACCTTCTACCCCCTCGCCGACCTCCGCAAAGACAGCACCTCCCTCTTTTAAGCCAGCTCCTTCTCTGAGTGCCCCATCTTCGCGACGGTCTTATCGTCGCTATGGTGGGATCGTGCAAAGCACGACCGCTTTCACTCTGCTATAAAGGCCAACGACTACCTGAGGAGGAGGCCATCATGATCGACACCCCACGCATCACCCAAGCCCCCACGCAGCTCACCGCCTGCATCCACCTCACCGTGCCCCGAACGGAGATACAAAATGTCATGGGCCCGGGCCTCCACGAACTTCTGGCCGCGGTCGCTCAGCAGGGAATCACCCCCTCCGGACCATGGTTCACCCACCATTTGAGGATGGATCCAAACACCTTTGACTTCGAGATCTGCGTGCCAGTCACAAAGCCGGTCGCCGCCACTGGCCGCGTCCAGCCAGGTCAACTCTCTGCCGCGACCGTAGCCCAAACGACATATCACGGTTCATATGAAGGGCTCTCCGCCGCATGGGGCGAGTTCGAAGCCTGGATCAAAGCCAACGGTCACACTGCGGCCCCAGACCTATGGGAACGCTACCTCATCGGTCCCGAATCTAGCCCAGACCCATCTACTTGGCGTACTGAGCTTAATCGGCCCCTGATCACCTAAGCCCGCTCAAATCCTTGTCACCGATCGATTCCACCTGATCCAATACCGTAGAGAAAGAAAATAAAAAAGCTCCGGTCACTACCGGAGCTTTTTCTAATTCAACCCAAAAGAGCAAGCAGTCTCTGCAGCCTCTAGACCTCAACCAAAGCGTGCCCATAACGCTTCTCGACATACTCATCCAGAATCACCTGAAACTCCTCGACGATCCGGTCACCCTTCAGCGTAGTGAAGAGCTTCCCATCTACATACACCGGAGCCTTAGGCTCTTCAAACGTTCCCGGCAGCGAAATACCGATGTTGGCGTGCTTGCTCTCGCCCGGTCCATTCACGATGCAGCCCATCACCGCCAGCTTGAGCTCCTCGACGCCCGGATAGACCTTTTTCCACTCCGGCATGCTCTCCACCAGGTAGCCCTGAATCCGTTCCGCCAACTCCTGGAAGTACGTCGAAGTCGTACGGCCGCATCCCGGGCAACTCGTTACCTGCGGCATGAAGCTGCGAATCCCCAGCGACTGCAGAATCTGCTGCCCGCACCGTACCTCTTCGCTCCTGTCGCCACCCGGCGTCGGAGTCAGGCTCACCCGAATCGTATCGCCAATCCCAGCCAGCAGCAGGGGAGCGAGGCCAGCCGTCGAGGCGACCACACCCTTCATGCCCATGCCAGCCTCGGTCAGCCCAAGATGCAGCGCATAATCGCAGCGCCGAGCCAACTCGCTATAAACATCAATCAAATCCCGCACACCCGAAACCTTGGCCGACAAAATGATCTGGTCCCGCCGCAGCCCATATCGCTCCGCCGCCGCCGCATTGTCCAGAGCCGATACCACCATCGCTTCCATCATCACGTCGCGCGCATCCGCAGGCTGAGCAAGCTTGGAGTTATCGTCCATCATCTTCGTCAACAGTGCCTGGTCCAGCGAACCCCAGTTCACGCCAATACGCACCGGCTTCTGGTTGTCCACCGCAACCTCCACCATCGTCCGGAAATTGTCGTCGTCCTTACGTCCGATAGAGCAGTTGCCCGGATTAATTCGGTACTTCGCCAACGCCTTCGCGCAGTCAGGATACTTCCGCAGCAACTGGTGCCCGTTGTAGTGGAAGTCCCCGATGATCGGCGTGCTCCAACCCTTCTTCGCCAGCTCCTCAACAATGTACGGCACAGCCTTTGCTGCCTCATCATTGTTCACCGTCACCCGAACCATCTCGGATCCAGAGCGCGCCAGCGCCGCAACCTGCTGAACCGTACTCTCGACATCTGCGGTATCCGTATTCGTCATCGACTGCACCGCAACCGGTGCCTCCGATCCCACCCGAACTGCTCCAATATTTACCGTTACCGAACGTCGACGCTGTATTTGTGGCATAGTTTTCCCTATCCAAGTTTATCACTCACCCACCATACAAACCTCGCGATACACTAACCAGACTGGCCCGGTAGCTCAGTTGCATAGAGCAGCGCACTCCTAACGCGAAGGTCG
>JANXYX010000035.1 GCA_025408425.1 Granulicella sp.
CGTCCTGGGCCTCGTTTGTCTCATGCTCGGCGCGCTGACGTTCAAGAGCCAGAAGGCGCTCGCCGGCATGAGACCGCTCGTCGTTCGGATCAATGACGTGGGCCACGCCGACGCTATCGACTACCGGAATTACGAGTACAAACTAACGATCAATGCCTGCTGTATGAAGTTTAGCCGCACCACCGGGGGGAGTCCTCGGCTGGCGGCAACGGGGCGTCCGGCGCACACATGGTTCTCACAAGGAATTCCCATGCCCTGCTCAAGTGCTACGTCAGAGCTGGAGCCTGCCGATACTTCATGCCCCATATCGGCCATCGTGTGTTCCTGGGGATGCGTTGCAGGGTGACAATGGCTGGACACGGAATGCAAATCGCACGATATCGTGCAGGCCGAGGCCACACAGGATATCGACAACAGCATAACCGCGAGCAAACCCGCCAATGTCGACCTCAACCGCATGGCTTAATACTACTACCTTCACGACCGGGCGGAATCGCGGTTGTCCCCCTGACGATCACCCCCCAAAAGGCCAAAAAGTGATCGGTTTCTCACATCTTTCGTTGTGGCCGCGCATAAGGTGTGTCTTATCGAACAGGCTTTCAGGGCGTTTGGAGCCTACACTTTGCATAGATGCGAGGCTGCTTTGGGAGAAATTTATGACATCAGGCCACAAACTTACGATTGCACTAGCGGCTTTGGCCGCGGCCGGCCTGGCACCCGCTTTGAGAGCTCAACAGGTCACGGACCACATCCGCTTCTCAGCCCTAGTGAAGTTAAGGGTATGAAGGATGGGGTGAATTCTCCAGAGGTCTATTTGAAACTCGCGGGCTACTTCAAGCAGGTGGCGGCCCAAGAGCAGGATGCGGCTTTGCTCCATGAGCAGATCGCCGCAATGTATGTCGGAGGCAAGATGGCGCCCATGGTGGGCATGAATTCGCTCGACACGGAAGTCCATTGCAATGAGTTCGCGAAGAGCGCTCATCGAGCGGCTGCGAAGGATCTCAAGATGGCCGCTCAATACGAGAAAGAAGCTGATGACTTGAAAAATAGACCGTCCCAGCATGGCGGCCACCGGTAAACGATTCTTCGCGATTCCATGGCTCATGTCTGGAAATCATAAAAACCGGAGTCAGAGGAGCAATGCAGTTCTTTCTGTATCTATCGACGGCAATCGAGGCAGCGGCGGCACTTCTGATCGGGGTAGCCGCCGTTCGATCATTGGTGCAATCGGTTCCGCTCCTCATACTGCGGCAACATGAATCTGTTCGGAAACAGAATGTAAGACTCGAATTGGGGCTTTGGCTGTCCCTCGCGTTAGAACTTGAAGTCGGTGCGGACATTCTTCGGACTGCGGTTGCGCCAACTTGGAATGAGATCGGCAAGCTTGTCGCCATCGTCGCGTTGAGAACGATATTGAATTATTTCCTCAGCCGAGAAACGCGGTTGCGGCATACGGAGCCGTCGATTGATTTAGTTGGCGATCCGGCTTGAAAGCGCACCAGAATCCTAGAGGCAGGAAGTGGTTATGAGTAGCTCTATCATTGATGTTCGCGAATATCCCGAGTTTGCAGCCGGCCATATCGAGGGTTCACGTCTTGTCCCTCTGGGCTCGTTGAGCGAAGCCAGCTCTAGCTGGGGTCGTGCAGAGGCTTTGACCCTGGTTTGCAAGAGCGGACGAAGGGCTGAGCAGGCGCGCCAGCAACTTGCGGCAAAGGGCTTCACAGCTCTCACCGTGTTGGAAGGCGGTATAGATGCTTGGAGAGCAGCCGGCAAGCCGCTGATCTCGGTCGAGCGACGGCCATGGGCCATGGAGCGTCAGGTCCGCGTAACCGCCGGTTCGCTTGTGCTGCTCTTCACAGGCCTCGGATATTTCGTCTCCCTATGGTTCCTCATTGGGACGGCGTTCTTCGGTGCGGGCCTAGTCTTTGCTGGCGTGAGCGACACTTGCATGATGGGTTCGCTGTTGGGACATGCTCCGTGGAACCGACCCGCAACACAGGCCGGATGAGCCTGCGTTCACAGATGCAACCTAGGACTTTGAGAAGTGAAAGATAGATCTAGTTCGATCCAAGGTTAGCTGCGGTCATCTGGACGGTTGCCATCATGCCAGCATCCTCGTGAGTGAGGATATGGCAGTGCTGTACGGTAATCCCCGCAAAATCCTTGAAGCTGACTCGGACCCTGACGCGCCTACGCGCAGGTACGTTGACCATGTCGCGCCATGCTGGCTCAGGCCGTCCATCCGAATCGAGAACTTGAAATGGGTTGGTGTGCAGATGCATGGGATGGTCCATGCCACTTGTGTTCACATACTCCCAATCTTCGATGGTATCCAGGGGAACGCTGGTGTCGATTCGATTTGCGTCAAACCTCCGCCCATTGATGGAGAATCCACTGCCCATCATTCCACCACCCATCATCCCGCCCCCCATCCTCCCAGCACCCATGCCCCCACCGCTCATCATGTCGCTCCCAGCGAGCACGAAGGATCGTAACGACCGCGACGGTGTGGAAAGCAACGGAACATCGATCAATCGCGAAGGTACGCTCCATGTCTGCGTTGACTTCTCCGCATAGGCAAGCGACGCAAGCGACTGTGAATTGTCGGCTGACATCTCTCCATCTTCGTCGGCTGCGCCGATGCTGATCGAGCTGAGAATCTGAAAAGAACCTTCGGAACGCTCACCGCGTACAAGCACGTCTGTTCTCTGACCCGGCATCAGGAGAAGCTCATCAACCGATTGCGGAGTTGGAATTCCTCCGCCGTCTGTAGCGATGATGTGCATTGGGTGTTCTTCGATTTTGAGTCGGTAGTAGCGTGAGATGGATGCATTGAGAAAGCGCAGCCTCACTAAGCCGTTCTGTGCGATAGCAAGCGTAGGATTCAGTTGACCATTTACGAGTATCGGCGATTCTCCGCTCCCGTGAGAGTGCATCCCCATGGACATCATGCCCGACCCAGCAGACGGCAGGTCTTGCAGTACCAGGACGTGCTCCTGCGCCGAAGCGACTTCAGGAATTCGATCCAGGTCCCCGCGAACGATAAACGGCGCGGCCAGACCCATTGAAACCTGCTTTGCGGCACGGCCATGAAGGTGAGGGTGATACCAGTACATGCCTGCCGGATGATCCTTCGGCACCACAAACTCATACCGTTGCGATTCGCCGGGCTGTACTTCCAGAAAGATGTTGTCAGCAACACCAGTTGGCGGAATGTGTAATCCATGAAAGTGAAGGTTCGTTGGCTCCGATAGGCGATTGTTGAGCACGATCCGAACCGTATCGCCCTGTTTTGCTGAAATCGCAGGACCGGGGAAACGTCCATTGAAGGTGTACGTCGGCACCACCCTGCCTCCCAAATTGACAGGGCCACTGGTTACATCCAAAGCAGCTTCGACAAGATCGCCAGCAGCTAAGGGCGACTTCGGGTTAGCGAAAGGCGCTTTCGCCGACCCAAGATTGCGCCCATAGTAAAAGCCTCCAGCGGCAAGTGCGCCAACGGCACCAACACCCCAACCCAGGAACTGTCTACGTTGCATCCAAACACCTCCTGTATGAACGAATTAGTGCCACACGCGAACGCCAAACACGAATTGCAATTGATTCGAGATTCCGCCCTCGTTCACCGCGCGTGGCTTGTTTGCTCCGAAGTCTTGAAGGAATGCGACCCCGACATAAGGTGCAAACTCCCGACGCACTTCATAGCGGAACCGGAGTGCCGCCCCGGCATCGTTGAAACCCCGGTCGACGCGAAACTCTTGATCCTGTTGAAAGGCAAACTCAGTCTCCAATCTTGGCTGCACGATGAGGTGTTGCGTAAGCAGCCAGTCGGTCGAGGCCGTCATGCGGCCCGAGAGCTTGCCCTTGTTGCTCAGGAAGAGCTCAGGTTCGAGGTCGAACCGGTAAGGAGCGAGTCCCTGTAAGGCGACGACGGCGAAGACTCGGCTGACGTTCCGATCTTCTAAATGCATTTCGTAACGGACGCCGGTTTGGAGATCGAAGTAGGGGCTGATCGACCGGCCATATAGAGCCTGTCCGTCGAACTGGCCGCCGATGCGGGAACTGGAATACTGCGTCCCTTCGCTCTTGAACCAGAAGCGGTTTACATCTCCCCCGCGCCACCCCTGTAAGCTCCAGTTGAGCGCATCGATGCCGCCCCGAATGCGCTGATATTCGAGGAGGTCGAACAGTGTGTAGGAATTGGTCTGGTGATCGCTCACGGGTGACGGCATCACAACTAGAGGTGGAGATGGGGCAGGAGTTTGGACCGCACTGGAAGACGGTTCAACCTGACCCACCAACGCCGGAGGCAGACAAGTAAAGGTAGCGATAAGAACTGCCGAGGCGGTCAGCAAACGGGTCATGAACTCACCGCGCCGGTGTCGGCAACTTCGACCACGCGGAACATTCCCATCTCCATATGCAAGAGGAGATGGCAGTGCATCGCCCATCGCCCAGACTCACCCGGCGTGATAGCCACGGAAAGTCTCTCAGCGGGTTTGACGCTGATCGTGTGCTTGCGAGGCTGGTTCGCACCCGCTCCGTTCTCAAGCTCCATCCACATGCCGTGCAGGTGGATGGGGTGCTCCATCATGGTGTCGTTTACCAGAATCATGCGAAGCCGTTCGCCACGTTGAAAGGCAATTGGCTTAGTGACTTCAGAATATTTCTTGCCATCAAAAGACCACATATAACGGTCCATGTTGCCGGTGATGTGCAGTTCGATAGTGCGGCCAGGCTCGCGAGTGTCGGGCTGAGTCCTGGGGCTGGATAGGTCTGCGTAAGTAAGGACCTTGCCGTCCTCCTTACCAAATCCCGATCCCGGCTCATTGAGACGGCTGCTGAGAGTTTTCGGCACGGATGAGTTTCCCGCTCCATGCTTGTCAGGTCCATGAAGGACCGACGGACTGCCAGAGGGATATGCGCCAATGGGACCGTGCGTGTCGCCCCTCTCGGCGGCAAGCCCACCAGTGTCCAAGTCTGTACTTTGAATCTTTGTTCCTTCTGGGACTGGTGGCATCGCAACGGCCTTGCTCGGACTCGCTGGGGCCTGAGCGTCCATGCCGGGCATCGCTGCCATAGCCGGATCTGCTTTCTCGGAGCTGCCGACCGGCGATGCGGGAGAGGCGGCATTCGTGGCGACATCGCCCCCGGTGGCTGGCTTGGCCGTCATGTCCATCCCTCCCATGCCCCCCATACCCATGTCCGCCATGCTGCGGAGCGGGCGGGGGCGACGCGGCGGAATTGCCGCGCTCATTCCGGAGTGGGGTGCGAGGGTCCCACGGGTGTAGCCGCTGCGATCCAACGCTTCCGCAAACACGGTGTAAGCTCGGTTCGCAGGTTGAACCGTCACGTCGTAAGTCTCGCCAGGGGCGATGCGAAACTGATCCACTTCGACAGGTTGGACGTTCTGACCATCAGCCTGAATGACAGTCATCCGCAGGCCCGGAATCCGTACATCGAAGTAGGTCATGGCTCCGGCGGCGATAAAGCGGAGTCGAACGCGGTCGCCGGGAGTGAATAGCCCTGTCCAGTTTGACTCTGGCGGCAACCCATTCATCAGGTAGTGATACGTGAATCCAGTCACGTCGGCGAAGTCGGTTGGGTCCATCCGCATCTTTGCCCAAGTCATACGCTCACGGATTGCCGACGACGCCCCGCCATGCGTTGCGTCGTGCAGCAGATCGACGGCCGTCCTTTTCTGGTGGTTGAAGTAGCCCGCGTCCTTCTTGAGCTTGGCCATGATCGTTCCCGGTGAAAGGAAGCTCCAATCCGAGAGCATGACGACATAATCCTGTTGGTAAGGAACCGCTTCCGGCTCGGCGGGGTCGATGATGAGTGGGAAGTAGAGCCCGAGCAACTCCTGTCCGCCCGAGTGGCTGTGCGCCCAGTAGGTTCCGCTTTGTCGAACTGGGAAGCGGTATGTGAACTCCGCCCCGGCCGGGATGCCTGCAAAACTAACCCCCGGAACACCGTCCATCGCTGGCGGCAGCAGGATGCCATGCCAGTGAATTGAAGTCGATTCTGACAACTGGTTCCGTACATGGATGACGGCGTCCTTTCCCTCACGGAGGCGAAGGACAGGCCCCGGAATCGAGCCGTTCACAGTATTAGCCCGCCCCGTGCGCCCATTGACGGAGAACGGAACCGATGCAATCTCCGGCCACAAACGAGTGCGCCGTCCCCTGACCCGCTGCATATGAAGGAGTTAGGTATCGTGCTGCAACCATAGCGCCGGCACTCTCAAGAAACTTTCGCCTCGTTGACACAGAATCCCCTTCCAGGCCCGCCCAACACCAACCAAGAGAAGCTTGATCCCGAGGAAGCGTCCATCGTCTCCATGAAATCTCATCGGATCAATAAAGTCTGTGTCTTTCGACACAGACCACAGCTATCGCCCAGGCCTACGCTCTTGGCTAGCGATGACAGTTGTAGCGAAATCTCGGTCGCTTTTCGTGAGAGGACACAAAATGCCAAGGCATAGCAAATCCGAATGGAATTCAGTAGCCAAGATGACAGTCGTCGCGGTCGCGGTTTTCCTACTGAGCGCAAATTGCGGCGAGGCTAAAGCGCTCGCGACTGTAAAGACCCTCAGCTCCTCTCCACTGATGGTGATTCAGGCGCAAGACACCGCTAATCCGTTATCCACACCCACACCGGAGAAGAATTGGACAGGCGAAATTACGACCGCTATGTGCAAGAAAGCTGGTGGTTCGATGGGCCATGACTGCATATTGAATTGCGTCAGAGCAGGCGAAAAGTTTGTCTTCATCAGCAAAGGTCAAGTTCATGAGATTGCCAATCAAGATTTTACTGACCTGACCGTTCACGCAGGTCACCAGGTGAAGTTGACCGGTCATTATGGACCGGATGGAAAGACCATTACAGCCACAAAGGTCGAGATGGCACGCCACCCATAGTCCTGACCCCGCCGCAATATACGCAAATCGTTCCAATGATCTTGTATCTCATCGTGTCTCATCACGCACTCTGCTTAACCAACGTCACCGCTGTACTCAAGGAAGAGGATCTGCATGAAGAGTCTTAGCGCGTATTCAATGAAGGCTACGAAAGTGGCAACTCTGCTTTGTCTTTGCTCCACAGTGTCTTTGTTCCCGCGAGGCGTTATCGCCCAGATGCCGATGGCACCCCCGTCTCGGACGCAGGCTCAACCGGGCGCCGCACAAACACAAGACACGCAAGCTCAGATCACGCAGCTTCAGCAGCAAGTAGTGCAATTGCAAGCCGCACTCAAGCAAAGTAAGGCTACGAAAAACGCCACGCAATCAGCCCCGATGGGGGGAGCCAAGCCGGCGATGGGAATGGGTGACGATGGCGGAGAGATGGGTGGAATGGCACCCGGTGCGGCCAAGCCTCCCATGGCTCCAATGAAGGACGAGATGGGTGGAATGGGAGGCATGGACAAGATGACGCCGCCAGCAGGGCGGATGAAGGGCGGTTCGGCTGCTCCCATGCCTCCTCCAGGCTGCTGTGGAATGAGTATGGGCATGCCCATGGCAAAGGGCGGCATGGCAGACGACAAAATGGGAAACATGCCCAGTGGTGCTGCGACACCGATGAAAGCCAAACCGATGGCGGCACCAAAGATGACGGAAGCGCCACATTTACTTCACATCGGCGCGAAGGACTTCTTCTTGGATCACCAGCAGCATCTCGGCATCACGCCAGACCAGAAGGCACAGTTGGAGAGCATCAAGAGCGATTCCGCAAACCAGAAGTCAACCTCGCAGGGCCAGATCGACAGAGCGCAGCAACAGCTCTGGCAGCTCACCAGTGCGGATCAGCCGAATAATGCAGACATCGACAGCAAGGTTCAGGAAGTTGCTCAATTGCGGGGCGCGGAACAGGTTGCATTCATCCACTCGGTGTCTGCGGCCTCGAATGTCTTGACCCCGGAACAGCGGATGGAAGCTGTAAAGCCGATGACATCGGGCAAAGGTTCCATGTCCAAGATGCCGAAGCCAGCGCCAAGCGCACCAATGAAAATGCAGTAGGCCAGAGCCCTCCCACGTTTCCCAACCACTAGCTGCAAGGAGAACAAACATGAAGATGCGTAGCCCAATCTTGTTAGGAATATTGATCGTTGTACTCGCTGGCTGTAATGCCAAGAATGCAAACACAGACCCGAATACCGCCAATAGCACTACGGGAACCGCAACGACAGATGCCACCGTCAATTCTGACGTGAAGGCAAAGTTGGCGGCGAATGACACCGGCGGCATGGCGTCAGTCAACGCCAGCACCCTAGACAAGGTAGTCACTCTGACCGGCCCCGTAGACACACAAGCGTCGAAAGACAAGGCTGTGATGATGGCTCGGCAGGTCAATGGTGTTTCCAGTGTTCAGGACCAAATGACGATTGGCGGTCCGGGATGCTGTGGACACAAGGGACCAGGAATGATGCAAGAGGGCAGAGGGATGGGACAAGGCATGAAGCCTAAGCCTCAATAGCTGAGGGCAAAGGTCTCCCGTTGCGTGGTTTAGAGATAGAGGAAAGGAAGTGGGTCGAATCACAATTTATATTCAGTTGCGTGTCGCCGCCTCTATCCTTCTGATCTCTGCTGCCCAAGCCTTCGCCCAAATGTCACCGGACGAGCACGCCCAGCATCATGCCGCTCCCAGCGCGTCCACGACCCCGTCAGGCGTTGTCCAGACCACGCCAACCTCTCCGGTCGGAGCCGTCCAACCTGCGGGATCGATGCAAGGAATGGCACCGACAACCGGGGCCGCTGCAGGTGGTCCACCCGCTGCCGCAGGAGGTATGGCCGGGGGCATGGACGACATGATGAAGGGCATGGGTACCCCTCCGCAGAAGGAGGTTTATCCAACGCTCATGGCGCTCCCGGATGGAATGACGCCCGAGGATCGTGACCGAGTTGCGCGACTGAGCCAAGACCGCATGAAGGAAGGGACTGCATCGTTATCTTCCGGTTTGGCGAAGTTGTCTGATGCAACATCCAGCCAAGACTATCCGGCCATGCAGCAAGCGACCGTCCAGATGCACGCGGGACTCGCCGATTTTGAATCGGGAATAGCTGGTCAGAGGGTTGTGACCGAGGGACAGTTGCCGCGCAATGTGGCCCTTGGCTGGTTCAGACGAGAGATGAATCTCGCATCGCCGACAAACGAACAAGAGCGCCAAGGATTATTCGGTGTGTCACCAATCCATCTGTTTACGATGGTGCTACTCGTATTATTTGCGCTGGCGATGGTCGCGATGTATTTCTTCAAGATGCGGCGGGCGGCAGCCCTCTTTGGCCGGCTTGACCCGGATAACAAGCCACCCTCTCCCGGACCCCCTCCATCACCGCCTGAAGGGCCAAAGTCTTTTGGACCCACTTCTCCGCCATCCGGCGGAGTGTCAAGCGCGCCCTCCAAAGAACAAGGCGTCGCTGGTACGGGTTCGGGACCACCGACTGCACCTGAAGCGTCTTCTCCGTCTAACACGCCAACCGAGAATTCGACCACTGTATCGACTGCCGCAATTCCATCACCTATCCCCGCTATCACGGCTCCATCTCCCGTCATTCCGAGTCCACATTCCAAATCAGATCAAGGAACGGCGGTCTCAGCAAATTGGAAAGGGCGACTCCGCGTAGCGAGCATCATTGTCGAAACGCCAAACGTGAAGACCTTTCGTCTCACGTCTTCATCGACTGACGATCTGTTGCCTTTCACGTTTATACCCGGCCAGTTCCTCAATGTCGCCTTCTGGATCGGGGGAGCGAAGATGAATCGCTCCTACTCCATCTCCTCATCCCCCAACGAACGGCAGTACGTGGATTTGACCATACGACGTGAGCCGCGTGGTGCCGTGTCTCGCCACATTGACGACCTTATCCGGGTCGGGAGTCTGATAGAAACCAGCGGTCCAGTTGGAAAGTTCACATTCACCGGCGCGGAAGCGGACAGTATCGTTTTGCTTTCGGGGGGCGTCGGAATCACCCCCATGATGAGCATTACCCGCTATCTGACCGAAAATTCTTGGCCTGGCGAAATTTATTTCTTGTTCGCGTGTCGTACCCCAGCCGACATCATCTTTGCCGACAAGATGCCTTCGCTTGAGTACGCCAATCCCAGACTTCACGTTGCAGTTGCCATCTCCAGCCCCGCAGCGACGGACTGGACCGGCTTCCGCGGACGCATAACAAAGGAGTGGCTTACTGAGACGGTTCCCGACCTAGCATCGCGCAGGGTCCATTTGTGCGGTCCAGTCCCGATGATGGACTCAGCGAAAGCGCTCCTCGCCGAAATTGGGCTCCCCTCGGATCAGCTGAAGACCGAAGCCTTTGGTTTGGTAAAGCCCGCACCCGCCGCTCCTGGGAGCACACGCAAACCCGTCGGCCCGGCAACCGGCCCAACAGTTACGTTTTCGAAGAACGACAAATCAGCCAAGATCCACATGGACCTTCAGACCGGTGATAGCCCACCGAGGCAGACGATTCTTGAACTGTCCGAAGAACTCGGGATCGGCATCGAGTTTTCTTGCCGTGTCGGCACATGCGGTATTTGCAAAGTGAAGATGACTTCCGGCGAGGTCGATATGGAAGTCCAAGACGCGCTCGACGCCGATGACAAGTCGAAGAGCATCATCCTCGCCTGTCAGGCAAAGCCAAAGGCCGATGTCACGGTGGAGGCCTAGCCATGAAGGAGCGCGAAGGCATCGTCGTGAGCGGGGTACTATGTGTACTGCTCCTCGCCTGGTTAGGGTTTCTCTTCCACCATTCGCCGCGTTTTCCGGGTAGCGGCCTCGGTGCCGTGTTTGGGATTGCCGGAGCCGTGCTCATGCTTATCCCACTCGTATATCCGGTGGTCAAGCGTATCCCGTACTTCCACGACCGAATCACACCGCACGTCTCATTGCAGACGATACTCACCATTCATGTCTATGCCGGAATCTTTGGGCCGCTGCTTGCAATCATCCATACCGGCCACAAGTTCAGCAGCGGACTAGGCATCTCGCTTGTGACGGTGATGCTGCTCGTCGTTGTCAGTGGATATGCCGCGAGATATCTAAAGACCTTTGTCGCGCATGAGATTACCGACAAACTCCTGTTATTGCAGACCGCGAGAGGCGATCTGGACAGCGCATGGGGTGTACTGGAAAACTCGCCGGCTGAGGCGAGAGGGATGCCCAGGACACCTGTGTTAGTGGCGGGCCTGGAGTCTGTGGGTTTAGAAGTACCGTCAAGCGGACCCGCCGAGGATGTCATGCGTACTGCTGAAGGCGTGGCGGACCTGGAGTATGCAGTCAGGACGCACGAGACGTTCAAACGCTGGTTCGCTCGCTCCCTGACGTTGCATATCGTACTTTCCGTCATCCTCTACCTATTGCTCGCCCTCCACATTGGTTCCAGTATCCACTTCGGATTGAGGTGGCTACGATGAAGAAGCCGACGCTTTGGTTTCTCCTTATCACCGCAGCGGTCGCGGCAGCCTGGATCTCCGTAGATCGCTTCAAGCCAGCATCCACGGCACTAAAGACATTCGTAAGCCCAGGCCCACTGTCGTCCGCTCACGCCTCTCTCGCCAATCGATGCGAATCGTGCCATGAGGCTAATCTGGGTGTGACGGTTGCCAAGTGTACGGCCTGCCATGCGAATAATGAACGGCTTCTTGGACGGCAACCGACCGCATTTCACGCCAACATCCAAGAGTGCTCTACCTGCCATATCGAGCATCAAGGTTTGAGCATTCGTCCCGTGGTCATGGATCATCTTGCGCTGGCGAAGATTGGAGCGCGAACGCTTGTTCGTGCGTCCCGAACTGACGACGCCAGCTCCGCCACGGTCAAGTCGCTGGAAACATGGCTCCACGTCAAGAACCTCAATCAACTCGACGAACAATCAGCGGGCCCGGCCCTAAATTGCGTTGGGTGCCATTCAACCAAAGATCGGCATCTGGGCCTGTTTGGCAAAGAGTGCGCTCAGTGCCATACCACGACCAAATGGAGCATCGCCGGATACCAACACCCGTCTCCGAACTCCACAACCTGCGCCGAGTGCCATCAGGCTCCGCCAAGCCATTACATGATGCACTTCGACATGATTTCAAAGAAAATCGCGGGTCAAGAAGATGCCAAGGTCGGAGGCTGTTGCGGCGTTGTACAGGTCCGCCAATGCTACCGCTGTCATCAAACAACTGTGTGGAACGACATTCGGGGTGTTGGCTACTACAAGCACCATTGAGCCGACATCACCTGCGTTCTTGCCTACACACAGAACCAATCAAGAGTAATTCGACGCCGGAAGTTGAGGGGACTACCCATGAAGAGTTTGAGATGGACTTGCCGCTGCTGGGAATTCTGCCCCGGAAAGTTGATAGGCTGCTCCCCGAAGACTGCCGGGGTTGAAGAGGGCATTCCCGACTCTGGAAGCCTCAGCTCAGCCAATACCCTCGTTAAGCCGGGGACGCAGCTGATCCATGGGATAAGCCAGCTTCAGCATGGCAAATCGATCTATGTTCCGCCGCCCAATATCCACGCGTCCCCCAAACGCGATAGCCAAGGGAACTTCAATGAGGCAGAGTCACAACATGCCTAAGACGCAAATGACGATTGATGCTGATGAGCCGACAACCAGCCTTTCACAAGACCGAATGTCACTCATCACTGCCCATCACACAAAGTTTCTGCGCTTCTTGGAGCCCCGCGTTGGAGATCTTGCAACCGCCGAGGACATTCTGCAGTCGGCGTACATCAAAGCTATGGAGCGCGGCTCCCAGATACGGGAGGAGCAGAGCACCGTCGCCTGGTTCTATCGCATCCTCCGAAACGCGATCACAGACCACTACCGGAGGGGAGCTTCGCAAGCGAAGGCGCTCGAGGAATTTGCCGCTGAGACGCCACTGAGCTACGAAAACGAACTTCAGGAGACCGTTTGCGCGTGCATCGGCGACGTGATTCGTGACCTCAAACCTGAGTATCGTACCGCGATCGAACAGATAGACCTTGGGGACGCGACCGTAGAAGCATTCGCTCAAAACCAAGAAATTTCGACGAACAATGCTTCGGTGAGACTCCATCGCGCACGCAAAGCGGTTGCAAGAGACTTGACGAGGGTATGTGGAGCTTGCGCGGAGCACCAATGTCTGGACTGTACCTGCCGCCGGAGCCAACTGTAAGTTTTTGCATCCGCAAGCGTCAGCAGCAATAGAAGCAATAAGGAGAACGATATGTGCTGCTGTGCACCTAAACCGAACGACGTACAAGGCGGGAGCTGTTGCAAGACCGACACCCCGCTGAAAACGGCTGGAAAAGCCGAAGTTGAAACTTCTGCCTCCTCAACCCCGACGCCGGCTCAGAACACTGAGCTGGTGATCGACCCGGTGTGCGGGATGAAGGTCGATCCCGCGAAGGCAAGAGCTACCGTAGAGCATGAGGGGGCGACATACCATTTCTGTTCCGAAGGGTGTGCAACGAAGTTTCGCGCATCACCTGAGAAGTACCTGCATTCGACCGGCACCAGGACTCAACCAGACCCCTCTCCCACAGGCGAGATCAAGGCTGAATACGTTTGTCCAATGCACCCCGAGGTTCACAACGCGGGCCCCGGTAGTTGCCCGAAGTGCGGCATGGCGCTCGAACCAGCAGTGGTTACACCCCCCGCCAGCCGCACTCAATACACCTGTCCCATGCACCACCAGATCATACGGGACGAACCCGGCAACTGCCCGATCTGCGGCATGACGCTGGAACCGATCAGCGTAACAGTCAACGACGCCAATCCCGAACTCGATAGCATGACGCGGCGGTTCTGGATCAGTGCAGCCCTGACGCTCCCGCTGCTCGCAATCATGGTCTCTGACCTCTTGCCAACCCATCCGATCCAAGGGCTCTTGAAGGGCCCGTTACTTGGCTGGTTTGAACTTGCCATCGCTTCGCCGGTGGTTATCTGGGGAGGCTGGCCATTCTTTCAGCGAGGCTGGGCGTCCATCGTGAGCCGAAACCTCAATATGTTTACCCTCATCTCGATTGGAGCCGGTTCAGCCTACCTGTACAGCCTCGTCGCAGTCTTTATGCCGCAACTCTTTCCGGCATCGTTCCGGGATATGTCCGGTCAATTGGGTCTCTACTTCGAGGCGGCAGCCGTAATTACCGTCCTTGTCTTGCTGGGCCAGGTCTTGGAGTTGAAAGCACGTAGCCAGACCAGCAGCGCGATCAAAGCGTTGCTCGGATTAGCCCCCAAGACGGCACGACGAATCTCCGCCAACGGACAAGAGCAGGATGTAGAACTGAACCAGATTCAGGTAGGCGACAGTTTGAGAGTCCGCCCAGGTGAAAAGGTCCCAACGGACGGCATCTTGACCGGGGGCAGCAGTTCGGTGGACGAGTCGATGGTTAGCGGTGAGCCCATCCCCGTCGAGAAGACCAAAGATGCAAAGGTCATCGGCGGTACGATCAACGGCACCGGCAGCTTCGTCATGAAGACGGAGCGCGTCGGTGCGGACACGCTCCTCGCGCAGATCGTGAAGATGGTGAGCGAAGCACAGCGTACTCGCGCGCCTATCCAGCGACTTGCGGACATCGTTGCTTCCTACTTCGTCCCAGCGGTACTTGGCTCTGCGGTCATCACATTCATCGTGTGGGCAATCTATGGGCCTCAGCCACATTACGCCCATGCTCTCGTCAATGCAGTGGCCGTCCTCATCATCGCGTGTCCCTGTGCATTAGGACTTGCAACTCCTATGGCGATCATGGTGGGAACGGGTCGCGGTGCCGGAGAAGGCATTCTCATCCGCAATGCGGAGGCGTTGGAAATTCTGGAGAAGGTGAACACGCTCGTAGTCGACAAGACCGGAACGCTGACAGTCGGCAAGCCGGTACTTAACGCCCTCGCGCCCGCCGAAGGCTTTGACGAGGCTAACCTCCTCCAACTAACGGCCAGTCTCGAAAAGGCCAGTG
Source organism: Granulicella sp. (assembly GCA_025408425.1). Lineage (GTDB taxonomy): Bacteria > Acidobacteriota > Terriglobia > Terriglobales > Acidobacteriaceae > Edaphobacter. The sequence goes on from JANXYX010000035.1 coordinate 14,924, forward strand.
AGCATCCTTTGGCGGCTGCCATTCTCGCCGCAGCTCAGGAGAAGAAGGTTGAGCTGTTGCCCGTCGATGCGTTCCAGTCCGTAACCGGAAAGGGCGTCACCGGGACCATTCAGGGTAAGAAGGTCGCCATCGGGAATGTTGCCCTTATGGGCGATCTGGGAGCTTCCACGGAACCCTTTCGCGAGAGGGTGGAGGCTTTACAGGCTGAAGGCCAAACCGTCATGTATGTCGCCTCGGACGGACGATTTGCAGGTTTCGTCGCAGTATCCGACCCCATCAAGGATTCGACAGCGGAGGCGATCGAGCAACTCAAGAAAGAAGGCATCAAGGTCGTCATGGTGACTGGCGACAACCACAAGACAGCAGAAGCGGTCGCCAAGAAGCTGGGTATCGACTTCGAGGCTGATGTTCTCCCGGAGAAGAAGGCCGAGGTAGTCAAGAAGCTCCAAGCGGCCGGAGCAATCGTGGCGATGGCCGGGGACGGCGTAAACGACGCCCCCGCCCTCGCCCAGGCTCAGGTCGGCATCGCGATGGGCACTGGCACGGATGTAGCAATGGAAACAGGCGGAATCACCCTCATCAAGGGCGACCTGCGCGGCATTGTAAAGGCCCGCCGGTTGAGCCAGCACACGATGAGCAACATCCGGAAAAATCTCTTTTTCGCGTTCTTCTACAACGCCCTTGGCGTTCCGCTGGCAGCCGGCGTCCTCTATCCCTTCTTCGGAATTCTATTGAGTCCCATGATTGCCGCCGCTGCAATGAGCTTCAGTTCGGTTTCGGTGATTGGCAATTCTCTGCGACTTCGCAGTGCGAAGCTGTGAGCTTTCGGATTCGTCGGAGTCTTATAATCAGGTGAGAATGCGTCGCTTCGCCACTTTCGTAGCTTTGTTCTTGCTCATCGTCACCGCAGCGCCAATGCTGGCCTGCGTGACGGGTGAGGCAATGACTCCGCAAGAGAGTGCCTGCTGCCGGGAAATGCACGGCCACTGTGGCGACATGGCGAAGATGGGTTGCTGCAATAAGAAGATCGCAGCCGACGCTCATCGGCAGTTGAAGACGACGACCCCTCCCGTTGTCATCAACCTCACGTTCGTAGACTTCTTGGCACCTTTTCCAAGAACGTTTGAGCCGCCATCGCTCAACTTGTTGAAGGCACCCGACGAACACTCTCCGCCTGGCCTTCTGATCGTCAGAACAACAAACCTCCGAATCTGATCTGCTCCTCGCCTCATGACGGGCACACTCGACGTGTGTCTCCGCCTCATTTGGTTCAACAGAGGAGCAAAACATGAAACGTCTTTTATTCCTCGCCTATGCGCTTGCATGGTCGAGCACCGCCTTCGCGACGGATCATGGCCCCGTCTTCGGCTATGCGACTCCGGTCAACTCACAGGGAGAAGTAGCCTGCGATACCGGAATTTATGGTCGAAACGGTAGCCGTGGAACCCAATTGTCAACGGGAACCGGATGCAGCTACGGGTTTACGCCTCACTTCACCGTCAATGCATTCCTGCCGGCCACCTTCGGTAGCGGCTCGCAGGCTGAAAGTCGGATTGTGGCCGGAAGCGAGTGGTCAGCGGGGACGCAATGGAGATTCCTCCATTCCGTCACCAGCGTAGGAAAGCGACTCGAATCCACGGCTGGCGTGGCGATCATCGTACCCGGTCCACAAGCCGACTCGGGCCTTCTTGCCAATCTGCACCGGGCACCGGGCGTTGCCGGGACACTCGCAACCGGCTATGCCTCGCGAAGTCAATATGCCTGGGTTGGCGGCGGCTACACACGATTCGCCGAAGCCGCACATGATCGACGGCCCGACACCATCTCTTGGAGCGGCGTCTACGGCTACAGGCCAGCGAAGCTACGCCGAGGATACGACCAATGGGATTACCGAGGGTTCGCGGAACTCACCGGCGAACACACCGGCGGGGTTCGGTCGAGCGGAGCCGTCGTCCCAAAGAGCAGCACGACAACCGTCTGGCTGGGCCCGTCCGTACTCGCCATCTTCAAGAACATCGCAATCGAGGGCGGCGTGCAGGCACCCATCCACCGGGACGTGTCCGACTCGCTTTATGGCCGGGAGCGCATCCGTTTCGCCATCAACCTCAGCTATCTCAAATTCTCCTCACACACCAGCTCTCACTGAAAGGCACGACCATGAAAAAGACCCTAGTAGCCACGGCACTCGCTCTCTCCACACTCGCCGCTCACGCGGAGTATGAACAAGTCAACCTCACAGTCTTCGGTATGGACTGTGCCCCCTGCGCTCACGCCATCCACGTTTCAATGAAGGGCATTCAAGGAGTCAATACAGTTGACGTGGATCTTAATACCGGTCTTGTCACAATCAAACTAATGGCTGGAAACAAAGCCTCTATGCGCCAATTCAACGAGGCAGTCGAAAAAAACGGCTTCACTCACAAGGAGGCGGACATCGTGGCACGGGGGAAGTTAACCGGCATCGCGAGCACTCCGTTTCTGGAGGTGGCAGGCACGACAGACCGCTTTGCCCTGGTTCCTTTTGCGGCAGGTTCCGACCTTTCATCCTTGCTAGGGAAGACCGTAACGATTGCCGGTGTACTCCCACAGGCTCCCAAAGGGAAGGTCTCTAACCTGCTCCGTTACAAGACAATCACGGAGGTGCAATGAACTTGGCCGCGCTTCCACTATCCCCACAACGCAGCGCCAAAAGAGCGGCACTGCTCAACTACTTCTCCCTGTTCAGTTCCTTCAGCACACTCATCTGTTGTGCGCTTCCATCCATCCTTGTTTTGTTGGGCCTGGGGACAACGGTCGCCTCGTTGCTATCCGCAGCCCCGTGGCTGGTCAGCCTGTCCAGGCATAAGATATGGACGTTCAGCAGCGCCGGGACGCTCATCGCAGCGAGCTTCTTGATGACCTACGTGGTCGCTCCGCGCTTACGGCAAGGCGAGGTCTGTGACGCGGACGACCCAACAACCTGCAGCGAGGTCAGTAAGCTCAGTCGATTCATTCTGTGGGGATCAGCGCTCATCTGGAGCGGTGGCTTCTTCGTAGCTTACTTGTTAGGCCCGATACTCGAAAGGCTGGACAGGTAAATGACGGTGGGGTCGCTCATGAAGTGGCCTCACCATTCCACTTGCGTCGTGTCGACGGGTTGATGCCTTCAAAATGACGGTGCGCGGGTAGCGGCTATCTGCAAATCTCCTGTTTGCACGTTCACTCGGCCACCGCTTCGGTGCAGGAGCTGCGCCCATCGGCTCTGCGTTCAGAACTCGCGTACCGCGCCCTTCGGGTGTTGGACTCCTCCCCCCTCGCAGGCTCCGGGTCCCTTTCCAAAAACTTCGTCTCTTGGCAACGCGGCGAGGCCGCGACTTGGGAGCAGCGCACCTTTGCGCCCGTTGGGATGTGTCCCGATTGACCGGGCAAAAGGAGAAACACCATGCAGACCCAACAGACCATCACCCTCTTCGGCACCGTCAGCAACTCAGCCACCAGCCGCATCTCCAAGAACGGCCGCAAGTACACCGCCTTCGGAGTCGCCATCATCTCAGACCGCAACCGCCAAGCCTTTCACTACAACGTAGTCGCCTTCGGCAAGCAGGGCCACTTCGCCAAGCCTCTCCAGACCGGCACCCGCATCAAGCTGGTCGTCCAGGCGCAGTCCCAGCCCGATAACATCGCCACTCTCCCACTCCTCACCGCAACCTTCGTGCGACCGGTTCATCCGGTCGCAGTTGTACCCTTAGCAGGGGTGAAGCTGTTTTTTTGGCATGTCAATATCATTCAACAGTGGAACTATATTGACAGTGCGGCCACAATGAGACAAAATCAATAAATGCCGCGCACCCGCATGGACGAACTGTTTGCCCTCGCCGAAGAGCATGATGGACTGCTCACGTCGAAAGAGGCGCGCGCCGCCGGCATACAGGATTCTGTCTTAGTTCGTCTGGCGCAACGTGGCCGATTGGAACGTATGACAAGGGGCGTCTACCGGATTGCTCATTATCCGGCAGACCGTCTCGCTCAGTACCGCGAGGCCGTGCTGTGGGCGAAGGCCAGCCACGGGCCAGAGCGTATCGCTCTTTCACACGAGACTGCGTTGCTTCTCTATGGAATCTCCGACGCGAATCCATCGCGTGTACACCTTACGGTTCCCACGTCGGCAAGGCTACGTCGGAAGTGCCCGGAATGGGTAGCGATTCATAGAGCTAATCTCTCTACCCAAGATATCGGAGAGCATGAAGGACTGCCCGTTACGACGGTTAGCCGCAGCATTATGGATGTTCTCTTGGCGACACACAGGATCGACGTTGCTCGGCAGTCCGTCAGCGATGCTGTCCGCGAGGGGCTGCTCAACAGTGCTGATGCAAGCAGCCTTCGGAGATCCATTTCCCAGACTTCTCTTGCATCTTCACTATCAACGAACGGAAGCCAGGTTAAGGTGTATGAAGCCGCGACCAGTTGAACGTCTCGAAAAGACATTGGCCCGAGTCGCCAAGGAGCAGGGCTTGGCGCAAGAGCGTCTTCGCCGCTGGGTTTCATTTCTGGCGCTGTGCGGTGTTCTCGAACGGGCGGTGAACGAAGGCATCCTAGACAGCTACGACCTAAAAGGCGGTGTTGCCCTTGAACTCAGGTTTGCCGAGGGAGCACGCGCTACCAAAGATATCGACATCGGTGTACCGGTCGAACGTGGGAAGCGGTTGCGAGTATTTCAGGATGCCGTGTCGCTCGGATTCGACGACTTCACCTTTCTCTTGAAAGGGAGGCCCTTGAACATGGACAAGGTGGACGCAGTGCGACTCGAACTCGCTATCAGATACCGAACCCGCGCGTGGCAAACCATCGACGTTGATCTGGGACCATCTGGCCGTGGCGCGGTGGAGCTTGTCGTGCCAACTATTCGAGGATTTGACGCGATGGGATTGCGCGTCCCGTCACCTGTTCGGTGTCTCAATCTGAACGAACAGGTTGCCCAAAAGCTACACGCCTGCACCGGGCCGTACTCGGCTGGTCGTGCCCGCGACGTACTCGACATTCTGTTGATCGAGTTGCTCGGCAAGTTGGATGTGAAGGCAGTTCGAGCGGCGGCTGAACAGGTATTTGCTGAACGTGCCACCCATGACTTTCCGCCGACCATCCGCATCGCAGCGGATTGGCAGCCGGAGCTTGAAGTGCTGGCGAAGGAGCTTGGCTACCCGACGACTTCGGCCACCGAGATTGAGGCAAGGTTCCGCGCCTTCGTGGACTTGCTTGCGAAAGCATAGGTCGATTCGTCTCGCTTTCGCGGGGTATAATTACCAACGAAGCGGGAGTAGCTCAATGGTAGAGTAGCGGCTTCCCAAGCCGTTGGTTGCGGGTTCGATCCCCGTCTCCCGCTCCAAATTCAGGAGACAATCTATGCGCATTCTCCCACTGGAAAATCCACAGCATTCTCTAAAACAGCTTACTGTCCATACTGTCCAGAATCCTCGGAAATGCAGGACAGTATATGCAAACGGTGCAAGATATGCACTCTGTGCAGCCCTCGCATCATATTGAAAATGAAGGAATTACTAGACAAGTAGTTGATTCGCGGCGAGATCGAAAAACGAATTAGCGGGAACGTCAGCTTCCCAAGCTGAATGTCGCCGGTTCGATCCCGGTCTCCCGCTCCAAAGCTTGAACTTCAGCCAATTGAGTCGTTAGTAGCAATGGAAGAGGCCACCCATCCGGGTGGCCTCTTCCATTGCTGATACGTA
>JANXYX010000036.1 GCA_025408425.1 Granulicella sp.
GACTTTCAGGATATGGCCGACGATCCACGATTTACCGAACTTCTTTACCCGGAAGTTTAATTCCAGGATTGGCCTCTATCGTTAGAATCGAGATGAGTGATCAAGCACAGGGATGATGAAGACGAGTCGCGGATGCAGCAGGTAAAGGCAACCGATTTTGGCGATAAGACACTGCGGGTCGTGGCGATCGGTGGTGGCACCGGTTTGTCTACGCTGCTGCGTGGCTTCAAGAGGTATGTGGCGGCGCCAGACCGGCGGAAGGCACTCCGAGGCGGGCGACGGGCGGAAGACCTTTTACTGATACCGGCTTGCCCTGATTTGCAGTGCGTGATTCGCGACCTTTCCGCCGTAGTGACGGTGACAGATGACGGTGGGTCGTCCGGCAGGTTGCGGGAAGACTTCAAGATGCTGCCGCCGGGCGATGTGCGGAACTGCATGGTTGCGCTGTCCGAGGACGAACATCTGCTTTCGAAGCTGTTCCAGTTCCGGTTCGACCATGGCGAGTTGGATGGGCATAGCTTCGGCAATCTTTTCCTAGCCGCTCTCTCGCACATTACGGGCGATTTTGCGCAGGCGGTGCAGATGTCGTCGCAGATTCTGGCGACGCGTGGGCGGATCTTCCCTGCCACCAACACCAATGTCTCACTGGCGGCACGAATGGATGATGACTCACTCGTTGAGGGTGAGACGAACATTACGGCGAGCAAGCAGCGGATTGTGGAGTTGATGCTGCGGCCGGCGACGGCTGATCCACTGCCGGAGACGCTGGAGGCGATTGCACAGGCCGACTTGATTACGCTGGGGCCGGGTTCACTGTATACGTCTCTGATAACGAACCTGCTGGTGCGCGGAGTTCCTGAGGCGCTGGCAGAGTCCAATGCGACGCGAGTGTATGTCTGCAACCTGATGACGCAGGCGAATGAATCTCTGGGACTCACAGCATCGCAGCATATCGAGAAGATCCTGCAGCATGGCGGGCCTACAAGTTCTCCGATTTTCAACTATGCACTGATCAATACGGGGCCGATCTCCGCGGAGCGCCTGGAGCAGTATGCCCGCGAAGGGCAGAGTCCGATCGAGGCTGATCTGGACCGCGTTCGAGCGCTGGGAGTCGAACCGATTGTGGGCAACTTCGTGCACGAAGGCGACTTACTGCGACATGACTATGACCGGGTGGCGGAGACTCTGCTTGCACTCGCAATGTCGCGGCTTGCGCCGGAACTTGTGCATCAGGGTTAGGTTGGATTCTCTTCCAATTCGAGCAAGCGCATGAGATTCGTGGGAGCGCAATGAAGATTGAGACACCGCTACTAGATGGGATGAGGGTAAGGCTTGAGCCGCTGACGTGGGCGCATCTGCCTGCTCTGGAAGCGGTGGCCTTCGATGAGCGCATCTGGCGCTATATGAATACCTGGGTGAAGACACGGGAAGACCTGCGGGGGTGGCTGGAGGCTGCGTTGAAGATGGAGGCAGGGGGGACTTCCCTGCCGTGGGTGACGATTCTGAAGGCGGAGGGCGGGGATTCGAACAGCGGGGATGTGAACGACAGGGTAATCGGGAGCACGCGGTTTGCGGATCTGGATCTGCACCATGGGACGGTGGAGCTGGGGTATACGTGGATTTCACCGGAGTTCCATGGGGCGGGAGTGAATCCCGAGGCGAAGCTGCTGCAGTTGGGGTATGCCTTTGAGGTGCTGGGGCTGAGGCGGGTGGCGCTGAAGACGCATCATCTGAACCTGCAGTCGCAGGCGGCGATGCGCAAGCTCGGTGCAGTGGAGGAAGGCACTTTTCGGAACCATTTTGTGATGCCGGACGGGAGTCAGCGGCACAGCGTGTGGTTTTCGGTTACGCGGGAGGATTGGCCGCGAGTGAAAGCTGGACTAGAGCACCGGGTCCAGCAGGCGCGGGTACGGGCGTTTCGTCCACTGTCCGTTTGAGTTGACCGCAGGCGGCGTAGATGTCGCGGCCACGGGGACGGCGGATGAAGGTGGGGATGCCACCGGCGATGAGTGATTTGTGGAAGCGGTCTACGTCCTCGGGTGAGGGCTGGTGGTAGGGGATGCCGGGGCCGGGGTTCCAGACGATGAGGTTGACTTTAGCCTTGAGGCCGGCGAGGAGATCGAGGACTTCCTGTACGTGCTGGGGCTGGTCGTTGATGCCGCCGAGGAGGACGTACTCGAAGGTGACGTACTCGCGCTTGCCGAGGGGGATGGAGTTGACGGCGTCGAGGAGTGCCTGGATGTTCCACTTGCGCGTGATGGGCATGATGGACTCGCGGACGGCGTCGTTGGAGGCGTTGAGCGAGAGGGCTAGTTTGGGGCGGATGGGCTCCTGCGCGAAGCGGCGGATGGAGGGCTCGATGCCGGAGGTGGAGACGGTCATGCGGGACTCGGGGATGCCCATGAAACGGAGGAGGCGGACGGCGTCCATGAAGGCGTCGTAGTTGAGGAAGGGTTCGCCCATGCCCATGAAGACGAGGTTGATGCGGTCCTGGCCCAGCTTGACGTTGTTGCGGTTGAGGGCGACGGCGACCTGGCCGGCGATCTCTCCGGCGGTGAGGTTGCGGCGGATACCGAGCTTGGCGGTGAGGCAGAACTGGCAGTTGACGGCGCAGCCTACTTGCGAGGAGATGCAGATGGTGGCGCGGCGGTAGCCGTTGGCGGCGAGGGATCCGCGGTTGCGGGTGTCGGGGCGCGGGTTGGGGCGGGAGTCGTAGCGGAGCGGCTGGTCGGCTGGGCTTCCCTGCTCGGCTGCGATGAGGTCGGGTTCGTTGCGCTCTTCTTCAGCGGCTTCGCTGCCGTCTCCGCGTTCACCGCCGTCGCCGTCGGGCATCCAGACGGTTTCAACGGTTTCTCCGTCGGCCATGCGGATGAGGTAGCGCTCGGTGCCGTCGATGGAACGGGCGGACTGGACGATCTCGGGGAGGCCTACGGTGTAGGCGGCTTGGAGGGTTTCGCGGAGGGCGATGGGGAAGGTGGTAATGTCGTCGAGCGACGGGAGGCGGTGGCGATAGAGGGCTTCGGCGAGCTGGGTGGCTCGGTAGGGAGATTGGCCGAGGGTCTGGACAAGGAGCTTGAGGTCGTCGGGTGAGGTGCCGAAGAGGGGCTTGAGGGTGGTGGTCCCTACCCCGTCGTTTTGTTGCAAAGTCTTCATAAGATTGCGGTTAGGTTCGGACTTGTGGCGCAAGGTATTGTAAACAAAGGATAATGATGCAAAGTATTGATAACAGGTGGTTTATTTCGGATGAGTTGAGGGGTCCGAATGGTTCACCGCTGTATTGATTATACGGGGTGTGTCAATGGTGGAGAGTGCGCGGCTTTGCTCGAGGTAACGCTTCGTGGGAGGGCGATTCAATTGAAGTCGTGCCGATCAATGCTTGAGCGTGTGGGTATCCGAGATGCCCCGGTTGGAGCGTTACAACCCCCCGGCAGAACCTGGAATCGAATTGATGACCAGGTGGCCGGCCAGAGTCCTAGCTTCGGCTGAGTGACGAAGCTCATGAGAGTTGATTCAGGGAGATCACAACACGAGAATACGACGGAGGAAGTTATGCAAACTCAGCGAATACTGATGAGTGGGTTGTGGCTAGTGATTATTAGCGCATCTGCTGTTGTAGCTCAGACCAAACCTGCTACGCCGCCTCAAACGTCGACCGCAGCACCGGCATCACCGGCCGCCAAGATAGGAGTATTTGTTTACCCGCGGAATAATCAAACGCCGCAACAGCAGAGTAAAGACGAGAACACATGCTACTCGTCGGCTCTGCAGCAGACCGGAATTGATCCTGCTGCGCCACCTCCGCCTCCGCAGCAAGCCCCTCAGCAAAAGGGCGGTGCGGTGAAAGGTGCGGCCAAAGGAGCGGCTGGAGGCGCTGCGATTGGAGCGATCGCAGATGACACTGACACGGGAACAGGAGCGGCGGTGGGAGCAACAGCCGGCGCGGTGCGCGGACGGCGTCAGCAGCAGAAGGCTAACAAACAAGCCGAGCAGCAAGCAAAGCAGCAGTCACAAGCCCAACAGCAACAAAGATTGGATACTTTCCGCAAGGCATTCTCTGCTTGCATCGATTCCAAAGGGTACTCCGTTAAGTAAAGAGGGGAGACGTATGAAACGGTCAGCATAGCAAGCGATCGCGATCCTATTGCTATGTGTGCACCAGTGTTTTTCGCTCAGGATGAGGCCACTCCTGCGGATAACACAGCGCACTCGACATTGTGCCTTATCTAGTTTTCCCTGGAATGAGTGCGACGTTACGGTGAAGGGTTCAACCCAGTCGATCCATGCTTCCGCGGGTGATTGTTCGAGTTGAACCACTCCTGGTCGTTGGCGAGTGAGCTGGCGACCAAGAGTGAGTTTGGGCGTGATGGTCGTGGTTATTTGGGCTGGCCGTATCTGTGGTTGAGGGCCGGGCCGGCGACTGCATCTTCTACGACGAGGCGGGTGTTGATTTCGGGATCGTTGGAATGGTGCGTAAGCGATTCCCTATCAGCGTGGGCGTCGTTGGGTGGGTTGGAATTGCAGGGATGAGGCGTCATGGGTGGGGGCTGTGAAAGAATGGAGAGATTAGGAGATTCATGTCCGCAACGCTTACAGAAGAGATTCCGAGTACGAGCAATACCTCACGCAATATCCGAAAGACGGTGCTGTCCAATGGGCTGCTGGTGCTGACGGAGAGCATGCCGAACGTGCGAAGCGTGTCGATGGGAGCCTGGGTGGGAGCAGGTTCGCGGGACGAGTCGATGGACTTGAATGGCATCTCGCACTTTGTAGAGCACATGGTGTTCAAGGGGACGACTTCGCGGTCGGCACAGCAGATTGCGAGAGAAGTCGACACAATTGGCGGCAATCTGGATGCGTTTACTGGCAAAGAGACGGTGTGTTTCAACATCAAGGTGCTGGATGAGAACGTGGCACCGGCGTTGGACGTTCTGTCGGACCTCGTGTTGCACCCTACGTTTACACCTGAGGATCTGGCCCGGGAGCAGGGCGTGATTCTGGAAGAGATCAAGATGGACGAGGACAATCCCGACTATCTGGTGAATGAGATTTTTACGCAGAACTTCTGGAAGGACCACTCGCTGGGCCGACCGATTCTGGGGACGAACGAGACTGTTTCGAGCTTCGATCAGTCGACGTTGTTCAATTTTTACGGCGGACAGTTTACGCCGCGGAAGATGGTGTTTTCTGCGGCGGGGAACCTGGAGCATGATGCATTTGTGGCCCAGGTGGAGCGGCATTTCAGTTCACTGGCCGCCAGCGTTGAGGGTATTGAAGCGACGGAGCAGGCTCCGGTAGCGACCCCGCACATTACGCTGAAGCGCAAGAAGTCGTTGGAACAGGTGCAGTTCTGCCTGGGGGTTCCGGCACCACCGGTGAACGACGCGCGGCGTTATGGGGTTTACCTGCTGAATACGATGCTGGGGGGCGGGATGAGTTCCCGGCTGTTCCAGTCGATCCGCGAGGAGCAGGGACTGGCGTATACGATCTACTCGGAGATGAACCCTTTTCGAGATGCTGGGTCGCTTTGTGTGTATGCCGGGACTTCTGCTGACAAGGTGGAGCAGATGCTGGAGCTTACGTTGAAGGAGTTTCGACGTCTTAAAGAAGAGCCGGTAAGCGAGGGTGAACTGAAGCGCTCCAAGGACCAGTTGAAGAGCAATATTGTTCTGGGGATGGAGAGTTCCGGCAGCCGAATGGCAAATCTGGCGCGGCAGCAGATGTACTTTGGGCGCTTTTTCGGGGTTGAAGAGATTGCGCGGGAGATTGAGGCGGTTCGCCCCGAGGATATTCAACAGCTTGCATTGGAGCTGTTCCGTCCCGAGGTGATGGCGCTGACGCTGCTGGGGAACCTGGGAAAGATGAAGATTGAGCAGGGGCATCTGGCTTGCTGAAGTAGCTGAGTTGCTGCTGTGCTGATAGAGTTTGGTCGAGACGACCAGTTACACCGAAAGACCAGATAGCCGAGGACAATGAAGAAGATGCGTACGCCTGACCACCGCCATGAAGAAGGATTCACCCTGATCGAACTGCTGATCGTGATGTCCGTAATGCTGATCCTGATGACGCTTGCGATTCCGCAGATGTTGAAGATTACGAAGCAGACGCGAGAGACGTCGGCGATTCAGTCGGTTCGGACGATTGGGCAGGCGGAGTTGCAGTACAACTCGGCTTATCCGGCAAATGGGTTTGCCTGTTCCCTGTCGGCGCTGGGTGGCGATCCGAAGTCGGGCGCGCCGAGTGCGCAGGGAGCACAGTTGATTGCGCCGGATCTGGCCTCTGGGCAAAAGTCCGGCTATACGTTCTCGATCACCAACTGCAATAAGGTGACGGTGAACAACCAGGATATGTACACGTCCTACCAGATTATCGCGGTTCCGCAGGCGATTGGAAAGACTGGTGACCGCGGATTCTGCTCCGATGAGAACAACATCATCCGGTTCGATCCGGCGGGCGGGACGAACTGCACGCAGCCGATCCAGTGATGAAGTTTGCAGGCGTTGTGCTGATGATGGCGGTGACGTGTGCGCCGATGCTGGCTCAGGCGGATGCGCCGATTCTGCGCAAAGTCGACGACCATTACAACCATTTGAGCTCGCTGCGGACGCATTACACGGAGCACTACAGCGGGATGGGGATGGATCGCGTTGAGGAAGGCACGTTGCTGCTGAAGAAGCCGGGGCGGATGCGGTGGAACTATGCCGATCCGGTGGGCAAGGTGTTTGTACTGGATGGGAAGTTTGCATGGTTTTATTCGCCGGGAGATAGCCAGGCGCAGCGGATTCCGGCGAAGGAACTGGATGATCTGCGGTCTCCGCTGCGGTTTTTGCTGGGGCATACGGAGCTGAAGAAAGAGCTGGACGGGATTGTGGTGGCTCCGGTGGGAACGGGGTTCCGGATTAGTGGGGTGCCGAAGGGGATGGCGCAGCGGGTGAAGATGCTGACGCTAGAGGTGACGGCGGCGGGTTCGATTACAGGAATGAAGCTGGAAGAGGTGGATGGAGCGGTGACAGAGTTTGCGTTCACCGGGATGGTGGAGAATGTGCCGGTGAAGGATGGGGATTTTGTGTTTGTGATGCCGGCTGGGGTGAGTGTGGTGGAGGGGATGAAGCCGATTTAGGGTGGAGGGGTTGATGAGTAGGTGGCAGGCAGTTCAAGAATTCAAGAAGCAGCATAGTTACGGTTATGCCCGTATTTAGCGAATTTTTCATTCGTCATGCACTATGATTATTGCTGTCGTTTATCGGGTGAGCGTCTGAAAAACACTCTTCTCTGTTCCCTTCTCTCGCTGTTCGTCCTCGTCTCCACCATGAGCGGCGCGGGGCCGTTGGGTTCAAATAGCAATTTGGCGAAAGTCTCCCTAATCCAATTGAACCAAGAGACGAGGTTGAGCTTTCAATCAACGTCGGATCAAGGATTCGTCTTGATTGCGATCAAAGATTGCTCGTTGTTCATCGATGGTCAAAGCACGAGATTGAAGTCGGGAGAACACAAGTCAATTCCCGGAAGACACTCTTTGGAGCTGGCCCAATCTGGCTCCGCACCCGTCCCACTCGTCTTGATCAATGTTGTTGCCGCAACTCAAGCACTCAGCATCCAAGCGACGTCGCTTGCTGGTCATCAAGAACTAGAAGATGCGAGCGACATGAACGCTACGCTGCTGATTGCAATTACTCCTTTAAGACTTAGTGATGTGCGCGATCTAGCCGATGAGGGTGAGCCATGGAAGTCTGGCCCTCAAAAGACCTTTGACCTTCAGGAAGGGCATTTCGCTTGGCTTTCGCGAGGTATTCATCGCCTGCGGAACTCCAGGAGTACTGCAGCCCATTTCGTCACGGTTGAGTGGTGACTAGCAGACATCCTGAAAAGTCCAGCATTTTGGTAATCGAGCGACACTAGCAACAAGATGAAATCAACCGATTTGTAACGTTGGTCACGTAAAATGGATGGATTGAGAAGTGAGATTTTGGAGTGCGGGTTGGCCGCGCGGAAAAGTTGAGATTGATCGTGGAGAATGTATTGGCTCAGCAGTTGAGCACACAAGAGTTTCATAGTGCTGTACATGAACTGACTCCGACCGTTGCGGTGTTTGATTGCGATGGGACGTTGTGGTCGGGGGATGCGGGATCGACTTTTATGAAGTGGACGATCGATACGGGTCTGGTCTCGCGGGAGATGACGGACTGGATCGATGCGCGGTATCGCGGGTATAAACGCGGTGAGGTGTCGGAGCTGGCGATCTGCGGCGAGATGGTGCAGATGTATCACGGGCTGCGCGAGGATGAGATGCGGAGGGCGGCGCGAGAGTTTTTTGCGAGCCAGATTGAGAAGAATATCTTTCCGGAGATGCTGCAGCTGGTGGGCGAGCTGAAGGCCAAGGGTGTGGATGTGTGGGCGGTGAGCTCGACGAACGACTGGGTGATTGAAGAGGGTGTGACGCGGTTTGGGATTGGTGCGGACCGGGTGCTGGCTGCTCGGGTGGAGTCTGTGGCTGGCGTGGTGACGGAGAAGCTGCTGGATGTGCCTACGGATGAGGGTAAGGTTGCTTCGTTGGCACGAGTAGGGATAACGGCGCCGGATGCGGTTTTTGGGAACTCGGTGCATGATGCTGCGATGCTGGCGATTGCGCGACGGGCATTTCCGGTGAATCCTTCGGCTGGTTTGATTGAGCGAAGTGTGGTGGAGCGATGGCCGGTTTATTACCCTGCGTCGGTCGCTCCGGTTGGCGCTAGTACCTAAGTTCTCATTGATGAAGCCTTTGAGGGCCAGTTCACGTCTAAACTGTAGACAGTGAAAGAGACTATTCGCAAGCTGGATGGAAATGGAGATTCGTCGGCGCCCAAGCCTTTGCGGCTGGTGGTAGCGGCGTTGATTCTCCGTGCTGGAACCGGTTCTGAACCGACGACAGAAGTGCTGATCTGCCAGCGCAGGCCGGATCAGCCGATGAGCTTGAAGTGGGAGTTTCCGGGTGGAAAGATCGAGCCGGGAGAGAGCTCAGAGGATGCCCTGGCGCGCGAGTTGAATGAAGAACTGGGGATTACAGCGGTGATCGGCCGGCGTGTGGCACGGATTCGACACAAGTACCGCAACGGTGGGGCGATCGATCTGCAGTTTTTTGTGGTCGATGAATTTAGCGGAGACCTGGACAATCGGATCTTCAACGATATGCGATGGGCTCCCCTGTCGGCTTTGGTGGAGTACGACTTTCTGGCTGCTGATCTGGGGCTGATTCGGGATTTGTCGGAAGGTAAGTTGTTGTAGGGGTTTGGGGTGATGGTTGGGGATTTGGGTGGGCTGGTAAAAACAGGCAACGGCAAAGGCGATATATTTTCGTTTCGGCTTCGCCTGCACTCATGCCTTCGGCAGAGTGGAAGAGGCTTTGGCGGGGCGTTGCATGCGAGGGCTGAAGCCCTCGCCTACCTTAAAGCCAAGGCTGCACATTCCCATACATTCCGCAGTTGGATGCGGCTGAAGCCCTCGCCTACCTTAAGGCCAAGGCTGCATATTCCCATACATTCCGCAGTTGGATGCGAGGGCTGAAGCCCTCGCTTACCTTAAGGCCAAGGCTGCACATTCCCATACATTCCGCAGTGAGGCTGCGAATCGCTTCGGTCGAGATGACGCTTCTTTGGGTTAGCCGTGGAGGCTGTTCCAGAGCATGACGAGGGACAGGCCGATGACGATGATTGCGGTGATCCAGGAGACCACGTTGAACCAGTGGGAGTTGGTGTACTGACCCATGAGTGAGTGTTTGTTGATCAGGCGCAGCATGAAGATCAAGACCAGCGGTAACAAGACTCCGTTAAGCACCTGCGAGAGGATGATGACCTTGACCAAAGGAAAGTTTGGGGTGAGGACGATGCCAGCGCCAAAGACGATAAGCAGCGTGTAGAACCAGTAGAAGAAGGGGGCTTCTTTGAAGTGCTTATCGAGACCGCTCTCAAGACCGAGGCCTTCGCAGACGGTGTAGGCGGTGGAGAGTGGCAGGATGGATGCGGCGAAGAGTGAGGCGTTGAAGAGGCCAGCCGCAAAGAGGATGAAGGCGTAGTCTCCGGCGAGGGGCTTCATGGCACCGGCGGCGTCGGAGGGGTCTACGATGTTTCGCATGCCGTGGACGTAGAGGGTAGCTGCGCAGGCGACGATGATGAACCATGCGATGACGTCGGTGAAGATGGCGCCGACGATGACGTCCAATCGAGATGCCTTGTACTGGCGGACGCCGATTCCCTTCTCGACGATGGAGGACTGGAGATAGAACTGCATCCAGGGCGCGATGGTGGTGCCGATGACTCCGACGGTCATGTAGACGTAGGTCTTATCGCTCCAGACGTTTCGGGGAGGGAGCTTGACCGTTTGGACGAGGGCGAGGTGCCAGTTGGGCTCGCTGAGGACGCCTGCGACGATATAGGCAATATAGAGGACGCTGGCGGCGATGAAGATCTTCTCGACGAGCTTGTAGTCGCCTTTGACGACGAGGAACCACACCAGAAAGGCGCAGACAGGGACGCTGATGTACTTGCTGATGTGAAAGAGCTGCATGCTGCCGGCGATGCCAGAGAACTCTGCGACGACGTTGCCGAAGTTGACGATGACGAGCAGGATCATGACGACGAAGGTGATGCGGAGGCCGAACTCTTCGCGGATGAGATCGCTGAGCCCCTTGCCTGTGACGGCCCCCATGCGCGCACACATCTCCTGCACGACGATGAGGGCGAGGGTGATGGGGATCATGGTCCAGAGCAGGGTGTAACCGTACTGAGCGCCCGCCTGAGAGTAAGTGAGGATGCCGCCGGAGTCGTTATCGACGTTGGCAGTGATGAAGCCGGGGCCAAACACGGCGAAGAAGAAGATCAGCCGAGTTCTGTACTTGCGCCACAACGTCATCCCCTGCTCCCTTGAAGTGTCAGCTGCCGGAGAGGATGTCCCCTGTGCGCCAAGACCTAGTTTCTTTGATTCGTACTGTTATCAGGTTAACCCAGATACGAGTCGATTCATGGGCCAGACTAACCGTATACGTGGGGAGTGACGAGAGGGTGAACATGGCAGGGCCAGGATGACTGCCTGGCCCGCCTTTGTCAAAGTTCTGGCTTAGACTTTCGCAGGCTCTGACGAGAGTTTTGGAGAGGTCAATTTCTGTTGGATGCGCTGAACGATGAGACTGACCTGGTGGTCGTTGTGGTAACCGTCGCGCTGGGCACGGGCCTGGCCGGCGGCTGCGATGCGGCTGCGGGCGGCTGCGTCCGGAAGATAGCGGCGTATCTTGTCGGCACATTCTTCGAAGGAGGAGAAAAAGACTGCCTCCTCGTCTTCGACGAAGCGCTGGAGATGGCCTTCGGAGCGCTCGGCGAGGAGGAATCCGCTGCAGGCTGCGATCTCGAAGCTCTTGTGAACGAACTCGTCCTGATTGGAGTGGGTGAGGAAGCTGAGGTTGATCTTCGAGCGCCAGATGGCTTCACGATACTGCTGGAGGTAAAGCTCGCCTTCGCGGTACAGGCGTTCGAAGGTTATTGGATCGAGAGCGCGCATCCAGGAGCGGCGGTTGCCTGAGATGACGACCTGAAATTCATTCAACTCTGAGAGTCGTTTGAGGGTCTGAGCACGATCATCGTAGGGTGTTCCGACAAATGAGACTTCGCGGTTGCGGTTGGCATCAGTCCAGTCGGCGGGTGGCGGGAAGTGGATGGTCGGCTCGTACGCGGTCTGTATTTTGATGACATCGCGGGCCCCGCGTGCACGATAGTCGAGGATGTTTTTGTCACGCTGGACGACATGCAGATCGTACTCGGGGATGGCCTTCATGTAGAGCCGCCAGCCGGGGTCCTGGCGTGGTCCAAAGGGATTGTCAATCATGTAGCTGACGGTTGCGATGCCCATGGCGCGAAGACGCTGGAGGGTTTTGGGCTTCATCCAGAGTAGTTTGTCGGCCCAGAGCAGGTCGGGCTTTTCAGTGGCGGCTATGTTAAGGATGTCGCGATTGAGCCGATCGACGGCTGGACCGGCGCTGAGGCGGTAGACGATCTTGCGGAGGATAGGATTGCGGGACTCATACGCATAGGCGTTGAACGGGATAACGGTGTGTCCCTGACGCTCCAGCGCCCAGGCGCGATAGAGAGAGGAGTCGTTTGGGGAGAGGCCTGCTGCGTAAAGAATTTTCACCGGACGGAGAGCCCTTGACTAATTTTTTGCACGCAAAAGCGCGATAACCTGGTCGGCGTGGACGACACCGACCAGCTTCTTATTGTGATCGACGACTGGGAGCGCACGCAGGTTGTACTTATCAAAGAGTTCCGCCACCTTTCTCCCATTGGCATCCACATTACAGCTTACGAGATGGCCGTGGGGCAAGCTGTCGACGGGAGTTTCGGTTTCCGCAAGGAGAAGTTGGACGAGGGGAACGAGGGCGACGATTTGGCCTTCCTCATCCAGGAGATAGACTTCGTTGACGGTTTCGACATCGCCTTCATACTCTCGCAACGCGTCGATGGCGTCGGCGACCGATGCATTTCGCGGAAGGGCGAGGTACTCCGTGGTCATACGCCCAGCTGCTGAGTTGCCTGAGAACTCGAGCAGTTCTTCGACTTCCTGACGCTCCTCTGGGTCCATCTCATCGAGGATGGCTTCGGAACGCTCGTCGGAGAGCTCGGAGAGGAGGTCTGCGGCGGCCCCGGGATCCATCTCTTCGACAATTCCAGCGATCTGCTCGGAGTCAAGCGACTCGATGAGCGTCTGCTGCATCCTGGGGGTTACTTCTTCAAGCGCTTCGGCAGCTACTTCCTCGTCGAGACTGATAAAGAGGGCCTGGCGCTCGGCGGGAGCGAGTTCTTCGAGGATGTCCGCCAGATCGGATGGGTGCATCTTGGACAGGCTCTCTTGCTCAATCTTGAGGCGGACCCTGCGGGCGGGATCGCGATCGATAAGATCGACGAACTTCCAGGGGATGACACTGGGGGGCAGGCGTTCGGCGATTCGGTGTACGGTGGCCAAAGGAAGGCCCTTAAGGAGCCGCCGGATTGCGCCGCGCAGGCCAATTTCTACTTCAGCAATCCGAAGATGAATAATCGAACTGTCTTCCGTCGCAGACTCCCAAATCAGATCGACGTCGTTGACCCGGACAACCTTGTGGCCGTGAACGTCGATGATCTGCTGATCAAGAAGATCACGCTCCAGCAATAAGTAGGTGTCATCGGCACCGAGAATCTCGTGACGGCCATTCTCGCGCAGCTGCATGGCGCCATCATCGGTGAGTTGCAACTCTGTGATGGCTACCACCACCGACCGCTTGCCGGAGTTGGGCGACACACGTTTCAGGACCATTCCATAGACATGGAATGCGTCGACCTGGGGGGACACGGCAAACTCTTTTACGTGACCGAAGGTGTTTCCTTTGGCATCCAGAACCGCCGCCCCCATGAGGGCGGAGACGCTGGTTCGGTGATTGGCATGCTTCGTCATAGGCTACGGCGCTGAGAGTTCCCTCTCCGCATGCTAACCCACCCGGGTAAAAGAGAGGAATTGGCTGTTTGATTCCCTTGTCGGGGGTTGGGGCGTTACGGACAAGAAGACGGCATCCTTGACATTCGGATGATGCACAAGCAAACTGCCATCATCGCCCATGTCGATCAAAGGCGACAGAACTCAGCGAGATGAAGGACAGTTTTTGGCCGATTCGACGAGAAGCCGCTTAAGTTTGACACTTGATTCGTCACTGGACAGCGTCAACAAGGTCGAACTGACAGCAGAGGAATGGGGGGCGCGTGCAGGCTTTGATGAGGACACGATCTCTCACATCGCGATGGCGGTTCGTGAAGCTGCGGTAAATGCTGTCATGCACGGCAATGCTTACAACAAAGGCAAGTACATTACCGCTTCCTTTGAGACGACGGCAGATTCTCTGATCATACGTATTGCGGACCAGGGCCCAGGTCTCAATATAGAGACCATTCCGGATCCGCTGGCTCCAGAAAATATTCTGCGAGGCTCCGGTCGCGGCATCTTCCTCATTCGCGCCTTCATGGATGAGGTAAACTTTCGGCAGTTACACCCGGGCACCGAACTTACCCTTATCAAGCACCGCACTCCCGCGCAGCCGGGGATCTAAGGAGAATACGACTCATGAGCATGAAAGTACAAACTCGCCAAGTGGATGGCATCACGATTATGGATCTTAGCGGACGTATTACCCTCGGCGAAGGCAGTGTGACGATTCGCGACGCAGTTCGTGACGTGCTGGCGAAGGGATCGAACAAGATCCTGCTCAACCTGGGCGATATCAACTACATCGATAGCTCAGGCATCGGCGAATTGGTCAGCGCCTTTACGACGGTAAGAAACAGCGGCGGCGAACTGAAACTTCTGAACCTGACGAAGAAGGTCCACGACCTGCTACAGATCACCAAGCTCTATACGGTCTTCGACATCAAGGATGATGAAGCTTCGGCCATCTCCGCTTTCACTAAGTAATTATTCGGCAAGATCAGTAGCAAATAGAAAGGCCATCGCGAGTGCGATGGCCCTTCTATTTGTGTCCATCAAAGTGGAGAATTACTTGCTGAAGTCGACCTTGGGAGCGGTACTGTTCTCTGGATTGCCTTTGAAGTACTCGTCGCGATAGTGGAAGCCGGCGAAGTTGGCCCAGATACTGTTCGGAAACTGGCGGACGTAGACGTTGTAGTCTTCCAACGTCTTGTTGTAGCGCTGACGCTCTACGGCGATCCTGTTCTCGGTTCCGGCCAGTTCGTCGGTAAGGCGGATGAACTGCTCGTTGGCTTTGAGGTTGGGATACTGCTCCTGCAAGCGAAAGAACGGGCCCAGTGCGACGTCCAGTCTGGTGTTCGCCTGGATATTGCTGGCGCGGTCGGAACCAGCGGCGAGGACTCCAGCGCGCGCATTCGCAATGTTGGTTAGAACTGTGGACTCTTCGGCGACATAGCCTTTGACTGACGCCACGAGGTTCGGGATCAAGTCGAGACGGCGCTGCTGCACGACGTTGACTTGCGAGAAGGACTGATTGACAGCCTCATTCTTCTCAACAAGGGTGTTTTTTGCGCCAATATAGCTGCCGCCGACCAATAACAAGACCACTACAAGAAGACCAACCACACCAAGCACAATCCATAAAGATTTCATTGTTTCCTCGACTTTCCATCGTCTAGAGTTTGATCGATATTGGCCCGGGTCCTCGGCTGTACTGTATCACCGCGGTTCCCTTGCCCTTCTTTGCGACGAATTCTTTACATGCCGACCTCAAAAATCGCCACTTGCTCCTCCGCCTCCGGAACTGCCTCCGCCAAATCCACCGAAGCCTCCGCCGCGATCATTGTCCCTACCGCCACCACCGCCACGGCCGCCGCCAAGGATATTCGCGAGGAGAAAGAAGATAAGACCGATATTTCCCGTAGCGACGAGAAATATGAGCACCAGGATGATGACGCCACCAACGACAATGACTTGCCAACGACTCAGTTGAACGGGCGGGGCCTGCTGGCGGTGATATTGGTGGATCGTGGAGGTGAGGGTAACGCCGGCATCGGCTGCAATGATCTGCGCGATCTGACTGACCCCCAATGGAACGGCTGTGTTGTAGTCGCCCTGCTGAGCGGCAGGCACCATGGAGCGGCCAATGTCGCCGACCTTGGCGTCGTTGAGGATGCCCTCTAAACCGTATCCGACCTCGATCCGGCCTTTTCTGGGCGTCATTACCAGAAGCATGAGCACGCCGCGATCTGTACCCTTGGCTCCGACCTTCCACTTCTCTTCGAGCGCAGTGGCAAACTCTTCGATCGATTGATCGCCATCGAGGGTTTTGATGGTGACAACTGCAATCTGGGCGTGGGCTTGTCGATCGACCTGGGTGCAGAGATCTTCTACGTTCTGCTTCGTAGAAGGCGAGAGAACACCTGCAAAATCATTGACATAGCCGGTGGGAGCGGGAAGATCGCCGACTCGCTCTGCCGGAAGAATAGTGGCCGAAGCGAGTACTACGAGAACCACGGCCAAGCGCTGCATGATGCGTCTCATCGAAGCTCATTCTACGCTTGCTCTGCGTAGTAAGTGTTACGCAAAGGCTTGCGTATCAGTTCACTCCCGAAGCAGAGAGTGTCTCGCACAGGTTGGCTTCATCGCGTGGGCATGAGGCTGTATGCTTTTGGACGGAGCCCCAATAATGACCGCCATACCAGTCTCGCCGCCGATTGCACGCAAGGAGTCAACACCAACCACGCTTCATGGTCATACGCTGGAAGACAACTACCGCTGGATGCGCGACAAGTCTTCGCCTGAGTTGATTGCTTACCTTGAGGCTGAGAATGCTTACACTGCAGCTGTGATAGCTCCGACCAAGGAGCTGCAAGAGAAGATCTATGGGGAGATGCTGTCGCATATCAAGGAGACCGATGAGTCGGTTCCGTACCCGGACCGAGGTTGGTATTACTCCACCCGAACGATCGAGGGGAGCCAGTATCCGATTTATTGCCGCAGGGTTGCGACAGGGGCGACTTTTGATGCCACGCAGCCGGAAGAGATCCTGCTCGATGTGAATGTATTGGCTGAAGGACAGCCGTTTATGTCATTAGGTGGAATGAGTGTTAGCCCCAATGGAAGACTGCTGGCCTATTCCACAGACAACACTGGATTTCGACAGTACACGCTGCATGTTCGCGATCTGACTACGGGAAAAGATCTGCCCGATACGGCCGAGCGGACAGGGTCGTTTACGTGGGCTGCGGATTCAAAGACGCTGTTTTACGCGACTGAAGATGAGGTAACGAAGCGGCACGACCATCTCTTTCGGCATAGGGTGGGAGATGCACAGACGGCGGATGTGGTGGTGTACAACGAGGCGGATGAACGGTTCAACCTGGGTGTGGGAAAGACGCGGGACGGCAAATATCTGGTGATGGAGGCGGGAAGCCATACGACGAATGAATGCCGGTTTCTGGCGGCGGATGAGCCGGAGGGGACGTTCCGGATGATTGCGGAGCGGGTGGATGAGCAGGAGTACTACGTCGATCATCGCGATGGGTATTTCTACATTCGCACGAATGATGCGGGGAAGAACTTCAGGGTGGTTACGGCTCCCGTGGATGAGCCTGGGCGTGAGTTGTGGCGGGAGCTGATTGCGGAAAACAAGGAAGTACCGCTTGAGGATTTCGATGTATTTCATTCATTCTGCGTTAGTTCGCGGAGAGTACTTGGGCTTCCTACGCTGGAGGTGAATGAGTTTGCGACGGATGGCAGCCTGGCTTTAGCGCGGGAGATCAGCTTTCCGGAGCCTGTTTATGCGGCCCACAGCCATGTAAATCGGGAGTTTGAGACGCGGGTTTTTCGGTATAGCTATCAGTCGCTGGTGTCGCCGGCGTCGGTTTACGAGTACGATGTGGCTTCTGGGGCTTCCAAGTTGCTGAAACAACAGGAGGTTCCCGGTGGATTTGACGCTGCGATGTATGGCTCGGAGCGGGTTTGGGTGGAGGCTGCGGATGGGGTCAAGATTCCGGCTTCGGTAGTTTATCGACGGGATTTATTCAAGTATGACGCGAAGAATTCTCTGTATGTCTATGGATATGGATCATATGGGTACCCACTTCCTGTGGGATTCAGTGCTGCGCGGTTATCGCTGTTGGACCGGGGCGTGGTGATGGTTTATGCACATATTCGTGGTGGTGGTGAGATGGGCGATTTATGGCATGATGCTGGCAAAATGATGGTGAAGAAGACCACCTTTTCGGACTTCATCGCGGTTGCGGAACAGCTTGTGGAAAAAGGGTACGGATCTGTGGATCGCGTGGCGATCGAAGGTGGAAGCGCCGGTGGGTTGTTGATGGGTGCGGTGGTGAATGAACGGCCGGATCTGTTCCGGGTGGTGCTGTCGCATGTGCCTTTTGTGGATGTGATGAATACGATGCTGGATGCCAGCCTGCCGCTGACGGTGGCGGAGTATGAGGAGTGGGGGAATCCGAATGAGGCGGAGGCGTTTGCGTATATGAAGAGCTACTCGCCCTACGACAATCTGAAGGCGGGGGCTTATCCGGCGATGCTGGTGAAGACGAGCCTGAACGACTCGCAGGTGATGTACTGGGAGCCGGTGAAGTATGTGGCGAAGCTGAGGACGCTGAAGACGAATGACAGTCCCCTGCTGCTGCACATCAATATGGATGCGGGGCATGGCGGGGCGAGTGGGCGGTATGACTATTTGAAAGAGATTGCGTTTGATTATGCGTTTTTGCTGAGGGAGTTGGGGGTGGAGGGTTAGGGGTGTCTGGGGTCACATTTCCTGGTCACTTTGCGTGCTATCAATAAGGCTTAGTTGATCGATGAATGCCGGAACTCTACACTGAGTTCGGGCAGCAGGTTGTAAGCAGCCAAAGGAGAGAACCATGTCAAATGAATCAAAATGCCCGGTTGTGGGCGGTGCTCGCATGTCCACCATGGCTGGAACCCGAACGAACGCTGACTGGTGGCCCAATCAACTTAACCTGAAGCTCTTAAGCCAACACTCCCCGCTGTCCAACCCCATGAGTGAGTCCTACAACTACGCTGAGGAGTTCAAGAGCCTCGATCTGGGTGCGGTGATCAAGGACCTGCGTGCCTTGATGACGACCTCGCAGGACTGGTGGCCTGCGGACTACGGCCACTATGGACCGTTCTTTATCCGTATGGCGTGGCATAGCGCCGGCACCTACCGTATCGCGGATGGCCGCGGGGGTGCGGGATCCGGAGCACAGCGATTTGCTCCGCTCAACAGCTGGCCGGACAATGTGAGCCTGGACAAGGCGCGCCGACTGATCTGGCCGATCAAACAGAAGTACGGCCGGAAGCTCTCGTGGGCCGACCTGATCATTCTGACGGGTAACGTGGCGCTGGAGTCGATGGGCTTCAAGACCTACGGTTTCGCGGGTGGGCGCGAGGACATCTGGGAGCCTGATGAGAGTATTTACTGGGGATCTGAGGGCAAGTGGCTGGGAGACGAACGCTACAGTGGCGACCGTCAGCTTGAAAATCCTCTCGGCGCTGTTCAGATGGGCCTGATCTATGTGAATCCAGAAGGACCCAATGGCAACCCGGACCCAATCGCTGCGGCCACGGATATCCGCGAGACGTTCGCCCGTATGGCGATGAACGACGAGGAGACGGTTGCGCTGATCGCCGGCGGACACACGTTCGGCAAAGCTCATGGGGCTGCCGATCCGAAAAAGTATGTCGGTCCTGAACCCGAGGGTGCTGGCATCGAAGAGCAAGGCCTGGGCTGGAAGAACAGCTTTCGCAGCGGCAAGGGCGTCGATACGATCTCCAGCGGATTGGAGGGCGCATGGACCAAGAACCCGGTGAAGTGGGACAACAACTACTTCGAAAACCTGTTTGGCTATGAATGGGAACTGACGAAGAGCCCCGCCGGTGCATACCAATGGACGCCCAAGGACCCATCTGCGGCGAGTACTGTGCCGGATGCTCACGACCCGTCGAAGCGGCATGCGCCGATCATGTTTACGACGGACCTCTCGCTGCGATTGGACCCAATCTACGAGAAGATTTCGCGGCGGTTCATGGAGAATCCGCAGGAGTTAGCAGACGCCTTCGCCAAGGCCTGGTTCAAGCTGACGCACCGGGACATGGGTCCTCTGTCGCGGTATCTTGGGCCGCTGGTTCCTGCGGAGCCTCTTATCTGGCAGGACCCTGTTCCGGCGGTGGATCATGAATTGGTTGGGGAGGCGGATATTGCTGGCCTGAAGGCCAAGATTCTTGCATCCGGACTTTCGATCCCCCAACTGGTTACGACGGCCTGGGCTTCGGCTGCCACGTTCCGCGGCAGCGACAAGCGCGGCGGTGCCAACGGGGCACGCATTCGCCTTGCGCCGCAAAAGTACTGGGAAGCGAACCAGCCTGTCGAACTGGCGAAGGTGCTGGAGAAGCTGGAGGCTATCCAGAAGGACTTCAATGCCGCGCAATCCGGTGGCAAGAAGGTTTCGCTGGCTGACCTGATCGTTCTGGGCGGGTGCGCAGCGGTCGAGAAAGCGGCGAAGACGGCCGGCCACGACGTAAAGGTTCCCTTCTCGCCAGGGCGCACGGATGCCTCGCAGGAGCAGACTGATGTGCACTCGTTTGCCGTACTGGAGCCGATTGCAGACGGGTTCCGGAACTACATCCGTAAGGGACACGAGGGATTGGCGGCTGAGTTTCTGATGGATAAGGCGAATCTGCTGACCCTGACTGCACCTGAGATGGCAGTTCTGATTGGTGGCCTTCGTGCGCTGAATGCAAACTTCGGGCAGTCAGCGTATGGCGTGTTTACCAAGCGGCCGGAGACACTGACCAACGATTTCTTCGTGAACCTGCTCGACATGAACACGACGTGGCAGAAGTCCGCTACATCGGAAGGCGTGCTGGAGGGGCTTGATCGGGCGACTGGCGAACTCAAGTGGACAGGCACGGTAGTCGATCTTGTCTTCGGGTCGAACTCTCAGCTTCGCGCACTGGCAGAGGTGTATGCGTGTGGGGATTCGCAGCAGATGTTCGTGCGTGACTTTGTGACTGCATGGAACAAGGTGATGAATCTGGATCGCTTCGACCTGGCGTAATCTCTGAGGGAAAGTCGTAAAGGTGCAGCCTCGATGGGCATCGGGTTATCCCGAAGTCTTTCGAGGCTGAGCTTTTTTGTGGCTCGCGTTTGGCGTAGGGAGGAGCGCACGCATATCCCAGGGGCTGAAGCCCAAAGACTAGTGGCCTCTAGTGCCCGGACTGAAGTCCGGGCCTATCTCAGCAGCAACAACAATGACAACAGCTAAAGCAACGGCAACTGCCTGCGCCTTACTTGTGAGGGCATATCCCAGGGGCTGAAGCCCAAGACTAGTGGCCTTTAGTGCCCGGACTGAAGTCCGGGCCTATCTTAGACCCTGAAGTCCGGGCCTTCCTTTGAGGCAGAGGCAGCAGCAACTGCTGTGTCTAATTTGTGATGGGTTGGTGGCTATCTTAGACCTTGGAGGTGTCGGGTTCTTCGACTTTGTCGCCTTCGCCGGGGGCGAGGAAGAGGTTGGCTTCGAGGCCGTGCTGGCGGGTGTAGAGGTCGTAGTAGCGACCGTGGAGCTGGTAGAGGGCTTCGTGGGTTCCGCGTTCGACGATCTGGCCTTGTTCGACTACGAGGATCTGGTCGGCTCGGCGGATGGTGGAGAGGCGGTGGGCGATGACGAAGGTGGTGCGGCCCTGCATGAGGTGGTTGAGGCCAGACTGGATGAGAGCTTCGGACTCGGAGTCGAGGGAGCTGGTGGCTTCGTCGAGGATGAGGATTCTTGGGTCTGCCAGGATCGCTCGGGCGATGGAGAGGCGCTGACGCTGGCCGCCGGAGAGTTTGACGCCGCGCTCGCCGACGATGGTTTCGTACTTCTCTGGGAAGCGCTCGGCGAACTCGTCTACGCGGGCGATGCGGCAGGCTTCCATGAGCTGCTCCTCAGTGGCCTGGGGTCGGGAGAAGAGGATGTTCTCGCGGATGGTGCCGTCGAAGAGGAAGGTCTCCTGGAGGACGACGCCCAGCTGCTGACGGTAGCTGCTGAGGCGGATGCTGGCGAGGTCGATGCCGTCGACGAGGACCTTGCCGCCGGTGGCGGTGTGGAAGCCACAGATGAGGGAGATGATGGTGGACTTGCCGGAGCCGGAGGAGCCGACGAGGGCGGTGACTGTGCCGGGTTTGGAGTCGAAGGAGATGCCGTGGAGGACGGGCTTTCCGGGCTCGTAGGAGAAGATGACGTCCTGGAAGGCGATGTCGCCGCGGATGGTGGCGAGGTTGTGGGTGCGGGTGGGTTCGGAGTCTTCCTCGTGCTCGGAGAGGATTTCTGTGGTGCGGTCGAGACCGGCGATGGCCTCAGTGAGCTGGGTACCGATGGAGACGAGCTGGACGATGGGGGCGATCATGAACGCGAGGAACATGACATAGGTGACGTACCCGCCGGTGGTGAGCCTGCCAGCAACGACCTGATGGGCGCCGAGGTACATGACGAGTGCTCCGACGATGCCGAGGACGGCGGTGGAGGCGAGCGCCATGAGGGACTGGGCGGTGAGGGAGGAGATTACGTTCTTGAGAAGGCGGTTGGCACCGGCGGCAAAGACGCTGGCTTCGCTGGCTTCGGCGTGGTAGCCCTTGACGACGCGGACGCCGCCGAGGGACTCGGTGAGGCGGCCGGTGACTTCTGCGTTGATCTTGGAGCGCTCGCGGAAGATGGGGCGGATGGTCTTGAAGGCGCGCTGGAGGATGAGGCCGAAGAGGAGGAGGATGACGAAGGTGACGAGCGTCATCTGGACGGAGAGCTTGATGAGGTAGCCGAAGGCGAAGAGGGCGGTGAGGACGCCGCCAAAGAAGTCGATGACGCCGGTGCCGATGAGGTTGCGGACGCCTTCGACGTCGGTCATGATGCGGGCGACGAGGGTGCCGGTGCGGTTCTCGTCGTAGAAGGAGACGGGGAGGCGGCCGATGTGGGCCTGGACCTTCATGCGGAGTTCGGCGATGAGGCGCTGGCCTTCTTTGGAGAGGAGTTGGGTGAGGGTGAAGGAGGTGATGCCCTGAAGGATGGTGGCTGCGACGACCACGCCGACGATTTTGGGCAGCAGACTCATCTGGTGCTTGCCCATGACGTTGTCGATGAGGAATTTGGTGGAGCCGGGGAGGATGAGACCGCTGGCGCGGTTGATGATCATGAGGAGGAAGCTGCCGCCAAGGAGGACACGGCGCGGCTTGACGAGCTTCCAGACCTCGGGGAGGACCTTTTTCAGCTTGGGCTTGGGGCGCTTGGCGGTGAGGTCGGCGGCGGTGGAGCGACCGGTTCCTCGGGAGGGACGATCACCGGCGGGCATGCCGCCACCGAATTTTGATGGACCATACGAAGAAGACATAGGTTTAGGGTACGCCTCTGGATCAGGATGCGCCGCAGGGCGGGTTGAAGCAGTGTCGTCACAGATTGGACAGGGGTCGTCCATTACAACCTCTGAGACATCGTCAGATCAAACGTTGACGCCGAGCTGCGATAAAGGAACGGACGCAGAGGGCGACGTAGAGGAGGCAGAGCAGGGACATCCCGGCCTTCTCGAGGACGGCAATTGGATGCGGGAAGACGGTGCCGCGACTCAGACGAATGACGTCGATATCGGCGGGGATAGTTGCGAGGAACCCGATAAGTCCAACGGTGACGGCAATATGCATCCAGAGCATGCGCTTCTTGGAGTCTTCGGTGTTGGCCTGGCTGCCGAAGAGGATTAAGAGCAGGCCGAAGCCGGCTGGGATAAGGGCAGTGGGGTGGGTGTGTCCGGTCGCAACGAAACCTGCGACGCCGACGAGGATGAGAAGTACTCCGAACAGGATAGTGAGCTTGGCCAAGGTGGTGCCCTCCGGGGCTGGTGGATCAGGATTTTGACTTATTTGGTTTGGAGTGAATGGATTTGGTGAAGTGCTTCCAGTCCGTCTCGGTCTGGTCGGCGTAGGCTTCTGCGAATTTGGCAATGGCCTCGTCGAATCTTGGTGAATTGCCGATGTATCCGGCGAGCATGACAGAGTCTCCGGCGCGAGCATGGCCACGGGCGAGCATTTCGCCGCAGACACCAGCGTACTCCAGAAGTCCGGCGGCCTTGAGCTGAGTGATATCGATCGAGGCTTTATGGTCGTTGAGCTGACGGACGAGGAAGTCGCGGCCCTGGATGTTCGTCCAGCCAAGGAAGGGGTCGGACTGGAGTTGCATGGCGCGTTCTCCTTCGACGACTCGCCGTCCCTGGTGATGCTGAGGGGCAGCATTTCCAAGGTAGGGAGCGTAGGCGGAGACTGCTTCTTCCTTGATCTGGAGGAAGAGTGGATCGCCGGAGCCGTTGCCCTGCATGTAGATGACGTAGTCGCGGAGGCCGACAGAGCCGGTGCCAACTACTTTGAATGCGACGTCGATAGGACGGTATTGAGCGAGGAAGTGGCGACGCTCGGGGAGCAGGCTGTCCGCGTAGGCAGTAAGCGAGCTAATGATGCGCTGGGCAGGAGCCCCGGTGATGCGGGTAAGAACGGGGTCGATGGTCTTGAAGATGCGCGATGGACCGGAGGGTTTCGAGACGGGTGGCTGATGCGGGGTCGTTCTGGCCTTCTTCGATCTGGAGGCGGAGTGCTTTCCGGGTTGGCCGGAGTGCTCTGCTGGCTGGGTGAGAGCGAGCAAGTTGTGGATGGGAGTGGCGCGCTGAGCCATGGAGAAGATTTCGGACATGGTGTTGACGTCGTGGAGACGATGCACCTGATAGCGGGCGACTTCCAGCACGGGCATGCGGGAGAAACGGAGGATGCTGCGGCGGTAGCCTTCGAGGAAGATGGCTGCGGCTTCCTGACAATGAGTGTTCTTTGCACCAGCTTCGCGACCGGCGAGGATGAGACTGGTGGCCATGCGCTTCACGTCCCACTCGAATGGGCCAACGATGGTTTCGTCGAAGTCGTTGATGTCAAAGAGGAGGCGTCCTTCGGGGCCGTCGAACGCACCGAGATTGCTGACGTGGGCGTCGCCACAGAGTTGGTTGTGGATGCCGGTGCTGGGTGAGAGCGAGAGGTCGCAGGCCATGACGGGGACTGAGCCGCGGAAGTAGCCGAAGGGTGAGACCGACATGCGCTGGTTCTTGAGGGCGATGAGCGAGGAGACACGTCCGCGAGCGGCGACCTGCAGCAGCTTGAGGGGAGATTTGGTACGGTGTTTTGCAGTCCAAACGGCATGGTCGGCGCGGCGCATGTGCTTGCGCTGTTGCTGGCCGAGCGCGAATCGTTGCTGTCGTGTCAGTGCGCGCGTCATGTTCTTTATCTTGTTGAGATTACGACGAATTTTACGCTAGGCCGCGGCGGCTTGCTTGATCTTTGCGACGATATCGGCGGGTTGCCAATCGTTGGTGGGGAACCAGGCGGCGACCTTGCCGTCTTTGCCGATGAGGACGGTGGATAAGGAGTGGGTGAGGGACTTGTTGTCTCCGGGAGTGATGCCTACGTTGAAGAACTGGGTGATGGCGGCGAGGTCCTGGACAGGGGGCGCAGCGAAGTCCCAGTGGGAGAAGGTCTCTTTGGTGAAGTTGCCGGTGTAGGCTCCGCCGTAGCTGCGAAGGACCTTGGGGGTGTCGTAGGTGGGGTCGAAGCTGATGCTGAGGAGATGGGTACCGGAGTAGAGGGTGGGATCGGCGGCGAGGGCTTTGTCGATCTCGGCGAAGTTGCGACTCATGCGAGAGCAGAAGTCGGAGAGCGTGCAGCGGGTATAGATGAAGGTGATGAGGAGGACTTTGCCTTTGAACTGCTCGAGGTGGATGGTGCGGTTGCTCTGGTTGAGAAGTTTGAAGTCGGGGACGCTGTCGCCGGGTTGGGGGACGTGGTACTGGACGGCTGGCTTGTAGTCGGGGCGAGCCTGAGCGATGACTACGATTTCGTCGAGTTCGGGGTCGCTATAGCCTGCGGCATCCTGTTTGACGAGGATTTTGGCGGTGATACGGTCGCCGGGGTGGAGTTCGCCTACGATGCTGGGGTCCTTGAGCTTGTAGGTCATGACCATGGCGTCCATAAAGCCGGGGACGGCCTCGTGGTCGAGCGTGACGTGAGTGGCATCGGTGCTGACGATCTTGCCTCGGACGGTAAAGGTCTTCTGCTGGAAGTTGGAGACAGGCGTGGCAGAGGGGGTGGTTTGGCGGCAACCGGAGAGCAGGACAGCGAAGAGAGTGAGGAATAAGAACTTACGTTGCACGAGGAGGCCTCCTGCAATGATGATAATGTGTAACGTGTTTCGCGGGTGGGGGTAGTTTTCTTGAGTGAACTGATGAAGGTGGAGCGAGTTGCGCCATCGAAGCGGCTGATGCACTATTCGCTTGGACTGGCTGGGCTGGGGACGGCGCTACTGGGGCCGATACTGCCTGTGCTGGCGCGTGAGTGGCATTTACAGGACTCGCAGAGCGGGCTGTTGATGATGGCGAAGTTCTGTGGGGCGTTCTTAGGCGGGGTGAGTGTTCAAAAGAATCTGCGACGCAGCCTGGTTGTGGGGATGCTGGCGGGATCGGTGGGGTTCGGGTGCTTTGCGTTGGCTCCGGGGATGGGGGTCGCCTGCGCCGGGCTATTTGTGGGGGGCTATGGGTTGGGGCAGATCATTACATCGACCAACATTCTGGCAGGACGACGGTTTACGCGGCATCGGGGGTCGATGCTGGCGCTTCTGAACTTCTCTTTCAGCCTGGGAGCGATGCTGTCTGCGTTGCTGGCGGCCTGGCTGCTTCCGCTGTTTGCACTGGTGCCTATATTGGAGTGCTTTGCGGGAATTTTCGTGGTGGGTGCAGGCTGGATGTTGCTGGAGATGCAAGGCGCGGCACCAGAGGTTTTTGACACGAAGGAAGCGGCGGCACCGGTGGGGTCAGAGGTGGGGCTGGGGTTGGGGCGGCAGGTCTATCTCTACTTTGCTGGGCTGCTGATACTGTATGGCGGGTTGGAGACGTGTCTTAGTGGTTGGCTTACGACCTTTGCGCTTCGTTATGGCGACAAGACGCTGGCGGTGAGCGAGTACACGACACTGCTGTTATGGATGTCGCTGACGCTGGGGAGGGCTGGGTCTTCTGTGGTGTTGCTGCGGACTAGCGAGCGGGTAGTGCAACGGCTGTCGCTGGGGTTGGCTGCGGTATTTACAGCAGGCCTGGCATTTGCTCATTCGGCGTTATCGATTGCGTTTTTTGCGGTGCTGCTGGGGCTGAGCCTGGCACCGTTCTTTCCGGCTACTTTTTCGTTGCTAATGGCGGAACGGCCTACGGCGCGACAGGCGGGGATTGTGCTGGCAGTTTCAGGGCTGGGAGCAGCCGCGCTGCCTTGGCTGATGGGTGTTATTTCTACGCGGACGGGATCGCTGCAGGTAGCGCTGGTGCTTCCATTTGCAGCGGCGGGAGGGCTGCTCGCTATGAGCAAGTTCTGGCCTGTGGACGCGCGGCAAGCCAACTGATGTTGGATTAGATTTTTCCGAGGATCGAGAGCGTATAACCGAAGCATGGGTGCAAAAGAGTTGCTGCGGGTGGAGGTTAGTGCGGCGCTGCAGCGGGGTGCGGTGGTGGTTACCGCGAACGAGCGGGCGGCGCGAACGCTGAGGCACGGATTTGACCTTCAGAATCGCGCGACTGGACGGTCGCGATGGCATGCGCCTGAGGTGCAATCG
Organism: Granulicella sp.; assembly: GCA_025408425.1. Lineage (GTDB taxonomy): Bacteria > Acidobacteriota > Terriglobia > Terriglobales > Acidobacteriaceae > Edaphobacter. The sequence continues at coordinate 27,156 of JANXYX010000036.1, forward strand.
TGGGATTCCTGGATGGGAGGGATCTGGCGGGCGCTGCTGATGCAGGGAGTTGCTTCGCAGTTGCTGCTGAACCGAACACAGGAGCATGCGGTTTGGCGAACTGTGCTGGCGAGTGACAAGGACCGGCGGAGTCTTCGATCCCCGGACTCGCTGGCCGAGATGGCTGCGGATGCCTGGCGACTGCTGTGCAGCTATAGCGGGCAGGGACGACTCCGCGAGATAGCGGTGAGCACCGATACGCGGGCGTTTCAGCAGTGGGCGATGGATTTTGAACGAAGATGCCAGGCTGAAGGGTATCTGTCGCAGGCACAACTTGAGGAGACACTGCGGAGCCATGTGGTGGCCGGACGGGTGACGTTTGGGATGCGGGAGGTGGTGCTGGTAGGGTTCGATGCGATGACCCCAGCACAGGTAGCGCTGATTGAGGCCGTGGGTGCGGCGGGCATGGTGGTGACGGAGTTGCCACTGGAGGCTTTGGCGGAACGGCGCGAGTTGGTGGACGCTGCGGATGAGCAGGAAGAGCTACGAATTTGTGCGCGCTGGATAAGGGAGTTTCTTGAGGCGCAGCCTAAGGCTCGGGTCGCAGTGATCGTTCCCGGTCTGGAGAAGCAGCGGGCCGAGATTGATCGGGTGTTTCGTGAAGTGCTTGCCCCGGAGTTGCAGGATATTGGGACACAAATGGAGATGGGGCCGTATGAGTTCTCGCTGGGTTTGCCGCTGGCGGAGACGCGCATGGGAGCTACGGCTCTGGATCTGCTGCGCTGGGTGACAGGGCCGTTGCCGCTGGAACGGGTGAGCCAGTTGCTGCTGTCCCCTTACTTTGCCGGTGGTTTCGACGAAGGAAGCGCCAGGGCTGAACTTGACGCGTTCGTACTGCGGCGGAAGAGGATGCTGCGGCCAGAGGTTTCTCTGGAGTTGCTGCTTGAGTTGGCTGGGGGATCGAAGCGCCAGTTGAGGCTGCCCGAACTAATGGGTGCCTTGCGCCAAATGCAGCACACGATCGGCAAGATGAAGTCGAAGGATGAAGTGCGTCCTTACTCCGAGTGGGCTGAGGAGATGAGGGAGGTGCTGCAATCGGCCGGGTGGGGTAGGGGGAAGGTCGAGGACAGCATCGAGTTCCAGACACGGAGAAAGTGGGAGAGCGGACTGGATGAGTTGGCTACGCTGGACTTCAACGGAGTGCGCGTGCGGTTCGGCGTGGCACTGGCTGAGTTGGAGAGGATTGCGAAACGAACGATGTTTTCGCCGGAGTCGCGGGAGGCGCCGGTACAGATAATGGGTCCGCTGGAGTGTGCAGGCTGCGGGTTCGATGCAGTCTGGTTTCTGTGCGCTGGCGACCTGACGTGGCCTGCGCAGGTATCTGCCAGTCCCATGCTGCCCTGGCAGATGCAGCATAAGCTTGACATGCCGGGGACAGACGCAGCGAAGGACAGGGATTATGCGGGCCGGGTGACGGAGCGAATCGCGAAGAGCGCGGGGAAGATTGTCTTTAGCTATGCGAAGGAGTCCAAAGATGCGAAGCAGAGTGCATCGTCGGTGCTGGACGGACTGGAACTGACGCCGGTGGAGAGCAGCTTTCTGGTGGCTGTTGAGCCTGAGCGCGAAGTCGTCGAGATCGAGACGGTTGCGGATGATGGGCGATTGCCTACTCTGCCGGACGAGGTGATTCAAGGTGGGGCAAAGATTCTGGAACTGCAGGCTGCATGCGGATTTCGTGCGTTTGCGGAACGACGCCTGTGGTCTGCGGAGTTGAGTGAGTCCGAGTTGGGAATGGATGCAGCAGAGCGTGGCAATGTAGTGCATGAGGTGCTGGAGGTTTTTTGGCGCGAGATTAAGACCCAGAGTGTGCTGATCTCCATGAGTACGGGAGAACGCAAGGAGGCGCTGGAATGGGCTATCGGCAAAGGGCTGCGGAAGAATGAAGAACTAAGCTCTAGTCTTTGGGATGCGGCGTATCTGGATATGCAACGGGAACGGTTACATGCATTGCTGGAGCCATGGCTGGAGTTGGAGATGAGGCGTCCTCCTTTCGAGGTGAAGCGGCAGGAGGACACGCTGGCGGATGCGCGCGTGGGTCCGCTGCGGCTGAGTGTGCGCGTGGATCGCGTAGATGTGAGCGATGGCGGAGAGATCATCATCGACTACAAGACCGGGGCCGCAAAGCCGAACGATTGGTTGTCGGAGAGACCGGATGCGCCACAACTGCCGCTGTATGCAATTTTGTCGGAGGCTGAGCGCCTGGAAGGTGTGGCGTTTGCACAGGTCCGGGCAGGCAATGACCGCGGCCTGCGGGGCTTCGCGACGAGCGAGAATGCGGGCATAAAGACTGCAAAGCTGGAAGTGAGTTTGGACGCACAGGTCGAGGAATGGAGACGTGTGCTGTCGCGTCTGGCCGAAGAGTTCCATGAGGGCGATGTGCGGGTGCGGCCGAAGAACTATCCGACGACGTGTAAACACTGTGGTCAACGGCTGTTGTGTCGCCTCGATGCCGCGGCGATGCAGGCGGACGACGATGATTCGGTAACGGAGGTAGAGCTTGGCTGATCTTTTTGTCATTGGCCCAGCAGATGCAGGAGTTGCCGATGAGGGGCAGCACCCACCGGACTGGCGTGAGCGCGAACGTGCACTGGATACGACGCGGTCGTGGATTGTGGAGGCTCCAGCGGGATCGGGCAAGACTGGCCTGCTGATTCAGCGCTATCTGAAACTGCTGAGCGACGAAAGCGTGACCGCGCCGGAGCAGGTACTGGCAATCACATTTACGGTGAAGGCCACGGCCGAGATCCGCGAACGGGTGATGGAGCAGTTGGAGGCAGCGTTTAGCGATAAGCCGCTGAAGCGCGGAGATGCGTTCGAGCAGGAGACTCGGACCCTGGCGGAACGGGTGGTAGAGCGCGACCGGCTGGGCAGATGGGGGCTGCTAGAGAGTTCGCAACGGCTCAATGTGCGGACGATCGACTCAGTGTGTGCCCAGATTGCGAGTTCGCTGCCGGTGCTTTCGGGTGGAGGAGGGCAGCAGACTCCCGTGCCCGATGCGGGACGTCTGCATCATGCGGCGGCACGGCGGACGCTGATGCTGCTGGGCGGTGAGGATGCCGCGTTGAATGAGGCGCTGCGGAGGGTTCTGCTGCATCGGGATGGGAACCTGGCGGACTGCGAAGAGTTGCTGGCCGAGATGCTGGAACTGCGCGACCAGTGGGGAGAACTGGTCCCCTTGCAGCGGCGTGAACTGGATGACGCGTATCTGAATGAAACGGTATTGCCACGGCTGGAACGAGCTTTAGAGTTGGCGATTTGTGCTGGGATCGCTCGACTGGCTGAGGCATTACCGGATAGCTGTTCAAAGCGCATGGCTTCGCTGGCTGCGGAGTTTGCGGAGTTGCCGGCATACAAGCCAGATGTTCACCCCTTCTCTGTTTGCCGCGGCATGCAGCAGACACCTGCTGAGACGCTGGAGGACTTAGAGCGCTGGCGCACAATGATCAGCCTTGTGGTGAAGAAAGATGGTGGCTGGCGTGCAAGGTTTCATAAGAACGATCTTGGGGTGGAGTTGAACAAGCATCACGGCGCTGCGGTAAAGGCACTGGTCGATGAACTGAGAGACAACAGTGATTTGCCGGCAGTAATTGGGGCGATGCAGAAGCTGCCGCCGGCAAAGTACCCAGCAGAGCAGTGGGCTGTGGCGAAGTCGCTGTTCCGAATGTTGAGCAGGGCTCTGGTGGAGTTGCAGTTGGTGTTTGCGGAGCGATCGGAGTGTGATTTCGCTGAACTCGGATTGCGCGCGATCGACGCATTGCGCGCCGACGACGGTGTTGCGGACCTGGAGACGGCACTGGGAATGAGAGTGCAGCATCTGCTGGTGGATGAGATGCAAGACACGTCTACGCGTCAGTATGAGTTGATTGAACGGCTGACGCAGAGTTGGGATGGGCACAGCCAGACGGTGTTTCTGGTTGGCGATCCGAAGCAGTCGATCTACATCTTCCGGCAGGCACGGGTCGAGCGATTTATTCGTACGATGCGCGAGGAGCGACTGGGGGATCTGGAGATCGGCTGCATCCGTCTTACAGCTAACTTCCGCTCACAAGGCGGACTCGTAGAGAAGTTCAATCAAGACTTTTCGTTGCTGTTTCCTGACGAGGCCGATCCTGCAAATCCTGAAGCAGTTGATTACTTTGCTGCTGATGCGGTGCGCCCAGTTTCGAAGATGGCGAAGCACGCGGTGTGGCACTTCAACACGCTGGCGAATGGAGTGCCTCGGGAGAAAACTGCGGAGGCCAAACGCCAGCAGAAGCTGGATGAAGCGGAGGCAGTGCGGGCCGTGGTGCAGGAGTGGCGTGCGTGTCCTCTACCGCCGGGGCGGACGGAGCCGTGGAGGATTGCGGTTCTGGTGCGGGGCCGGAATTATCTGATCGATATTGTTGCAGCGCTGAAGCGAGATGACGGGGATGGTGCGATTCCCTTTCGCGCGGTGAACATCGAGGCGCTGAAGGAGCGGCAGGAGGTGCTGGATCTGACGGCACTGACGCGAGCGTTGCTGCATCCAGCGGATCGTGTGGCGTGGCTGGCAGCGCTGCGCGCGCCGTGGTGCGGGCTGGGGCTGGCCGACCTGCATATGTTGGTGGGAGAGGATAATTCTGATTTCAAGGAGCAATGTATCCAGGACCTGATGGCAGAGCGTGGCCATCTGTTGAGTGATGAGGGCTGTGCGCGTCTGACGCGGTTCTGGCCGGTGATGCGGGATGCGGCCACCCGACGAGGGCAACTAACGACGGCTCAGTGGGTCGAGCGGACCTGGCGCTCATTGGGAGGAGATGCTTCCCTTTCGGCGTCTGAGATGGCGAATGCGCGACGCTACTTCCAGTTGCTGGATGAGATTGAAGCCGAGGGCGAAGTTGTCGACATGGCAGTGCTGGCGCAGCGACTGGAAAAACTGTTTGCGGAGTCGGCGGTGGTTCCAGGGGCGATCGATGTGATGACGATCCATGGGGCAAAGGGGCTGGAGTGGGATGTAGTGCTGGTACCTGGGCTAGAGCGCAAATCTCCACCGAATCGGAACCGGCTGCTGACCTGGAACGAATTTGATCAACGAGATGCAGAGGCGGCTCGGGTGGTGCTGGCTCCGATCGCAGGCAAGGGGCAAGACTCACACGCGCTGAACAAGTGGCTGACTGAGATTCAGAACGCGCGAGAGGCCGCTGAGCGCAAGCGGCTGTTTTACGTTGTCTGCACTCGTGCGCGAGAAGAGCTACATCTGTTCGCTTCGCCTGCTTTGAAGGTCAATGGTGAGGTGAATCTTGCACCGGGAAGTTTGCTGGGGGCAGCCTGGCCGGCGGCGAGCGTGCGCTTCTACGAAGACGCGAGGAGACCGCAGGCTCCCGCGAACTTAGTGACGATGGCACCCTGGGAAGCTACCGTTGTGGCAGACCTTGCCGCGGGTGCGGAAGAGCGCGTGCAGCCTGCTGGTCTGCGGCGGCTTCCGCTGTCGTTCGATGCGCGGGCGAGGTTTGATGTGAGGCTCGGACTGAAATATCGGCAGGCTGAGGATGCGCCTGAGATGACGCACTTCGAGAGGCCTGAGGGATCTTTTGCGGCACGATCTTTTGGCAATGCCGTGCATGGATTTCTTGATGTGCTGTCGACGCGGCTGGCTGCTGGCGCTTCAGTGGAGACGCTGCTTCGGGAGGTGAAGGGATGGCTGCCAAGGATAGAAACTATCCTGCGTGGCGATGGGCTGTCGCCAGCCGTGGTTAAGCGTCGGGCACTGGAAGTAAGGTCTGCGCTGGAGAATGTACTTCAGGACCGCGACGGGCTCTGGGTACTCGGCACGCAGGCTGGAGCAGCGAGCGAGTACGCGTTTACTTCGTGGGCGGATCAGCGGAGAAGTTACCGTCTGGATCGCATCTTTCGGGCGGGTGCGGAGCCGCACGCGGCCGGTAACGATTGCTTGTGGATCATCGACTACAAAACCTCGACGCACGGACGTGAAGGAAGCGAAGATTTTCTGGGCCGTGAGCGAGAGAAGTATGGGCCGCAGATGGAGGCGTATGCGCGAGCGGTCCGATTGGATGCAGAGGCGACGGAGATTCGCGTCGGGCTTTACTATCCGATGCTGCCGCGGCTGATCTGGTGGCGGCCGGAGCCGATTTGACTGAAGGTCAGGTGACTAGATGTTGGCGGCGTTGTGCCGCACGTCTGCACCGCGTACCCAGAAGATGACATCTTCCGCGATGTTGGTGGCGTGGTCGCCGACGCGCTCCAGGTTGCGAGCGATGATAAGAGCGTTGAGGGCTTGCGGCGTCTGTTCCGGCTGCTCTTTGATGAGGTTGCTGAGCGCGTAGAACGCTGCATCGTTCATCTCATCGACCTGATCGTCCAGCTTGAGGACGGACTTGGCAAGATCTGCGTCTGCTTCGATGAATGCCTGCAGTGCCTTGCGGACCATTGCCGCCGCCAGCGAAGCGAGCTTGGGGATGTCGACCGGTAGTTCCACGTTGGCGAACGCTCCCATCTCGCGGACCCGGACTGCAATATTGACTGCCTGGTCGCCGACGCGTTCGAGGTCGGCATTGATGCGGATGACCGAGAGAATGAAGCGGAGATCGATGGCCATTGGCTGCTCCATCGCAAGAAGGTCGAGTGCCATCTGGTCGATCTCGCGCTCGAGGCGATTGATCGCAGGTTCGGAGCGCAGGACGAGTTCGCAGATAGAGAGGTCGCGTGTGCGATAGGCTTCGATGGAGCGTTGAATGGCCTGTTCGGCCATGCCGGCCATAACGAGCAGCTTCTCTTTGAGATCGTCCAAGCTCTGGTGAAATTTGACCCGCATCAGCCGAACCTCCCAGTGATGTAGTCTTCTGTGCGCTTGTCGCGTGGATTGGTAAAGATCTTGTGGGTCGAATCGAACTCGACCATTTTTCCGTTGAGGAAGAAGCCGGTATTCTCTGCGACACGAGCCGCCTGCTGCATGTTGTGCGTGACGATGACGATGGTGTATTGGCTCTTCAACTGGAAGATGAGGTCTTCGATCTTGGAGGTAGAGACGGGATCGAGAGCGGATGCTGGCTCGTCCATGAGCAATACTTCAGGATCGACAGCAAGCGCCCGAGCGATGCACATGCGTTGCTGCTGGCCGCCGGAGAGGCTGGCGCCGGACTTCTTCTTGAGGTCGTCTTTGACCTCTTCCCAGAGAGCGGCCTGCTTGAGCGAGCGCTCTACAGTCTCGTCAAGGATACGGCGACCGGTGAAGCCATTCAGTTTAAGGCCGCTGGCTACGTTGTCGTAGATCGACATGGTTGGAAACGGATTAGGACGCTGAAAAACCATGCCGACGCGGCGGCGAATCTCGACTGGTGAGGCGTCTTTGTAGATGTCGATATCGCCCATCTTGATAACACCGGTGACGCGAGCAATCGGGTTGGTTTCATGCATGCGGTTGAGGCAACGAACGAAAGTCGACTTGCCGCATCCGGAAGGACCGATGAGTGCGGTGGCGTGGTTAGCCGGGATGTGCAGATTGATGTCCTGCAACGTGTGATTTGTCCCGTACCAAGCGTTCAAATTCTCTACCAGAATGCCGACTCCCACTAGCTTCCCCCTTTGAGTGCGCCGCGGTTGGCAAAGATGCGGACGAGTGTAACAGCAACCATGATCATAACGATGAGGACAAGTGAACCCGCCCAGGCGAGGCGATGCCACTCGTCGTAGGGAGAGATGGCATAGACATAAATCTGAAGCGGCAGAGCAGCGATGGGTTCGTTGAGCCTGAAGCTCCAGAACTGGTTTCCGAAAGCGGTGAAGAGCAGCGGTGCGGTCTCACCTGCGACGCGGGCAAAAGCGAGCATGCAGCCTGTGATGATGCCTGGAGAAGCGGTGCGCAAGGTGACAGAGACTGCGGTACGCCACTTTGGGACACCCAGGCCGAGGGCAGCTTCGCGAATCGAGTGAGGAACGGTGGCCAACATCTCTTCGGTGGTGCGAGTGATGGTGGGCACCATCATGATGCCCAACGCGACGCCGCCGGCAAGCGCAGAGAAGTGCTTCTGCTGCAGGACGATGAGCGAGTAGATTGAGATGCCCATGACGATCGAAGGCACGCCGTTGAGCACGTCAGCCGTAAAGCGAATGGCGGTGGCGAGAAATTTTCCGCTACCGAACTCCGCAAGGTAGACACCAGCCGCGATGCCGATGGGGATACCCATCAAGCTGGCCAGAAACAGGATAATCCCTGAGCCGACGATGGAGTTAGCCATGCCGCCGCCGGTCTCGCCAACTGGTGCGGGGATTTGAGTGAAGAAGGCGAAGTTCAGCGAACTCGCTCCCTTGTAGATGAGGTACACAAGGATGGCCACCAGGGGGGCGATGACGAGGATCGTGCTGAGTATGGAAAGCGCGGTGACGAAGTGATTCATCACGCTTCGGCGAATGTTGTTAATGCGCGATGGCTTGAACTGCGCGCTCGTCGGCTGCGACAAATTATTGACTGGCTGAGTACTCATGCTAGGCCACCCTTGCCGGTGCGCCGCGGGTGACGGCCCAGACCATCAGGCGTGCCGCCGCGTTGACGACGATTGTGACGAGGAAGAGCGCCAGGCCGATCTCGATGAGAGCGCTGAGATAGAGGTCGCCCGTTGCCTCAGAGAACTCGTTGGCGATAACGCTGGCAAGCGTATAGCCAGGCGCGAATAACGATTTACTGATCTCCGGATGGTTACCGATGACCATGGTGACGGCCATCGTCTCGCCGAGGGCGCGACCTAACCCGAGCAGGACGGCACCCACGATGCCGATTCGGGAGTTGCGCAGGACGCCGATGCGAATCATCTCCCAGCGAGTGGCTCCGAGGGCCAGCACACCTTCACGCTGGGAGTTGGGTACAGCAGTCATAATGTCGCGAGTGAGCGAGGAGATGATGGGAAGAATCATGATGGCGAGGATGATGCTCGCCGTGAGAAGACCGACCCCGAAGTTGGCTCCCTCGAAGAATCCCGTCCAGCCCAGCGTTTTATGAAGGAACGGCCCGATGACGTCACGCATGATTGGGACAAGGACGAAGACTGCCCACAAGCCATAGACGACGCTTGGAATGGCAGCGAGCAACTCGGTAAGGAAGGAGATCGGTGCACGCAGTTGCTTCGGGCAGAGTTCCGTGAGGAAGACGGCGACGCCAAGGGCCAGCGGTACAGCTATCAGCAATGCAAGGAAGGAAGTTGCAAGGGTTCCGTAGATGAACGGCAGAGCGCCAAAGTCACCGGAGACCGGGTCCCATGCCTGGCGGGAAAAGAACTTCAGGCCGAAGGCGGCGATGCTCAGCTTGGAATGGGTAATGAGGATGCTAAAGATGAACAGCACAATCACAAAAATGCTACATGCGCAGATCAACATGACGGTTGCGAAAGCGTTGTCAGCCAGCCTGCCGCTGCCGCGCGTATTGAGAAAGGCGCGGACTACCGAGGGTTCATGGTTGATGGGTTGCGATGCTAAATCTTCAGACGGGGCCACTGGCACCACGTTCGGGAGAGGTGTCGGAGATACGGGGTCACGCTCAGTAGTCATGATTTTGAGAGACAAAGTCTTATTCCTGCAGTCTCAACTCTAGCGGCTGATTGTATCTGTTTCAAAATAATGGAGATGAAAGGAAATTGCCGTGCGGATCGGGGAATCCGCACGGCTGTATGACTACTTGATTGTAGCGATCGACTTGCGAACCATGTCCTGCACCGGCTTTGGGAGAGGGGCATAGGTAAGAGGAGCCGCCTCGGCTTCGCCGTTGGTGAGCATCCAGTCCACGAAGCCTGCAAGAGCCCTGGCCTTGGCCGGATCAGTGGAATGAGTAGGGATCAACAGCCAGGTAAAGCTGGAGATGGGATAGGAAGTGGCACCGGGCGCGTTGGTGATGGAGACGCGGTAGTCGGCTGGCATGGTTTTGGAAGCAGCGGCAGCAGCGGCCGTGACACCTTCGGTGGTGGCCTTGACGAACTTGCCGGCGGCGTTCTTCACCGAGCCATAGGACATCTTGTTCTGGGTCGCGTAGATCAACTCAACGTAACCGAACGAGTTGGGAGACTGGCGGACCATGCCAGCGACGCCTTCGTTACCCTTTTGGCCGATGCCGGAAGGCCACTTTACTGAGGTAGCCTTACCGACTTTGGTCTGCCAGTCGGAGCTGACCTTGGAGAGGAAGTCGGTGAAGATGTAGGTGGTGCCGCTTCCATCCGAGCGATAGACCGGAAGAATCGAGTTGGCTGGCAGGTTGACTCCGGGATTGTCTTTTGCAATGCGAGGATCATTCCAGGTGGTGATCTTGCCGAGGTAGATGTCTGCAATGACATCCGAGGAGAAGTTGAGTTCTTTATTGACGCCGGGGATGTTGTACACGGGGACGACCGCACCGAGGACAGTCGGGATGTGCATCACCTTGACCTTGGCGGCTTTCAGCTGGTCATCGCTCATTGGGCCATCGGTTGCGCCGAAGTCTACCGTGCCTTCTGATACCTGACGGATACCGCCGCCTGAACCGATCGACTGGTAGTTGATCTTAACTTCGGGGTGAAGTTTGCTGTACTCGGAGAACCACTTCGAGTAGATCGGGTATGGAAATGTGGCGCCTGCGCCGTTGATGTTCTGTGCTGTGGCGCCTGCGGCTACCAGTGCCAAGACTCCTGCTGCGATTACTTTGAGTTTCACTCGTCCCCCTAAAATCTGATTGATCCGTGACTTAAGATCAACATACTAAGTGTGGACAAGAATTGTTACGGCTAGGTTACATACGAGTGAAAACGGAAACAAACACCTTAATGTTGCGGATATTGGGCCTTCGGCAGGGTAAAAATGAAGGTACTGCCGCCGTTCAGTTCACTTTCAGCCCGGATGGCGCCGCCGTGTGCTTGCACCACATGCAGGGCAATTGCGAGCCCCAGGCCGGTGCCGCCCGACTCTCTGGACCGCGCTTTGTCGACACGGTAGAACCGCTCGAAAATTCTGGGAAGATGCTCGGAGGCTATTCCCTGCCCAAAGTCACGAACTCGAAACTCCACCGCCTGGATTGGTTCTGACACGGTCTGGGCACTGACGACTACCCGGGCGTGCTGTTCTCCGCGGGGCTGACCATATTTGATTCCGTTTTCGATGAGGTTGCTGAGCACCTGGACGATGGCGTCTGCATCGGCGAAGACCTGCAAATCGGTAGTCTCGCCAATCTCAAGAACGGCTCCTGCATCCTGCACCAGACCGCTCATGGCCTGGACGGCGTCACGGACGAGAATATCAGCGGGTACCGGTACGGGGTGCAACTCCTGCTCGGACGACTCGACACGAGCCATCATCAGAAGGTCCTCGGTCAGACGATTCATGCGAGTGGCATTCTTCAGGATGATGCTGAGAAATTCGCGTGCGACGGGGCTTAGAGAACTTTCATGGTCAAGCAGCGTCTCGACATAGCCGGTGATTGAGGTGAGCGGAGTGCGTAACTCGTGCGAGACATTGGCGACGAAGTCTCTCTGGGTGCGCTCGACCTGCTCGATCCGCGTGATGTCGTGGAGTACGGCGACTGCCCCACCGCCGGGCATGGGCGATGCGATGACCTCAAAGATACGGCCGGGAAGGAGCAAGGTGGACCGGCGCTCGGAGACGACACGCTCCTCTAGTGCGGTACGGACGCACTGCAGGACGTCGGGATCGCGAATGGTCTGAACCAGGGCATGGCCGATGCGCACGGCACTGCTGATCGAAGCGCCGGGGATGAGCTTCTGCATGCGCTGATTCGTCCATTGGATGCGCCCGCCCTGGTCTACTGCGACGACGGCGTCCTGCATGCTGTCGATCATGGCGACCAGTTCGTTACGGCTTTCGGCTGCGTCAGCGAGGACGCGTTCGACGTGAGCTGAAACGACTGAGATGGCTCGTGCGAGGCCATCGAAGTCCTGAAAGCGCTGCTCGAGGATCTCGATCGGGCGCTCTGCAATGGTTGCGGTCGAGGTCTGGAGTTGGGTGATGTTCTGCCGCACGGAGCGGGCGAGCAGCAGAGCGTTCACTGCCGCCCAGACCAGAACCAGGATTATTCCTGGGATCCAGCCCCACGGGGTAAACCACACTCGCATGACAGCCACGAAAGCCAAGGCAATGGTCATGCGGACAAAAAACGAGAAGAACAGACTGCGAGTCACTGGGCCACCCTGCGCTTAGGCCTGTACGGTCTTTGGGATCTCGAAACGGTAGCCCGCGCCGCGCATGGTTTTAAGATAGCGCGGAGTCTCTGCATCTACCTCAATCTTTTCGCGAATTCTGCGGACATAGACGTCTACGGAACGCGGAGTGACGAAACGGGCGTCGCCCCACACTGCGTCGAGGAGATGATCGCGGCTGAAGACACGGCCGGGGTGTCGGGCGAGGTAGTCGAGCAAACGGAATTCGGTAGCCGTGGTGGTGACCAGCTGCCCGTTCACGCGAAGCTGCATCGCGCCGGCGTCGATCTCGATCTCTTCGAACTTGAGGATGGAGGGAGTGCTGGGCCGTTCAAATCGGCGAAGCACCGCCTTGACCCGGGCTACCAGTTCGCGCGTGGCGAAGGGCTTGGTGATGTAGTCGTCCGCACCCATTTCAAGTCCGTGGACGCGGTCATTCTCAGCCGCGCGGGCGGTAAGAAAGATAATGGGCACCACGCTGAGGGTGGGGTTCTGACGCAACCGGCGGCACAGGTCGAGACCGTCTCCGCCAGGAACCATGATGTCGAGGAGAAAGAGCGAAGGCGGCTGGCGCTCAGCATCGCTGAGAATCTGGTTGATCGCCAAATAGGGGCGAACGGTGAATCCGGCGCTCTCCAGGTGATACTGCACAAGCCGGGAGATATCTGCATCGTCTTCCAAAACAAAAATCGTTTGACTCAATCTCTGAACCTCATTCATACGGGCTTTACGTTGTAAAGGTTAGCCTATTCGAGCCAAAACATTGCGAACGTACGATGAATCTGAATAGACGATGAATTATTGATGGGAAATTGAGTAACTACCGGCAGTTTATACTTTGGCGAGTCAAGTCTGGCCAGTGGGCTAGATGGACTGCAACTGTCTGGCGATGATGGTCGCAGCCCGTTCGCAGGCGTCTCGATCCACGTCGTAGTGGGTGACGAGCCGGACTGAGTGGGGGCCGACCGCACTGGCCAGAACTTCCTGCTGCTTCAAGGCTGCGCAGAAAGCTGCGGCATCAGCGCCTCCGCGAAGATTGAAGATGACGATGTTGGTCTGGACTCCGCCAAGGTCGATCTCCGCATTGGGCTGGGCGGCGATGAATTCTCCGAAGTACCTGGCGTTGGCGTGGTCGAGGCCAAGACGCGCGGGCATCTGCTCCAAAGCGATGAGCCCAGCGGCGGCAAGGATACCGGCCTGGCGCATGCCTCCGCCAAGCGCTTTGCGATAGATTCGGGCCTGCTCAATTATCTTGCGGCTGCCGGTCAGGATCGAGCCAACTGGCGCACCGAGCCCCTTGGAGAGGCAGAACATGACGGTATCGAAGCCCTCAGTCAGTTCGGACACGCTGAGGTTAAGGGCGGCGGCGGCGTTGAAGATCCGGGCTCCATCCAGATGAACGGGCAAGCCGACGCTGCGAGCGCCTGCCCATATGTCCTGAAGGACATGCAGCGGAGTGACGGTTCCCCCGGCCATGTTGTGGGTATTTTCGATGCAGATCAGTGCGGTCTGGGCTCGGTAGTAGAGCTTGGTAGCGATGGCCGGCTTGATGTGGTCCCAGGTGAGGATGCCTCGCTCTGCGGCGACGGTACGGGCCTGGCAGCCAGAGAAGGCCGCAGCCATGGCCATCTCCCAATCGAGGACGTGCGACCTGGCCTCGCAGATCAGCTCCTGACCATGCTGGGTGTGTATGCGGATGGCGATCTGGTTACCCATGGTTCCGGTGGGAACGAAGATGGCGGCTTCCCGCCCAAAGAGCGCAGCGGCGGACTGCTCCAGACGGTTTACGGTAGGGTCTTCGCCGTAGACGTCGTCGCCCACCTCGGCAGAGGCCATGGCTTCACGCATAGCCGGGGTTGGGCGGGTGACGGTGTCGCTGCGTAGATCAATCATGGATTTTTCTATCCCTTTCTGGAAGTCGCGAGGTTCGTCACACTGCTGCGGTAAGCAACAGCCGACTGAATACTTCATTGGAGACCATGCGTCCACGGTCGGTCAGGCGGATACGATCTGCGGTCAGCTCCAGCAGGCCTGCGTCGCGAACGTCGTGCAAGGCTGGTAGCGTTTGATGGAGCAGCACCTCGCCGAACTGGCTGCGAAGTTCGTGCAGGCTTACACCTTCATTAAGGCGAAGACCGAGGAAGAGTGATTCTTCAAACGCCTGCTCCACCCCGACGACATCAACCTCCGGAGTGGGGAGCACGGGTTCGTAGAGACGCAAGCCGGAGGTCGCGGTGGCTGGAGCGTCTCCGGAATAAGTATCGAGATCGCTGGCGTTGGCGAAGCGTACCGCACCGGCGCTGGTGTTCAACATGGAGTGTGCATCGAGGCCGAAACCCAGGTAAGGCTGCCGCCGCCAGTACTTCAGATTGTGGCGGGACTGGTGACCAGCACTGGCGAAGTTGGATATCTCGTATTGGGCCCATCCAGCTGCGCCCAGAACGTTACAACCGAGTTGATACCAGTCTGCGGCGTCGTCTTCAGAGGGGACTGCGGAGGCGCTGTAACGGCTACCGCTGGCAAGCATCTCCTTGCCCAGACGTGAGTCCTCATCGACCTCCAGCATGTAGATGCTGATGTGCGGTGCGCCCGTGGCGATGGCGGTTTGGAGCGAGTATCGCCAACTGGCTTCGGTCTGGTGGGGAAGGCCGACGATGAGATCCAGATTGAGATCCTCAATTCCTGCAGCCCGGACGCGCGCTACCTCTTCGAGGCAGGTCTGCTGGGTGTGAAGGCGACCGACGGCTGCAGACTCGCGATCGACGAACGACTGGACGCCAAAGCTGATGCGATTCATCCCCTGTTGCAGGAACTCGGCGAGGGTGGCATCGGCAAGCTGTCCGGGAGCGCACTCCAGGGTGACTTCGGCGTTAGGCGCGAGGGTGAACCGGGCGCGCAACTGATTGAATATTTGGCTGATCTGATGGGGCTCCAGAAGACTGGGGGTCCCACCGCCGAGGTACACCGTATCCACAACATCGGGTAAATGGGCATGGTGGCTGGAAGCGGTGGCTCTGGCATTCACGATCTCGTCGCAGACTCGATCGACGTAGTGTTGCATGCGGCTGGGCGCAAAGGCTCCTGAAGCAAAGTTGCAGAAGGTGCACTTGGCCTTGCAAAACGGAATCGAGATGTAGACACCAAGCGAACTGCTCATGGAACCGATCTTCCTTGTCCTAACTATGCTGCTTCTTGATTGTTTCACGGACATTCTTGTGACGGCTTGTATCCAAGTCACACAGTTTCGCGTCTCATCGACGAGGTTCAAAACGATGCTGGTATTTCTATTACGCTGCAAGGTTCTGGCTGGAAGTCTGGCGACTCTCTTTTTGTTGGTGCCAATTGGGTTGGCCGCCCAGACTGCAACTCGCCCCGGGCGAACACCGGTATTGGTGGAGTTGTTTACTTCAGAAGGCTGCTCCAGCTGCCCACCGGCAGATGCGTTGTTGATGAAGCTCGAAGCGGGCCAGCCGATTGATGGCGTTGAGATTATTGCGCTGGGGGAGCACGTCGACTATTGGGACCAGCTGGGGTGGCACGATCGCTTCTCGTCTCGACAGTACACGCAGCGGCAGAACGGCTACGGCAACAGGTTCAGCCTGCAGGGGGTCTACACGCCCCAGATGGTGGTCGACGGCACGCAGGAGTTTGTGGGCAATGACGCCAATCGGGCAACGCGCGCGATCAACCAGGCGGCTAAGTCCGCAAAAGTGGGGCTTAAGCTTTCAAGCCCGATGATTGAGGGGAAACATATGTCGCTGGAGGTGTCGCTGACTACCCCGGGGGCGTTCTGCCTAAGGCTGATCTATTTGCGGCTGTTATCGATCCGGTGGCCACCACTGATGTTCGGAACGGGGAGAACGGAGGGCGGCAGTTGCACCACGTGAGCGTCGTACGATCGCTGCAGAGAATCGGCAGCCTGCAGGACCTGTCTGCGTCTCCGCTAAAGTTCAGCCTGAGTAGCCCTGCGGACGCCTTGCCGGCAAAGGAGCGAGTCGTCGTCTTTGCCCAGAGATCCGGCCAGGGAGTGGTGTTAGGCGCCGTAGCAACCTTGAACTGAACGTAATTCAATCTGCGGCGAATCCTACGCGGCCCCGGAACATCTAGAATAGGGGACAACCGCATGGCTGAAAAAGAGACAAAGGATTCGACGAAAGAACCCGACAAGAAGACGCCGCAGGACGACGATATCGTTGGCAAAGCATACGACGGCCGTCTCATGCGCCGTCTGCTTACCTATCTTCGCCCCTACAAGCTGCAGACTACGTTCTCTACAGTGGCGATCATTTTCAAGGCAGGAAGTGACGTTCTAGGGCCGTATCTGGTGAAGGTAGCGGTCGACACCTATATGTCGGACACGCCCGTGACCAAGCTTTCGTGGCTGGCCCAGCACCTGAGCAAGCAAGCCTTCACTGGTATTACGCAGTTAGGCCTGCTCTATCTGGGGGCGCTCCTGGTTACGTATGGGCTGGAGTTTCTGCAGACGTACCTGATGCAGTGGACTGGCCAGAAGATCATGTTCGATCTGCGTAGCCAGATCTTCCGTCATCTGCAGAGCATGCATCCGGGATTCTTCGATCACAATTCGGTCGGCAAGCTTGTGACGCGGGTTACTTCGGACGTTGATGCCTTGAACGAGATGTTCACGTCTGGCGTGCTGGCCATCTTTGAAGACGTATTTGTGCTGGCGTTCATCGTCATTGTCATGCTGCGGATGAGCTGGCCGCTGGCGCTTTTGACGATTTCGGTTATCCCGGCCATCCTGTACGTCACCCGCATCTTCCGCCGCCACGTGAGGGAGAGCTACCGCCGCCAGCGTGCGGCCACGGCCCACATCAACACCTTCACCCAGGAATATGTCTCGGGCATGTCCGTGGTGCAGCTGTTCAACCGCGAGCGCCGCGCCTTCAACGACTTTTCCGCGATCAACTCTGAGAATAAGCAGGCCTGGACCGACGCAATCTTCGCGTACGCGCTGTACTACCCGATCGTCGAGTTCCTCAGTTCCGCAGCGATTGCACTGGTCATCTGGCGCGGTGGATCGGCGGTTCTGCGCAACGCACAATCTCTCCACGTATCGTCCCTGATTCACTCTGTATTCAGCACCGTTACCCTTGGCGTTCTCATCGCTTTTATCCAGTACGCACAGCGGTTCTTCCGTCCGATTCAGGATCTTAGTGAGAAGTACAACATTCTGCAGGCGGCGATGGCGGCCAGTGAGCGCGTCTTCAAGCTGCTGGATACAAAGCCGGAGATTGTTTCGCCTTCCGCTCCGATCGCCGGAGACAAGTCAGGACGGGTTGAGTTCCGAAATGTATGGTTCACGTACCAGCGGCTCGATGCGGCCCAGCAGGCCAGGGTGGCGATGGCGGACGAGGCTGAGCTTCGGACCTTTGCGGATATCGAGTGGATTCTCTGCGGCGTCAGCTTTGTGGTGGAGCCGGACGAAACAGCCGCGATTGTTGGCCATACGGGCGCAGGAAAGACGACCATCACTGGTTTGATGATGCGGTTCTATGACATTCAGCGCGGGAACATTCTGGTGGACGGAGTCGATGTACGTGATCAGGATCTGCACCAGTTGCGGCGACGATTTGGTGTGGTACTGCAAGACCCCTTCCTGTTCACGGGCACGATTGCGGACAATATCCGGCTCGGCTCGAAGTGGATTACGGACGAGCAGTTGCAACAGGCGGCCGACGATGTAAATGTTGGCGACTTCATCCGTTCCCTGCCCCAGCAGTTTGAAGAGCCGGTGCGGGAGCGCGGAGCGACACTTTCCACAGGGCAAAAACAGTTGATCAGTTTTGCGCGGGCACTTGCGCACAATCCGGGCATTCTGATCCTGGACGAGGCAACCTCTTCGGTTGATACGGATACGGAACTGCGGGTGAGGCTGGCTCTGTCGAAGATGATCACGGGACGCACATCGATACTGATCGCGCATCGTCTTTCCACCATTCAGCGGGCGGATACGATTCTGGTGATGCACAAGGGACAGCTACGGGAGCGCGGCACTCATCAGGAACTGCTTACCCATCGTGGGCTGTACTGGAAGCTCTATCAGTTGCAGTACAGGGATCAGGAGATTGGCACTGGTGCCGACGGAAGCGTTTCGCTGCAGCCGCTCAGCGCAGACTAGCGGCGTGCTATCCGAAGCGCATCCTCAACCAGCTTGCCGACTCGCTTCTCTCGGGCCTCCGGGCTCTGGTAGTAAAAGACGCTCAACAAATGCCTGCGGCGCAGCGCCGTGGACATCGCCTCCCAGCCTTTGCGGGCGGCAGGATTCCTTACAAAGGCCCGTTCCACCACTGGCGGCAGGACCGTTTCTCCCTCCATGGTGAGTAACAGGCGCTCAGCAATCTGCACGGCTCGCCGTTTACGGGCCTCGGCGCTTTCCACCTGCTCGATCCACTTGCCGATCTCCGCTCGCATCGACTCGCTCAAAGAAGCAAACCACCTTGCCAGGGCTTTCTCGCTCTTCAGCAGCCTTGCGAGTTCGGGAGGGACTGCTGGCTCGCGCTGATCGAGATCTGGCGCAATTCTAAGTTCGACAACTGCCCCTACTCGAGCGGCAGCAGCCTTCTGCATCTTCTTATTCACCAGGACGAAGTGACCGCCCCGTTTGGCATCCGTGAATAGTGAGGTGCGGAAGACCTCACCGCCCAGCTCAACCTTGACTCGCAGCCGCACCATCCTTGTCCAGGCAGTATTAATGTCGAACGGCAGGCGCGCGACGACCCAGCCTAATCCGCCCTCCAACGGCTCTAATATTGCACGGAACCGCTTCGCCGCAATCCCAGCCATGCAATCACCTCGAGAAAAATCTACACTGGTTCCATTAGCACCACATCCAACCCGCGTATCTTTCTTTCTGCCGGCGAGGCCAGCGGAGACCACTACGGCGCTCAGCTAATCGCCGAACTGCATCGCCGCCTCCCGCAATCGAGCTTCTTCGGCCTTGGCGGCAGCGAGATGGCTGAGGCTGGCCTTGACCGTGTCGTGCGGGCCGAGGATGTGGCGGTCATGGGGATCACCGAGGTGATTCGCCACATGCCGCATATCTATGGCGAGTACCGTCGGCTGGTCGCATCCATCAAGAAGCGTCGGCCTGATGTCGCAATTCTTATCGACTTTCCAGATGTGAACTTGCGGCTGGCTCGTGAACTGAAGAAGCTTAGCATCCCCGTGGTTTACTTCGTCAGCCCTCAGTTGTGGGCGTGGAAGCGTCGGCGTCTGCACTGGGTGCAAGAGCGGGTCGATCGGATGATGGTGATCTTTCCGTTTGAAGAGACGTTTTATCGTGCGCGCGGGGTAGATGCGGAGTTTGTTGGACATCCGCTGGCCGAGCTTCCTCTTCCGACAGGTTCGAGGGAAGACTACGCCGCTCGGTATGGACTGGATGCGGCTAAGCTGTGGATTGCGCTGCTGCCAGGTAGCCGTTCCAAAGAGATCAAATTGAATCTTCCTCAAATGCTGGAGGCTGCGGATAGTCTTAGTCTTCGCAGCGACTACGAATTTCTGCTGCCGGTAGCCTCTACCGTCACGCTCAAAAGCATTGAGAAGCAGATGAGGTTCTGGACCGATCCAATCGATCGCAACTCGCCTTCACCCCGAGCCAACATCCACCTTGTAGACAACGCACGAGAGGCGCTGCACCACGCCCGTGCGAGCATCGTGGCCAGCGGCACGGCTACGGTTCAAGCGGCCCTTATTGGCAATCCATTTGTCGTTGTCTACCGTGTCTCGGATATGACCTTTCGCGTGGCGAAGTATCTGGTTCGGTATCCGGCAGAGATTCCGGCCCCGGTGGACGAATCCGGCAACCTGCCCATCGGGATGGTGAATCTTATCGCCGGGAGACGGATCGTTCCAGAACTGATACAGGGTCGGTTCACCGCCGCCAATCTGGTCGATGCGCTGACCCCTCTACTGGCAGATGGACCAGATCGTAAGCGGATGATGACGGAACTGGCTGAGGTAAGGCAAAAGCTGGAGCCGAATCATGGGTCAAATTCAATCAAACGGGTTTGTGATGCCGTCGAACACCTGCTGGAGCACCAAGCTTCTGGCATTGGCCGAATCGCGTCGAGGAGCGTCTAATATGCTGACGGCTGTACCATTTATCTTTTTGAGGATCTTTGCGAGCATGCGTTCTCTTTCCCTGATTCTCCGCGCTCCGGTCGCGACCCTGTTTACCGTTTGCCTACTTGTGGCCCCAGCCCTGGGAGCACCTGCACGACCGCAGTTGCAGATCACTGGCTATGTGATCAATGCCGACCTTGATCCAGCTGTAAACCGATTGACGGCGACCGCTGCCGTGACCTTTACGGCGCTGGACGACCTGACCTCCGCGACATTCGAGCTGAATAATGGCCTGCAGATTTCAAAGCTGACCGATGCAAGTAACAAGCCCTTGCAGTCAGACCGGCTAAGCAACAACTCGACCGTACGGGTGACGTTGCCAGCAACCCTGCCGAAAGGGACCTCGACGACCTTCACCTTCGAGTACGCAGGAGCCCTGACTGGAGCGGATACCAGTCCGGTGGAAGGAATCAAGCTTGCCGCCGTCGCGGATCCCATCAGCATCCTGCTCTATGCAGGGCGCTGGTTTCCGATGACAGGCCTCTTCACGAACCGCTTCACTGCAGAGATGCATATCCGTGTGCCGTCCGCGGATCGGGTAGTGGGCAGTGGCGCTGTTGGCCAGAAGAGCCTGCCGGGCAACCGAACGGAGTACAGCTTCAGTTGGACCAAGCCTGGGTTCCCAGGCACTATCGTTGCCGGACAATTTCTGGAACCGATCACCGCTCCGGGGATCAACAACATACGCGTCTATGTGACAGAAGCGCACAAGCCCGCCGCCATCGAGTTTGCCCAGACCGCCGCCAAAGAGTTTGAGTTTATGACCACGACCTTTGGGCAGCCGGAGTCGACCAGAATCAATATTGTTGAACTACCGGACGACTCTGTCTCGGCGGCATGGGGACCAGAGATTGCTGCGATTGGCGGGAGGCGGATATCTGACCACAACAGCCAGCGGCTACTGGCGAACACGCTGGCTCACCAGTGGTGGGGTAGCGAAGTCTCTCCGGCAACACTGAACGACGCCTGGATCACCAATGGCATGTCCCGCTATGCGGAGCTGATGTATCTGGAAGACTCATCCGGCAAGACGGCCTTTCAGAGTGCGGTCACGGACGTCTCCGCTGGCGCCCTGGCGTACGACACAGAGCCCCTGACGACGATCGGACGGCTCGACCCTTTCTCACCACAGTTCCAGTCCATGACACTGGAAAAGGGGGCCATGGTCTTCCACATGCTCCGTTGGGAGATGGGCGACGAGGTTTTTCAGAAATTTCTGCGTGGGCTTCTCTCGCAATACACGGATAAATCCATCCGTAGCTCCAACGTCGAGACCGTAGCTGAGGCGCAATCGCAGTTGCAGCTTGCGCCCTTCTTCGCACAATGGCTCGACGGAACTGGAGCCCCTGCCTTCACGAATAAGTACACGGTCTTTCGTCTCGGGAACAACAAGGGCTTCCGCACGATCGGATCTATTAGCCAGGACCTTGACCTCTTCCGTATGCCGGTTGAACTTCGTATCGAGACCGACGGCAAGACCGAGAGCCGTCGTGTTGACGTGAGCGGAACAGACTCTCAATTTTCAGTCGAAACCTTTGGCAGACCTCGCCGTATCAGCATCGATCCGCAGAACTGGCTGCTGAAGAGCACCCCCGATCTGGCAGTGCGCGTTGCCGTGCTGCGCGGACAGCAGCAGGTGGCGCAGGGTGACCTGACGGCCGCGCTGATTGAATACCAGAAGGCGCTGGACTCCAACAAGAACAGCTCGCTGGCCTCGTACCGGATCGGTGAAATCTTCTTCATGCAGCGGAACTACCAGTCAGCAGCCAACGCATTTCGCGATGCGCTGCGCGGCGATGGCGACCCTAAGTGGGTCGAGGTCTGGAGTCATATCGAGCTGGGCCGAATCTTCGACGTGACCGGTCAGCGGGACCGCGCAGTGAACGAATACCGATTGGCAGTGCAGACCAACGACAATACTCAGGGCGCGGTGAACGAAGCGCGAGCGTTGATGCAGAATCCGTATAAACGCGAGCGGACGGATAATTAGCACGACCGTCGGCGCGGCTACTCGTAGCGCAACGCTTCGATGGGATCAAGATTAGCTGCTTGTATGGCTGGGATCATGCCACTGATGGTGCCGACCAGCACCAGGATCGCCGTGGCGACGATGACCGTGTTGGTTGAGATCAGCAGGTGGATGTCGGCTGCATCTGCGTTGCTGGCCAGCGCGCTGTAGAAGGTGATGCTGCCAACCGCTTTGCTGACTCCGTAAGCCAGGGCAATGCCGGCGATGCCTCCAACTCCGGTGATGACCATAGCCTCCGCCAGAAACTGCATGAGGATGTGGCGCTTGCGTGCACCGAGCGCTTTCTCGACACCAATCTCCCGCGTTCGTTGCTGGACACTGACCAGCATGATGTTCATCAGACCGATACCGGCAATGCCCAGGGTGAGCGCGCCAATAAAGAGCAGCAGCACCTGCAGACCGAGCGAGACGATACGGAACTGCGATAGTTGCTGCATGATGTCGGCGACGTAGATTGCATTGTGATCGGAAGGCCGAAACGCGTGCGCTGCGCCGAGGCTATTCCTCAACGCGTGCTGCACCGTGGCATGGTCTCCGTTGTAGCTCATCCAGATGCCATCGAGATACTTGGTGTCTTTCAGGTCGCCCATGGTGGTGAGTGGGACATAGATGATGCGGTTGAGATTGTTGTCCCCTTCCTGCATCTTCGCCTTTAGCACGCCGACAACTTCGAAACTGACTCCATTGAGTCGGATCGTCTGTCCTAGCGGAAAGGCGCCGGAGTACAGCTTGGCCTTCGCCTCCGAGCCTATAACCGCAACATGATTGCGCTGCTGCATATCGGCTGCAGTAATAAAGCGGCCCTGGACGACGTCCATATTCTGGATCGACTGAAGTTCAGCTGTGATCCCTTGTACTTCCCATGTGTAGGTATGCAGATCGTTTTGAACGGGTACTTCCTTGCTGACGAAGGGCGACACATGGATGATGCCCGGAATCGTCTCTTGAATCCGCTCCACGTCGTCCATCTGGAAGCGCACCTGCACACCGGCTTTGGAGCCTCCTGCCTGCTCACTGGTGCGTCCGGGGAAGACGCCGATCATGTTGGTGCCAAACTGAGCAAAGATGGTCTCAAAGGCGCGTCCGAAGCCGGCGCCATAGGCGAGCAGAAGCACCACGGTCGCAATCCCCCACGCCATGCCGAGCACGGTGATGGCTGTCCGCCGACCATTGTGCCGCATCGCTTCAATAGCCTGTCCAAAGATGTCGCTCAGCACCGCCCTACTCCTTTCGCAACGCTTCTACCGGCTGCAGCATAGCGGCACGGTGAGCTGGATAGATGCCTGCGACGATACCGCAGAGTGTGAGCGTACCCAATGCCATTGCGGCAGACCAGGGCACCAACGTTGGTGGATCGAAGCCCATGTCGTTATTCCCCATCGTCTTGCCCATCACGAGCATGAGCACACCGGCTCCGATAATGCCGATGACTCCACTGATACCCGTAAGCATCAGGCCTTCCAGAAAGAACTGCGTCATGATGCTGCGATTGGTCGCTCCGAGAGCCTTACGCAAGCCGATCTCCTTGGTTCGCTCAGTGACAGTCACCAGCATGATGTTGATGATGCCGACCGCACCCAGCGCCAAAGTCACAATTCCTACGCCACCGAGAAAGACGTCCATCGCCGTAAAGATTATGCCAACAGTGCGGCTGGACTTGATGGTGTCCCACTCTTCAAAGGCCTCCGTGAGGCTTGGGTCGAAGCCATGTCGCTTGCCGACAATGCGATGCACCTCAGCCTTCGCTGTTTCGTTAATATCCTCGGTCAGCGGTTGATACTGGATCGACGAGATGGCATCGCGCGGGATATTTTCGCCTTTGATAGCGAACAACTGCATCATGGTGGACAGAGGAATATATATCTTCTGGTTGTCGTTGCTGTCGTTGCCACGGCCAATGCGTGTCGCCACGCCAATCACCTGAAAGCGATATCCGTTGAGGGTGATGAAGGCCCCTAGTGAAGGCCTGCCGGGGAATAACAGATCATTATTCTTCTGCCCAAGGACAACAACCTGACGAGCCTGTGCAAGGTCATCGGCATCGAGAAACCGGCCCTGGGCGATAGGAAGGTGGCGAATCTCCGGGAAGTTCACCTCGACGCCCATCACGGGGCCACCGGCGCTGGAGAACTCACTGACCTCTTTGAGGTCTCCGCGATTGATCAGTGCGGTCGCGTTGCGAACGTGGGGAGCCTGCTGTCGTACCGCATCGGCGTCACCCAGGGTCAGCTTGTACGGCTGCATGCCGGTGTGTTGATTTGGCAGTGCGGGAACCGTTCCGCCGAAGAGCATGATGACGTCGGTCCCAAGCTCAGAGAGTCCCCTGCGCTGACCAGAACGGAAACCTTCTCCCAGGCCGATCAGCAACAGCAACGATGCCACGCCCCAGGCAATACCAAACATGGTGAGAAAAGACCGAAGCTTGTTCGCACTAATGGATTGGAAGACCTGGCTGAAGATGTCGATGAGGACTCGCATGGTGGACTCTGGACCTCTCCCCTACATCGTTACGCAGGCAGCAGCTCAACGGTTCCGTGCTCAGGATGTTTCGTTGAACGAAGTACCTGCAAGGATAAGATTCTTCATCAGGACGGGAACATCCGGATCGTTCTCCGTTTGCACCGTAAGACCGAGCCTCTGGAAGAAATGCTTCGTTATCGCGAGAATTTTCTGATCGGTTGTTTCCGGATGCAGCAGCCGAAGCACTTGGCCGGCATCGGAATCCGCGGGAGCGAGACTACCCCGGACAGCAAAGCAGCGTTCCGGACGGTAGACGCAGGATGCAAGGTCCGTGATGCTCTGGGCATTGCTTGGGGTACAGAGGATTGTCCTTGGAGGAGCCATGCGATCGATCATGCTGAAGATTTCCAGCTTTGATTCGAGTTCATCCGGAACAAAGTCAAACGCAATATCCGCCTGACGAACAGCGTCCTCCACGGTCAGCGCGATGCTGAGGCTACCTGGACCAGCACGGCCGGACATGTCAGCGAAGTCGGCCTCGGCTTTGCGAAGATTTGCGGGCATCACATCTTCGAGGACGACGTGGAAGCCGGCGCAGGCGCAGGCCAAGGCAAAACTCCTACCGGCCACCCCAGCCCCGATCACCGCGACGGTTCGAATGACGAACGCATCCTGAATCGGGGCTGGCTGGCCTGCTGCGGAGTGGATCACTTTACGCTCGTAACAGCGGTGATCACTGATTCGTAGCTGGGCTCGGATAGCTTGATGTGGTCTGCAACACGCTTCCGCTCCTCTTCCGTCAGCGACGGCAGAACAGCCAGTATGCGGCGAAGAGTTACTGAGATATCGTCAACGTAATTCATGGTGCGGATGGCTTCGCCAGAGAGAGGCATACGTGCTCCTAAAGATTAATTGTGCTGACACTAAGTCTAAACGCTGGAGCCCGGCTGTGCAGCGTTGCCTCCACCCTCAGGCAATTTCGGGGGAACGTAGCCGTCGCGGTCCGACATCTCCATCAACGCGGCGAGTTGGGCGGCGAAATCCGGGTGCAACGCGTTGGGATGATAGCGCCAGGTCCAGTTTCCTTCGCCTGCCGATGGTACGTTCATGCGCGCTTCGCTGCCGAGGTGAAGCACATCCTGTAGCGGGAAGATGCAGAGGTTCGCCACCGACCGTGCTGCAGCGCGGATCATAGCCCACACGATGTCGTCATCGTGCGAGACGGTCTGCAGATATGTTTGGACGTTCCTCCGCTCCGCCTCGGTTGCATCATCGCGCCACCAGCCGAGCGTGGTGTTGTTGTCGTGCGTGCCGGTGTAGGTCACGGTATTGGGCACATAGCGATGCGGCAGGTAAAGGTGACTGCCACGGTCGGAAAATCCGAACTGAAGAATCCTCATACCTGGCATACCGAAGTACTCCCTTAGATCATCCACCTCGGGCGTGATGAGGCCGAGATCCTCTGCGATAAAGGGCAGGTCGCCAAAGACATCCTTCAATCTCTGGAACAAGTCCTGCCCGGGAGCCTTCACCCATTGACCATTGACCGCTGTCTCCTCCTCGGCGGCGATAGACCAGTAGGCCTCGAAGCCGCGGAAGTGATCCAGCCGCACGCTATCGTAGAGCGCCAGGGAGCGACGGATGCGCGCCACCCACCAATCAAAGCCACGCTCTTTCAAAACGCCCCACTTGTACAGTGGATTGCCCCAACGCTGGCCGGTGGAGGAAAAATAGTCGGGAGGCACTCCTGAGACCCGTATAGGTCTCCGCTCTTCATCCAGCTCAAATATCTCGGGGTTGGTCCAGACGTCAGCGCTATCGTAGTTCACAAAGATAGCCACATCTCCCAGTATGCGGATATCGCGCTCTGCACAATATGCACGCAGCGAGCTCCATTGCTCACTGAAAAAGAACTGTATTACCTGCTCCAAGGCGAGCTCGTGTCCGTGGTCATGGAGTGCCGCCGTTAGTGCGTCTTCCTTGCGCAGGGCCAGGTCAGCAGGCCAATCGATCCAGCTGACGTAGCCGAACCTGCGGCGCAACACATTGAACATAGCGTAGTCCGGCAGCCACGAGATGTTGTCGTTGCAAAACTTCTGAAAACGGCCACGCTCTTCATTGGAAGCTCGGGCCAGGAAGTTTCCTGCCGCCTCTTCGATGAGTGGTAGCTTCAGACGCATGGCTTCGCCAAAGTCTGCGGGGCCATTGTGGCTGGGCAGGCCACCGATTCGATCCCATGCGATCCAGTTATCGTGGGCAAGCCGCTCAATGCTGATCAGCAAAGGATTGCCTGCGAAAGCCGATAATGCGGAGTAGGGAGAACTACCGTAGCCGGTTGGGCTCAAAGGCAGAACTTGCCATAGTCGCTGCTTTGCCGCGGCCAGAAAGTCAACGAATCCGTAGGCTGCCGGACCAAAATCACCGACACCTCCATACGATGGCAACGACGTTACATGCAGTAGTACCCCCGACAGACGTTCTCGCCCCGTCAATTCCGCGCTCATGCTAACCCTCGTTCCTTCTTGAAACCTCTGATGCCGAAATCATACGCGGTCGTCTACAAAGAGGAAGGGCCTGTCTCTCGCCAGACGGCTAAGAAACAGGCCCTGTCTTCAGTTAGTTAAGACTAGTTGCCAAAGGGAGAAGAACCGGGTGCGGGCTGCTTCTGCGCATACTTCACCGCTCCGCTCTTCTCGTACTTCTCCGTCAACGTTCCGATATACACGCGGAAGATCTCCTCGTGCTGTTGGCTCAGCAGTTGCTCGCGGGTCTGGGAGAAGTTCTTGGCGATCTCCTCCGCAGTCGGCTCCTGCTTATCGAGCACGCTCAGAACGATTCCGGCACGACCAGCGTTGATCGGCCCGGAGATGCCTCCCTTTGGAAGGGTGAACGCGACAGCACCTGGTCCGCTCATCGCACCAAGGTCGGGAACCTGTCCGTCTTTGCCAACCAGTTCGCTGGTCTTGACGGGGATGTTCATCTCTGCGGCGGCCTTCTTCAGATCGTTGAGTACCTTGGCGCGATCATCCAATTTGTTCAACTGCGCGTTCAGCAGCTGAGGTACTTGCTGCTCCCGGAAGTCGTCCAGAATGTGCTGTTTGTATTCTGCAAACTCGGGAGCATGCGCTGCCTTGATGTCGGCGAGCTGGAAGATTGCAAAGCCGTCGCCCGTCGAAACCGAAGCGGGTGCTGCGCCCTTTGCGGCCGCAAAGGCCTGGGACAGCAACGATGACCCGTCAGCCAAGCCGGCGATAACACCATCCTTGGCGACATAGTCCGTCGTCACAACGTGCAGGCCCTTGGCCGCTGCAGCCTTTTCCAGGCCGTCCTTCTTGGCCTGATCCGCCAATTGCGTGGCGAACGCCTGCTCGGCGGCTCCTGCCTTCTGCTGCCCAAGC
Source organism: Granulicella sp. (assembly GCA_025408425.1). Lineage (GTDB taxonomy): Bacteria > Acidobacteriota > Terriglobia > Terriglobales > Acidobacteriaceae > Edaphobacter. Next base: position 55,370 of record JANXYX010000036.1, read on the forward strand.
ACCGGCTCGATCTCCGGCTTGACCTCTGCGAGCGGCCGGAGATGAGCCGTCTTCTTATCCTCAACCTGCAGAATGTGGTAGCCGAACTGCGTCTTGATGACGTCAGAAGTCTGTCCTGGCGCCAGCGTGAAAGCGGCTTTGTCGAACTCAGGAACAGTCTTGCCGCGGTCCAGCCAACCCAGTTCCCCGCCCTGCACCTTGCTGCCAGGATCGTCGGAGTTCTTGCCAGCCAGATCGGCAAAGCTTCCGCCGCTCTTGATCTGCTTTAGCAGGTCTTCCGCTTTGGACTTGGCAGCAGCGTCCGTCTTGCTATCTGCACCTGAGGGAACGGCAATCAGGATGTGGCGAACCTTGACCTGCTCCTTCACCTGAAACTGCGCCTGGTGCTGGTTGTAGTAGGCCTGCACCTCGGCATCCGACACCTGAGGCTTACCGCCCGGCAGGCTGGAAGCATCGAAGGCAGCGTACTGAATTTTGCGCGTTTCGGGGATCGCCGTCACATAGTGGGCAGCGTTCTGCTTGAAGAATCCCTGCAGATCAGCATCGCCAGGATTGACCGTCTTGCGCAGGTCATCTGCGGAGATCACAGCATAGTCAAACTTTACCTTCGTGCCCTGAACCCTGTAAGCCTCGCGGACTGCGTTGTCCGTGACGGTTACACCGCCGGTTATCAGCGCCTGCAGGCGATTCAATTCCAGGTCACTCTTCACCTGAGACTCGAAGTCGCTACGGCTGGTCTGAAAGGCCGACTGCACAAAGTTCATATAGGCGTCGTCGCCGACGTACGTCCCATTGGGGAAGAGATACTGGGCGAACGGTCCGGACTGCAACTCGTGCCGCAGATCCTCATCGCTCACCTGCAGGCCGAGGCGATCCGCCTCATGCTTCAGGATGGCACGCTGGACGAGAATCTGTCCGGCGCGCTGGGCCATGTACGGAAGCAGAAAATCAGGCAGGCGCTGCTGCTGCAACTGACGCTGTGCCAACTGATTCACTTCGACAGTCTTGACCGGTGTGCTCTCGCTGACGATGCGGCCGAAGAAGCCGGGTTCTCGCACGGTTGCGTACACGGTCGCATCATTCACCGACGCGTTATCAAATATTCCCGGTACAAGCGTAATCACCATGGTGACTACGGCGGCTCCAATGATGACAGCGAAAAGAATCTTGGTGAGGCGGTTGTTCTGCTGCAGAATACGAATCATGCTTGGCTAAAGACCTTCACTTCGCGCGTTACTCTTCCATTCTGGAAGATTGATCGCGTGCCCGGGATTTTGCGCGACATGGCAGATCGTCTTTACGACGTGCGCCACGCCGGTTGCAGGGCAAGCGACAAGTATAAATGACTGGCGCTTCGAATTCACCTTGGCAGTGTTTGCTTAGGCAATCCGAATGGTTACGATGGAACAAAAACTGGCTCAGATCGTCTGATCTGAGCCAATCCAGGTTCCCATTGCCGCACTATCTAATACGGATAGGGGTAGTAAGGCCGGGGATAGTAACCAGGACCATAGTAGTAAGGAGGTGGTGGTGGCGGCGGTCGGCGCTGCAAATGCTGCGCTCCAATCGGAACTCCATAGGCCAACCGATCCATCTCGGCCTGCGACACGGTCGACACCTCCGCCTGCTGAGCCAGATGGAAGGTCAGGATGGCTTCAGGTGGAATAAATGCATCGCCGCGACCTGAGGCGGCAGACGCTCCGAGTCCCGCCACGCCTCCCACGCCGGCACCAATGGCCGCACCGGCACCGCCTCCGGCTACCGCGCCAATCAACGCACCTACCGCACTCATTCCGATCGTGCTGTTCACTGTCTGCAAAGTCTTGTCTGCCCCAACTCGAGACCACCTGTCGGTGATGATCGGGTACGTTCTGCCTCCAAGGATGACCTGCGTGAGTTGGAGCGCTAACTCGCCTCGCCCCTTGAGAGCGCCTGATGCCTGCGTGTCCGTAACCATTCCCTGCACGGTGGCACCGCGAGGAATCGCCACTGCACCGTCTGCAACGACATCATTTACAACCACGCCATCGAAGGTTGTTCCTGGCTGAGAATGATTGCTGTCCAATCCCTGATTGATTCTGACGCGAAGCATAGCTCCGCCTGGGACCACGACCGCTTGTCCTGCCTGTTGAGCACCATAAGGCTCCGAGTTGGCCGTTGGCGGAGGGCCGTAGGTGTTTCTCGAGGGATATCTGCGATATGGAGCGCTATTGGGTGGCTGCTGTCCTCCGCCAGTCGCATTCGGCTGCGAAGGCGGCCCGCTGGGAGGTTGCGACGGTTCAGGCCCCCGGTTGTTCTGGTCGACGCCCTGATTGGCAGCCTGCTGGCTGATTGACTGCCCTGGCTCCGTGGCCATCGAGCCGCTGGGATCCGAGTTCTGCCGTGGTTCTGCCGAACTCTGAGCCGTGGGTAAACCCGAGCTTCCGGTGCCCAGTGTGAGTTCATCGATAACTTTCTTTACCCCAGCGGCTCTGGAGGCCACCGTCTCGGCCAGGACACGAGTCGGCTCATCCCGCACCGTACCGGATAAGGTCACAGTGCCATACACAGTCGTTGAGGTGATGTTCTGGTCCGAAAGCTCCGGCGCACCCGCTAATGACTTCAATACGTTTGCCTCAACCTGAGCATCCGGCACAATAGCTGCCTTCTCCTGAGCCAACGCAGAACCCCCAATAACGAGCAGACCAACTGCAAGCACCGCGGGGCGAGCAATCTTGATAAATCCAATCCGGCGCGACATCTATCCCTCCAACGTCCGTACGACCCGAGTTCGCCGCTTCGGAATTCTTACTCAATAAAGACTCACTTTTCTGGAAATAGTTCCGGTCACCGTAGACATGATCCTCTCGCCTCCCGAAGCCATATGGAAGCACTAGCCCAAGTTTGACCTTAGCTCTGAGTAGCGGTATATTCAAAGAGCGGGGTGGAGCAGCCCGGTAGCTCGTTGGGCTCATAACCCAAAGGTCGTAGGTTCAAATCCTACCCCCGCAACCAATCAAATCAACAACTTCTGGGAGTCGTAAAAAGCCGATCGGCTCCCAATATCTCCCAATAAGAAAATCTTGGCTTCAGGCGCTCGCTTTCAAAGGCTTGAGCACCATCTCCACGACCTTCCCGTTCGCTTCCCGCTTCGATGACGACATTGCTTGTCCATAGACGTTCATCGTCGTTTGGATGGAAGCGTGTCGCATCAGTTCCTGCTGCACCTTCATCAGCGCACCAGTCTCATCAAGCCATGATCGGTACGTGTGACGGAAGGTGTGCCAGCCGATCGGCTCCAATCAAGCATCTTCGAGCGCCATCTTGGGCGGAAAGCACGGCCTAAGAATAGGGCTCAGGAACTTGCTCAGATGTGATTATGATCACCGCACCTCTGCTGACGCACAGCTACTTTTGGGATGAAATGTCGGAGGAATCCATGAGCGCAACTGTATCGAGCCACATCCCCGAACTGACCGAGGATAGGGGTTCCTATGGAAGTCCCGCAGAAGAAGCTCTTGCCGCGGCTGGGTCTGCGGACGCTGATCTGATCGTGCTCAGTACCGGAAAGCACGGAGTCGCCAGTGATCACCCGCCATGGAGGATCATTTCCCATGTCGTGCGGTTTGCTCAGTGCCTGGTGCTGAGCGTTGGAGCGAATTTCACCCAGAGGTAGAGCTGGAGCACATCATCAGAGCCAGTTCAAGCGGATTGCCGCGGTTGACCTTGGCATGCGTCACTTCGATATTTGGCCTCCTAGCCGACGGCGCCGAGAACGGCGGGACATACTCTATTCGGGGATCTTTTCATGTCACGATATCTCCAAATGGCAGGACTCGCATTGCTGCTCGTCATGCCCACCATCAGCGGTCAGGACCACCCAAACGGAATTCCCGTGCTGGTGTACCATCGCTTTGATCCGAAGACCCCGGCATCCACCACCGTCACCACAGCGAGCCTCGAATCTCAGTTAGCCTATCTCTCGGACCATGGCTACACGATCGTTCGCCTACGGCAAGTCGTTGAACTGGTGCTCCACCAGACTCCTGCAGTTGCAAATCCTGCCGTCGCGATCACTGTAGACGACGACCATCGGTCGGTGTACACCGTGCTGTACCCAATTCTCAAACAACGCCACATCGCAGTGACGCTATTCATCTATCCGTCTGCAATCTCGAACAGCCCCTATGCTCTCACTTGGGAGCAGCTCAAAGAGATGAAAGCCTCCGGTTTTGTCGATATCCAGTCCCACACATACTGGCATCCGGATTTCCGAAAGGAAAAGGGCCGCCGCCCTGCGGCCGATTATGCGATGTTCGTCGATGCACAGCTCGTCCGCTCGCGCACAAGACTTGACGCCGAGCTGGGAACACACGTCGATCTTCTCGCTTGGCCTTATAGCATCGTTGACAAGGACCTGGAGACGGCTGCAAGGCGGGCCGGTTACCGTGCGGCCTTTGCATACGATGGTCTGATCGCTCGGCCCGACGATGATCCCTTCTCCATCCATCGAGTGCCCGTTTCGAACTCGATGGTCGGACCCGCGTTCGAAGCAATCCTCCGCGGCACCGTGGCTGATTCAAGCAAAGAGAAGGCTCATGCGATACGCGAATAAGCTGCGCTTCACAATTGTTTGCGCTGCGCTGCTATTCTGCCTCGCGGCGGACACCTCAGAACTAGCCGCTGCATCGATTCCCCATCTGCAGATCGTTGACGCGACTACGGGAAAGCCGATTCCGGACTCCACGGTTACGATAAACAGAAAGGTCATCGCGCCCGACTCAGAGGGTCGCTACATCGTCCCTGAAAGCTCGGACGTCATCCTGGTACGTGCTGCTGGATACCGCGCGACCTCCTTCTCGCCATCCGTTGCGTCAAGATCCAACGGCAGGCTTGCCCTGACTCCATTCACAGTCAAGGCACTCTTCCTGACGGAGTATGGCATTGCATCTCGTGCTCTGCGCGAGCCAGCCCTTGACATCATTCATCGTGGCAACGCCAATGCTTTGGTCATCAATATCAAGAGCGATCACGGCATTCTTCCATACCCCAGCGTGATTCCTCTTGCGACAACGATCGGGGCCCGTAAGCTCACGACCATCCGATCGCTTTCCGAACTGGCGAAGAACGGCCACGCCCAGGGCATCTACATGATCGCTCGCATCGTCGTCTTCAAAGACAATCCTCTTGCCACCAGCCGGCCTGACCTTGCCATCAGATGTGCCAACGGAACTCTCTTCAAGGACCGGGAACATCTCTCCTGGACAGACCCGTTCCGGCCGGAGGTTCGCGCCTATAACATCGCCGTTGCCGTTGAAGCTGCTGAAGCGGGTTTCGATGAAATCCAGTTCGACTACGTTCGCTTTCCGGACGCTTCAACGAAGCTGCTACTGAGCCGACCTACCGATGAAGCCAATCGCGTGAAAGCGATCTCCGGGTTCCTGGCTGAAGCTCATGAAGCATTGATCCCCTACAACGTCTTTGAATCCGTCGATATCTTTGGCTACGTATCCTGGAACACTAATGACACCGGCATCGGACAGCAACTTGAGGAGATTACAAAGATCGTCGATTACGTTTGCCCGATGCTGTACCCCTCCGGCTTTAAATACGGCATCCCTGGACATCGCAATCCTGTCGCCACGAACGATGATATCTACGACACGATCAAACTGACGCTGGACGAATCGCTGCGTCGCACGCAGGCGAACCCAAAGAAGTTTCGTCCCTGGCTGCAGGCATTCCGAGACTATGCCTTCAATCGGCGACCATTCGGCGCAGTGGAAGTTGCCACCCAGATCCGCGCCGCCACCGACGCCGGCGCAGACGGTTGGTCCCTATGGAACGCACGCAACCAATACGCGAGCAGTGGTCTTGCCAGAGGTGGATCCGCGCCGTTGTTGCCGCATCAGCCATAGCTCGCTCAGGCGCGTCTGCGTCTTGAAATAGCCTGATGTCGCTCCGCACCCACCTCCTCACGGACTCAACAGGTAATGCGCTCACTGGTTCGTCTTCAGTGGAACGCGCACAATGTCTAGAACGCGAAAACCAGCGAGAGTCCCCCAGCGCTCACGGCGTAGTTCAGCGCTTTCTCGTTCGAGGGCAAGAAATTCGCGCCTGTGCCATACTGCATGCCAAGGTAGGCCCAATCGGTCGACATCATCCGCTGGAACAGATAGAAGGCCTTCAGTGTAGCCATTTTCTTGATCACGTACTGTGCCGTCGGCGATACCGTGATTTCGTCATCTCTCACCGTCGGGTAATTCGCAGCGGGGATGAAAAACACCGCGGCTGTTCCGGGAGGCAAAGGTGGAGCAGGCGATGCGAGGGCGAGCGGGTTATTGACATAGCTTCCACCTGAGACCGCGGTATCGGTCCGCGCGCGGGTGTACAAGACCTGGGCTGCCAGTTCAAGATTGCCGGATAGCAGGTTCTTGCTGCTGATCGAGAATCCAAGCGTATCGATCTTATCGCGATCGCTCTTGGACCAGTTCAGGCACGGATCGATCTTGGCGCTGGCATTCTTAGCCGCAACCGTTGCATAGCACCCGCCCGATACGAGCGTGTCAGCGGCCTGACCGACAAACGTCGCGGTGCTGTTGCTGCCGTAGGCGTCGCCCCTGGTCAGAAGCCGCCGGTTGTCGTAGGTATAGAAGATGTCGGCGACGAAGTTCTCACTTGCTGCGTAACTGGCATCCATGCTCGCTTCCCAGAACACGTCTTTCTTTAGACCGTAGGCGGAGTTGAGGAAATCCTCATTGTTGAACTCACCGTTGCCATGGAGCGAGAACTTGTCTGTCGCCTGCCAATCGAGGTCGGAAAACACCTTGTGGCGATTGCGGTCGGCTTCCATGTACCTTCTCATCCCCGGCAACTCGTTGATGTTGTTGCGGCTGCCATAGAGAGCCTGGGGCACGATATTGTTATTGGGGCTGAAGATGGCTGCGTTGCCGGTGAGCGGACTGCTTGGCAGACCAGCGATCGGACCGAACCCCGTCAGCCCGATCTCTTGCAGGTACGCGAAAGCGCTCTCGGTCGCGCCTCCTTTAGGGATCTGGTTCGCCATGGGAACAAGCGCCAGGAACGCATTCTCGTTGTACATTCCCCTCCGCCACGAATACGCGTAGCTAGCTCTTCCGGTCAGGCTCCCAACGGATGTTCTGTGCCAGTCCGCGCCCAGCGTGTGTTCATCGGTCGTACGCGCGTCGGCGCAATCGATCCAGCTGCCGGGGCAAGTGCGGTCGATTCTCTGCCACTGGTAACTGGCCTTCAGCCACTGCTTCTTCGCGATTTCGTACTCCGCCTCCGCGTCCGCCTGGTTGGTCATCTTGCTGTAGGCGATATTCTGGTAAATATTTGTGTTGCTTCCCAACCCGACAGGCACTCCATAAAGACCGACGAAGGGCGAAGTGCCGCTCTTCGACTCGTTCGCATCCTGGAAGAAGTAAGTATGGACGGGGGTTTGATTGTCGCGGTTGAAGAACTTATAGGCTGCAACGAGGTTCCATTTCTTGTTTGGCCTTGCGGTGAACTTCGCGTTGACCAAGCTGCTCACCACAAGCCCGTTGAGCGATGGAACGGGCAGGCCGAATGCCAACTGCCCATTAGCTGCCGTCGAGGGGCCCAGGAAGGGGTCGTTCTGGGTATTGCGCCCGTACGATCCGGAGACGACAAGCTTCATGTTGTCCTTAAACTTCTCCGCGGCCATAAACGTGAGCTGGTTAAACTGGTTGCTCGGTGGGTTTGCCAGCGTGGCACTCTTGGTCGGATCGGCCACGTCTTGCCACGTGACGGAGTTGACATGGTCGGTGAAGAACGACCCGTAATAAGCGACTGACAGGTAGAGGTGCTTGATTTTGTAGTTCACCGCCGCGTTCGCCTGACTGGTGTCGAAGTCTATCGGCGTGGGAAGAGTGACGCTGTTTTCCGCCACCTGTGAAGTAACGACTCCAAGGGCCTTGAGACCAGACTTGTGCTCGTACGTGTAGATGAGTGGAATGTCCAGTTTGTCCGAAGGGTCGTAGAGTAAACCGGCGTCGACCCTGGTGCGCTTGGTGGAAAGATAGACGCTTTGGAAATCGGGAACGTCCGCAGCACGGATGTTGGCCAATGTTGCCAGTTGAGCAGTCGTAGGCGCGGTCAGCACGCCCGAGCTGTTGTAGACGCTACCCGCCCCGGCAATCGGATCAAAGGACCGGAAGTTCAGCCTGGTGGCGCCGGCCTGCGGGACCGCTGGAAAGATCCAATTTGACGGCAGCGTGAAATTCCCTGTGCCGACGCCTAAATAGGGGGTCTGGTAAGTATCGGAGCGGTTGGCCAGCAGTTCGGAATAGCTAAGGAAGAACCGGTACTTGCCCTGCTTGCCGAACTCGGCGGACAGGGTGCGTGTTTCCAGGCCAAGGTCCGTCCCTTTCATGTGCCAGCGCCACGTACTCTTGCTGTCATAGGGAGCGCCACCGCGAAGATCGAAATTCCCTATACCGAACGGTCCTGAATTCTGCAGGCCGTTGTATTCGCCGAACTTGAATGAGCTGCCGCTTACGCCGCCGGCACCGAAATCAACTGTGTTTTTAGGCGTGGTCTGACTTGCGGCAGTCGTTTGTGAGTACGCGTGGTCTCTGTGCCCGACCAGCAGGAAGAACATCAAGCAAGCGATGATGCCACCACGAACGTATCGCAACGCATGGGCCGCACAACTGGTTATCTTCGCGTCTGTAGTCAATTCAGTGCCTCCAATTGAACGGTCATCGCTGGAACTTGGCCCCGGCCGGATGATTCGAACCGTGGATCGTTGAGTGACAGGCCAGACAGCTGCGTCCATTTCCCTGCGCTGCTGGGCTCTGGCTTCCCAGCGGCAGCTGGCCATTAACCGTGGTTACGTTGCCGGCTGGCAGATTTGCACCGCTATATAGGTTTTTCGCGTGATCGCCGCTGTGACAACTCTGGCAGAGCATCGGCGCCCGCATCTTCAGCAGAGGCGACAAATTCGAACCGTGCGGCGTGTGGCAGTTGGTGCAGTCGTCTACAACGGGTGCATGCTCCCAAAGGAAGGGACCACGCTTCTCGGCGTGGCACGTGTAACACGTCTCGTTGACAGATTGCTTGACCAGGAGCTTCGGTCCGTCTGAGCCATGCACGTTGTGACAGTTGGAACAATTCACTTTTCCTTCCAGGATCGGGTGCCTCGAGAAGCGATGAATCTGGGCTTGCTGGGCCTTGTGGCAACTAGCGCAGACGTCGGCCTGGGTCAGCGGGTTCAGCACTTTCTGCTTTGGCGAATGCAGTTCGTGGCAGTCGGTGCAGGCAACGCCGCGCATTTCGTGCTCGCTGCCCGACCAGTGCGACCGAGCAAGGACGCTCGATTCGTGACAGGTGAGACAGAATGCATTCCGCTCTCCTGCCGACGAAAGGTTCTTGGATTTGGCTCCAAACACGATATTCGGCGGCTTACTGCCCGGATCGCTCATGTGTGCGGCACTGGCACCGTGACAGGATTGGCAACCAGGAGTGCGCCCGTCGGCCTTCACACCATGCTTGGTCTGGTAGATGGTGAGAATCGGCGTACTCCAACTCTCATCGTGGCAGACAGTGCACTTCTTGTCGCCTTCCAGGGATCGGTCGATCTTGGCGCCTTCCAGGGGTCGGTCGACTTGGGCCAATGCGGACAGCGAGCCGAAAAGTACCGAAACGCTTGCACAGATGAGAAGAAGCCGAATCAGTTTGCGCATCTTTTTCCTTCGCGTAGGGAATCTGGATCGTTGCTGCTTCCATTTCGATCCGAGCACTTGAGCAATCCGCGCTGTGCTGAACTTCGTAATGGCTGTGACGGAAATCATGTATGCATCTCATAAGACAGGAATAAAGAGATGTATTAAGTGACGGTCATCACACATGCGTGCTTTAGTTCGGTTCATGGATTAAAGAACCGAGTGCTCTGATTCAAAGGTCATCCGGAAAGCATTCGACATGTTGCGGCCGGTGGTGTCGGACTTTTTCTACTTCATCGACACGGAAGAGGGCTATCCGTTCTCTGGCAGTGGCATCCTGGCAAGCTTCTGTCGTGGCCTGATGAAGATCGGGATCCAAAACAAGACAATCATCAGCTTTGATAACGACGCGGAGGGGACATCGAAACAAAAGGTGCTTCAGCGTGCGCCACGTCTAGAAAATTTCGCGATCATGCGTCTAGCCGACCCGCCAGAACTGCACGTAGTTGCGGGATTAGGAACATCGGGCGAATCCATCAACGGCATCAGTCATTCGGGTACTTGAAGCCGGAAGAAGAGAAGCGTTTGCGAACTGTAAGATTTTAGAAGGTTTCTGGCGCGTCCCAAAGCTGGATCTAGTGTTGCCGCAGACAGGCACCCGTGATGCAAATCACTGCTCTGCCACCTGCTTTGAAGTATACAAAGGGCGTGCATCGTGCATGACTTGCAGGTGATACGACGGCGCGGGGATGCTAGGTTTTCGACGAATGCGAAGCTCAAAATTGAAACTCCGGCTTAAACCGTGTCTTGCTCATCTTTATCTATTGGCCTCAACTGATGAAGGTGCAGAGGAGGTACAAAAACATGAGCATTTTCGGACGTGCCGCAGAGTTCTCAAGACGTCGATTGGGCAAGCGGATTTTGGCTTCCCTGTTATGTCTTTTGTTCGCGACTTGGTCTCAGAATCTGTCCGCCTATCAAGCCTCGACACAGAACGTGCAGGCGCCGCCATACGCCCAACAGACTCCCGAGCAGTTGCAGCAGTTGGTAGCGCCGATTGCCCTGTATTCGGATTCGCTTGTGGCGCAGATCTTGGCGGCGTCCACGTTTCCCGAGCAAGTCGTCCAGGCCGACAGATGGGTGCAAGCGCATCCTGATTTGAAGGGCGAAGTTTTGGGTCAAGCTGTGGACCAGCAACCCTGGGACCCGAGCGTCAAGGCGCTCACTGCATTTCCATCCGTCCTTGGAAATATGGACAAGAACCTCTCCTGGACGTCATCTCTAGGCGATGCCTACTACAACCAGCAACAGGATTTGATGGATGCCGTCCAAGTGATGCGTCAGCGAGCACAAGCAGCAGGCAATCTTAAGACCACGCCGCAGCAAACCGTGACAACACAAGATTCATCGGTCATCATTCAGCCTACTAACCCCGATGTCGTTTACGTTCCCGCATATGATCCGTGGTTGGTTTACGGATATCCCATATTGCCGTGGCCGGGTTGGTACCCATATCCCGGAATCTGGTATGGCGGCCCCTACCTCTCATTCGGAATCGGCTTCGGAGTCGGCTTCTTCCGTGGTTTTGGATGGGGCTGGCCTTATTGGGGATGCGATTGGCATCACCGATACCCAATTTATAACCACAACAGGTACTACTCCCGGAGCACCACGTTCTACAACCGGAACAATTTCTATCGAGGAGGAGGCGCACGCGGAGGAGTTGGTGCCCCCCATGCGAGGAACAGGCCTGCCACCGGTAACATCGGCGCGCGCGCCGGAACTGGTCCCCGAACCTACGCAGGGAATACCGGCGGGTCCCGCGGTGTTTTCAACCGTCCCGGCGCAACGATCAAGCCTTTCAATGGAAATACGCAGGCTGCCCGAGGATACGCTGCACCCCGCGGTCAGACTGGCGTCCGCTCGGGCGCCTTCAGCGGCTACAACAATGGCGGACAGGCAAGGAGCTATTCGTCACGAGGAAACATGAGCTTCGGTGGCGGAGCAGCACGTGGCAGTGGCGGAGCAGCACGTGGCGGCGGAGCAGCACGCGGTGGTGGCGCGGCGCGCGGTGGTGGGCATCGGTAATTGAAATTTCGTTATGTTCCTGGTAGATCAAGAAATTTATAAATGGAGAGAAGATACATGCGACGAACGAAACTGAATTTCGACAAATATCATTGGGCCAATCTTCCTAAATTAGCCAGCGTCGCCATCCTGTTGGTGGGGTGCTTTCCCATCCGTTCCATGGCACAGCAGGGCCAGAAGACATTTTCATCTCCCGAAGACGCGAGCAACGCTCTCATCATGGCAGCGCAGAGTAACGACCAAAAAACAATGCTCGATATCCTCGGACCAGACGCAATGCAAATTGTCTCATCGGGCGACGAAGCCGAGGACGCTGACAGCCGCGCTAATTTCGTACAGAAGTATCAGGAAATGCACCGTCTGGTGAAAGAACCGGATGGAACCACTACCTTGTATATCGGCGCGGAGAATTGGCCCACGCCCATACCGCTTGTGAACAAAGGTAATGCGTGGTATTTCGACACCAAGGCGGGCAAGAAAGAAATTTTGTACAGGCGAATTGGCCGGAATGAAATATCGACCATTGGCGTTTGCCAGGAACTCGTGGCGGCAGAAAAGGAATATCACTCCACACACAACGAGTACGCCCCGAAAATCAACAGTGATGAAGGGCAGCGCAATGGCCTCTACTGGAAAGCTGCTGATGGCGCGCCCCAGAGCCCCATCGGACCGCTTGTGGCATCGGCTGAAGGCTATGCCAAGAGCCGAGACGATGCTCCGACTCCTTACCGCGGTTACTATTACCACATTCTAACGCGTCAGGGAGGAAATGGCCCAGGCGGCGCAAAGAGTTACATCGTAAACGGCAAAATGAACGAGGGTTTCGCTTTCGTGGCTTATCCGGCGGAATACAGGTCGTCTGGAGTGATGACATTCATCGTTGACGAGGATGGAGTCGTGTATCAAAAGGATCTCGGCAAGAGGACCGATGTTCTGGCCAAAGCCATGAAGAGATACACCCCCAATTCCAGTTGGCAAAAGGTTGAAGAACAGCAGGAGGAGAGAGCTCGCGAGCAGAACTAAGCAAAAGGAGCTTCAGTCTCTCTCGCGCCCTCAAGAGCGGTAGGAGTACAGCCACTGGTTGGTCGTCTTAACCCCGCCGACGCTACTGCACCGTCAAAGTTGTGAAGCCGGTGATGTTGCCAGAACTAGCGGTGATCGTAACATTGCCCGAAGTCAGTCCGGTCACCAGGCCACCGCTGCTAACCGTTGCGATTGTGCTGTCGCTCGAGGTCCATATTGCCGAGCTTGTGATGACACTGCTGGCGCCATCGGAGTAGGTTGCAGTCGCGACAAACTGTTGCGTGCCGCCAATTGCGATGGTTGCGTTTGCCGGAGTAGTTGCGATCGAGGTTATGGTCACCGCTTGACTGCTGACGGACAAACTGGTCCTGGTTATGTAGCACTGGCAGTTGCCGGAGATGGTTACCGTCCCGAATGCGATCCCGGTTGCCAGACCGGCATTGTTGATAGTGGCGATGGCAGGATCGGACGACGTCCATGTCGTCTGAGTCGTAACGTCTCCGGTACCGCCACCAGTGGCGAACGTTCCCGTCGCCGAGAACTGCTGGGTAGTTCCCGGTTGTATGCTGGCATTGAGTGGGCTGATAGTAGGGAACGTCACAATATCGTTAGATCCCCGAAAATACTTGCCACAACAGCCCTCGAGCGGTACGAGCAGCAAGACAAACCCAAGCGCTTTAGCCACATCAGACGGTCGGATTCTCATGACTCTATCCTCATAAAACGCTCCAATTCGCCAATAATCTGATGGACTACGGAGCCGGCACCACCGGCTTGGAACTGTCGAAGAATATAACTCATGGGTTAGCTGCGGCAACATCCTGGGGCCATTCGTCATTTGTCCGACGCCAGCTTGGATCCGGGTTGTAGAGCTCCATATTCTTCACAATGTTGAGTGAATCGGGCCCCAGGTCTTTCTGGTAAACAATTCCGTTCTGGTTCACGATGAAGGTCTTTACACCAGTCACCCGGTATTCGGCGGGGACGGCGACGAGAGCAAATCCGCCGATCATCACGCCCTCGATCACGTAGTCCAATCGTCCCATCGGCGCCGCCGGACCTTGCCCTTTCAGGATTTTGAAGTAGTAACCGTGGTATCCTCCCCCCGCGACAGAGTAGCCCTCAGCCAGTGCTTTGGCGACCACCTCGCCAATCGGGCCACCGGATGAGCCGTCCGCATTCTTCCAGTACAAACCGTCCTGCTTCCCGGGGCTGCTGATAATTTTTTTGGCGTACTCGTTGACACCCGAATCGTCATGGATTTGCAACGCGTATTCTTTTTGTGCTTCTACGAAACCGCGACAAACCTGAATAGCGTCCAGTTCATTGGCTCCGATTCGTCGAAACAGGATTTCCTGTCGGCCCGACTTGGTGTCGAAATACCATTTTCCATTCTTCTTGACCAAGGGCACCGGCAGGAGCCACTCCTTTGGACCGACGACGATGGTCGCCCGATTCGGCTTCGCCGGATCTATCTTCACTGAATGACTGGCTCGAGCTTCGTTCCCAAACGCAATGGCGTTGTTCTTGTCCCGGACCGGATCGGCAGAGGAGACAAGGTCTTCGGCATCCGGGCCAAATATCGCCATCAGCTCCGGCACGTCGAAGGCTGCGGCGGCTTTGATCAGTTCTTCCGCGGCTTGCTGTGGAGTCGCGAACGCCTTCAGGCCCTGCGCCGTTGATTGGTGTGCGGCCTGTGCCTGTGCAACAACGGTCACCGGCACAATACCCAACCAAGCGACCAGGACAAGAACAATGAGAGTATTCAGCGTGTTAAAGCCAGATCGTCTGGATGTCATGTTTTCCCCGCTCATTATCGTTGCCTATCTCCGTCCACCGCCGGAACGGCCACCACCGCCGGAACGGCCACCACCACCACCGACCCCTCCCATACTGGAAGAGCCACGCGAGCTACTTGCGCGAGCCTGTCCCCCGCTCATGCCGGAAGAGGCACCACCAAAGGCGCTTCTGTTCGTTGCACCTGCACTGGGGCTCCGGGATACATCTCGATTGCCGACGCGGTCAGCTCCGCCTCCGCCTCCACGACTCGACATATCGCGGCCCCCAGCAGGCTGCTGCCGAGCTTGCGCACCACCTAGGTTCTGCTGCGCACTTCCCTGCCGCGCAGCCATGGAATCGCCGCGGGTAGTGCCACCAAACTTATTCGCTGTGGCTCGGTCGGAGTAGGGCGCGCCACCGCGGTGCTGCGGGTTATGCTGCCAATTGTTGCTGCCCCGGCCAGGTTGAGTAGATGGGCGATTGCCACTGATGTTCTGTCTGTTGCTATTGTTGATGAAGTTGTTGTTGTTATTGATGTTGATGGTATTGTTGCCACCCCATCCGGCATGGTAACCCCAGCCGCCGCCCCAAGCCGCTCCCATGGCTATACCTATACCAAACGAAATAGCCATGCCCGCCGCGTAATAGCCCGGAGGGGGATAGGCTATTGGAGGGTAGGGATACATGGGTGCTCCGTATACTACAGTTGGGTTGTAGCTTGGCACATAAATGACCTGTGGATTTGCCTGCTCAACCACGATCACCTGTTTGCTCTCAATAAACTTGGTTTCAACTTTTTGTTGTTCGGAAGACTTCAGATTCCCAGCATCACTTGCCTTTTTGCGCATGCGCTGCACCGCATCCATGACATCGCTTTGCTGCGCAAGAAACGCATTCCCCAAATCCGTGGTCCACTTGATGTTGTCCGCCAGTTGCTTCACTACATCGGGCAGCGCAGCCATTGCCTGTATGCTGGGATCCCAGTCCTGCTTCTGCACCGCATCAACGAGTGCTTTGTCTTTGAGATCTTTGTGTGTATCCAGCCACTGTTTGAGCTGAACCACTTCCAGAGGATAGGTGGAAGCCACCAATGTCTGGCTGAGCAATGGATCAGGATAAAGAGCGATCGGAGCCACCAGCGAGTCCAGTTGATCCAGCGGTATCTTCGCCGCAGCTTGCTCCGTTGGAACTGCAGATTGCTGGGTTGGAGCTGCAGATTGCGGTGTTCCCACCGCCACCGCGTTTTCAGTCACGAGTGTGGCAACGCAAACGATCGCTGTGAGTTCTCGAACAGCGCGGATAATCCCGTTGCTGAAACCCTGCTTAGAATTCATAGCCGCCATCTCCATGATTCTTTACAAATCCTGCTCCTATTGCACTTGATAACACAGTGACGCATGTCACCGAGCAATGTTTTGACAACTCAGTTGTTGCGAGTTTTATAAATACGTACTTACACCTCGTTTTCACGAGCGGTCCAACTTCGCCGAACGCCTCTATGCTGCTTGGACGATCCGGCGAACGAGCTGTCTTGTCAGGCTGTGACCCTGATCACAGGAGACTCGGACGAAGCGTCATAAGATTTAAAAATTGCTGATGAGAATTCCCCCTAATTCTTTTGGCGACGGATTTCTCTCCTTACTTTAGGTTGCGGCGCTGTCATGAGCGGCTTATGCATGGTTCTCCTCACAAAGGTGATTGCTTTGCTTCTGCAATACTCACCGATCCTTCTTGTGGACTTGAGGTTCTCGCACAGGTATTTCGTAAGGTGTCCTATGTATGTCGAATGATTTGAGCGAAACCTCCAAATTACGATTCGTGTATGTCGCCACTATTGCCTTATTGGTTGAACTGGCTGGCACCGCACTGAGTGCACCATCCCAAAAGTCCTACATTGCATCTATCAGTTCAGAGGTGCAAACAGAGCACCTGTCTCTGCCTAGCTTTCCTGAGTTACGTCCAAATGTCAGAGACATAAACTCATCGCAAAGCTATGCAGACAAAACAGACCAAGACAGCCTGAGCAACGCACCTACGCCAACAACAACCGTCCAGGTCGCGACAGGGACCACACTATGTGAACGGCCAGTGGAGCTGTTCTCCCCGGCTGATTACAAGGGACCGCTAGAAAAGGTCGCCGCATGGATCGCTCGCAGACCGGAGCTAACGACGGTACCGTCGCGCTGGAGGAACGGGGTTAGGGTCTGCTCTCTTGATGTCCGTCAAAAGTTTGACCTGTTCACTCAAACCACGATTGATCCACTCTCATTCGTAGCGGCTGGAGTGAACGCCGGCATTTCCCAGGGGCTAGACTACGATAGCGAATGGGGCCAAGGAGCAGAGGGGTATGGCAAACGCTATGGGGCAGCATATACCGATATTGCAATAAACAACTTCTTCGGCAAGTTCTTCTATCCCGCAATTTTCCGGCAAGACCCACGCTACTATCGTCTTGGCGGTGGGCCAATTCGTAAGCGTATCAAGCATGCTCTCGCTCATACATTTGTGGCAAGAGGCGATTCAGGCCGGCGGGTGCCGAACTTTTCATTATGGGCTACCACTGCCAGCTCAATTGCGATGAGTAACCTATATCACCCAGAGAATGACCATGGATTCCTGCCGGGTGCGGATCGAGTGGGCTCCAGCATTGGGGGAGCCATGGGATTCGATCTCCTGCGGGAATTCTGGCCAGAAACTGTGCGCAAGCTGAGACTTCCGTTTCGCGAGCGGCCTTTGGTTCCAGAGTCCATGCCGGCAAAACCCTAGCAACACGATTCTGTCTGCTGGAAGAAGTGAGGGATCTGGCTCCGCGATCTGTACGCAAAGTATCCATCCTGAGATTAAAATGTGATTCCAAAGCCGGTGCTTACACCTAATTCATTATTCCGTGCATTGATCGGGGGGCTGTTGTCATACGTATCCCACATGCTGATGCTCCAATTCACGTCGTGCGGGAGCTTGACCGAGTAACTTGCATCGAGATTTGATCGGAACCGCCCAGGGTCGGAAACACCCGGATATAACTGTAACCTCGTCTGCAATTCAGTAGTGTTGAAGCGATACCAGTCGTAGTTCAGTATGAGTAAGCCCTCAGCATTCTGGTCGTGTGAATTCGGGCCAGTATTGGCACTGTATGCTTCCTTCACAAACGCGAGGCCTCCAAGCCAGGAGAACTGCGATTGGTACGGCCTGACTCGGTTTTTCCGCTGACTGACGAAGTCAGGTTTCCGCCAATCTCAAACTTCGTTGAGGGGTAGGAAGTCGATGCATCGAGGTTGATCGCTGAATCCGTGCTCCCGCTCACGTAGCTGGCGCCAAAATTGACAGCACCTTTCATTTGTCTCCAGACATTGATCTTTTGACTTTGCAAGGCCACGACATCGGAGGCCCGCAGGCGAGTTTCAATACCAGCATTCCGGACTATGAAATCTCGGTTTGGAGCTTCTGCGCTAGAGATCTTCTGGATTGTGCCAACAAGCCGCTTTCCATCTGACACTTCCAGTTGGTACCGGAATGTGCTCTCCACTCGCTCCACCTTCAACCAATCCACGGGAATCGCACTCTCTACATAACTTGTGTCAATGAATAATTGGCCGTGCTCCAGCTTTTTCACTTCGCCCGTAAGGCGGTCCCCATTCTTCATCACCACCACGTCGCGCCGCTGGGCATCCGCCGGGTGTGCCAGAATCAGTAGGATCCAGAGAACCCACAACCGAGGATGGGGCAAGCCATGAGACGGGACCGGCATCTAGTTTTGACTCCCTTCATGATCATTCACTCTTACCAACCCGGTCCGAGGGGTCCGAATAACGCTTAGCCGGATGGTTGAATTAATTTCGACTGGGTAACGCTATACCGCATTGGTAAAGATTTGCATTCCCCGCCTATCGCTCGGCAACCCAGCCTCCCTCAGATCGTCCTCTGGCTGCCTTTATGAGGTCCAGGCCCCTCATTTCGGAAACCGTATAGAACTCAATCGCCGGGGGGGCGGTACCCAACTCCATCAGTAGCAGCAATCTCTTGTAACTATCGGACCGGATGTGCCGAAGCAGGTCGTTTTGTGTCTCCCAACGGGATTCGAGACGAAGCACGCTCGGATCCGCGACCTGCTCAAACAGCTGGCAACTCAGGCACCCTGCTTCAGCCTCTGTCGGACCCGACAGCGAGGAAAGTGCTCTGCGCAAGTCCGCTCTCTTCTCTGAGGTTGCTTTGATATCCACAAATGAAATGACCATGATTTTACCGCCGGTCCTCACGAAGTCCCTTCTGTTGTTCCTATGAGCAAAGCAGCTTCCAAACTCAAGGCGTCGGCGCAATGTGTTGAGACGTAAGACGTTGGGATACAGATGATGTTTAGAGTTCGAAGATAGGTCCGATGATCACCCAAAATATCGGAGTTACTACAATATTTGGGAGAATTGATGTGGTTTCATTCGCGGAACACAGCACCGACGCGAAATAAATAAAATAGCGTCTATCGACTTCTAACGGCCCCATCCTAAGTTGACCCAGATATTGGGGCATGTGATTTGAATCACTGTTCGCTGAACCAAACAGGAAGATACTCCGATCAGTCCTTTATTGTTGGAGGGACAACTACGATGAGTGCTCGTGCAACGTTACTTCCGCATCTAGAATCGCTGCCACGCTCTGTTGGAGATGGATCTTCCAATACGGTTGCTCGGAATTGTTCTGACGATGCTTTTGCAAGAACTCAGAAACGAATAGCACTAGCAGTCGATGAGCGATTTCGGATCGTCATCGAATCTTTTCCAACTGCAGCAGTTCTGACCGATAGCGAGAGAAAGCTTGTGCTGGTGAATTCGCGAACGAGCGAGATGTTTGGCTACAACCAGGAAGAATTGCTGGGCCAATCGATCGAGATGCTTATTCCCAAACATTTTGGAGAATGTGAAAGGGCGAACTTCTCGGATCTCACCTCGCATCCACGGGCTAACCGCATGCGTAGCGATCTGGAGGTTGACGCAGTACGGAAGGACGGTTGCAAATTCCAGGTTGAGATCGCTATGTCGCATATTCAGATTGATGGGAGCCTCCTGATTCTGAGTACCATTGCGGATATCACCGACCGTAAGCTTGCAGAACAGGGCCTTATAGATATGAATGTGCAGTTGCTAGAGGCTAACGAGCAGATTCGGAATATGAAAGAACTGGTGGAGTACGAAAACACCAATCTGAAACAGGAGATTAATCTCGAAGGAAACCACACTGAGATCGTTGGGCAAAGCCAAGCGATGCTGCGGGTACTATCGAATGTCGACATGGTGGCCGGCACTGATGTGGCTGTGTTGCTCCTGGGAGAGACGGGGACCGGCAAGGAGTTGATTGCGAGGGCCATCCACAAGAGCAGTAAGCGCAAGTCTCGACCGATCGTGAATGTCAACTGTGCAGCGCTTCCCGCATCTCTTATAGAGAGCGAGCTGTTTGGCCGGGAGCGTGGGGCCTATACGGGGGCATTGACACGCGAAGTTGGGCGTTTCGAACTGGCGGACCGGTCCACGATCTTTCTCGACGAAATTAGCGAACTGCCGCTCGAATTGCAATCGAAGTTGTTACGGGTTCTCGAGGAAGGTGAATTTGAGCGACTTGGCAGCTCAAGGACGCTTCATGTGGATGTCCGGGTGATCTCAGCTACGAGCCGCGACCTGAAAGCAGCGGTGAAGGAGGGCAGCTTTCGCGAGGATTTGTACTATCGCCTCAATGTATTTCCCATCTGTCTTCCTCCACTTCGGGAACGCCGTGAAGATATTCCGATGTTAGTGTGGCACTTCTTGCACGAACTCGGCGGACGGATGGGCCGGGATGTGGAAGCCGTGCGAGCAACGACAATGAAGGCGTTTAAAGCCTACTCGTGGCCCGGGAATGTGCGAGAACTGCGCAATGTGATCGAACGTAATCTGATTGTCCACCCGGGCCGTGTGTTTGAAGCCGAGTTGCCGGACAGCGTTATCACTGCAGCTATGGACGGAACCACGATCATGGATGTGGAGCGGACTTATATTACCGGTATGCTGCAGCGCACCAACTGGCGGATAAGGGGCCCTGGAGGCGCGGCAGAAACGCTGGGACTAAAACCAACTACTCTGGAGGCCCGTATGAAGAAACTTGGGATTGTCAGGAAGTAGAGACTAAATGGTCGTAGGTCATCTTTACAGGTGTTAGACAGTCCGAGGCGTTTAATTCCAGAGAGGTACCGATCAATTCTTCTCACTACTTCATTTTCCAGAAATCTTCGCGAGATTGCCTGACATGATGGCGGTTGCTTCCTCTCAGAGATGCTTCAACCACCATGAATAGCCAATAGAGACGCAGTGAATCCTCCTCCATCATTTTGGGTATGCTCCAAAACTCGAGAAGCTGGAAACTCTATTACTCGATTCGCCAGCGGTGAAACGCTTGTAAGTGAGTAACTTCCCGATGGAGCAAGACGATTAGCGTTTGGTTCTCTACTTGCTAGTTTCTAATCGAAACCGTGGGCGTGTTCCGCGTAATTGTGATTGGAGAAGCTATGAATTTACAAGTAACCAAACGCGTGTTCCAGTTAGCTGCATTGGTCTGCATTCTTCTGATGTCGTATGGTTTAGCTAGTGCGCAGGACGTAACGTACAACTCCGCATCAGGCACGAACTTCGCCAAGTACAAGACCTACATGTGGGTCAAGATTCGTGGGGCGGAAGAACCCGATCAGATTCTTGACCAACAGATCAAACATTCTTTCGACTCCCAGCTCGCTACGAAAGGACTCACCAGGACCGATGGCGATACGGCTGATCTCTACGTCGGCTACCAGGTCTCCATCACCCACCAGCAGCAGTGGAATACCTACGGTACCGGAGGTTGGGGTTGGGGTATGGGCGGCATGACAACGGCGACGAGTTCGACGATCCGGGTTGGGACACTTGGTTTCGATGTCTACGATCCAGCCGACAAGCAGCTCGTCTGGAGGGGATCTGCGACAAAGACGTTGAACCCTCCAAAGGATCCCGAAAAGCGGCTGAAGAACCTCGATAAAGCCGTGGCTAAACTTTTGAAGAATTTTCCGCCGCCCATTAAGAAGTGATCTCCCGAGATTCTCGACGCTATCGCCAAAACAGATTCAGATCAGGACCACGAGTTCCGGCTACATCGTGCGCTACCGTACTGCAAAAGTGGATACTCCAGGAATTGGCACCCCACCTAACCTCAGTTGGCTTTCGCATGAAAATTTCATCAACCGTGGAAATTGGTCCCTCGAGTTTGGGCCGGTTTTTCGGCTGGGACGCTCGCAGGTGGATAAGCCACGATGAGAGCATCGTTCAACTCGAGGCAAAAGGCGCAAATGGGCGCCCGGTCAGGTTGGGCTCAACGGTGGCATTCTTCCTTCACACGGCTTTAGTTACTCCAACATCACTTTGAGCTAAAGCGCCGACAAATTCTCATCGGGGTAGACGGAAACGCAGTCTCAGCTACGGGAAGCTCCAAGGGTGGATATCCCGCCACGAGGAGAAATTGTGAGTTGTCTCCTCATTTTACCAACCGTTAATCTCTACTCCAATATGTTGGACCTACTCCAAAACCAGGTAGAGAGCTTGCCCCATCTCCTCGCCTATCTCGTTTAAATTCCTACGGTTAGCGAGTGTGCAGTTTGGCGCGCCACTTGCACTTTCAGCACAGGCTGCTGGCCTTGGCAGATCGCAGGAAACAGGAAAGGTTGAGCCTATGGTGCACTGGCAAAGATTTATTGAGAATCTTTTCGCCCGGTTAGACGGGCCTTTACATTTTCGCTTGATGGTACAGCCATTGGTGGCATCCACTTTTGCAGTGATTGATGGGGTAAAAGACGCAAAGATGGGCAAGCCAGCCTATTTCTGGGCAATGCTTTCTAGCCCAGAGCATCGAAAGGAACTGATAAAGATTGGCTGGAAGCGAGTGGGAAAGATCTTTGTGTTCGCGGTCATTCTCGACGTCGTTTATCAGCTCAAAGTCAGTCACTGGATCTATCCCGGGGAAACCTTGATCGTCGCCTTTGTCCTAGCCATCATGCCTTATGTCCTGCTGCGCGGCCCCATCAATCGCCTCCTACAGTTGCGCAGAAACAAATGACTCAAGAGCGCCTTTCGAACAAGAGCGGCTAATCACTCTGCCGAGCAGTTTCCGATGAAAATGACTTGCAGCAATTCTCAGATGTTCGAATTCAGGCTAACTGCTAAGCCTCTACTGCGGCCCGCTCCTATTATGCTGGTCGCCGCGGCAACCATCCTTGTCTCGCCGCAGGGACTTGGTCAGAAAGGACCGCAGTCAGAGTCGAGTTCGCCGAAAATGGCTCAGGAAGCGCCACCGAAAAATAAGTCTAAACCAACCAAAAATCAACCCAAGAATAAGAGCCGACGTCCTGCACGAGGCGCATTTGCTGCCGCACCGATTCCGATATCGAGTCCTGCCATCGGCTCCGGGATCGTGCCCGTAATGCTCCGCATCACCATCAAATAAACCTAGCAGCAGAATGGGTTAGGCCAAACTGATTAATTACTAGAAACTAACTATTTCCAAAGGATAGTTTGTGAGTCAAATATTGAATTTCCCGCTTGTTTTTGCGTCTTTCTCACTCACCGTCTTATGGATTGCGGTACGCGCCGGCGTTTTTCTTCAAAGTAAACGGAGTCTTGAGCCAAACGAACAGGAAGACTTCCGCGTAGTCACGGCCACTACTATTACACTGCTCAGCCTTCTCGTCGGATTTACCTTTTCAATGGCCATCAGCCGGTACGACCTCCGTAAGAGTTGTGAGGAAACAGAGGCGAATGCAATCGGGACGGAATACAGTCGAGCAGGCTTGCTGCCACCCGCCGATGCGGCAAGAGTGCGTGCCCTGCTCAGAAGCTATCTCGAACAGCGTATCTTGTTCTATCAAACGCGCAATAGTTACCGGCTTCGGCAGATCGATGTCGCCACGTCTCAGCTGCAGACCGATCTATGGTCTGCCGTTTCGACACCAGCTGAGGCGAAGCCTACACCTGTTGTATCCCTTGCTGTTTCGGGAATGAACGCCGTGTTCGATTCAGAGGGATATACGCAAGGTGCCTGGTGGAACCGCATCCCGATTTCGGCATGGATATTGATGGTAGTTATTGCCATATGCTCCAACGTGCTGTTCGGCTACAGTACGCACCCCACTAAGCTAAGACCCTTTCTGATCCTCGTTCTACCGATTATTGTATCTATCGCGTTCTTTCTCATAGCGGACATCGACAGCACGCGTAACGGAATCATACGCATAAATCCGCAAAATCTCATAAGGATTTCTAATTCCTTGCATATCCGTTGATTCGAATTAATCTGGCTGGCCAAGCTTTGCTCGGAATGCTATTTGGGTCTTCCCATCCAGGAATACTGCCACGCCACCGTAACGTTCTTGTAGTTCCCGGCATACCGGACATAGTCAGTAACGTCGTAACTAAATTGCAACAGCGAGTAACTGGACACGATACTTCCGATGTCGACGTAGACAGGTGGATCGATATATCGCACCTTGACGATATTCAACAACGTCACCTCTTTCCACGAATCGGTGAACGAGAGGCTGTAAAGAGACCGGTCGCGTGGGAGTGACTGTGGACCAATCTTAGGATGTAGGCAACCAGTTCCAACAAACATAAGACCGCAGCTTAAGATAACTGTCTTTGTCATTGGCGGGAACTTGGTGTCCGGATCCTTCGTGTCGTAGCGGACTACGCCAGCCCCGCGATCCAGAATCGGGAGAATGGATCGTTGAATGTCGTCTTGTGAGCTCATGGAAATGACTCCATTTCAGTTTGCTCGGCCTTTCGGCAGAGCAAACAGTTAGGTGTCGGTAACGCTAACCAAAAAGTCCGTCGGGGCCAGCCACTTGCTCGAAGACAGCTCTTAATTTCCCGCGTCGAACCGCACGATCAATGGCGAATAGCGGTTCAGCCGATTCTTGTGAAAGAAGTGTTCCTCGTTCAGCATCTTCGCGCCCAGCGGGATAGGTCTTCCATAACAGCCGAAATCGCCGACGCTGATGTTGTTGTCGACATTAAACATCTATTTCCAAGGGCGAACGTTGGCTGCTTTGATGTACTGATTGCCATAGCTTTCAATCTCGTAGTGGCCCTTCTTCTTGTCGAACTTGAGCTTGGCCGCAATCATGATTTGTCCCATCCCCTCACCCTTCTCATTCAGGGTGACTTGCAGGATCCCAAAGGGATAATCGACAGATCGATTGTTTCTATATAACTCAATAAATGGCATTTCGCGGGCAGTCACTATAGTGATGATTGTTTTTGTCCCCTGCTGTCGCTTGCGTGCGATCCCAATCGGGTTACCTACGCGGCCTACCACACTCAGTTGGCCTTTGTCTTCTTTCCCCAGCGCGTTAAGCAGTGCGTGCTGGCCCTTTTCCCTGAGCAGCGTGACGAAGTTTTCCACTTCTTCATCGGTTGTGTACTCGTTGATTTTGAAATCAAACCAAGTAGATCTTCCCCCCAAACTTCCCCCCGTGGCCATCGCTACTCCGGAATAGGATTCGGGTTTCTTTCTCTCCTCCTGGCCACGGGCGGCTGTCAAAACAGACGCGCAAGTGAACATTAGGAGTAATGCTAATTTTCCCATTTGATTTCTCATGACCAAGTCTCCTATCGTGCTGCATAGCGGCTATGGCAATCAGATGCCCAAAACGCCAAAGCATGGGAAGGCACGTAACGCGCACGGACTTAGGGATTTAGGGCCATTACGAGACATGGCCTTTCTATGACGAGGCAATATTCCTCGGAGAGCTTGGACTTGCTCCAATATTTTGGAGACGAAAAAGTAACTTCAAGACGTCCGGTGATCACTCACGACCGTCAAGAGCCACCCTTCGTTTTGCTGACTTCTTCCTCGATGAGGTCGCTCTGCAACAGTGCCGCCCGCGCTGCCGCTTGTTCCTTTGACTCCATCCACCCACGCAGAATGACCACCGCCGCAACCTGATCGATAACGTACTTGCGATCCCTTCGATCATGTCCGGCTTCGTTTAGAATCTCGTGCGCTGCAACTGAGCTCAGCCGCTCATCCCAGAGCTGAACCGGAAGCCCAGAGCTCTCGCGCAGTTCCTCAGCGAACTCCTGCACCTTCGCTGCCCACGGGCTCACGTCACCTGACATGTGCAGCGGATTCCCCACAACAATCTGCACTACCTCATGCTTGCGAATCAGCCGTAGCAGGCTGCGCATATCCTCACCCCGGCTCTTGCGCCAGAGGGTCAGCAGAGGCTGCGCCGTGTAGCCCAGTGCGTCCGAGAGCGCCACGCCCACGCGCACTTTCCCCACATCCAACGCCATCACACGCCCGATTGCCATACGCATAGTCTACCGCCCCACTTAATCCGAGCGACTCGTCTCCGACGTTCCCAACGCAAGACTTCACGAGAGGTTCTGGGCCGATGCTTCCATACTTACGGGATCGTCAATGCTACGGTAGCTGCGTGCTGCAGTTGACCGCTAATTGCGGTGATCGAGTTGCAATGCGGCCTTTTTTAGGGTTGAATCCAAATATTGCGTAAACTTCTGTCCATTCTCTTGCTGGCCTTCTTCGGTCTACCCGTCGTTTCGCCCCTTTTCGCTCTGGGAAAGGACGCGGATTCGGGTGTACCGGCCTGCTGTCGAAGGAATGGAATGCATCACTGCCTGCTCAGTACACGACAGCGTGCCACTGCTTCTCAGTCCGAGATGCAAATGGGCGTTCCCCTCGACAAGTGCCCGTATTTCCCGCGTGCGTTTGTGGCCTCACACCCGAACCTGCTGGATCCCCGGATCTCATCGTTTGTATTTGCCTCACTGGTGAGCCATCCGACGGGTATCGCGCAGACCGAATCCAGGCGGCGCATCTCATGTGACCGCTCACGCCAAAAACGTGGCCCTCCCACCTCGATCTCCCTCTAACACCTAAGGTTTATCCAAGTCATCCGTTAACCATGCCGTTCGGTCATTCCTGGTGAACCTTGGCTCTCCTGTATTCCTACGCGGATGACTTCTGCCGCGGTCTGGCATCCAAGTCTTATTCCGACTCCTGTCCGAACGACTCTCTGGGAATCAAGTCAAAAGATTCAGCGTGATCAAGATGACTGAAAAGCAGCACATCGAACCGGCGAACTTGATATGGCGCATCAGCGCCACATTCCTGCTTGCCTTCTTTGCTGCGTTTCTCTTTACCCCATTGGCTGTCGGGAGTCAGGACTCAGACGCATTACTGCCCGTATGCTGCCGGGTTCATGGCAAACACCACTGCTCCGCCTCGATGGGCGCTATAAGTCTAGCGGCTCAAAGAGCCGAAGAGCTCAAGCTCGGAGTTGCGTCGGAACAGTGTCCTTATAACCCGTCTTCTCCGGTCACATCACACGACCGCAGCTTTTATCCCACGCTTCAAGAACAAATCCTTGCTGGGCTTGGTGCTTATCCAGCGGTCCATGCACAGACTGAAGCGAAGCAACACGTCACCTTCGACCGATCCAGACAGAAACGAGGTCCTCCCACACCATTCCTCTTCGCCTGAATGAAAAACAAGAGCCCGCCTACCTTGCATCGGTATGCCGAGCCACCTGGAGGAATAGTGACTCGATTCAAGAAAATCTCTCAGCTTGCTCTCATAGCACTGACGTTAGTTCCCTGCTCCCTGGCCCAGGAGACCATCAACAACGCATCTCTCGCCGGCCGGGTAACGGACTCGTCAGGGTCAGTCATTCCCGGCGCCACTGTAACTGCGCTCCAGACTGCCACCAACTCCACCGTCAGCACCACGTCCGACGCCGTTGGCCGCTTCCGCTTTCCCTATCTGCGCGTTGGCCAATACGAACTCACGATCCACGAGACTGGATTCTCTGACGCTCGGCGCTCCGTGACGCTCACCATTGGCGCAGCCTTCGATCTACCCATCGTGCTATCGGCCGGTTCGGCGCAAGCAGTTACTGTCACTGCCGACGCTCCCGTTCTCGAAACCGACCGGAGCCAGATCGCGGGAACCATCTCTCAAGATGAAGTCGCAAGTCTGCCCTTCAACGGCCGTAACTTCCTCGACCTTGCTCTCCTCGTACCAGGTGTTTCGCCAACGAACACTGCTGCCAATCAGCTCTTCGCCGAGACCTCCGCCGTCAGTGGACAGGGCATCTCTGTTAGCAGCCAACGGAACTTCTCCAACAGCTTCATCGTCGATGGTCTCTCCGCCAACGACGATGCCGCCGGACTCGTACAGACCTCGTTCGGGCTTGACGTCATCCGCGAAATGCAAGTCGTCACCAGCGGCGGACAGGCCGAGTTTGGCCGAGCCCTGGGTGGTTACATCAACTTCGTCTCCAACAGCGGTACGAACAAATTGCATGGCGACTTCTACGGCTATCTGCGTAACCAGCGTCTCAATGCGGCTAACGCACTCTCCGGCACGAACCTGCCGCTGACCCAGGCTCAATACGGCGCCAGCCTTGGCGGCCCCATCCTGCGCGACCGCACCTTCTACTTCGCAAACTTTGAGCAGCGCCAACTCAATCAGAACGGCATCATCACAATCACTCCCGCCAATGCCGCCGCGATCAACGCCCGTCTACAAACCGTCGGATATCCCGGAGCATTGCTGGCGATCAGTTCCACCAGCCCCACGACTATCTATCCAAACCCAGTGCGCACGAGTAACTTTTTCACCAAGCTGGATCATCGCCTCAACGACCACGATCAACTGAGCGCCCGCTACAGCCTTTACCATGTCACGAGTCAAAACTCGCGTGGTGTAGGCGGAACAAATTACATCAGCGCCGGGGCAGGTCTTGAGGATCTGGATCAGACGATCGCCATCAGCAACATCGCCAGTCTGACTCCGCGCACTGTCAACGAGACGCGCAGCCAGTTTACGAATAGCAACTTCAAGGCCCCAGTGAACGACCCCGTCGGCCCGGCCGTCAGCATCTCAGGAGTAGCCTCGTTCGGCACTCTCTCCGGCTCGCCAACCGCTCGGCACGATCGCCTCTACGAGATCGTCGACAACCTCTCCCTCGAGGCTGGCCCGCACGCCCTCCGTATCGGAGCCGACTTCCTCGACAATGACCTCACCATTACCTTTCCGCAATCCATTCGCGGCAATTATGCCTTCTCCTCACTCGCTAATTTTCAAAAAGGAATCTACAGCACCTTCACACAGTCCTTCGGCAACTTCGTGGTGCCACAGACCAATCCCAACATCGGCTTCTATGGCCAGGATGAGTGGAAAGTAAATGCTGACCTCACTCTCAACGCTGGTATCCGCTATGACCTGCAGTTCCTCAAAACTCTCTCCACTGACGCCAACAACATCTCGCCCCGCTTCGGATTCGCCTGGTCACCTTTCAAGTCTCACGGCACCGTGGTTCGTGGAAGCTTCGGCCTGTTCTACGATCGCATCCCATTGCGCGCGCTCTCAAATGCGCTTGAGTCGAACAACAACGGCACCACCATCAATAGCTCTACCTTCACGACTATTGCTCTCTCGTACGGTCAGGCTGGCGCACCCATCTTCCCCAGCATCGCTACCGGTTACACCGCGACCAACATCCCGTCCAACCTTCGGCTCAGCCTTAGCACGATGGACCCGCATATGCGGAATGCTTACTCCGAGCAAGCCAGCCTTGAAGTTGAGCAGCAGATTACCTCATCCAGCAGCCTGGCAGTCAGCTATCAGCATCTGCGCGGTCAGCACCTGCTGATCTCCGTCAACCTCAACACGCCCACCTGCTATGCCACGCAACCTGCTAGTGGACCGCAATACCCTGTCGTCGATCCCGTCAATCTGTGCCGTCCAAACTCCGCCTACGCCAACAACAAACAGTACTCCTCGAGCGCCGACTCCTACTACGATGGACTCTCCGTCTCATACGTTCAGCGTCCCGTCCGCTGGGGCAGCTATCGGGTCTCGTACACCTGGTCGAAAGCCATCGACAACGTTGGTGAGTTCTTCTTCAGCGCACCTGTCAATAACTCCAACCTCGCCGAAGACCGGAGCCGCTCCGACGACGATCAACGCCACCGCATAGTCTTCGACGCCACACTGCACAGTTCCATGGACTCCGCGCACAGCCTCTTCACCAAACTCACCCACGGCTTTCAACTTGGCGGAATCCTACAGTACTACTCGGCTCTTCCGTTCAACATCACTACCGGCGTCAATAGCATCCAGACCGCAGCCTTGCGGCCCTGCGTTCCCGGCCATGTCTTGACTGCTAACGCGACGAACACCTGCGCCAACGCACTCCCCGGAACTCTCATCGGGCGAAATGCCGGAATCGGCTTTGACACCTTCAACCTCAGCACCCGACTCAGCCGCACGATACCGCTCGGTGATCGCTTCCGATTGCAAGCGATTGTGGAAGCCTTCAATGCACTGAACCACCGCAACGATCAGATACCGAATGGCACCTTCGGTACTGGAGCTTATCCAACCGCCCCCTCCTCCGTCTTTCACCAGGCAACGGCGGTCGGAGATCCCAGAAATATCCAATTGGCAGCTCGCCTGAGCTTCTGATATCACCGGCGGCCACTTCATCAGCGCGGCCTGGCGTGCTACGCATCTGTCTTCCGAGAAGGAACACAAATGCGTAGCAGCGCCCAACCCAGCATCACGACACCATAAAGAGCGAAGCGTTATTCCGTGGTCTTGGCCTCGTGTACATGCTCTTCGCGCATCACCCGCACGGGTCCAAGCAGACCGGAGGGCAATAGCGGCGACGTCGCCTTGTACGGATTACGCACCGTGAACGTGTACTGCTTTGCGTTTGGCTGCTGATCCCCGATTAGACGGTTCACCCACAGATTCACGACCCGCACCTGCAGCACATTATCGCCGGCGTGAAGAGCGTCCGTCGCATCGATGCGATACGGCGACTTCCATGCAATTCCAAGCGGCTTGCCATTCACTGTCACCTCTGCCAGGTTCGCCACAGTCCCGAGGTCAATCCAAAGCCGATCCCCAGTCTTGAAAGACGACGCTGGCACATTGATGTGCTTTGTATAAGTACCGTGACCTGAGAAGTATCGAATGCCAGCGTCCTCACTCTCACTCCAGGACTTGAGCTGGTCCAGCTTTACAGCAGCTGGGGCGCCCTTCCCTTCCTCAAAGCTGACGTCCCACGCTCCGTCCAGTGTGGCAACAGCAGTCTCGTGCACTGCCGGAAGCGTGCGCGAAGCTTTCTGAGTGGCATGGCGAAAGACCACGAATACCGTGCCATACGGCTCCAGCATCAGCGGCACTGTCGTCCGGCCATCCGAAATAGAGTAAGACGCGGGTTCCATCTTGCCGGTGTCAGCATGCCAGAGTTCAGCAGCCTTGCCGGTGACCAGGAAACTCGCATTGATGGCCTCGGACTTATCGCTACGGTTGTCAATGTAGTAGAGATCCGCCGTTGCGGTCCGACGATGAACAAACAACACATCGCTCTCGGCTCTAGGCTTCGCGTACATAAAATCAGGCGCGACCTTTGCCTGCTGCAGCCCCTCGGCAACGCTCTCCTGTTGCAGGATGCGTCCCTTCCCTACGCTCCGGTTCTCCGCCGTACTGCCCCAAAGCTCCTCGGCGATGGAGTGGAACTCCGCCTTGTTATCCGCCAGACTCGGCGAATCTAAAGGACGCTTCCCGATCACAGTCGCGCCATCATGGACCAGGGACTGCAGCCTGCGCAGCACCGGAAGGGACATGTGCGCGCTATAGGGATCGAGCACCAGCACTCGATAACGCATGCCACTCTCGGTCACCAGCGCACCGTCTTTTACTGATAGCTTGTGCTCCAGAGCATCCGCATTCACGAAGTCGAAGTTGTAGCCAGCAGGCACGTCAGGAGACTTGCTCCCAAAGATGGCCGTCACATTGCTGTCTTCTCCATAGAAGTAAGCGATGTCTGCAATGAACTTTCCCTGCTGCAGCAGATAAGAGCTGCGAGCCAGATAGGTAAGCCAAGGCTGCGCCTGCTCCGCCCAGGTTTCATTCCGATTGAACCATTGGCCGAAAGGCCCAAGCGCAAGGCCCGGAGCCTTGTTGATAAGTGGTTGATGCACCGACGTGTGGATGACAAAGCGGTTAAGTCCCATCGCCAACTCTTTGTCCGCAGTTGGCTTCAAGGTATTCGGCGACCAGGCCCAGGGATTACTTGCCGCCGTCATCGATTCAGCAGCCACCAGGTTTTGCCCCCAGATATGTGCGACAGAAGCCGACTCGCGAATATCCGCGTTATAGCCGTACTGTTCCGTATTCACTCCGGGCCGCTGCGTCCACATTGCTGCCATGGGCACATCGTCGTAACGTTTCATCTCCATGCCGTCGCCGATCGTGGCCCGTCCGCTCTCGTGTGATTCGCCATACTGGCCCATCCCACGCGCATGAAGCTCCGCCGAAAGAGTGCCGTAGTGGTTCTCCGCGAGTAGCTCCGCAAGAGTTCTGCGGAAGTCCCAAAGGAAGCGATCGCTATCGGCAGAACTGCCTATCACGCGCCCTGTCAGCACTGGCATCCACGGCTTCGGGTCGTACCCGCGACGCTGGACAAACTCCGCAATCATATCGTCGGTCCAGTTCTCTGTTCCGGCCTCCCAACTATCGTTGATGACATACTGCAAGCCGCGTTTGCCCATCATGCCGCCGGTCGCGTCCTTGTATTTATCCAGATATTCGTCGAAGTAGGCCTTCACATAACCGCGGTTCAGCTTATCCACTTCGGGGCCCGTGGCCTCAGGCGAGGCCGGATGATTCGTGATGCCAGTCAGCGAGTACCCCATCCGCAGAACAGTCCAGCGGCCCGCCGGTGGAGTCCAGTCCAGCGTACCGTCCTTCTGCATCTTTCCCGAGAGGTCAATCACGTCCGCCACTGGAATCGCGGACCCTGCGGAAGTCTCCGGTGTAGCCACGCCGTAGTTATCCAGCAGCGTGGCAAAAGCTGCTTTCTCCTCAAAACGGTTCACGCGAGCTCCGGCATGCAAGTCCAGTTCCGCAATACGGTGCATCGCAGGACCCGACGGAGGCCGCCCTCCAAAATCACTCAAGTCGATGTCACCCTGCATAGATTTTGCCGGGGCTTCATCCAGAAAGCTCAGCCGGAAAAACCGTGCGCTCACTGGCTGAAAGGACATCGTATGCTGCACGGCGCCCGCCGTGGGTAGCCGAACAACTTCCTCAAACGTCACGCCATCATTGCTCTTCTCAAACACTGGTCCTTTGCCGGTCTCACCTCGAAACTGCGCCATCGGATCGCCCGGCCCACCCATCGCGAGAGTCACCGCCTGAATCGCCTGCGGTTTCGCAAACTCAAACTGAACCCAGCTCTTCTGCCCAGGGGTCGCAGCAGGAAACACCACGGAATGATTCAAGTCGCCGTCCCACAGCAACGATGCGTTGATCTCGCTACCCGCACTCGTCGTTACCGTCGGCTTCAGCTGTGCCATCGTCAGATCGTCTGCGGGCTCGCGGAACGCAACAACCGCGCTATCCGCTCCAAAGTCTGCTGCAGGCGCAGGAGAATCGGCTCCGCCCATCGCACCCATCAGATCACCCTGCGCCAGATTGCCAAACGGCCCCGTCTGCGTTGGAGGCGGAGCCAGCACGCCGTGAAATGGCTGGCCTCCTTCCACCGTTGTCTCGCTCCAGACCAGCTTCTTCATCGCCTGGTTCGGCTTCACCCACGGGCCGCCGCTCTCACTCCAGCCCGGCGATCCGGCAATTGCCATCTCCAGGCCAAGCGAGTCTGCCTTGTGGGTAGTAAACAAGAATGCATCCTTCCACTCAGGCGTCATGTACACAAGGCGTTTTTCCACCACCTTGGGAGTGCCTAACGCAGCATCAAAGTTCTGGAAGCCACCGATCCCCACCCGCTTCATCCACTCCAGATCAAGCGCAATTCCCTCTTTCGTGATGTTGCCATTCATCCAGTGCCACCAGACACGTGGGCGAGCACTCGCTGGTGGAGATTGAAAACCTTGTTGTAGATCGGTGGATACCTGCTGTGCAGGGATGACCTGACCGCATGCGAATACGGCCAGCACAGCATACTTGCCAAATCTACGAGGCTGAAAATATGACTTCATGAATTCTCCAGTTGTGCTTTCTGTTTATCGTGCTGCCGACGCAATTTGTGGTGATGGCTTCAGATGAGCAGTAAAGGTGTAGCTTCCTGCCGAAAGTGCAAACTCTCCGGCGGCCGCGCCTGCATGCACCTTGGAGCTCTGCTCCAGAGCTACTCCGTCCAGCATGAACGATGAGGCATTGGTAGCTACCGTCGAGAGCACCGCAGTCGAGTTGGGCGGAACCGTCACCTTCCATGTAACGCTGTCTCCCTCCACGGTCCAACCGGAATGGATCGTGCCGTACGAGGAGTCGTAGTCAAAATTAAGGTGTCCAATTCGCGCATCGAAGTTCGGGTGCAAATAGACCGTATGAAAGCCTGCGTCGTTCGATACCGTATCAACGCCGGCGGCATAGCGGTACATCCACTCGGCAACTGCACCGTAAGCATAGTGATTGTAAGAATTCATACTCGGATCACTCCGCATCGTGTCGCCGTTCCAACGCTCCCACGTAGTGGTAGCTCCATGCTCGATCAGATATCCCCACGAGGGATAGTCCCTGTTCAGCAACACACGGTAAGCCACATCGCTGTACCCCGTATCCGAGAGCACCTCAAGAAGGTAAGGCGTCCCAAGAAACCCAGTGCCTAACAACCAATTGTTTGCCTTGATCTTCTCCACAAGTTTTCCCGCAGCAGCGTGGCGCAGTTCGTCTGGCACCAGGTTCATATACAGCGCCAATACATAGCCTGTCTGCGTCTCGACAGCACGGTCCTTGCTCAATTCCTCATCGGTTGGATGGATAGTCGGCGGCGGGATACTCGGATAGCGATCGACTGTTCCTACAAATCCATCCGACCGAACGTATGCCTTCTGGAACGCACTCTTGATCTTTCCAAAGAGTTCAGCGTAACGATCAGCATCCGCGGTACGACCCGTTGCCTTAGCCATCTGCTGCATCAGCGATACGTCGTACGCCCAATAAGCCGTCGCGAGCAGGTCTTCTGGAGTCGTGATAGTCGGCGTCAGCCAATCCCCGAAGGCCGCACCAAACCCGTTTCGCCATAGATAATCAGGGTTCTTCCCTAGAATCTCAGCAAGATAGCGCTCCATGCCGTCCCAGTTCTCGTCGATGATGCGTGTGCTGCCGGACTGCACCCATCCCGTCCATGGCACGATCACCCCGGCATCACTCCAGGCTGCACCGAAGCCCGGATTGGGCTGATCGGTCCCTGGTGCGAAGATTCCGTACATCGCCGTACCCACCTGCGTACCGCGAAGATCGGCGGCATACTTCTGGCTGAACGTCGTCAGGTCCATGTTGTAAGTTGCGGTACGCCAAAAGACCTGCGCGTCGGCACTCCAGCCAAGTCGCTCATCACGCTGCGGGCAGTCCGTTGGGAGACCCACGAAGTTCGAGCGCTGCCCCCAAATGACGTTGCTCCAAAGCCGATTGACCATTGGATCACCGCTGCTGAATCGCGCCGTAAACGGTGCGTCGGTGTGCAGTACAACTGCCTTCATGGTCTCCAGCGTTGGCCTACTCTTCAAACCGGATATCTCGGCGTATCGAAAACCGTGAAAGGTAAACTGCGGCTGATACTCTTCCACTCCTCCATTCACCTTGCTGCCCGCAAGAATGAAATGATCGGTGGCCTTTGCGGTGCGCAGATTCTCCACATACATCGTTCCATCCTCGTTCAGGACCTCCGCAAAGCGCAGCTTGATATCGTCGCCTCGATCGCCATGTACTCGTATCCGTGGCACAGCGGTCATATTCTGACCGAAGTCGAATACATACACCCCTGGAGCAGGATTGGTGATCGCCTTTGCCGTCATCACCTGGTGCTCGCGGATTGGCTGGAAGTACTGAGCAATAATGTGCGGCTCCTTCGGAGTCACCACCATCGCTGGCTTCCATGCCGCATCGGTGAAGCTTGCCGTATCCCATCCCGCGATGGCCTTGCGCGCATCCACGGTCTCGCCGTCATAGATCTCCGCCTGCAGGATTGGCGAATTCTCCGCCTTCCACGAAGCATCGGTGGCAATCCAATCTACGCTGCCGTCCGCGTGCTCCAATCGCAACTGCGCCTTCAATGCAGGTTGGGTGGTGCCGTAATTGTTGCCTTGCCGGAACCACATCAGCGGCGTGCTGTACCAACCCGGTGCGAGATAGGCAGCAATCGCGTTGTCGCCACGTTGAATTAAGTGCGTCACGTCATACACCTGATACGGAACGTGCTCACGAAAGTCCATCCAGCCCGGAGCAAGAACCTGGTCGCCTACCACCTTGCCGTTGATATGAAACTTGTAGGCACCCAGAGCAGTCGCATACAGACGCGCGGACGTAACGGCCTTGGGATCCTGGAACTTGTGGCGGAGCGAAGCGACCGGTCCTGTGGGCCATGGTATTCCGGTATCAGTACCTCCAAAACTATCCGTGCTGGGCTTGAAAGGCTCTGCCTGCTTCCACGAAGCATCCTGAAAGCCCGTCCTCCCACCATCCGTCAGGAGCATCCAGTTCTGCCTTCCAATCCTTCGAAGCGCTGGATAGCATCTTCGTCGACCCGTCCGCGAACACAATATACAGGCACATACTCATAGGAGAACGAGTGGGAGCCGACGGCTCTCGCGGAATCAAATAAGTAGTCACTCCGATCGCCAGCAGATTGCTGCCTGCATGAACGGAAGACGTCACGTCCTCACGCAAATAGGTCCCCCACGGATTCTGCTTCCACGGCGTGAGAGGAAGCGCCGTCATCACCTGCTTCCCGTTTACCCACGCGGCCGCGGTGTCCTTGCCAGTGGTGTAGAGAACTACGCGCTTCACCGGTTGATCAAGTGAAAACTGCAGCCTGAAATCATGATGTGTGTCTGCGGGAGCAGATGGCTTGGCTGCCGCATTGGTAATCCAGACCGCGCCGGACTCACGAATGCCGTGCATCTCGGGATCTTCGTATCCAATCCATTGGGCCGTCCAGTTTGACTGCGACATCAGGCCGGTCTCCCACCAACTCACATCACTCGCCGGATAGGGCTTGCCATCCTTGTCCCACACCTGCACCCGCCAGTAGTAGCGCTTCTCAGCGCTCAGCGTTGGACCGTCGTACGGCACGTCGATCGACTTGTCAGACTCGATACGACCGCTGTCCCATACATCACCCTTTAGATTCGTCGCCAGCGGAGACTTACTGAAGACCTTGATCTCATAGGCTGTCTGCTTTGCGCCCAGACTGCCGTCCTGCAGACGCCACGAGAGCAGAGGCTTCGGAGTATCAATCCCCAGCGGATTCACCAGCGATTCGCAACGGAGTCCCACAGGCTTCGTCGAAAGAGTTTTGGCAATCTGCCCGCCTGCAAATGCTGCGATGACAGGTGAGAACAATAGTCCGAGGCAAAGGTGCGATATCTTCAGGCGTGCGATGCGGGAACGTGTCATACAACTCCTGGCTGATTTATTTCCGGTGAAATTGGCTTTGCGCGCTAACAAACATACATCAACAGAACTTAGAGTGAATAGGTCATTTCAAGCCATCCGGGTGATGACCTTAAAAGAATCCTGCACCTATATAGAGAGGGACTTAGTACGCCGCCGAGAATACCACCGCCAGACCATGAAATTCAAATGAGAAATTATTTTCCAATCGTATTGAGCGAGTGCTATTATTCGTGGCGCCGCGGCCAGGACTCATTTAATGCCTCCAATCGTCCGGCACAAAATCCACATCTGTCCATGCGAGAGCAAAAAGAAAATGAGTAAAAAAGGCGGTCCTATGAACCCTCGATCCAAGAAGCTGATCTCCGCCAGTATGGCGATGGTACTCGGCGTGAGCAGCGCCACAGCGCAGAACAACCCGGATTCCCTGAAAAAGGGATTCGAGAATCCCCCAGAGGCAGCGCGCCCAAGGGTGTGGTGGCACTGGATGAACGGCAACATCTCCAAGGAAGGCATTAAGCTGGATCTGGAGTGGATGCATAGGGTCGGTTTGGGTGGATTTCAAAACTTTGACGCAGCCCTCGCGACGCCTCAGGTGGTGGACAAGCGGCTGGCGTACATGACCCCTGAATGGAAGGATGCGTTCAAGTACGCGACCACCCTGGCCGACCAACTAGGTCTGGAAGAAGCGATTGCCGGCTCACCAGGCTGGAGCGAGACGGGCGGACCATGGGTCCCGGCATCGCAGGGAATGAAAAAATATGTGTGGAGCGAGACCCTCGTCGAAGGCGGCAAGCCATTCACGGGAACTCTGGCTCATCCGCCCTCGAACACTGGCGCATTTCAGAATCTGAGCATTCGCGATCTCCTCGCCGCGCCTGAGGGCTCTGCTCCCATTCCACAGTTCTATGCCGATGCGGCAGTCATTGCCTATCGCAAGGCTGCAACGGATGTGTCCGGCGAAGCGTTGCACCCGAAGATCACGTCGAGCGCTGGTGCCCCTGACCCGCAGATCCTCAGCGACGGGGATTTGGAGAAGACAACCAGGCTGCCAATCCCGCCAGCTGGTCAAAGTGCCTGGATCCAGTACGAATTCGCTGAGCCCCAGACCTTGCGCGCTGTCACGATCGTCACCAAGGAATTCGGTGAGATCGCAGCAATGGTCGCCGGCTTGGCAAGCCCGGAGAAATCCCTTGAGGCAAGTGACGACGGGCAAACCTTCCGCTTCGTCACAAAACTGCCCGACGGCGGAGCCCCTGAACATACCGTCTCTTTCCTGCCGGTGAGTGCGAAGTTCTTCCGCGTCGTCTTCAAGCGGAGCCCCCCGCCCCCGATACCAGCCTGGGCTAGCGGCATTGACCCCGAGTCCTTTGGGCTAAAGATGGGAGCGCCTCCAACCGACTATGAAATTGCAGAATTGACGCTACACCAGGGAACGCGAGTTAACCGGTTTGAAGAGAAGGCCGCCTTCACCCCGCAGCCAGACCTTTATGCTTTTGCAACTCCGCAGGTTGCTCCAACCGAGGCCGTTGCAAAGTCTGATGTCATTGACCTGACGTCGAAGATGCACGCTGATGGAACCCTCGACTGGACACCACCAGCTGGCAATTGGGTTGTTCTAAGATTCGGATACTCGCTACTGGGAATCACGAACCATCCGGCAACCGCAGAGGCTACCGGGCTCGAAGTAGACAAGCTGAACGGCCACTTCGTGAAGAACTATATGGATGCCTATCTGGATAGTTACAAGAATACGGTAGGCGCCGACTACATGGGCAAGCGCGGTATCCGATTCGTGATCACCGATAGCTGGGAGGCCGGATCACAGAACTGGACAGACAATATGATCGCCGAGTTCACCAAACGGCGTGGCTACGATCCGAGGCCCTGGATGCCAGTGCTCACCGGACAGGTGGTCGAGAGCGCCAAGGCCAGCGACCAGTTCCTGTGGGACTTCCGTAAGACCATTGGCGATCTAATCGCCGACGAGCATTACGGACAAGTAGAGGCCTCCCTCAAAGAGCGGGGCATCGGTCACTATGGCGAATCACATGAGAGCGGACGTGCCTTTGTTGCAGATGGCATGGAAGTAAAGAAGCTCAATGAAATTCCGATGAGCGCAATGTGGACCCAGGTCCCCGGGCTCAACGCAGAGCAATTCGGGTACAACGCGGATGATCGCGAATCGGCATCGGTGGCCCATATCTACGGCCAGAATATCGCTGCCGCCGAATCAATGACGGCTGCCGCGGCGCCTTGGGGATGGGCTCCGGCAACGCTCAAGCCAACAGCGGATCAGGAACTGCTCAGCGGAATCAACCGCTTTGTCATTCACGAGTCAGCGCACCAGCCCTTGGTGGGCAAAGCGCCTGGACTGACGCTTGGACCCTTCGGACAGTGGTTTAACCGAAACGAAACATGGGCGGAACAAGCTGGTCCCTGGATCAACTACCTTGCCCGCAGCAGCTATTTGCTGCAGCAGGGTCACTTCGGCGCAGACCTGATCTACTTCTACGGTGAAGACTCCAACCTTACCGCAATCTTTGCGGACAAGGCACCCAACGTACCCGCAGGCTATGGCTTTGACTACATCAACGCCGACGGTCTGATCCATGCACTGACTGTCGCCAATGGCCGCATCTCGACCAAAAGCGGCATGAACTACCGCGTTCTTGGGCTCGATCCGTACAGCCAGCATATGTCGTTGGCGGTACTGCGCGCTATTCATAAGCTGGTTCAGGATGGTGCAACCGTTGCAGGTCCGAAGCCGGTCGACGATCCCAGCCTGGCTGACGATCAGGCCGAGTTCCAAAAGCTGAACGACGAGTTGTTTGGCGATGGCACCGGGGTACACAAGGTAGGCAAAGGCACAGTGTACGCAGGCCAGGACCTGAAGGATGTGTTTAGCGCTCTGAAGGTGGAACCGGACTTCGACTACACCAAGCCGGAGACCGACGCTCGCATGCTCTTCGTCCATCGCAAACTCGCAGCTGGCGATCTCTATTTCGTCGATAACCGCAACGATCGTGACGAGACGATCGATGCAACCTTCCGGGTAACTGGTAGAGTGCCAGAGTTGTGGTACGCCGAGACGGGTAAGACACTCCCCGTGTCCTACAAGATCGAGAACGGCCACACAACGGTACCGTTGCACCTGGAGCCGTGGGGCACTGTGTTTGTGGTGTTCCGTAAGCCAACCACGGTTGCTTCCTATACGCTGCCCAAGCAGACGGAGACGCAGCTTGCGACGGCGAATGGCCCGTGGAAGGTGAGCTTCCAGCCGGATCGCGGAGCTCCCCAGTCAATCACTCTGGACGAGCTTTCATCTTGGAACAGCAACCCGGACGCAGGAGTGAAGTACTTCTCAGGCACCGGCACCTACACCAGGACGATCGATGCTCCGGCAGACTGGTTCAAGAAAGGTGCACACATGTGGATCGACCTGGGCGATGTGAAGAACCTCGCAGAGGTCACCGTAAACGGCAAGCCACTTGGTCTTGTTTGGCATACGCCATTTCGTGTGGATGCAACCACCGCTCTCAAGCCAGGTGCAAACGAAATATCGATCAAGGTAACGAACGCTTGGGTCAACCGGCTCATCGGCGATCAGCAACCGGATGCGACGAAAAAATATACCTTCACAACCGTGAAGCCTTACAAAGCAAACTCACCGTTGCAGTCGTCAGGCCTTCTCGGACCGGTACGCGTTTACTCTGTTGCAGGAACCAGGGAGTAATCAGTAGCAACCGGCAATTGGACGAACAAGATTGTCCTTTGCAAACAGACGCACCACTCGAAAAGGGTGGTGCGTCTTCGGCTTAAGCGCCAGCAACCCTACGCAACGAGGGCTGGAGCTACAGCCTCTAGGTCGTCCCCGAGCCGCGCTTGCTCATCACGGGCGCGCATGCCCTCCTGTATTGGGTTTGAAGCGCTCCAGAGAGCGGTATCGCCACCGCTATTCCTCGCAAACATCCTGTGGCAGAATCCCCACGCCGTATCACAGGGCAAGACCTCAAGCATCATGCAGAGCCCTATGTATAACCGTGCGTAGCTGGATTGTCCTCCAGGAACGCCCTGCAGATTTAGCGGCGGAACGACCGCCCTCAGAGCCGCCAACCTGCCAGAGAGGAACAATCCTGCCACTGCCTACGGTTGAGCGTCTCCGCCGATTTGCTGGGGTGTAACCTCTTCGTCAGTCTGGGGCTTGCGGGGCGTAGCTGGAGTGGAGTTATGTAGCTTCAGGAAGGCCGCCAACGCCTTCTGCTGCGCTTCCTTGTTCCCAGTTGAACGCTCGGCTTGCGAAAGGCGATACCAGGCCACCTCATCCTCTGGCTTCAGTCGTGTCGCACGTTCCAGCCGGGCCACAGCAAGCTCTGGATGCTGCTGTGCAAAATAGACTCCCCCAAGACCGACCAGTGCCTCTTCAAAATCAGGAAACCGCGCCAGCACCTGCTCATACTCCTGGCGTGCTGCATCCAGGTCCCCGAGGTCGGCATGAAGCTTTGCAATCTCATAGCCGGCATTTCCGTTGCCCGGATCGTTGGCCAGCTCTGCTGCGAACTCCCGTACAGCCGAATCGCGCTCTTCTGCTTTGCGTGTATCCGCGAAGCGGGCCAGATAGATGCGTCCAAGCCTGTAGTGGATCCCGGGCCGCCCTGGGTCAAGAGCGAGGATCTTGTTGAAGTCCTCGATCGCCGCATCGTATGCCTTTTGACTCTCGTTAGCCTCTCCAGCGGCCTGCAGCATCCAAATCGAGCCGGGGGCCTTGTCATGGAGTCTCAGCATTACAAGGTAAGCGAAGTTTCCATAGATTCGGCCCGTGTGATACAGAATCTCTGGATCATTTGGAAACTGCTTGTTCAGCACAAGCGACGTCTCCACGGCATCGGAATCGCGGTCCAATGCGGTATAGACCCGTAACAGTTGCAAGCCGCACATGCGCTTGATCTCTGCATCGGCTGACTGTTTGAAACCCTTCTCCAGTCCAGGTAACGCCTCGGAGAACTGCCCAAGTTCTGCCAGTGACATCCCCAGGAGACTATCCAGTCTTGGCAGACCTGGCTTCAACTTTTGCGCCGTTCGAATCTCACGCACCGCAAGATCATACTCACGCTGCTTGTAGTAGATCACCGCAAGCGTCGCGTGCACCTCTGCAACGCTCGGCTCCATCTTTGCCAACTTCTCAAAATTCGTTTGTGCGGCAGCGTACTGGCCTGCCGCCAGGGCGTGCTGTCCGGCAGCTGCATACTGTGCCGCTGCATTGTCTCCGCCTGTCTGTGCCAGTGCCGCCAGAGGCAATACGCACCAGAGTGCCAAAATCCTGCCCAAGCTCAATCGTGTACCCGTCATCGCTGTAGTGTATCTCCTGCAGAAAAAAGTCCGCCACGCCAGATTTGGCGTGGCGGAGTAAAGGTGAATCAAGGTACTGAGTTAGAAGGTCAGCTTTCCGCTCAGTTGAATAATACGGCCAGGCGATGAATTCGTCAGTTGCCCCTTGTAGGTGCCACCGACGCTGTTATCGATTGCCGAACCGCCGCCCGATCCTGATGTTGCCAGACCGCCGACGTTGATCGCGTATTGGTGATGGTTGAAGGAGTTGAACGTATCTGCGCGGAAAGTGAACTTCACTTGGTCAGTGATGTTCAAGTTCTTGCCAACTCCAATGTCGAAGTTGTTCAGGCCCGGCTGACGCAGGAAGTTACGCGATGTGTTGCCGTAAACTCCTGGCGCTGGCTGGGTGAAGCAGGTCATGTTCAAACGCTGGAACTTCCCTGTAAGACCACCGTGGATATCGCATCCCGGCGTATAGTTAGCCCGCTGTGCAAAGGTGCCCAGCAAACCATTTGTATCGCTAGCTCCAATACCGAAGGGGAAACCGGTCTGGAGGGTTGTGATGCCCGTGAGTTCCCAACCGCCAACCGCTAGATCGGCAGCCCGGCCAACTCCGCCAAGATACTTCTTGCCGCGTCCGATTGGAAGATCCCAAACATAGCTGGCAACGAAACGGTGATCCACGTCGAAGTCCGACGGGCCGTAGTCCTTCTGGGGGTTGTGGTTGTCCTGGAAGCCCTGGAAGCCGGTACCGGTGGCGCCAACTCCGGCCGCCGCCGACTTGTCATCAGTGCTCTTGGCCCAGGTATAGATCGCTGTTACTGCCAACGAGCTGGTGCGGTGTTCAAACTTCGCATTCAGTCCGTTGTAGCGGGAGTAACCGTGCCAGTCGCTGTTGATGTAAATCCCAGGGAAGTTCTTATACGCCAAACGGGTAGAGGGTGGGCAATTATGGGCTACATCATTTGGGTTGGTCTGGCAGAACGGCAGGTCCGAGGCAGCGATGCCCAGTGGCTGCGCAATGTCACGCCGATTCAGAAGATGAACAGCCTTTGTTCCGATGTAGTTCAATTCGAACGTCGTATTCCTTGCCAGCTCACGCTGCACGGAAAGCGACACCTGCTGAACATAGGGGTTGAGCGGATTATCAGATTCGATAACTGCCAGGAACGTCAGAGTAGAAGCAGGAAACGGTCCAAGTGCACCGTAGCTTGGGAACAGGTTGTTCGTCAGCTTCGGAGCGCCGGAATTCGTTGTGGGGTTGAGGGAGCTGCGGATGCTGTAGGGATAGATGTCGCCTGAGTTATCGATTTCACGACCCTCAGAGGAATCCCAGAACATTCCGTAGCCGCCGCGGATGACGGTCTTGTCTCCAGGCAACCGGTAAGCAAAACCGAACCGTGGAGCAAAGGGCGTCTTCGAGCCGGCATGGGGAACGTTTGAACCGCAGTACCGCAGAATGGGGGTGCCTACAGCGTCAAGACCGGATGCAACTCCGTTCGTTCCCAACGTTTTGTCGGCGTAGCAAAGCCCGCCTCTCGGGTTCGCAGTATCAAGCCAGAAAAAGTGGTCCTTTTCTTCGTACGCTGCAGCACGGTAATCCCAGCGCAGGCCCAGGTTGAGGGTCAGTCTTTGGGTCACCTTCATGTCATCCTGCACATACGGTGCGAGATAGCTGAAGATATGCGTTTGAGGGTTACCAGCCTCAGTTGTTGGGCTGAGAGGACCGGGCTGAAATCCAGAGGCTCCGCTGTAGTATCCGAGCAACATATCGGCCACGGCATTGCCGGTACCGCACTTGACAGTGACGCAACCGGTGTCGTTGCTGTTGATAGTTGGGGCGCTAAAGCCATAGTCGCCAAGGAAGTCGTCCGCCAGGTTACGGATCAGCCTCCAGCGGCGATAGTCGATGCCAATGCCAAGCGTGTTTCTTCCACGAACAGTAGTGAAGGAGTCAGCATACTCCCATGCCGGCTGGTCCGATCCGGTATAGGCATTGCCTGGGCCGCCTACACCCGAGTATTGAGACATACCGATGCTAGGGTAGCTCAACTGTAGAGCAGAAAACGTTGTGAAGACTCCAGTGAGGCCCAGCGAAGAGACGAAAGACGCAGGTGGCGTTGTTGCTCCCTGCGGTGCCGCTGCGTCAAGGTAGCCGAAACGGAAGTTGTTGGTGCTGTTGCTCCCGATGCTGATGGTGTGAGACACCTCCCAATTCGTCTGTTTCTCGTACTGAGTAAGCTGGCCGTAGACCAGAGAGGCGGTTCCAAGGCTGCTGTTCTGGTACGTCGAGTGGGTGTAGCGTCCGAAGATATTACCTAACTTCCCTAAGGTCTGATCC
Source organism: Granulicella sp. (assembly GCA_025408425.1). Classification (GTDB taxonomy): domain Bacteria; phylum Acidobacteriota; class Terriglobia; order Terriglobales; family Acidobacteriaceae; genus Edaphobacter. Next base: position 100,112 of record JANXYX010000036.1, read on the forward strand.
AGACGATAGGTCTGCTGATTGGTGGTCAACGGCAATCCAACGGGTTTGATGAAGTTGAGGATTCCCGGAGCAACGTTAACCGCGCCCGTGTTCGGTTTCTCCCAAAAACCGGCACTAAGAGCAGCCTGCGCAAGCCGTGAATTAATGCGGCCAGTAGGAATCTTGTTTCCAGGGAAGGCTAGACCGGTGAGTGGGTCCACAGGGAGACAGTTATGAGTTTGCGCTAGATCAGCGGCGCAAGCGGGCGTGCCGTATGCATTCAAAGGCTCTGCGGAAAAGTCGCCCGTTAGAACCGCTGGGTTTGGAAGAGCTGCCTGTTCATTAATGCCGTTGATGATGCGCCAGCCTTCATAGTTCGCCATCCAGAAGGTCTTGTTGCGCCCGTCGTAGAGCTTAGGAATATAGACCGGACCGGTTGCAACGAATCCAAACTGGTTCTGACGCTTTTTGGGGTTGAAAGTAGGCAAACCTGTGCTGTAATTCGGAGCCGTTGCAAACGGCCTCGCATCAAACGCATTGTTACGGACAAACTCGAAGAGTGCTCCGTGGATAGAGTTCGTGCCGCTCTTGCTGACAAGGTTGATCTGGTTCGCGCTGAATCCAAACTCAGCCGAGTAGTACCGCTTTGTACTTTGAACTCTTGAATTGCGTCCTGCGATAGAACCACCGCCGGAGTCACGAGTGCCGTGTCCGTGTTGATCAAACCGTCAAGAGTGTAGTTGTTCGATTCTGGACGTGCTCCATTGATACTCACGGCGTTACCTACGCCCTGACGCATCGTGCCTTGCTCACCGCCTACTGTGACCGCGCCTGCGCCAAGTAGCAGCAATTGCATAAAGTTGCGGCCGTTAAGAGGAAGCTGCTCAACTTGTTTCTGGCTTACCAGCTGTCCGATCGCGGAACTATCCGTATCCAGCGTTACTGCCTGCGCTGTTACTTGGACGGTTTCGGTTACGGCACCAGCCTTCAACTCCAGGTTGACGCGAATCTTCTGGTCAACTGCCAGAGAAAATGGGGTGGTCACTGACTTTTGAAAGCCCGCCATCTCAACTGAGACGGAGTAGCTTCCAGGGTTCAATGACGAAGCGTTGAAGTCGCCGGATGAGCTCGTAGTCATATTGACTACAGCGCCCGTTCCAGTATTAGTTACCTTTACTTTTGCGTTGGGAATGATCGCACCGGTGTTGTCGGTCACTGTCCCAAGGATTGTGCCTGTTGCTCCCGCTTGCGCGAAAAGCCTGTCGCTGACTGCCAACAGTGTGAACAGGAAAAGAGTTGCTCTAATTGATTTCAGTAAAAATCTCGACTTGATCAATCTGCCTCCTTGAATCGTTTCGCTGTCTTTCATTATGAAACCTCCTAAATACTCGGCCGATTCGCCAAAAAGCGACGCGGCCGTCCAAATTACAACAATATGAAAACGTACTGACGCCCACTAGAACAACGCACTCGGAGTGCCAAAAACGCTCTATGTGAGATCGAGCGCAACACTAATGGCTGCTCAATATCAATGTCAATAAAATAAAATTGTTTCTCTATTGGGAATTAGCCAGCCGGATAACAGGTCAGACCTTGGACTTCAGCACGGTGCGAAAACGAATCGCGAGCCAGCAAGCAGCGATACCGCCAGAACCTGACATAGGCTTTCGTTACTGGGCTATCTGCACTCCCCACCGGATCAAACATCTAGTGCGAAACTATTTCTCGGCAAACTACCTCCGCCGCTTGCCCTCCCACCAGAATGAGCGGCAGGACCTTGGAACTACTTCTGCCGCATCCCGCCTTTCCAAGTGGTTGGTCCGATTCAACCACCGCATGAGCAGCAGTTTGACCGCGACATGACGGGTCTCCCGCCCCCTCACGGCGGGATTCGCCCTATCTACACCTATCTATATATGATTCGCCCTATCTATATATATATATTGGTACCCGCCATATTTATACCCGCCGAAGATCTGTTCAGGCAGTTCCAGACCCTGGTAAGTACCCAGCCCAACACAGTCTGCAAAATCCCCATCCTGCTTCTGCTAGACTTCGTTACGAACCAGCCTGCCGCCAAAGCGACTCCCCGGCTACACCTAAACCATCTATCACTCACTCTACGGCCCAATAGACAACCATGGCTCCCCGCCTCATCATCAACGCGGACGACTTCGGCCTCACCACAGGCGTCAACCGCGCCATCGCCGAGCTACATCGTGAACACGCCCTGACCTCCGCCACGCTGATGGCTACCGGTCCTGCATTCGACGATGCCGTCGACATCGCCCGCTCTCACCCGAAGCTTGGCGTAGGCTGCCACATCGTCCTCACCGACGGCATTCCCGTCTCCCATCCCTATAGCATCCCCACTCTTCTGGGTTCCGACGGAAAAACCTTCCGGCCCAGCCTCATCGACTTCGTACAGGCCCTCCTCCGCGGACAGATCAGCGAGGACGACATTGAGCGCGAGGCCCTGGCCCAGGTCCAGAAGCTTCAGCGCGCCGGCATCGACGTCACCCACCTCGATACTCACAAGCACACTCACCTCTTTCCCGCCGTTGCGCGCCCTCTGCTGCACCTCGCTGAGCGCTGCTCCATCGGCGCAATCCGCAGTCCCTTTGAGCCCCGTTGGACCCAAAACCTCGGTCATGGCGGATTCATCCGTCGCATCCAGATCAATCTGCTCATGCGCCAACAGCCACGCTTCCAGCGCATCCCCCAACTCCTTCATGGCCATGTCCTCACCACAGATGGCACCATCGGCATCTCTGCTACTGGCAACCTCAACGCTGACACCCTCGCACAAACTCTTGCCGCACTTCCATCGGACGGCACCTTCGAACTCTGCTGCCACCCCGGCTACAACGACGCAGACCTCGACGCCGTTACTACCCGCCTCCGCTCCTCACGCGACATCGAGCGCCAGGCTCTCCTCTCCACCATCCCTCAAATCCTGTCTCAACCCAACGCTCCGGAACTAATCCACTACGGCAATCTTGGAAGCCACGGAGCCCTCCGCGAGATTGGTCGATTCCAACCCAACACTGGCTACGAAAAAGTCTTGTAATCGAAAATGTGTACATTCTTTCTATGACGCTCCGCAGAATTGGCATCACCTGTTACCCCACCTACGGAGGCTCCGGCGTCGTCGCTACGGAGCTCGGTATCGAGCTCGCCGCCCGCGGGCACGACATCCACTTCATCACCTCGTCTCAGCCCTTCCGACTCACCGGTCGCGAAGCCAACATCCACTTTCACGAAGTCTCCGTCTCGACTTATCCCCTCTTCGAGTACCCGCCCTACGATCTCGCCCTCGCCACTCGTATGGCAGAGGTCGCTGAGTTCTACGCGCTGGATATCCTTCACGTCCACTACGCCATTCCCCACTCCGTCTGCGCCCTGCTCGCCCGGCAGATGCTCGCCACCCGTGGCCGCACCCTGCCCTTTATCACCACGCTCCACGGAACAGACATAACCCTCGTCGGCCTCGACCGCTCCTACCTTCCCATCACTCGCTTCGGCATCGAGCAGTCGGACGGCGTCACCGCAATCTCAAGCCATCTCCGCGACCGCACTCGCGAGGCCTTCTCCATCACGTCGGAGATCGAAGTCATCCACAACTTCGTCAACTGCGACGACTATGTCCGCAAACCGGAGTTGGTTGCTGCCATGCGACCTCGCTACGCCAACCCAGCGACAGCTACCCAACCAGCGGAAAAGCTTCTCGTCCATCTCTCCAACTTCCGCCCCGTCAAGCGCGTCCACGATGTCATCGAGGTCTTCGCCCGCGTCGCCAAAGCCATGCCCGCCCGCCTGCTCCTCATCGGCGACGGCCCCGATCGCTCCACTGCCGAATATCTCGCCAGCCGCCACGGTATTCAGGACCGCATCCACTTTGTCGGCAAGCAGGACAACGTCAACGAGCTCCTCCCCCTCGCCGACCTCATGCTCATGCCCAGCGAGATGGAGTCCTTCGGGCTGGCCGCACTCGAAGCCATGGCCTGTAGCGTCCCAGCAATCGCCACACGCGTCGGCGGGGTCCCGGAGCTTATCGACCACAACCTCACTGGCATCCTCTGCGATGTCGGCGATATCGACGCCATGTCGGCAGCCGCCATCGCGCTGCTCAGCGACCAGGTCCGCCTGGAAGCCATGGCCGTCGCCGCCCGCAAAACCGCCCAGGACCGCTTCTGCGCCGCCCGCATCATTCCCCAATATGAGAGCTACTACGAGCGCGTCATCGCCCGCACCAAACATTGATTCCTATGGCGACTCGCATTCGAACCTCTACCTGCTTCCCCGCATCACCCGCACCGCATCATCCAGCAGGTCACTGGCCGCCCCCAGTGCTTCCTTCCCTGCCTGAATCCACGTCTCCGCACCACTCTCCAGAATCGGCATCAGCAACGTCACCTTCGTTCCCCGCCCCGGCCTGCTGTTAATGGATACGGTCGCCAGTTCGCCATACAGCACCGCCATACGCTCGCGCACATTGCGAATCCCGATCCCCATCCCCGGGCGAACCAATCCGCTCACCACCGCCGGGTCATTCCGCTCCGGAGCAATTCCCACCCCGTCGTCCTCCACCTCCACCCTCAACATCCCATCACCCGTAATACTGCTCCGCAGGGTCACAGTCCCACCACTGATCCGCGGCTCCAGCCCATGCTTGATACTGTTCTCAATCAGTGGCTGAAGCAGCATCCCTGGCACCACGATATGCAGTGTCTCCGGCGCAATCTCTTTCACCACGTTCAGCTTCGGTCCAAAACGCACCACTTCGATGTCCAGATAGTCATCCGTAAACGCCAGCTCTTCGCTGAACGGCACAAACGCCTCACGGTTCTTAAGTAGGACGCGCAGAATGTTCGCCAGCTTCACCACCATCTCGCGCGCCAACTCGGGCTCAGATCGCACCAGCGACGATATCGAATTCAGAGTATTGAACAAAAAATGGGGATTAATCTGCCGCTGCAGAGCATCCAGCCTTGCCTCCAGCAGCAGCCGTCCCTGCTCCTCCAGCTTCTGCTCGATCCGAATCGCGTTCCATATCTTCAACGGAATTCCCACTACAACTGGAGCGCAGGCACAGATTGCCAACTCCACCGGCAACGAGTTCGAGTACAACCCAAAAAATCGCCGCGAATAAAAACTCGCCACAACGCTCGTCCCAAACTGCATCCCCGAAATCAGCAGTAGTAGCAATATCTGCCGATCCAGATGCGGCCTGCGCAAGTTACGCGTCACCCAGTGATAAATGCTCAGATCGATCATCGGCGAGAACGACCATACCTCCTCATCACTCGCGAACCGCCCAAACATGCCTGCAATACCTGCCACTGCCAGGTTCACTGGAAGCGCCAGGTACTCGTGATGCAACAACGCCGGAATCGCCAACGCTGTCCCACCTACCATCGCAGACACCGGCCCAACCAGGATCCCCAGCAGGATCGTCGTCTCAAGAGAGATGTCCGCTGCCAGAAAGTTCGGTACCATCACCCGAACCCAAACCCCCAGCGTCAGCGGAATACAGATAAACGCCAACAACCCAGCGGTCTCTCGTGGAGACCGATCCTCAGTAAGCAACAGTCGCTTGAACGTGTTGGAGCGCGCCAACGAACTTGACACAGCCGCTGCCACGCCCAGTTTCACCAGGAGCGTTATCAGAATCAGCTTGGAATCAATCTGCATCACACCCCTACTTTACCCCCGCTGTCACCGTTTCGCTCACGCCGCCTCCCCACTGCATCAAAACCAACCTCAACCGAATCTAATCTCCATGCAGTCCGAACCGTATAATCGCAACATGCCCTTTACCACCGTTCGCAAGGTTGCCGACGCTGACTTCCCTACCCGTTGGGGACACTTCCGCATCCTCGGCTTTGAGGGCGTCATCGACAACCCAGAATCCTGCAACGACACCATCCCCGCCCCTGCCCAGAGCATCGAAACCGCCGTGGCACTCGTCATGGGCGACATCCACGCCGCGCCTCCCATCGTCCGCATCCACTCCCAGTGCCTCACCGGAGACGTCTTCCACTCGCTCCGCTGCGACTGCCGCCAGCAACTCGAGCTTGCACTTGCCACAATAGTCGACGCCGGCGCCGGCATCCTCCTCTACGAAAATCAGGAAGGCCGCGGCATCGGCCTCATGGCCAAACTCCAGGCCTACGAGCTCCAGGATCAGGGCCGAGACACCATCGAAGCCAACCTCGAACTAGGCTACGCCGCAGACTGCCGCGCCTACGAGCTTCCCGCCGCCATCCTCAAGCTCCTCGGCCTCAAAGCCGTCCGCCTCATCACCAACAATCCAGAAAAAGTCGAAGCACTCGTCTCCGCAGGCGTCGAAGTCACCGAACGAATCTCCGCAGAAGTCGCCTCAGAACCCACCTTCTCCCGCTACCTCGAAACCAAGCGCGAAAAAATGGGCCACCTCGTCAGCTAATGCGCAGAGTCCTCGGTCTCTTGAAATTCGGATCAGAACTGAGGATGTCATCTTTCCTTGACGGTCAGGTCTACATGAACACTCTGGCCTATTTCGCAGCATTGAGCTCTGACCCACTACGTGCAGATCCTCGCGAGGGCGACGCATGGTGGATGCCGTCAAATCAAGCTACGTTGTCGATAAAAGTTCCCGGTGGAGACTTTGTGCCGATAGGTGGACTAACTGGCGCAATAAGTTACTCCCATCCCGATGATCGTCAAGCGAATGTGTATTGCTTGTATGGTGTTGGCGAGGACTCAGAAAACACGGGAATTGACCCTCGCGTGCTCGAATTCGGAGACACCTACGTCGCAATAACCAAACCGCAATTGCTCTTTGACAAGATTGCAGACGCCGCCGAGAAGCGTGGCCAGAAAATAACTGTTGGAGCAATCAGTTATGTGGATGAGTCGAATCACTACGGACTTGTCGGACCATTTCGGAAAAGCGCTGACTACGCCTACCAAAGCGAATTTCGAATACTGATGAGACCGGGACTTGGGCAATCAGTGATGCTAGAAATCGGAGATATCCGCGAAATAGCCGTTTGGGGTCCGTCCCTAGACTTGCCGAGCAAGATGCATTTTAGGAAGCAGTAGTTTATTTCTTTTCGATAGCTTCTTTTAGATGTTTAGCGCAAGCCTCTGCGGTGCTTTGATTGGCACGCGCTGCATTAAACTTGTCAACGGAATACGCAAACGCCAAATCGCCAGTTGTCGCGCCCTTCATAACGATACTGGCACCCGCTTGAGGTGCTCCTGAAATAAAAATGGTCTTTGCCCAGCCAGCCTTTTCGACGTGAGATGTACCTGTGATGACATAGTCGGCCTTCGACTTGTCATCGGTGACAATGATTGGAACTTTCTTCTTGAGAATAGCGGCGCTCAAATAGTTCTCAAATCCATCCATCGGCTCAATAAATACACGCGAGTTTGGAGCAATTCGACCAGCCGCAGGAGTCTGTGAGTGGGCGAACATTACTGAAAGAACGAAAAGGCAGAGTACAGCAAACTTCTTCATCAAGGGGATTCTCCGACTCCATGGAATTGGTCTGATTCTGACGTACTGAATCGTACCCTAGCCAGAGCTCTTTGAGAGTTTTTCTTTTGCAGTGAAGTAGTTACGCCCGAACTTCAGCCTCTTCCATCTCCACCGCCCCATACTCCGGCACCGCTGCGCCAGCTCCGGCAAAGATCGTCGCCCCGCTATCCGCCGTGCTCACCGCATTCCGGAAGCTCGCGAACAACTCCCGCCCAACCCCGGTGTGCGACTCTGTCAAATCTTCTGTCGCCTGTGGTCGCGCATTCCACTCCGCTGTCTCCAGCAAAATGTTCAGCTCTCCTGTCACCGCATCGATCCGGACAATGTCGCCGTCGCAGATTTTGCCGATCGCACCACCCGCCGCAGCCTCCGGCGTCACGTGGATCGCAGACAGCACATCGCCCGAAGCCCCCGACAACCGTCCATCGGTCACCAACGCCACCTTGTGCCCATGCTTCTGCACCGCCTGCAACGGCGGCAACAGCTTGTGCAACTCTGGCATCCCATTCGCCTTCGGCCCCTGGAACCGCACCACCACCACCACATCCCGGTGCAACTCACCTTCAAGAAACGCGCCCTGCATCTCTTCCTGGCTATGAAAAACCCGCGCCGGGGCCTCGATCACGTAGTTCTCGTGCGCAATCGCCGACGTCTTCACAACAGCCCGCCCAAGATTCCCATCGACCACTCGCAGACCGCCATGCGTCTCAAACGGATCAGACACTCCACGCAAAATCGTCGCATCGCCACTCGTCGCGGCACCTGATCGCCACACAATCTCGCCATCAGCATCCAGCATCGGCTCCTTCGTGTAGTCTTCCAGCCCTTCGCCCCAAACCGTCTTCACATCCCCATGCAGCAACCCCGCGCCCAGCAGCTCCCGCATCACGAAGCCCATACCGCCCGCTGCGTGGAAATGGTTCACATCCGCCTTGCCATTCGGATAAACCCGTACCAACGTCGGAACCACCTCGGCAAGATCGGCAAAATCATTCCAGATCAGCTGGATCCCCGCCGCAGCCGCCATTGCCACCATATGCATCGTGTGGTTGGTCGAGCCGCCCGTAGCCAGCAAGCCCACCAGCCCATTCACAAAAACCCGCTCATCCAGCATCACGCCGACAGGAGTGTAGTCACTGCCCAGTGAAGTCGTCTCCACCGCACGCTTCACCGCCGCACGCGTCAGCGCATCCCGCAACGGCGTATTCGGATTCACAAACGAGGATCCCGGCAGGTGCATCCCCATGATCTCCATCATCATCTGGTTCGTATTCGCCGTCCCGTAAAACGTACAGGTTCCCGGCTCATGGTAAGACTTCGCTTCTGCCTCCAGCAATTCCTCGCGGCTCACCTTCCCTTCCGCAAACTGCTGCCGCATCACCTTCCGGTCGTCATTGGAGTAGCCCGTAGTCATCGGCCCACTTGGAATAAACATCGCCGGCAGATGCCCAAACGACAGCGCCCCCATCACCAGCCCGGGCACAATCTTGTCGCAAATCCCCAAAAACACCGCTCCATCAAACGTCTGGTGCGACAACGCCACCACCGTCGACAGTGCAATCACATCGCGCGAGAACAGTGAAAGCTCCATTCCCGACTCGCCCTGAGTGATCCCATCGCACATCGCCGGAACCCCGCCCGCCACCTGTGCCACCCCACCTGCCTCGCGCGCTGCCGCCTTGATCAACTCCGGATAACGCTCATACGGCTGGTGCGCCGACAGCATATCGTTGTAAGCCGTAATAATCCCCAGGTTCGCCCCCGCACCCTGCCGAAGAACTTCCTTATCCCCCGGAACGCACGCCGCAAACCCATGCGCCTGGTTCGCGCACCCAAGACTGCCTCGTCGTGGTCCATTCGCAGCCGCCGCAGCAACTCCTCGCAAGTACTTAGAGCGAGTCGCCACACTACGCCGAGCGATACGCTCGGTAACTTCACCAATTCGAGTATTTACTGTCATGTGGTCCTTCCAGGTTCAAGAAAGGCGAAGTCACCCAGAACCAACCAGGATTGAAAAATTCGCATTTTTTTAACTTTATACGAAACCGCACGAATGAAACCACATAATTCTCTATTGCAATTATTCCTCCGAAATAGCACTGTAGGTTGCTCATTCACAGCAACTTAGCCACCCTCCCCCAGTGCGTTCTAAACATCTCTCAGCCGCCACGCCACACCGCGAATCAATCCTTCCTAACAGCACAAAGGGTCCGACCACGCAGTCGAATCTGCCCAGTCGAACCCATTTCCTTTTCCTGCCGCCGCTGCTATATCCAGCTACTGCGCCACCACCTACCGCAGCAGCGCACTCACGGTCCACAGCACCGGAGCCTGCCCATGGTAGTCTCCCGTCCTGCGCTTCCGCTCAAAGTAATACTGCAGATCGTCCTTCTTACCCGTCCCCTCGCACACGCTGGTAATGTCGCTGTTCTGGTCGATATACCCTGCTACCGCGATCCAGCTCTTCCGCGCTGCTGGCCCATAGCTCTTCCCTTCCAGCCAACCATGCTTCACGCCCGTAATCATCGCGAAGCTGAACATCGCCGAGCTGGAGCTCTCCGGCCACGACTCCTCTTTGTCAATCAACTGCCGCCACATTCCATCCTTCCCCTGATACTTAAGCAGCGCAGCCATCATCTCTTTGTAGCCCTTCATAATCCGCGCCCGCTGAGGATGGCCCTCTGGCAATTCGCTCAGCAACTCCGCCATTCCCGCAGCAACCCAGCCATCCCCACGTCCCCAGTAAAACTGCACATCCGGCGCGTGGAAGAACAAACCATTCGGCTGCTGCAGCTTGTCCAGATACGACACCATCTCCGTCGCGTCACGGTCCAGATACTTCTTGTCCCTCGTAGCCCGGTAAGCCTCCAACTGCAGAATCGTCAGCATATACATATCGTCGATCCAGTACCGCGTCTCCGCCGACAACCCATCCGCCTGCGGATTCTCCCACTGCCGATCCGCCCACGCCTTGCCCTCGGTCAGATACTTCTCATCCTTCGTCTGGATCCCAATCTCCAGAGGCACAATCCCAAAGATCGAATCATCCACATGGTGCCGCCGTGGAATCCGGCTCGCCTCCGATCCTCCCGGCATCAACGGCTCAAACCGCTTGATCAGGTTCGTCCGCAATGCGTCGTCATGCGTCAACTGCGCAAACGTCAGAGCCCCATACCACGTCGCAACCTCTGAGTAGTGAAGCGTGCTCGAAGGCGAACTGATGTACTGGTGCGGACTTGTAACAAAATGGTCAGCCACTTTCTTCCCCACCTCCTGCGGAGACGTCCCCGCTGGCCAGTTGCTGAAGTAATTCCCCTGCGCCAACCCCGTACCAATCCCAGCCAAAAGCAATCCAGTAACCGCCAAGCTCCGACTAATCTTCACCAGAAATCTCCTTTTATCTCTCTAAAATATCCGTCACTACCAAGCCACACCAGCCAGCTTCACCTCAGACATACTTCCGCCCGAAGACTTCGCCACCTGTTTCACCCTGAACTTTGATCAGCAGAATAGTACCTCAATTGTCCTACCACTTGCCCTCTCACCACACCCTACCCCTCAGCTATCCCCATAGACCGGTATCGCTGCTCCATGAATCACCCTCGCCTCTTCACTGCACAAAAACAAGATGACGCGAGCAATATTCTCGGGCTTCGGCCACGTCGCAAAGTCAGCATCGGGCATCGCCTTCCGATTAACCTCGGTATCGATAATGCTCGGCAGAATAGAGTTCACCCGAACTCCACTCCCCTTCACATCTGCAGCCAGCGAGTCCATCATCGCCAGCGCAGCGGCCTTCGACGCCGCATAAGCAGATGCACCCGCCCCATGATCCAGCGCAGCCTTGGCCGCAACATTCACAATCGCTCCATGCTTTTGTTTCAGCATCGGCCTTATCGCCGCACGCGACAGCGCATACCCCGCACGCAGATTCAGCGTCAGCATCTGCTCGAAGACCCTGCTCTCCAGCTCCCACAGCTTCACGCCGCCAGCGTAGCCGCCAACTGTGTTCACCATCGCATCCAGTCGGCCATGTTCCGCCAAGATCCGATCCACAAGTTGGACCACGGCAGCTTCATCCGTAACATCAACCCGCTGCCCTTCAAGCGATACACCCTTCGCACCTGCAGCACGCTGCAACGCGGCAAACTCCTCCTCGTGGCGATATGTCGCCACCACCTTTGCATCTTCCTCCAGAAACGCCAGGCTCACCGCACGACCCAACCCGCCCGTACCGCCCGCAACCAGGACGATCTTGCCAGAGAAGCTTATGTTCATCTCATCCCTCCTGTTCTTTGTTCAATCCCTTACGCACCACCCACGTCGTCATGCACCGCAGATCCTGCACCACTGTCGTCTTCAACGGTTCCAGCAGTTCCCCACCTAACTCTTCCGTCACTCTCAACAGCATCGCCTGATCCACCAGATACCGTTCCGACCCATCGTGCATCAAGTACCGCCGCCCGCCCAGCCACTCCTTTGGCTCCATCCCAATCGACGAAGCCAGCCGACAAAAGAACAGCCCACCCGGCTTCAGCACTCTCCACATCGCACGCAGCATTGCATCAAAGTGCTCATCGTCCCGCGCAAAGTGCAGCACCACGCTGCTCAGCACCACATCGGCAAACTCATCCGGAAACGAAATCGCCTCAACCGCTTTCACTGTAAAGTTCTCGGCCGGAAGCTCCGGTGCAACCAACGACGCCAGTCGCTGCACCTCTTGCACCGCTTCGGGACTTAAATCTATGCCAAACACCTCATACCCCGTCCTCAGCAGATACAACAGGTTTCGCCCATGCCCACAGCCAGCATCCAGCACGCGCATCCCAGGCCTGATTCGCCCTTTCAGTAGCTGATCAAACAGGTAAATATCGATCGGCCCAAACTGCTCTTGCAGTGTCTGCTTCATCCGCGCATCCCCGCTACTACCTTCGCTGTCGTTATCGCCTGCCCCACATGTCGCTGCGTATGGTCGGCGCAGTGCACCAGCAGCGCACCCACGGTCGTCGGCAGCTTCTTCCGCCCAATCCCGCGTGCCGTCTCATAGCTCTCCGGCGAGAACCGCTTCACCCGCACCCCCGCCACCTCAATCCCCTCAGCAAACTCCATCATCGTCTTGTCCCGTCCAAACGAGTCCAGCTCTGTCTTCAGCCTTTCCATTTGCTCCTTGGTCAACGTCTCACCCTCCGCATACGTCAGCAGACGATCCAGACTCCGCACCATATGCCGTAGATGAAATCCAACCGAAACGATTCCAAACGGCCGCGCCTCCATCTCCTCACCCGACAACCCTTCACACCACAGCGCCACATCCTCCGCCGCCAACTCCAGCGCATGCAGCACCCCACGCCGCACCGCATCAAACTCCATCAACGTCCCCCGCAACCAAGGCTCAACCATAGCTCCTCCATTCTTCGTCTACCACTTTATTCCAGACTCACATTCCCCTGCTCCGCCGAAACTCCCGCACCACGTCCCCTGCGTCCCGGTGCCGCGAATCCACCGCATCATTCATCGCGCGAATCTCCTCCGCACTCACATTCCCCGCCAACCGATCCAGCGCCACCTGAATCCCCGGATGCGCCCTCAGCGAATCCTCCCGAAACAGCGGCACCGCCTCATACGGAGGAAAGTAGTGCCGATCATCCTCCAACACCACAAACCCCAGCGCCCGTATCGGTCCATCCGTCGAGTTCCCCGCCACCATATCCACCTGCCTGCTCGCCAGCGCCCGATACAGTAGTCCCAGATCCATCACCCTCGGAGCCTCCCGAAACCTCAACCCGTACGTCGCCTCCAGCCCCCTCAAACCATCCGGCCGCTCCTCAAACTCATACCCCACCCCCAACCGCCAATCCGGCGCAACCTTCACCGCATCCGAGATCGTCTTCAATCCCAACCGCTGCGCATCCTCCCCCCGCACCACCATCGCAAACGTATCCTCAAACCCCAGCCCCCGCTCCACCCTCACCCCATACCTCTGCTCGTACAACCGCCTCACCACCTCAAATACCGCAGCCGCATCCCTCTGCCCCACCGGAGGCAGTGGCTGCTTCAAAATCGCCGTCAGCGCCGTCCCCGTGTACTCCACATACCCATCAATCCGCCCACTCACCAGCGCCTGCTGACAGATGTAGCTCCCCGCCAGATAAAACCGCCGCTCCACCCGCTCGCCCGTCACCGCCTCAATCTCCTGAGCCAGCAACTCCCCCAACACCACCTGCTCCGTAAAATTCTTAGCCCCAATCACCACCCGGGAAGACCGCGGCGGCGCACACCCGATTAGCACCAGAAAAAAGCCCAGCACAGCCACACAAAGAACCATATTGTGCCCACCCGCAACCAGGCTACCGAGCCGGGCACCCCATCCTTCGCGCACCTGCGAAGGGTGGGATCGACGAGGCTTAGCTTGACAAATGCACCCCCTAAACGAGTCCCTTGGAGGTGGCTCGCCCACAGCCACTACACCATTCGCATATAGCAAGTCCAAACCTAAAGTCTTTTGTTCGAAGACTTTGCGCAATTTCGACGGGAGGGGGGAGTACCTCATACCCGCCGCACCGCCAACCGCTTCTCCGCCAACCCCAACCCCGCATCCGCCACCAAAGCCAGCAAAGCCGCCGGCACCGCCCCAGCCAGCACCAAGCCATTGTCGACCGAAGCCACCCCACGAAAGATCAGCTCCCCCAATCCGCCCGCCCCAATCGCCGCAGCAATCGTCGCCACTCCCACGCAAGTCACCGTAGCCGTCCGCAGCCCCGCCAGAATCACGCTCCCCGCCAGAGGCAGCTCCACCTTAATCAACCGCTGCCACCCCGTCATCCCCAACGCCTCCGCCACATCCACCAACGCCGGATCGACACTCCCAATCCCCGCATACGTATTCCGCAAAATCGGCAGCAGCGCATATCCGGTCAGCGCCAGAATCGCCAAACGAGCCGCATTCTCCCCCAGCCACGGCACCGGCAGCAGCAAGCCAAACAGCGCCAGGCTCGGCACCGTCTGCACCACATTCGCGAACCCGATCACCGGCCTCGCCCACCCCGGCCGCCGCGTTAGCAGTATCCCCACCGGCAGCCCTATCCCCGCCGCCAGCAGCATCGCACTCACCGTCAGCCAAAGATGCTCAAACGTCAGCCGAGCCATCTCCCACCCATGCGCATGAATAAATCCCATCATCTTTTCACCGCATGATGTACCGCATTAACGTAATCCTTTACGTGAGGGATATCGGATCCCAAAACCTCTTCTGCAGACAAATACGCCGCCACCGCCCCACCCGCCAGAAACACCACCCGGTCCGCCAGATACAGCGCCTCATCAAGATCATGCGTCACCAGCAGCACCGTCTTCTTCACGCGCTCCAGTAGCTCCCGCAACATTGTCTGCATCTCGGCCCGAGTCAGCGGATCCAGTGCCCCCAGCGGCTCATCCATCAGCAACACCGCCGGATCCGTCGCCAACGCCCTGGCCAGCCCCACCCGCTGCCGCTGTCCTCCACTCAACTGCCACGGATACCGCCCCCGAAACTCCTCAAAGCCCATCCCCACCAGCCCCAAAACCTCCGCCACCCGCTGCGAAATCTCCTCCTTCGGTCGTCCCGTCAGCTCCAGCGCCATCGCTGCGTTCCGCTCCACTGTCATATGCGGAAACAGACCCGTCTCCTGGATCACATACCCAATCCCCCGCCTCAAATCCCTCATCCCAGCAGCATCCAGCCCGTCTGTAGCCTGCCCACCCACCCGCACACTACCCTCAGTCGGAACCACCAGCCCATTCACCATCCGCAGCAGCGTCGTCTTACCAGAGCCACTCCGCCCCAGCAGCGCCGTAGTCTTCCCCGGCTCCAGTCTTAACGACACGTCGCGCAATAAAACATGCCCACCTGCCAGCGTGTAGCTCACCTTCGCGAACTCAACGCCAGCACTGGGCATGTTGATCAATCCCGTTTAGTTTCCGGTCCAACTAACTGATAAATCTACTCCGCAGCCTCGGGAGCGCGCATCGGTCCACCCTGATCTGCTCCGTCCACATCTGTACTGTCTTGCTCAGCGGCCACAGCCGCTTCCGCCGCTGCTACCGGCATAGTTCCCGGGTGCCCCTTCACGCGGACGACCGTAATCTTATCAAAGCCTTCCTTGAACGTAGGCGGCTTCAGACGCTCTGCCATCTTCTGCATCACCTCATCCGTCACAGCACGATCCCGCTTGCTGTTTCGCTCCATGCATACGGAGAGCGGTACGTCGAAAAACACGGCCTGAACCTCGTAGCCGAAGCTCTTCGCCATCTTGATCCACTGTTTGCGCTCATGCGGGCTCAGATTCGTAGCATCCACATAGTTCCATGGCATCTTCGCAATCAACCGTGCTCGCAACAGGCTCCGCAGCGTACTGAAGACCAGCCCCTGGTAGCGCTGCTCCGTAATATCGTCAAACAACAACGTCCGCAGCAGGTCGCTCGACAGCGGAGTTACGCCCCGCCGTTTGTACCAGGTCGTCTTACCAGACCCCGGTAAACCAATCGTCAGCACCACATACCCACGAGGAGACTTAAGCGCAGTCGGCTCGGCCGGAGGAGTACTCAGGAACTCCGGCTGTGTCTCAACTTCGATCTTGCGTTCGGGCAAAGCAGGTTTAATCGGCGCGGCCACGGCAGCGGCCTGCGGCTCAATCATCGGCTCAACGACTGTCACAGGATGCTGGGGCTCTGCCGGTAAAGCTGGCAATGCATCTGGGTAAGAAGGTCTCAGGGGAGCGGGCTGGTTTACAGGCAGCTCTTGCCCACTCTTGCCGGTGGACTCCGACTCGTTCGGTCCACGTCTAGGGCGTCGTCTCATTTTTTCGCGTATCCATTCGCGCAGTTCGCGCATACCACGCTTGTAACACAGCTCGGAACGCCGTCGCAAATCGCCGCACCTCCTCGAATACCCCTACCCACCCCCTACACTTCTCAGCCGTTATTTATTGCGCGGCCTCTGCCCCAGTGATAGCATCCCGTTCTGATGGGATGCGAGACTCCCCGCCGCGTTCTACAATCAATACATATATCGCGTCACTACGACAGGAGCATTCGCAATCATGGCAGTCAAGGTAGGCATCAACGGCTTCGGCCGCATCGGACGCAACGTATTTCGCACCGCTCTCGGTAACCCCGACATCGAATTTGTCGCAGTCAACGACCTCACCACTCCCGCTACCCTCGCCCACCTGCTCAAGTACGACTCCATCCTTGGGAACCTGAAGAACGAAATCTCCCACGGCGCTGACTACATCTCCGTCGACGGCAAGCACATCAAGGTCTTCGCAGAGCGCGACCCAGCCAAGCTCGACTGGGCATCCGTAGGCGCTCAGATCGTCGTAGAGTCCACCGGCTTCTTCACCGACGCCGTTAAGGCCGCACATCACCTGGGCAGCACCGTCAAGAAGGTCATCATCTCCGCACCCGCCTCGAACGAAGACCTCACCGTTGTCCTCGGCGTCAACGACGATAAGTACGACGCCTCCAAGCACAACGTTATTTCCAACGCCTCCTGCACCACCAACTGCCTCGCGCCCGTCGTCAAGGTCCTCAACGACACCTTCGGCATCGCCTCCGGCATCATGACCACCATCCACAGCTACACCAACGATCAGGTCATCCTCGACACCCCGCACAAGGATCTCCGCCGCGCCCGCGCAGCCGCTCTCAGCATGATCCCGAGCAGCACCGGTGCCGCAAAGGCCCTCAAGCTCGTCATCCCCGAGATGGCCGGCAAGCTGGACGGCTTTGCGATCCGCGTCCCCACCCCTAACGTCTCCGTAGTCGACCTCACCTTCGTCACCGAGAAGCCCATCACCGTCGACAGCATCAACGCAGCCCTCAAGGCCGCATCCGAAGGCGAACTGAAGGGCATCCTCGGCTTCACCAACGAGGAACTCGTCAGCTCCGACTTCAAGGGCAACCCCCTCTCCAGCATCGTCGATTCCCTCCTCACCAAAGTGGTCGGCACCAACACCGGTAAGATCATCAGCTGGTACGACAACGAGTGGGGCTACTCCAACCGCGTCAAGGACCTCATCCTCTTCCTCGTCGCAAAAGGCCTCTAGTCAATTCACTAACGCGAATCCAAGGCAGCGCTTCCGGTCGTAAACGGGACGCTGCCTTTTTTCTTAACAACGAAACCCATCACGCCCGTCAAGTTTCAGGAACTCACCCTCCTTAGAGGAACACTGACGCTAACACCACCGACTCTCCCGCGTTGACTTTCTCGTAACGTCCGGAGCCACCCTAGTTAGTGCAGTTGCCTCAAACTTTGAGGAGTTCTATACCACGCAGGGCTATTGCGATCCCGACTCTGTATCACGTCAAATGAATGACGGACAGAAGTTGATGGATCGTAATCAGTCACTCTATTTTAAAGAAATCTGCTAATAGATGACAGTAAAACGGACTGACCTCAAAACTGAACTCCGCAAGGCCCTCAAAAACGGAGAGATAGTCCCCTACTTTCAACCGCTCGTTCAAATACGAACTGGCGTCGTCTCGGGATTCGAAGTTCTGGCAAGATGGCCCCACCCGGTTCGAGGCATGGTCCCACCCGATGAGTTCATCCCCCTCTGCGAGCAGGCGGGCCTCATCGGAGAGTTGACGGAGACAATACTGCTACAAGCCTTTGCTGCCGCCGCCGCACTTCCAATCAACATCAAACTCTCCGTCAATATTTCCCCAATTCAACTGCGTGACGCTTCCCTCCCGCAGCAGATTCGCCGCGCCGCCGAACAGGGAGCCTTTCCGCTCGACCACCTCACTGCTGAGATCACTGAGAGTGCTCTTGTCCACAATCTGGAACAGGCCAGTTCAATCGCAGCAGAGCTCAAGAATGTCGGCGTCAAGCTCGCTCTCGATGACTTTGGTACCGGCTACTCCAGCCTCCGGAATCTTCAGGCAATTCCTTTTGACGAATTGAAGGTCGATCGCAGCTTCGTCAACTCGATGATCAGCAATCGAGATAGCCGCAAAATCGTCGCGGCGGTGATTGGTTTGGGCCAGAGCCTCAACCTGACCACCGTTGGCGAGGGTGTTGAAACCATCGAACAAGCTGACATGTTACTTTGGCTCGGCTGCGAACTGGGCCAGGGATGGCTCTACGGGCGAGCAGTTTCAGCTCCGTACATTTCTCAAACCCTCTCCGCAAGGTTGCCGGCCGCCTGCGATTCGCGCGGCAAATCGCCAACATCAGACTTGGTTGCTTATCTAGAGCAGCTTCCCTCCCAGCGGCGGGCTCAGTATCAGGCCATTTACGATGGTGCCCCAGTCGGTCTCTGCTATCTCGATACCGAATTTCGATACGTGAGTATCAATCAGCGTCTCGCTGATATTAATGGGGCTTCTGTGGCCGCTCATATCGGTCATAGAGTGGCGGAAATCGTAACGCCAGACTTCTACTCTGAGATCGAGCCATACTTCCTCCGCGCCCTGAAAGGAGAAGCGGTCTTAGGAGTCGATATCACGAGAGCCAGGCCGCACGAGGCCCCAGGGCACATGACAATCCTTATCCACTACCAGCCAGCACGGGATGAGGCCGGCGAAGTCGTTGGAATCTCTATTGCAGTCGTGGATATTACGAAATTTAAGCAGGCAGAGGAAGCTCTGCGCGAGAGTGAGGATCACTACCGTCATATGGTCCACTCCAATCCTCAGATTCCCTGGGTCATGGATTCCGACGGCGTCAATACGGAGGTGGGCCCGCAGTGGGGACAAATTACCGGGCAGACTATCGAACAGATCGCGAACATGGGATACCTCGAAGTAATTCATCCGGAAGATGTAGCAGCCTTTACCCCAACGGTTCGAAACGCGATCAAAACCGGCAATCCGATTGATATCGAATACCGCATCCGCAAAAAAGAGGGAGGATGGCTCTGGATGCGTTCGCGCGGCAAGGCGCGGAGAGGTCCAGATGGCGAGATCCTCCGTTGGTATGGAACGACCGAAGATGCCGACGACCATAAGAAAGTAAAGCATGCTCTCCGCGAAGCTCGGGCGAAACTGAGGGCGCTGCTTGAGGAGAAGCAGCATCTCAATACGGTAACCGTAGACTCGTTGTTGCAGATTACGGACTAATCCGGATTTCTCTGCGTAATACGTCTGCGATTGCTCCCGCTCCCAGCCAACGCGGCCTGTACCGCCACCCTAATCAAATCGTCGTCGCAAGTCCTCTACAGCATCCAACACTCATGACCCAGCGCACCAACATCCCCGGCACCTCCCCCTACGAGCCCATCATCGGCTTCTCCCGCGCCGTCCGTATCGGCAACCACGTCCACGTCTCCGGAACCGGCCCCGTAGGCGCAGATAGCGGCGACGTAGCTCAGCAGACCGAGCAATGCCTCACCCTCATCGCCACCGCTCTCCAGAACGCCGGAAGCTCCATCGAGCACGTCTACCGCACCCGCATGTACCTCACCCACACTGAAGACTGGGAAGCCGCAGGCCGCATTCACGGCAAGTTCTTCTCCATCACCCGCCCCGCCGCAACCATCGTCGTCGTCGCGGCCCTGCTCAATCCGGCCTGGCGCATAGAAATTGAAGCCGACGCCTTCATCCCTGCGTAGCCTTGCAGGCCGTAGAATATTAGCATGCCGAAGCTTTCCATTCGTGACCTCGATCTGGCCCACAAGCGCGTCCTCATCCGCGTAGACTTCAACGTTCCGCTCAAAGATGGCGTCATCACCGACGACACCCGTATCCGCGAGACCATCCCCACCATTGAGTACGCCCTGCGCCGCAAGGCCCGCGTCATCCTCTGCTCCCACCTCGGCCGCCCCAAGGGCAAGCCTGTCGAAAGCATGAGCCTCCGGCCCGTCGTCGATCGTCTCCGCGAACTTCTCGACCACGTCATCGATCTGGACGAAAACGTAGCCTTCTCGCCCGATTGCGTCGGCGAAGTTGCCACCGAACTGGCTGATAACCTCGAGTCCGGCCAGACCCTCCTCCTCGAAAACCTCCGCTTCCACGCCGAAGAAGAAGCCAACGACCCCGCCTTCGCCCAACAGCTCGCCAGCCTCTGCGATATCTACGTCAATGACGCCTTCGGCAGCGCCCACCGCGCCCACGCCTCCACCGAGGGCATCACGCACTTCGTCGAACAGTCCGCCGCCGGCCTTCTCATGAACAAGGAGCTCGAATACCTCGGCAAGGCTGTCACCGATCCCATCAAGCCCTTCGTCGCCATCATCGGCGGAGCCAAGGTCTCCGACAAGATCATGGTCATCGACAACCTCCTCAACAAGGCCGACGCCATCATCATCGGCGGAGGCATGGCCTACACCTTCCTCAACGCGCAAGGTCAGTCCACCGGCAAGTCTCTCGTCGAAACCGACAAGCTCGATATCGCCAAGGCCGCGCTCAAGAAGGCCCAGGCCAACGGCGTCCGCTTCCTGCTGCCCATTGACCACGTCCTCGCGGACAAGTTCGCTCCCGACGCCAAGACCACACTCTTTGACGGCACCGGCGCCTTCCCCGCGGATCTCATGGCTCTCGACATCGGCCCCAAATCCATCGCGATCTTCTCAAAGGAAATCGCCGACGCCAACACCATCATCTGGAACGGCCCCATGGGCGTATTCGAGATGCCGGCATTCGCCAAGGGCACCAACGCCATCGCCCACGCCGTAGCCGACAACCGTAACGCCACCACCATCGTCGGCGGCGGAGACTCCGTAGCCGCCGTCCAGCAATCCGGCGTCGCCTCCAAAATCACCCACATCTCCACCGGCGGAGGAGCCAGTCTCGAATTCCTCGAAGGCAAAACCCTACCCGGCGTTGCTGCCCTCACCGATAAGATCTAAGCTCCGTCGTCAGCCCTTGATCTGCATCGCGCCGTCCCAAGCCCCCAACTACCCCTCAAGAAATGGAAGATCAAACCCCAAATGCGTAAGCCACTAATCGCCGCCAACTGGAAGATGTTCAAGACCCCTGCGGAAGCCGTAGCCTTCACCGACGCCTTCATTCCGCTAGTCGCCGCCCAGCACCACGCGGACATCGTCCTCTGCCCCGCCACAACCTCGCTCTCCGCCACCATCGAGGCCACACGCAACACCAATGTCCACATCGGCGCACAGAACATGCACTGGCTCGATAACGGAGCCTACACCGGCGAGACCTCGCCCCTTATGCTCACCGCCATCGGAGCAACTCACGTCCTCATCGGCCACTCCGAGCGCCGCCAATACTTCAACGAGACCGACGAGACCGTCAACCTCAAGCTCAAGGCCGCTCTCGCTCACAATCTCATCCCCATCGTCTGCGTAGGCGAGCAGCTTGCCGAGCGCGAGGCCGAAGTCACCGCTGAAGTCCTCCAGCGCCAGGTCTCCGCCGCGCTCACCGACATCAACCCCGCCCGCGCCACTCCTATCGTCTTCGCCTACGAGCCCGTCTGGGCCATCGGCACCGGCCGCACCGCCACCCCCCAGATCGCCGAGGAAGCCCACAAGATCGTTCGCGCCCAGATCGCCGTATCCCTCGGCGCCGAACTCGCCGCATCGATCCGCATCCTCTACGGCGGCTCAGTCAAGCCGGATAATGCAGCCAGCCTCTACGCCGTCGCCGACATCGACGGAGCCCTCGTAGGCGGTGCCAGCCTCGATCCCACCAGCTTCGCCCAGATCGTCATCAACTCCGTAGCCTAGTCAACGCGATTAACTAAGAAGGCCCATGCAGATCATCTGCATGGGCCTTCTTATCTTCGATTCAAACTCAGTCAAACTCTACCGGCGATCATCCCTGTCATATCGGTGATAGTGACGACGATGACGATAATAACGACGATGATGGCGGTGTCCAATCTCGACCACAACCTGCGCATCCGCCGCTGTCGGCAATACCCCAGCCAGCACGAACAACAAAGCCAATCCCATCAACCAACGGCCGACACGTGCCTTCAAAATAATTCTCCTGAAATCTTCTCAACTAGATAGATGGCATCAACCTCCACCCCAGTTGTTAAGCAGCAGGAAATATCTCTGTTACCGCACCACGCCCGCCTGATCCATCGGCCAATAGACAAATGCAGCCTTCCCATAAATCAGGGTTCGGTCCACTGGTCCGAAGTCACGGCTATCGCTCGAAATCGAGCGATGGTCGCCCATCACCCAATACTCATGCGTTGGCAGCACCGTATCCGGCTGCGAACGGCTGTCTTCAAATCGTACCGGCACGTAGCTCTCATCGATGGGTTTGCCATTTACAAACACCCGCCCCTGCTCGATCCGCAGATCGTCTCCCGGCACCGCAATTACCCGCTTGATGTAGCTCTTCGTATGATCGTGCGGATACAGAAAAACCACCACATCGCCGCGGTGGATCTCCCCCACCCGATACGCCATCTTGTTCACAAATAGACGATCCTGATCCTGCAGCATCGGCAGCATGCTCGTCCCTTCCACCCTCACCGGCTGATACAGAAACATGATGATGAAGGCCGACGCCACTACCGACACGGCCATATCCCGCACCCAGGAGTGCAGGGCATTCTTCTGCGGCACTACCGGCGTGCTCTCACCATCCGCTGCCTTCATTATCTCTTGCTCATTCCCGTCGCTCATCGGCCCGCTCTCTTTTGTGATTCTTCTATCTTACTTGGACGTTCCAGAATCGTCATCGCCAACCGCCAGTCCCATCTGATCCACCGCCCCACGACACCTACTTCTCCTCACCTGCCCATCCCGCTAAAACTTAACCTTTTGCTTGCGCCTTACTACTGGTATAAGTCAACTCAAAGCTTTGTTTCCGCATCAACCTTCGTTAGAGCTAGAATCAAGAGAGACTTATCTTTTCAAAGCCGTAGCAGGATCTACTTATGGCCACACTTACCATGCTCGAGCCCGTACCCTCCAAAGCGCCCCGCGCCATTGCCGACCTCAAGGACCTCGTCACTGAGACCTCCAATGCTGCATCCGCAGACCTGGACACCAAGTCTGCACTCGAGATCGCGCGCATCATCAATCACGAAGACGCGAAGGTCACTGCCGCCGTCAAGAAGGCACTACCCGAAATCGCGATCGTGATCGACACCGTCGCGCGCTCTCTCCGTGACGGCGGTCGTCTCATCTACGTCGGCGCCGGTTCCAGCGGACGCATCTCTTCGCTCGACGCCTCTGAGTGTCCGCCCACCTTCTCCACTGCTCCCTCGCAGGTCCAATACATCATGGCTGGCGGCCCCAAGGCTCTTGCCTCCGCCTCAGACGTCAACGAGGACTCTCCTGAGATCGGCCAGCGCGACATCGCCCGCCGCCGCCCCACCCGCAAGGACATCGTCATCGGCGTCTCCGCCAGCGGCCGCACCCCCTACGTCGTCGGTGCAGTTGAATACGCGCGCGCCCGCGGTGCCAAAACCGCCTGCGTCACCTGCAACCCCAACACCCCTCTCGCCGAAGTCTCCGACACCACCATCGTCGCTGAAGTCGGTCCCGAGGTCATCTCAGGCTCCACCCGCATGAAGGCCTCCACCGCCCAGAAGATGATCCTCAACATGATCACCACCGGCGCCATGACCCGCCTCGGCTACGTCTACGACAACCTCATGGTCAACGTGCACATGAAGAACGCGAAGCTCGTAGAGCGCGGCATCCGCGTCCTCATGAAGGTCTGCGAGATCGACCGCGATACCGCCATCCGCACCATCAAGTCCGCAGGAAAATCCATCCCCATTGCAGTGGTCATGCTCAAGGCCAACGTAGACAAGATGGAAGCCGTCCGCCGTCTGGCCAAATCCGACGGCAACGTCCGCCTCGCCATCGACGACTCCCGCCTCGAACTCTAACCTCAGATCCCACCCAGCTATCCGTCGTCTCGACCGAAGCGACGGATAGTCTCATCGTCCGTCGCGCAGTGGAGCATTTTGCCTCTGTCGTTGCCCTTCGTTCGTCATCCCGCAGGCACTAGCCCGCTATGACTTGTTCTCCGCATCCTTTGCCATCTGCTCGTGCATATCCCCAAGCTCTTTCATCTTGGCCGCCGTGTCCTTGAAAGATTGGACGAAGTAGTCGCAATGGTCCACGGTACCTTTTGCCATCTTGGGTGAGTTGGTCATAGGGTTCTTCCGGTAAGCCGCTGCCAGTTCCTCATGCTGCTTGGATTGCGCAAGATAATACTTTGCTTGTCCGTCATAATACCGAGCGAGACGGCGATGTTCCGCCGGCGTCTTGGCGGTTGCGGCAAGGGCGATCAACTGATCCTTGCTCAATCGATCGTGCCTCGAATGCGAGTCGGATTGCGCAAACGCTGGAATGGCAACTGTAAGTGCAAGCAGCACGAACACTAGTCTGTATAAACGTTTCATCTTGAATCACCAACGGTCACTTTCTGGGCGCGGGTTCAATGCCGCGTCGCCCAACAGAGTGTCGCACCGCGAGTTCCGCAAGTCTGTGACGAGAATCACCAGTCTCTTCGATAACAGGCTCGCGCAACCAATCCACCGCCCCGCGCACAAACCTAGTCAGGCGAGGTGCCGTAGTGATCCGCCCATTGCTTTCCATTAATCTTCTCGGAGTAGCTCCCCGGATTCTCCGGAAGCATGGTCGCATTCCATGCCTCATACTCACGAACGAGGCGCTGGTAAACCCGGGGCTCTCTCTCTTTCAAATTCGCTCTCTCCAGCGGGTCGGACACCACATTGAACAGAAAAGTATTGTCCCGAATCTTCAGCCACTTCATATCCCCATCCCGTGTCGCTCTCTGTGTATTCGCATGAAATCGCCAATAGAGCTTGCGCGAGATCGGCAACTCATCTCCGGCCAGTACCCTGACAAGACTCATCCCGTCGCTCGGAAACTCAGGATCGGCATGCGTCCCCCCGGCCTCCAGCAGCGTAGGTAACCAGTCCATCGTGATCATCACCTGATCGCTGACCCGGCCAGGCCGAACCCTCCCAGGCCACCGAATAATCGCAGGAATTCTAAGCCCACCCTCCAGTAATTCACTCTTCTTTCCCGTGAATGGCCATGTGTCGGCAAAGCGCTCCCCTCCATTGTCGCTGGTGAAGATGACGATCGTATTCTCCGCAAGGTGAGCGGCAGCAAGCGCGTCGACAACGCGCCCCACCTGACGGTCCATGGCTTCTACCATCCGCGCATAGGTCTGTTGCGAACCGCCGTCATAGTCGCGAAGGCTCGAGATCCGCTTGGATTCCGCCTCATCGCCGGGGCCTTCCCAGGGCCAATGGGGAGCGTTGAAATGAAGGCTCAGGAAGAATGGCCGTTGCTCGCGCCCATAATCGTGGATGACCGAAACTGCCCTGTCTCCCAGAAGTTCCGTGAGGTAGCCTGCCTGATGAACCTTGGCATCCTGGTCCCAGAGGTCTTCGCTGTCGCTCGTCTCCGTTCCCGGCTTATGCGTAAAGTAATCGACCGAGCCGCCGCGAAAGCCGTAGAAGTGGTCATAGCCGCTTTGCAGAGGACCATAGTCCGGCAGCCACCCTAGATGCCATTTACCAATCAACGTAGTTCCGTAACCGGCCTTTTTTAGAAGCGATGGCAGCGTCGGATGCCCCGCCGGCAGGCCGACCTGAGACTTGGGATCGGCCAGAGGCTCCTCAAGTCCGACCGGCAGCCGATATTGATAACGTCCCGTGATGAGGGCTGTCCGCGTTGCGCTGCAAACCGCGGAGTTGGCATAGGCCTGGGTAAACTTCATCCCTTCGGCGGCCAGCTTATCGATGTTGGGGGTCTTGAAGTCGGGGCGTCCATAGCAGGACAAGTCTGCATACCCAAGGTCGTCCGCCATGATAAAGACGATATTGGGGCGGGACGACTTCAATTGCCCGAAGCTATGGCGGGCCAGCAGGCACACTGGCGCGGCTGCGAGCGATGCGATTGCCTGTCTCCTGGTCGGTCGTCGGTTGGGGGTCATCGCTCTCCTGGAGTCGCTCGAATAAGCCCAGCCAGTATCGCAGATCACACGCATCTCCCGAGATGCTTCAGAACCAGCTACACTCACCCCTCTGTAAACTACCCTGAACGTGCATCCCTTCAAACGCACTTCCCCTCTAATCGCCGCGCTTCTGTTCCTCGCCACCGCCGCCGTCACCCTTTGGCAAAATGCACACCTCGCCGTCCTCTGGGACCTCAGCTACCTCCTCGACAGTAGCTACCGCATCGCCCTCGGCCAGATGCCTTACCGAGACTTCCCCTTCGCCCACGCACCACTGACGTTTCTTCTGCAAGCCGCGCTCATCCATCTCACTGGACGCGTCTACTTCCACCACGTCCTCTATGCCGCCTTCGCCGGAGCCACTGCCACTCTCCTCGCCTGGCGCATCCTCACTGCCATCCTGCAAGACCGTCTCCACCAAGCGACTCACATCGCAGCCCTGCTCGCGACGCCCTTGATCTTCCTCGGCATCTACAGCATCTACCCCCACCCCATCTACGACAGCGACTGCATCCTCGCCATCCTTCTCGCCATCTATCTCCTGCAGCGCACAAGCACAACACTCCGCAGCACTCTCGCCGGAGCCGCACTCGTCCCTCCTCTCTTCTTCAAACAAAACATAGGTCTGCTCTTTCTCATCACCGCCCTTGCTGCCATTGTCACCATCCACCTCACCGCAGGCCTGCACAACTATCTCTACTGGACCATCACATTCGCCGCCCAGCGCCGCCTCCCCGGCCTCGGCTCCATGCTCACCATCTACAACCAGACCTCGCTCCTCTGGACCATCCCATCCGCCATTGCTGCACTCATCATCCTCCGCCTCCGCACTCGCTGGAGCAGGCCCACCGCGATCCTCCTCCTCGCCTCCCCCTTCCTTTGGACTATCGCCACCCTCCCCTTCCTCAGCGATCCGTCCGACCGCGCCGACCAACTGCTCTCGCTCTGGCCTCATCTCCTTCTGCTCAGCATGGCACTGGCTCTCCTCAATCTCCGCCGCAACCTCACCTTCAACTCACTCCTCCCCATCATCCTCCTCGTCACCATCCACGGCACCTTCCTCTCGCAGCAGCTATGGGGATCAACCTATTCGATCTGGCCGCTCCTCACACTCCTCATCGCGAGCCTGCTCCTCACCATCCCAACCATCGCCACCCCGCTCGCGACCATCATCACCGCCACACTCCTCATCTGCGGAAGCCTCTACACCTTCAGCCACGAGCGCCTCAGTTACACCCAACTCTCCGGCACTCTCGTCCAATCCACTCTCCCCCAACTCCGCGGCCTGGCCACCCCAGGCCCCTGGATCCCCGCCTTCGAAGAACTCATCCGAGACACCGACCACTCCATCCCTACCGCCGACACCATCCTCCTCTTCCCCGGCCAGGACCCCTTCTACTACACCACCGGCCGCACCCCGCGTTTCTCCATCCTGCTCTTCGATCCCGCTACCGCCCCATACTCACCCCAACAGCTCGCAGCGCAGGTTGAACTCCAGGACGTCCGCTGGCTCATCGTCAACCGCACCCTCCAACTTGCCGAGCCACCCCTCTCTAACTACGAAGACTATCTCCGCGCCCTCCAGTCCCACTTCGTCCTCGACCACTCCCTCACCAACTACGACATCTACCGCCGCCAATAACACCGATAGCCAGCCCGCATCAGCTTCATCACCCATTTCCTCGTTACTCCCCAGTAAACTAATTTGATGGACAAGTTTGTAGTACGCGGCGGAAACCCCCTTCTCGGCACCATCAAAGTCTCCGGAGCAAAAAACTCCGCTCTCCCATGCATGGCCGCCGCCATCCTCACCGAAGACGAGGTCATCCTCGAAAACATCCCCCAGGTCCGCGACATCGAGACCGAGCGCAAGCTGCTCTCCAGCATGGGTGCCGAAGTAGAGCTGGGCTATGGCCGCGCCCAGCACCGTACTCACATCAAGTGCGCCATCCTCTCCGACCCCATCGCCAAATATGAGATCGTCAAGACCATGCGCGCCAGTTCCCTCGTCCTTGGCCCTCTCATCGCCCGCACCGGCATCGCCCGCGTCGCCATGCCCGGAGGCTGCGCCATCGGCGGCCGCCCCATCGACCTCCACATCAAGGGCCTTGAAGCCATGGGCGCCACCATCACCTACGACCACGGATATCTCGAAGCCCGCACTGACCGACTCAAGGGCGCGCACATCGTCTTCGACAAGATCACCGTCACCGGAACCGAAGACCTCCTCATGGCCGCCACTCTCGCTGAAGGCGAAACCATCTTCGAGAACTGCGCCCGCGAGCCCGAAGTGACAGACCTCGCCACCCTACTCATCGCCATGGGGGCCAAAATCCAGGGCGCAGGCACAAGCACCATCCGCGTCCAGGGTGTCAGCCGACTCCACGGAGCCCGCCACAAGATCAATCCGGACCGCATCGAGGCCGGCACCTTCCTGATCGCAGGCGCCATCACAGGCGGCGACCTCAACGTCGACTGCTGCGAACCCAAACACCTCGGCGCCGTCATCGCCAAGCTCGAGCAGTGTGGCGTCAAGATCGACGTAGGCGTCGACAATGTCCGCGTCCGCTCTGGCGGCAAGCTCAAGGCATCTGATATCTCCACAGAAGAATACCCCGGCTTCCCCACCGACATGCAGGCTCAGTTCATGGCCCTCGCAACCCAGGCCGAAGGCACCACCATCGTCACCGAGAACATCTTCGAGAACCGTTTCATGCACGTCCAGGAACTCATCCGCATGGGTGCGAACATCACCGTCTCCGGTCGCACAGCCACTATCCGCGGCAAGTCGGAGCTCCAGTCTGCAGCAGTCATGTGTTCTGACCTGCGCGCCTCAGCCTCGCTCGTCCTGGCCGCCCTCGTCGCAGACGGTGAAACGATCCTCGACCGCGTCTACCATCTCGACCGAGGCTATGAGAACTTCGAAGAAAAGCTCCGCGGCGTAGGTGCCCAGATCCGTCGCATGGGCGAAGTCTTCGGCAAGAACCGGCGAGCAACCGACATCTGACCTGGTTCGCCGTGCGTTCCCTTATAGTTCGCTCGCAATCAATCTCAGGATCTTCAGCCCGGATTCTTCTGCAAGTCCGTCCGTAAATCCTTCTGATAAACGATCGCGTCCAGTCCAGCACCGTAGAATCCCCTGCGTAACCCCACCCGCTCGTACCCGCGCCGCTCATAAAAGCGGATCGCCCCCTCATTCCCCGCGAATACATGCAACTCCATCCATTCCCCACCGGCTGACACCACCCGCGCCTCGCCTTCGTCCATCAGTCGCCCAGCCAGCCCCACCCTTCGCCACTGCGGAGCCACATCCAAAGTCACAACATATCCCCGACGCCCACCACGTGTCTCCTCCATGTGCAAAATCACAAATCCAGCCGTCTCTCCACCCTCGTCTTCCGCAACCAGCGCAATCGCATTCTTCGCCTCGGCATACAGTCGCATCGACTCTCGGCTGAACCGGAACACTGTCTGGAAGCAAACATCGTCCAGCCTGACAATGCCTTCAAGGTCTCGGCCACAGTAGTCTCGAATCACAGCCACTCCACCCCGATTAAAGCATCCTGAGTACAAACTAGGCCCGGGCACCCTTGGCTTAAAGAAAAAATCACCTGAGAGACCCGTTAGGCTCTCAGGTGATCGCATCTTTTCCGACCCCGTACGTGCTGAGATCAGCGTTCTGGCACCCAGCAATCCACCGGTTGCGGTGGATTGCCTGGAGCCCACGCTATGGTTACGAGCGAACCAGCTTACGTCGTGCGAAGCCAGCGAGTCCGACCAATCCCGATCCGAAAAGCATCAGGCTGGAGGGTTCTGGAACCGGGGAGCCGATGAAGTCCTGGGGGAGCCCGTAGTTGACTCCGTTGACGGTCCAGCCCAGTTGGCTGGTCGGATCGGTGTCAGGAATGTAAACAACGTAGTTGCTGTAGAAGCTCGGGGGAAGCGTCAGCACTGCAGCCTGAGCAGCGGCCACAAGAGCCTGAACGTTGGAACTATTCTGGCCAAGGGCAGCAACACCGGACGGATCAAAGATGTCCCATGCGGCAAACTGTACGTCCGTGTCCGAATAGCCACCCTTACCAAGCTGGCTGAAGATGAACGCTTCTTCTTTGTATGCCGCAGACGCAGTCGACCAGTCGAGGATCGATACGTTCCAGGTCTCGCCTTCTTTGACGTCCCGGTTCAGATTGAGGCACATCAGGTTCGAAGCAAAGGAGGATCCGTTGACAGTCACGCTGTACGGATAGATAGGGGTGTAGGCCACGACAGGACCAAGCGTGCCGTTGAAGGTGAGGGTGTCCGCTTTTGCTGATACCGAGAATGCAGAAAGCATCACTAGGCAGATAGCGGGAAAGAGAAGTGGAAGTTTGTTCTTCATGATGCGATTCTCCTGGCGCCATCGAGTCGGACGCCCGTTTACAAAGTGTCAAAACAATCACAAGAGGCTACTTCGTGTAACTCCCTTTGATGGACACCTTGCTCTCTACCTTGCCGCATCCCAGTACTTCGGCGGTTCGACAGAGAATTTGTTGTCTCAGACCGTCATCTGCTCCAATGGAGGGGATAACTGAGGTCCGCGTCTGTTCTGCTTACACACTCTCTACAGCAACCATGAGACCAAATGAAGGAATGGCAATTTACCCTGTTAATAGGGGATTTTTTGACCATGCCAAGACTCCATTCAAGGAAAAGAGCAAATGTCTGCACACTTAATTTCCTCATGGGAAATCTTTTTCCCACTCCCCGGCCTTACCCGGCACATAACTTCAACTGGATGAGCTCTTTTCAGGCGGTTCGACTCGTTTTGACCTAAGCCCACGCCGGGAAAACAGCATCAAGTTTCGAACGTCAGGCATTTATCCGGGACATAGTTCCCCCCAGCCTTTAAGGTGCAGGACGCACTCAGGCTCAATCACATTCGCCGATAGCGATCTGGATGGTTGATTGGTTCAAGAAGCGTGGCTGAACCGGCTGGATCAGAAACCTGGAGAAATACGGGCAATTAACCGAGTCCACCGCTCAGTTCGACCGTGCGAGCGCACCGGTTCTTCATTCAAGGCAGCAGCTTGCCCCTCTGACCATTAGGCGGTCCAGAAACCAGCATGCCACCCACTGGCCACCGAACATCTGCCTTCGGCCAATAAAACATATGTTCAGGTTTTTGGAGATCCTCACAGGCAAAGTATTGCCTAAGAATGTAGGCTTCCGCTAAACAGCAACGGTAAACGTATCTTCACTCCGCGTCACTGCACGATACATGGTGTCACGCTCGAAGGGCTCACGCCCGGCCTCAACGATCAATCGGATCAGATCCGCACGGCGCATCCCCTGTGGCGTTGTCGCCCCTGCATCGTGATAAATCTTCTCCTCAATCACTGTCCCATCGATGTCGTCCGCTCCAAATCGCAGTGAAATCTGCGCCAGCTTGGGAGACACCATCTGCCAGTAACTCTTGATATGAGGAAAATTATCCAGCATCAGCCGTCCAATCGCGATCTGCCGGATATCCAGCATGCCCGTCGTCCGCGGAATATGCGCCAGCGCCGTATTCTCAGGGTGGAAGGCCAGAGGGATAAATGTCTGGAACCCGCCCGTCTCATCCTGTACCTCGCGCAGCCTCAAAAGATGATCCACGCGATCTTCATCGTTCTCGACATGCCCATACAGCATGGTCGCGTTAGACCGAAGTCCCATCTTGTGGGCCATCCTGGCCGTATCCAGCCATTCGCTCCCGTCGATCTTATGATCGCAAATAATATGCCGCACGCGATCCGCAAAAATCTCCGCTCCCCCACCCGGCATCGAATCCACGCCAGCCTCTTTGATTCGCTCCAGCGCCTCCGGAATCGTCATCTTGCCGCGCTTCGCCAGAAACGCCACTTCGACCATCGTGAACGCCTTCACATGAACTTTAGGAAAGCGCAGCTTCAGCCCGCGTACCAGATCCATAAAGTACTCGAACGGCAAATCGGGATGCAGACCTCCTACGATGTGAAACTCAGTCACGGCCTCCGTATAGCCCGAGGCCGCGGTCTCCCACGCCTCCTCCAGTGCCATCGTGTACGTCCCAGCCTCGCCCTTCTTGCGACCAAAAGCACACAGCCTGCACGAGGCCACGCAAACGTTAGTCGGGTTGATGTGGCGATTAACGTTGAAGTACGTTGTATGGCCGTGCAACCGTTCCCGCACCAGATTTGCCAGCCATCCGACGGCCAGAATATCTCCACTTCGGTACAGCGTCACACCGTCCTCGAAGCTAAGCCGTTCACCGCTCTCAACCTTCGCCGCAATGGGCAAAAGCGAAGCATCGTCTGTCTGGAAGGAGTGTCGTGGCCGCTGCTGCGTAATAGTGGAACTCATAGCCTAATTCTATTCCTCCGCACTTCTCAGCAGACAGATCAATGTGTCGCTATCTCCCGCGAATCTACCATCTGCGGTTGAACAACGATGCCATCAAACAACGACGCGGCTACCATGTGATCCCCTACTGGCCTCAAAAAACGAAGATTCCAGCCAGTATCCCAAAAACGCACCGCGCGATCCGGCACATGCACTGCAAATGCAATCGTGCCCTTCCCTCCGGTCGTAATCAACACACGCTCGGACTGTTCGTCGTAATAAATACTGTTCACATCACCGATGAAAAGATTCTTCAGCGTCTCCCAGGTAGCTCCCCTGTCCTTGGAGATAAACAGCCCCTCCCGGCCGCCAACCCACAGGTCTCCGGTGTCGTCCACTGTTACCGCTGCTATCTGCGACAAGGCGGTCGGCAAAGGCACGGTCCGCCAGATCTTCCCGCCATCCACCGAAAGCATCAGCGACTTCAGATCGGCAGCCACAATGGACGTCCGTGTCGCCGCGACAAGCAGCAATCCTCGCAGACCGTCCACTCGTTCCCAGCTTTCACCAGCAGTCCCACTCCTCAGTAACCCCTCTGAAGTTGCAGCATAAAGCTTGTCGCCAGATCGTGCGATCGAGTACACGCTACCATCGAAAGCAGTAACGGCCTTGCTCGCACTGGTCTTCGGCAAAGCAGCAGGCTGGATAACTTTTGCAGCACTTACCTTCCGTAGTCTTGCCCGCGGTGCACGCTTGCCCAGCGTAGACGCTGAGTCCTCCTTTGTGGAAACTGGAGTTTCCTGCACCGCACCATCCGCAACTCTGGTCCACATCGCACCCTTAAGCTGATAAATTCCGTGGCCGGTTCCCGCGATAATCGTCCCCTCCGAAGCCTGAGCAAGACTGAAAACATCCCTCCCGAGCAATCCGGCACTCTCCTGCACCCAGCTCAGTCCGCCGTTCTCACTGGCAAATACTCCGCCCGACTCCTTATCGTTCACGACACCGACATAAACGTAAGCAGGGCGCTGGGCTTCCGCCACATAAGACGTTATCTGGCGCGCAGAGAATCCGCTATTAGACGGCTCAAAAGAGTTGCCCCGGTCATAACTCGCCAGCACCCCCCCGCGATCGGTAGCCAACAATATATGGCTCGAGTCGCTCGGATCTACATACACATCATTCACAATAACCTCAGGCCCGGTGGTACGGACCCAGGTACTGCCCGAATCATCCGATCGGAATAGACCCTCTGTCGTCCCAGCAAACACCGTCTCAAGGTGTTCCGGATCCTGCATCAGTACACGCGTCCGCCGCGCAGTCGAAGGGATCCCCTGAATCTTGTGGAACTTCTCTCCGCTGTTCTCGCTCTTGTAAATTCCCGAGCACGCACTTGCATATACAACGCTAGGCTGCTTCGGATCGACGATGATTGAAAATACGTCAGAGTCCTCGATTACGCCATCTTTTATGTTGCTCCAATGTTCCCCCGCATCAGTCGTCTTCCACGGCAGATGCCACGTGCCTGCGTAAACAACTCTTGGATCACTTGGATCAATCGCAACCGACTCTACCTCGTGTAACTCCTGGCTGCCCTCAGGACTGATTAGCTCCCAGTGAGTTCCACCATCCACCGAGCGATAAACCCCCTTCAACGTCCCAGCCACCATAATCCGGCCGTCAGACGGCGCAACCGCCAGGGCACGTATCGACTGGCCCGCCATCTCCTTATTGCTGGCCCATGAAACTCCCCCATCGTGGCTCACAAACAATCCGCCGTCCGGACGGCCCAGCACCCAGGCTCCTACGACAATATGTTTCGCATCTACGGCATCAATAATGATGTTGTCCAGCGCCAGGTCGTCACGTCTGCCAACGCGGGCCAGTCGCCTCCAGCCTTTTCCCCCATTGTGGGATTCGTACACCCAGCCGTTTGCAGTCCCAAGATACAGATGCAGATGGTCATGTGGGTCCGCCGACAGCGAGCGCGCATCCCCACCATCAGGCCCAAAAGGTAGCCACGGAACGGCATGGCTCAAACCGCACGAGATCCCGAGGAACAAGGCCAATATTTGAACTTTGAATCTATACTTTCGCTTCAACATCATCCATCCAGTTCTGCAGTGAGGTGTAACTCAAGGTTATGGGAATGCGATAGTACCCTCAACACAAAGGCTGACTGGGGAGGTTCCCAGTCAGCCTTTGTCTTTTGATGCGTGATGACTACTTCTTCTTGCTGTGCTTCTTGGCCGGAAGAGCCTTACGCGGCTGAGCCTTCACTGCGCTCTCGTCAACTGGGGTGAGAGAAGCGCTGTCCAAGGTTGCTCCAGCAGGAATCAGGGTTGTGGTAACTGTCTTCGCGTCCTGCGAACCGGTGTAGACCGATACGCGAGATGCGTCGATGCCCTTCTCCGTTACGAGATAGTCCTTGGTATTGACGGCACGGTCAGCAGCAAGATTCTTCACAACCTTAGCTTTGCGACCCTTCTTTACTTCCTTCACTTCCTTCTCTTTGCTGTCAGCATTTCCGACAACTGCGAGCTTCGCATCGGAACTACGCTGCAGATTCAGAGAAATATCATCCAGGCAGGCCTTCGCTTCGTTGTCCACTCGTGCCGGGCGCTTCGCATCGCGCTCGAAGTTGATCGAGCAGAGGTTCGAAGTTGTCGGAGCGGGAGGAGGAGGAGGAGCAGCAAGCGTCACGCTGGTCGTCGAGGAGGCAGTCTGGCCCTTATCGTCAACCACGTTGCACGTAACTGTAATCGTTCCTGGCGCTGCACCAACCGTAGACAGCGTTCCGGTCGAACCAGTCCCTGAAACAGATCCGGAAGAGGCACTGTAGCTATAGGTCAGCGGACGGTTCTGCGGGCTCACGCCAGTTGCCGTGATCGTCGAAGAATCGCCAGGGTTCAGAGTCGAAGGATTGGCCGAGCAAGAGACCGTCGGCGGATCGAACTGCTTGACAGTGTAGGAAGCGGTGCAGTCTGCCATCTGGCCAGGCTTCACACCCTCGGACACATGACCCTTTACCGTATAGGTTCCCGGTGCAATATCCTTCGTGTCGATGTTGGCGGTGCTCGTAGTGCCCGAAATCTTGCCGCCATCAGCAGACCAGTTGTAAGTTGCGGTCTTCTTGGGATTCAGTTCCAGCGCAGTTCCCGTAACTGTGATGGGGTCACCAGGGTAGACCGTGGCAGGCGCAACCGCGCATGAGTAGGTCACTGGCGGAGGAGGAATAATATGGCCGAAGTGCGTCACGATACCGGTGCTCAGATCGACGCCGCTCAGATTTGTGCGGCCTCCAACCTGACCAGCGAAAGAAGGTGCAGTGTACGGACCGTAGTCCTCGTGAATATAGCGGTAATCAGCCTCAAACAGTCGCAGCGAGAAACGGTTGTCGAAGAAAGGCAGGTCGTAGTCCATGCCACCACCGACCGTCAGCGCGGGGCCCCACTTGTAGGGGTTGTGGTACAAAACTGGACCTTCGCTGTTTGGTCCGCCCAATTTACCGCCACCAACTAGCCCATGAGCAAATACCGTGAAACCCTCCATCGGCGCCCGGAAGATTGGGCCAGCGGAAGAGGTATACAACCCGTCATTCTTGCCATCCGGGTGTGCGACAAAATTAGCTTCCAAACCAAAGTACTTCGAAAAGTAGTAGGCGCCGCTGCCAATCGCACCCACATTGATAGATGAATAGCTAATTCCTGCAGGCTTCAGCTGGCCATGGGCGCCAAAATAGGAAAAGCCCGTAAATATGTCAACCCGCGAAGGGTTGGACTCCGACGACTTGCTGGGGGCAGTCTGGGCGCTCAGGCCCGAAATACCAAGGCTGACAGTACATGCAGCCAGTAAAAATCGGCCAATAATTTGTTTAGATCGATAAACCATTTGACTTCCTCCGCGTAATTCCTACATTTTTACCAATCTCTTTTACCGAGGATTGGTTCTTTTCCGTGACCCGAATTTCTTTCTCTCGTAACCCGAATAGAGCTTACTGCAGTTGCTGTATCAAATCGCAACATTTCCTATCAGAACTTTTATCTTTCAACACTTTACCAGTCTTCCGCCTATGAATTACCACTTTCAGAATATCGGCGAACCTTCCATTACAACAGTGCTCCAATATCGGAACTATTAGTCCAGATTCAATGTCTTACGTACTGTTCCCCGCTCTTTCTGAATCTTTTCTTGCAGCAAGGTGATTGCGTACAACAACTGTTCCGGACGAGGCGGACAGCCAGGAACGTAGATATCGACGGGAATGATCTGGTTTACGCCCTGAAGTAGCGCGTAGTTGTTGAATACCCCCCCAGATGTTGCGCAGGCGCCCATGGAGATCACCCACTTCGGTTCCGGCATCTGCTCGTAAAGACGACGAATCACAGGAGCCATCTTCTGCGAAACCCGTCCGGCAATAATCATCAGGTCACTCTGACGCGGAGATGGGCGAAACACTTCAGCTCCAAAACGCGCGATGTCGTAACGAGAGCCGCCCATCGACATCATTTCGATCGCACAGCATGCCAAGCCAAAAGTCATTGGCCACACTGAGTTCTTTCTCACCCAGTTGATCGCTGCGTCCAGGGAAGCCAAAACAACCCCCTCTGGCTGGTCGTAGCCCCAGCTAACCTCATTCAACTTATCCTGATTCTTGCCGAAACTATCGAGTGTCCCAAAGATGTAGCGGTCATTCCGCTCACTCAGAGGGGTTGACTGGATGCTTCCTGAACGATCTTTTCCTAATGTGCTCATGTTGTTCAGTATAAGACTGTTCTCGACAATCGGTAATTTTTCCTATTCTTCCCGTAAGAATTTTCGGAATCTCAAAATGTGATGCATCAACACGGAAAAAAGTTGGATATTTATCTACCGACACGCTTGAGACAATAGAGTTAAGCTGCGATCAGCCTTAAATCCCCGTGGCAGGTCAAGACTGATCCGGAATCGAATCCAGGTCAGCCGCCCCAGTGCCGATCCCTTCCCTGTCGCCGGCTCCTCCACCGTGTGCGCCGTCGTACTGAAGTGCGATGCTACCGCCGCAGCCATCTTCGCCTGATTCGCCGTTCCTGGAACCAGACTCGCATCCAGAATCAGCAGCACGCCCTCCGGAGCCCGGCTCACCACCTCAGCAAGTTCGTTCTCCACCCCAACTGGAGGCGGAGAGCTTCGCTGAAACCGCTCGTACAACACCTGCATCCCTTCAAACTCACGCCCATTGGCGGCAAATCGAAAATGTCGCGGATTCCAGGCCACCGCATCCTGCGCCCGAAAGCTGAAATCCGTACTAATCAACAACGGACTTACCGAGGCATAGGGCGGAGTCGCCAACTCCGCATAGTCGTGTGCAGGTCGCGGACCGCCCACTGGCAGCACGCGCAACAACCAACCCGACCCCCACCCCAGAGGCTCCAGCATCACCTGCAGACCCTCTCCGATGGGTCGAGCAAAACCTTCGCCAGCATGCACCGATCCCTCCAGCACAGCGCGTTGGCACGGTCCCACTCCCTTCGCCGGCAAGGCTCCACCCAGGCACAGGTGTTCACCCACCCCCATCATCACCAGCACTCCCATCATCAACGTCCAGACAGCCCGGCCCCTAACGCGCATTCTCCTCCATAGCCTGCAGCAACTCCCGCCGCAGCCCAAGCTGCTCCAACTCCGTCAGTTTTGCGCCATTGCGCGTCAGATAAAAAACGTCGATCGCTGTCTCCCCCTCGGTATCCACCAGCGCCACCTCGATATTGAATCCCGCACCCGCCAGCGTCAGGCTCAGCGCCCGCAGCAGTCCCGGCGTGTCCTGCGCTACCACCTCTAGCAGCGTGCTATGAGACGACGACTCATCGTCGAACTCCAGCCGAGCTTCCACTACCACCTTCGGAGCCTTCTTCCGGCCGCGCTTCCGGCCGCTCAGCAATTTATCCACTGAGATCGCGCCAGTCAAAACGTCGTGCACGCTCTTCACAAACCGTTCATGCTCCGATTCGTTCAGTTCCAGCGTACGAAAGCTGTCGGTAAACCGGAATGTATCCACCACCACCCACTGCCGGTTCGAGTACGCGTCCGCAGTCACAATGTTCATGCCCCATGCCGCTAGAGCACCCGCCATATTTGCGAACAGCAGCGCACGGTCCCGGGTCACCAGCGTAATCTCGCTCACTCCCGGCGAGTAGCGGAACTCCAGCTGCACAGGATCCTCGGCAAACCGCTTCGACCGCAAAAAATCAGCCCGCACCTGTTCTGGAGTTCGCGTCAGCACATACCGCTCCGGAAAGCCCTCCAGATAGGAGGACACCTCCTCCTCCTGTCCCGGCAACAGGGCGATCACCCGATGCACGATCTCGCTCTCCTCCCAGGCTCCAAGCCGCTCATCGTCCACGTTACGGTCCAGGTAGTTAGAGGTCGCAATGTACAGTCGCCAGAGATTCTCAGCCTTCCACGGTGTCAATGCGTCCGGATGCACCGCATTGATGTCCGCATAGGTAAACAGCGTCAACATCCGTAGCGCTTCCGGTGTCTGCACTTTGCTCGCGAAGTGCGCCACAGTCTCACCGTCAAATACATCACGCCGCAGCGCAGAAGACATCTCCAGATGGTTCTCAATCGTGCCCAACACCAGCTCGCTCTCGTAAACATCCAGTTCCAGGCGACTTAGTACGTTTCGAGCCATGCGCGCACTCTCCACCGCGTGGTCGCCCGTATTCCGGCCCTTACCCGTGTCATGCAGCAAAGCCACCAGGTACAGCAGCCCCGGATGCGGAAGCTCGCGCACCAGTACTCCGAACCGCGCCGCCCACTCCGCCATCGGCCCTTTCTGCGGGCTCTTCAAGCTATGCAACGTGTCGATCAGCACAAAAGTATGCTCATCCACCGTATAGCGGTGATACGCGTCTCGAATCACCAGCGCATCAATCCCGTGAAACTCCGGGATCAACAATTCCAGAACTCCTAACGCATGCATCGCGCGCAGCGCATCACCCGCATGAGGTTCCGTCAGAATCGCCTGCATCTGCCGCCAGAGTGCCGGCCCTTCTTCAATGTGTGCCGACATCAGCGGCAGCGCCTTCGATATCCTGGCTTCCGCCTCACCGCCCAGCGTGCAGCCTGTCCGCGCCATCGCGGCAAATATCTTCAGTACAACATCCGGATCCACTGCCGGATCATAGGAACGGCCATTGTTATGCGTCGGTGCATCCAGCACAACACGTCCCTGCTCCACCCGAAACCCTTCCTCCCGAGCCTCCGCCTTGCGGCCACCCCGCAACCCAAACAGCCGCGAAGGAGCCTTCCCCGCAGGAACCTCTTCCATCTTCTGCCGAACCTGCCGCTCGATACTCCTTGCATGCCGGAAGTACGCACGCATCCAATACGCTGACTCCGCCGGTCGCCCCTTACGCCCCGGCAGACCAATCGACGCATCGGCCGCTGCATCCTGGGTCTGCCAATCCAGCACATTATCGTCACGGTCGTGGCGGTAGTGCAGAAAGCAACGTACCCGGTACAAAAACTCGACCGCCTCCTCAAATTCAGCGCCAGGAGCAGAACTTGGTTGTTCCGCCCCCTCCCCTTTCACCACCTCCTGCAGCGTACTCAGCCAGTGGCACACATGCACATCCCGCAAACCGCCCGGCG
This sequence comes from Granulicella sp., assembly GCA_025408425.1. Taxonomy (GTDB): domain Bacteria; phylum Acidobacteriota; class Terriglobia; order Terriglobales; family Acidobacteriaceae; genus Edaphobacter. The sequence goes on from JANXYX010000036.1 coordinate 140,499, forward strand.
TATCCTTGATGCTTGGCTCCAGATGAAAGAGTGTGCCGCCATACTTTGAATGACGGTCCCGCGTCAGTTCAACCAAACGCGTCAGAATGGCCTTCTGTTCCCGCTGAAACAGCTTTGGCAGCGTCTGGTCCACCAGCTTGGCATAAAGCCCCGCATCCCCCGTAATCAGATGGCGGTCCAGCAGCGAAATCGTAAATTCCGTATTGTCCGTGTTGAACTTTTCGCACTCGGCCAGCTTGCGCGTCGCAGGCGATACTCGAATCCCGCAGTCCCACATCCCTTGACCGACGTTCCGAATCGCATCCTTCACATCTTTCTCAGCGATACGGCTATCCAGCAAGAACAGCAAATCAACGTCAGAAAAGGGAAACAACTCCCGCCGACCGTAGCCCCCTACGGCCAGCAACGCAACGCCGGACTGCAACCGTCGGTCTTTGCCCACCTCTTCGCGCCATAGCTCGGCAACCATTTCATCCAGAGCGGCAGACCGCGCTGCAATCGTCGCCTGCCCCGTCGCACCCGCATCGTACGCGCCGCGAATCTCCAACATCTTTCGCAGATATTTGCCCCGCATCCCACTGCGTGCGGTTTCGCCCCCGAATTCAACTGAACCGTTTCCTTGCATGCTGTTCGCCTCTTAAAGAACCTAAAGCATAACAGCCACCGCAACCCAGCTACTTCACTTACAGCGCAATCTCGCCTCGCTCGTCGTTTCGGATCCGAATAGCCTCATCGATCTTGGACACAAAAATCTTGCCATCCCCAATCTTTCCAGTCCGCGCTGCGGTCATGATCGCGTGGATCACCTTGTCCACCATCTCGTCCCCTACCACGATCTCCAGCTTCACCTTTGGCAGCAGATCCACCGAGTATTCACGTCCTCGGTAAAACTCCGTATGCCCCTTCTGGCGTCCATGTCCACGGGCTTCAAGAATCGTTATTCCTTCAACGCCAATCTCGACCAGCGCCTCCTTCACCGCATCCAGCTTCGATGGCTGAATCACCGCTTCAATCTTCTGCATCTCTGTAGTCCTTCCTCTCAACTCTTCACTTGAAAATTTAGTGTGCCCAATCGTATCCGTCTTCGCCATGCTGCGAAAGGTCCAGGCCTTCGCGCTCTGCATCTTCACTCACCCGAAGCCCAATCAGCTTATCGACGATGAAGAGAATAGCAAGCGTCCCCACAATGGACAGGCTCCACGCAATCGCCAGACCCACTATTTGATTCAGCAACTGGTGGCCATTCCCTTCCAGCAGTCCGGTAGCCTTCCCCGCGCCGAAGATCGGGTTGATCACGCTGTTAGCAAATACTCCCGTCAGCAGCGCGCCCAGAGTGCCGCCTGCTCCATGGACTCCGAACGCATCCAGCGAATCGTCGTACCCAAACACTGTCTTTACTTTCACCACCATCAGGTAGCAAAAAGCGCCTGCAATCAACCCTATCCACAGCGCGGACATGGGCGTCACAAATCCTGCTCCCGGCGTAATCGCCACCAGCCCCGCCACCGCACCGGAGATAGCTCCCAGTGCCGACGGTTTACCGTTCCTGATCCACTCTGCAGCACTCCAGCTAAGCGCAGCAGCGGCTGCACCAAAGTGAGTCGCCACAAACGCCGACGTAGCCAGAGGCCCCGAACCCAGTGCCGAACCTGCATTGAACCCAAACCAACCGACCCACAGCAGGCACGCCCCAATAAAAGTCAACACCAACGAATGTGGTGGCATCGGCACCTTCGGATAACCCAACCGCTTGCCCAGATAAAGCGCCGTGACCAGCGCCGAAACACCCGAAGTCACATGCACCACCGTGCCGCCCGCAAAGTCGAGACAAGGGAATCGTCCGCCCAGCGAAGCATTCAGAAACCCACCTTTACCCCAGACCATATGTGCCATCGGGCTATACACGCATAGTGCCCACAGCACCATGAAAACCAGCATGGCAGAGAACTTCATCCGCTCCGCAAATGCACCCGTTATCAGCGCTGGGGTGATAATCGCAAACATCAACTGGTACACCATAAAGGTCTGCAGCGGAATCGTTGCCGCGTACTTCACATCCGGCGCCAGCCCAACCCCCCGCAGAAATACATGATGCAGACCGCCGATAAACGCATTGCCTTCTCCAAAAGCCAGAGAATACGTCACCAACGCCCACAGCACCGTGATCACAGCCATCATCGCAAACGTCTGCATCATGGTGCCAAGCACATTCTTCTTCCGCACCATACCGCTATAAAACAGCGCCAGTCCCGGGCCACTCATCATCAGTACCAGGGCCGCCGACACCAGCATCCACGAATTGTCGCCAGCCGTCTGCGCTGCCGCAATCGCCGTCGCGTTATCCGCTACCTGTTTCTCCAGCGCTGCAAGTCGATCTGTCTGGCTTGGGGTTTGCGCTTGACTCTGCACCACACCCGTTCCCGGAGCCTGCGCCACAGCAACACCTGCATAAGACCCGCTAAATCCGCTTACCGTCATCAGACACAACAACAAAGTCCACTTAACAAAACGAATACGCATTAATAATTCACTCTCGTCTCTCTAAAAAACCCGGCAAAAAAAGGTTCACCGCAGTCGATAGCAAGCGCAAGCTGCCCTCGCCAACTTTACACAAAATTCACGAAGAAAAACGTTATGAGCTATATCAATCTTTTCTATGAAGTCGCTGGGGCCGGAATCACGCAAAACTCCGCCCCAGTCGCACCCCGTTACTGCCCCATCAAACCACGTTCCCGCATCCATTTCGCCAACAGATCCGGCCACACCCTAAGCTGCGGATTAGCCACCGCCAGTCCTGCTCCATGTCCCCCATGCTGGAACAGGTGCATCTCGACCGGAACCCCAGCCTTCACCAGCGCCGAATAGATCATCACACTGTTCATCACCGGAACCGTACCGTCATCCGTCGTCGCAAACAAAAAAGTCGGCGGAGTATCTTTCTTCACCTGTGTCTCCGCTGAGAGAGACTGCACCAGCGCTGCATCCGGAGCATCACCCAACAGATACTTCCGCGATCCTGCATGCGCCATCGGCTCCATCAGCGTAATCACTGGATACGCCAGCACCAGAAAGTCCGGTCGGCTTCCCTGCCGCTCGACTACGTCAGTTGCAGCAGCATCCCCTGCATCGAAGCGAGTTCCCGCGGTAGCCGTCAGGTGTCCTCCCGCCGAGAACCCAAACATCCCAATATGATCTGCCGCAACGCCATACTCCGCAGCATGCGCCCGTACCATCCGGATTGCCCGCTGCGCATCTCCCAACTCAACTGGATGGTGATACTTAGGTCCTAGCCGATACTTCAGCACAAACGCCGCCACCCCACGAGCATTCAGCCAAAGCGCGATATCCGCTCCCTCTTTCTGCATCGAGAGGTGCAGATACCCACCCCCCGGAGCCACAATAACCCCAGTCTTCGTCGCATTCTCCCCAACTGGCAGATACACGGTCAGGGTTGGCTTGTCCACATCTTCATCACCCATCGCTCCAGGAGCTCCCGCCGGCCACAACAGGATGGTCTTGTCCACCGTCGCCGCCCCACCCATGGCCGCCTGCTGTCCAAACCCCGTACCACCCGCCATCACCGCCATCACCGCAATACCACTCAGAAAACCTCGCACCGTGCCTCCATGTTTAGTTCAGGTTAAGTTGTCAGACCACATCGCCAGCTATCCTACTTCCCCCGAACCATCCACGCCACCACCCCGGTCCATGCACCCAAGATAGAATCACCACCGGGGCCTCGGCCCACCCGGGAGAACCATGAAGCAACTCGTTCAACGGCAGCTAGCCCAGTCCATAGCCACCATGCAGGCGGTTCTCGCCGACAATCAAATCGTCGATACCATCGTCACCATCGGCGAACTCACCGCCAAAGCCATGGCCACTGGCAACAAGCTCCTCGTCGCCGGCAACGGTGGCTCAGCCGCTGACGCCCAGCACCTCGTCGCAGAGTTCGTCGTCCGTCTCACCGTCAACCGCCCCGCCCTCCGCGCCATTGCTCTCACCACGGACTCCTCCATCCTCACCGCCATCGGCAACGACTTCGGCTTCGACCAGGTCTTCGCACGCCAGATCGAGTCCCTCGGCCAGCCCGGAGACATCTTCCTCGGCATCTCCACCTCCGGCAACTCCCCCAACATCATCCACGCACTCCAACAAGCCCGCAGCCAGAGCATCACTACCATCGGCTTCACCGGCAATGACGGCGGTAAGATGCGCTCCCTCTGCGATCACAACGTCATCATTCCCTCCGCCGTTACCATGAACATCCAGGAGTCGCACCTCGCCCTCGAGCACATCTTCTGCATGGTCGTCGAACGCTTCTCCTTCGGGATGGACTTCGACACCCGCCCCAAAATCCTCAGCGAGTAAACCCTGCCAGCGACGCCATCTCACCCAAAGAAGCATAGGATTCCCGTGACCCGCGCACCCCGACCCTATCTCCACCTTCAACCTGCCTGCCACCCCCATCCTGCTCAAAACCAACGTAATGAAAGTCCCCCAAACCTAAAGCTTTCCCCCGACTCAGAGGGTGTCATCCTGAGCGAAGACACTCGCAGCACATAGCGGGTGACGAAATCGAAGAACCTTGCGGTTGCTCTCCCTTTACCGTTGCTCTGCTCTTTTGTTTGTCATCCCGCAGGGATCTGCTCTGGCGCTTGCAGTTCTCCGCCGTTACTCCCTCAGCAACTCCTCAACGTCCTTCCGAAACTCCCCCTCCCGTGTCTCCCCCACATAGGTCTTCGCCACCCGCCCCTGCCGATCCACCAGAATCGTCGTTGGCAGCCCCACCATCGCCTGCGCCTCCTGCGACAGCGGCTCCGGAAACACAATCGGATACCCAACATGCATCCGCCGCACAAACGCCCGCACCGCCCCCCTGTCACCTTCATCCATCGATATCCCCACCACCGCCAGCCCCTTTACCTCACCAGCCAGCCGCACCAGTCCCGGCGTCTCCTCCTGGCACGGCCCACACCACGTAGCCCAATAGTTGATCAGCACCACCTGCCCGCGATGGTCCGCCAGCCGCCAGGTTCCGCCAGCCATCTGCGCCAGTTCCACCCTCGGCATACTCTTCCGCGCCAACACCGGCACAATCGGCTCAGCCCGCCGCGGCCACGGAATGGAAGCCGCTCCCCCGATCGCCACCGCAGCACCCACGAACACATACTTCGCCCACCAGACACCCCGGCTTTGACTCGTAGTCTCCATCACTTCATCATCGTCCCACATTCCCCGCATCCCGATATAATCGCTGCGCTTCGTATTCCGCAGTAGACTCAACCCATGAGGATTCAACAATGACCAGCCCAACCCCCGCGACCATCAAGATCAAACCATCCCGCAAACTTCAAGCTGGCGCCCTCATCGCCATCGTCCTCCTCACCACGGCCGGCTGCCACTCCAAGACCAAAGCCACGCCCGAAAACTTCACCGAAGCCCTCAATGCCTACTTCCTTGAGCACAGCGACTGCCTCTTCCCCGTAGCTCCTCGCTTCCCCTACGAGACCAGCGACCCTGCCACGACCAAACAGTTCGACTCCCTCATCAAGTCCCAGCTCCTCACCAAGACGGAAGAATTCAGTATCCACGCCAGCCGCTACACCCCCACCACCACCGGTGCCCGCTACGCACCACGCTTCTGCTACGGCCATCGCATCATCACCAGCATCGACAGCTTCACCCCACCAGCCCAGGCCAACGGCTTCCCCGAAACCCAGGTGACCTACCACTACACCATGCAGGATGTCCCCATCTGGGCCGATACCGACGAGGTCAAAGCCGCGTTCCCCGCAATGGCCCAGGCCACCAGCGGTAACGCCACCGGCAAAGCCACCCTTGCCGGAACCCTCGCCGGATGGCAAGTCCCCGATTAGTCACGTTCCGTAGCCTATCCTCAGCCACCAAACAACTCTCAGCAAGCTGTCTCCGGCTTGGATTACTGATCTTTGTTCTCCCTGGGAGAACAAAGATCGGCCACCCGTCAATGCATGGGCTTTACAGCCGTTACGACCATACTCTTCCACAAATAGGGAACTCGCCCGGCCCCGCTGACCTCAATCTCGACGAATCCAGCCTCAACAAGCGGCACTTGGATCGTCTTCTTCGACCAGAACTTGATATGACCGTGGTCCCACAAAACAGTGAAATGCCCGTCCATCTTTCCAGTTATCGCAAGCAACAGATTATTGAAATAGCCATGAAACGGTGTCGTGAGAATCAATCTCCCACCAGGCCGCAGCATCGTGTAGCAGGTCCGAACAAAACCACGAGGATCGTATAGATGCTCGATCACTTCAGTGCTGATCACAACATCGGCCGCGCCGATCTCTTCCAGTAAGCAACCATCTGGCGACTCGGCATCAGCCAGGCAGAATTCGATCTCCGGGTAGGTCTCCTTGGCTATCTCTATTCCAGTGGGCGAGAAGTCGGATCCATAAAGCCTCCAGCCCCTGCCCTGAAAGAGAGATAAAAACGACCCGTTGCCGCATCCCAGGTCGTAAACCACCGCCCCCGGAGGAGTCTGTTCAAGTAGCTTTTTGACCACTGGAAATAGGTAGTCGTGACTTGGCTCCTTGTCGGCAGCACGATATACATAACTGATTCCTGCCATCTACCCTCTTGGATCGGGCGAACTCGGACCAACAAACTATGGCTCACCCAACTCCAACCATCAGGCTCGATACTGCCTCATCTGTGACTAGGTGTCTATCCCTCTCCCTTACCAGCAACATCCTTGCCGCTCACTGGGACTTCACCTTCTTCCCCTCGGGCACCTCTACCCCCCGCAACCTCCCCTGCTCCCCCTCTTCTAAATCTCGAATCGCCACCACCCCACCTGTAATCGTCCCATCGTCTCCACGTATCGGTGCCGCACTCAGACTCAACCAGCCCACCGAGCCATCACCTCGCTGATACTGCACCTCCTCCGACACAGTGATCTCCCCCTGCTGAATCGCCCGCACCAGCGGATACTCCTCCACCTCCAGCCGCCTCCCGTTCGCATCAAACGCTACCCACTGCTCATGCGCCGCAGTGTCCAGCTTCGGCAGTATCGGATGCCTCAGAATCGCCTCCGCCTGCGGATTTCCCATCACCACCCGTCCGCTTGGAGCCTCCGCAATCACAATCCCCACAGGCACCGCATGGAACACCCCCTCTAGAAGAGCTCGACTCTCTCGCAACTCCTCCAGAACTCGCTTATGCTCATCGATGTCCTCCAACGCGCCGTACCACCGAATCACCCTCCCATCCGGCCCCCGTCGCGCCGCGGCTCGTGATCGCATCCACCGCCACGAACCATCCAGACAGCGAATCCTGTACTCCACATCAAGCGGATCCCCAGTCTCAACCGATCGTCTCCATGCAACAGACGTGCGCTCAAGATCGTCAGGATGCAGAGCCCTTCCCCAGCCCCACCCCTTCGACTCCTCTTCCGTCATGCCCGTCAGCGTCGTCCATTGCGGGCTCGCCTCTACAATCATTCCATCCGAGCCCGCCGTCCACGGAACCTGCGGATTCAGCTCCACCGCATACCGGTGGTGATCCTCACTCTCCTGCAGCGCCACCTGTGTACTCTCGCGCTCCGTTATGTCCAGCACCGCCACCGATACCCCAACAATCTCCCCCGCCTCATCCCTGGTCGGCTGGTAAGACGTCGATCGCACCTGCATCTGACCGTCTGGCCCCTCCGCCTGAAACTCCAGCCCCGCAAACGCCTCCCCATTCAACGCTCGCTTCAAATAAGGCTCAAGGTGCACATAAAACTGCGGAATCAGCTCCCCCACAGTCCGACCCAGATGCGCCACGATCGGGGCATGGTTCATCTCAGCCAGGCGCTTATTCAGACTCACATACCTCATATTCCGGTCTACAAAGCACAACCCCACCGGAGCCCCGTCATAAATTGCCTGTAGCTGCGACAACCGCTGACTTGGCAAAGCCTCCATATGAAACGCAGTGTCCTCTGGATTCGGCCGCTTGCTCGCCTCTTTACTCTGCTGCTTCTTTTGATCGGACACATACTGCGATAGCTTCCCTGCCGGAACCGCACGTCCATACAGCCACCCCTGCGCCAGATCACAGCCCAGCCATAGCAGCATGTCTGCCTGCGCAGCGTCCTCGACTCCCTCGGCAGCAGTCAGCATGCCCAGACTCTGCCCCAGTCCCACAATCGCGGCAACGATCTTCCGGCTCTCTCTACGCGACAGCATCGTCTGCACGAAGCTCTGGTCTACCTTGATCTCGTCAAAAGGCAGTGCATGCAAATGCCGCAAGCTTGAGTATCCCGTTCCAAAATCGTCGATGGCGATCCGCGAGCCCAGTGACTTCAGCTCCTCCGTCACCGATCGCGCATGCTCGATATTTCCAACCAGAGCACTCTCCGTAATCTCTACCGTTAGCCGGGACAACGAGAACCCGGTCCGCTCGGCCGCCAGGCTCACCTGCCGACGCAACGAGAGGTCCCGCAACTGGATCGCAGAAACATTGATCGACAGTCGCAGATGCGCCGGCAACTTCTTCATCGCGGCAAAGGCGTCCACCAACACCTTCTCCATCAAGGCCCCAATGCACCCTGAATCCTCAGCAACCTGGATGAACTCATCCGGAGGCACCATCCCCCGCAGAGGATGCTTCCAACGCGCCAACACCTCAAAGCCCGATAGCTGTCCCGTCCGTAACTCAACCAGCGGTTGAAAATACGGGACGAGTTCGCCACTATCGATGCCTCTCCGCAAATCGACGACGTAGTCCGCAATCATAATGCGCCAATACTACTCGACGTACCACCTTCAGCTCACTTATTTCACCTTCGACACCTCAACGCTCCATATCTCCCCTCGACATAGCACCGATGTTCTCCCCTTGAAACTTTCCCTCAAATGAACTACTTTGACTCCGTCCCTCTATGCCGGCAGCCAACGCGCCGAACTTCCCTTGGACCTTCAACCAACTAAATCAAACTGAGACTGACCCCACTGTCGGTAGGAGCAATTTGAATGTCATACTCCCCTCGCACCGCACTCCTCACCAACCGCCCTCTTACTCTCAAAATCGCAGCGGCTCTGGCATTCAGTCTTATAACTGCCTCATTTACTGAGCTTCATTCTCAAAACCTAATCCTAAACTTCAAGAATCCACCAGCCGACGCTCGACCGATGATGCGCTGGTGGTGGTTCGGCACTGCTGTCGACAAACCCGAAATCCTCCACGAACTCCAGCAGATGAAAGCCGACGGCATCGGCGGAGTCGAGCTAGCCTTCGTCTATCCCCAGGTCGTCGATGATCCTGCTAAAAACCTGATCAACCAGCCCTTCGTTGGCCCGGACATGCTCGAAAACGTCCGCTACGCCCAATCCGAAGCCCGCAAACTCGGCCTCCGCGTCGACGTTACCCTCGGCAGTGGCTGGCCCTATGGAGGTCCTTCCACCACCCTTGACGAAGCCGCCGGACACCTCCGTGTCATCGAAATACTCCTGCCCGCCTCCGCAACCTCCCTACCCAAAGTGAAGCTGGCCGAAGGCGAGTCCGTCATCTCGGCCTCGCTCGTAAACGGTCAACCCAAACACTGGGACGCCTCCTCCGCCCAGATCCTCAACCCCGCCCTCAACCCCACCATCTCCCCCGCCTCTTCCCCCCGCACCGTCCTGTTCTTTATCGCCAGCCACACCGGCCAGATCGTCAAGCGAGCCGCCGTAGGTGCCGAAGGCTGGGTCCTGGATCCCTTTAGCCAAAAAGCCGTTGCCACCCACCTCAAAGCTGTCGGCGACCCCCTCATCAAAGCCTTCGGACCAACCCCACCCTACGCCGTCTTCTCCGACTCCCTCGAAGCCTACGGAGCCGACTGGACCCCCACCCTCCCCGCCGAGTTCAAACGCCGCCGCGGCTACGATCTCCTCCCCCACCTCCCCGAACTCGTCGCCGGCGGAACCCCCTCCGCCGAAGCCGTAAGGCACGATTGGGGCCAGACTCTCACCGAACTTGTTAACCAAAACTACCTGACTCAAATCAATAACTGGGCCATCGCGCATAACACGAAGTTCCGCTCGCAAACATATGGTGAGCAAGCAGTTACACTTTCAAGCCAGCGGCTCGTAGCTTTGCCGGAAGGAGAGGGTCCACAGTGGCGCCAGTTTTCCACACTCCGCTGGGCCACCTCCGGCAACCACATCTTCGGAAATAATGTCTCCTCAGGAGAGACCTTCACCTGGCTCCACTCACCCGTCTTCCGAGCCACTCCCCTCGACATGAAGGCCGAAGCCGACATCGACTTCATCATGGGCCAGAACCAGATCATCGGCCACGGCTGGCCCTACTCCGCCCCACAAGTAGGCGAGCCCGGCTGGTCCCTCTACGCCGCCGCTGTCTTCAACGACCACAATCCCTGGCACCCCGTCATGCCCGACGTCACACGCTACATCCAGCGCGTTAGCTGGCTCCTCCGCCAGGGCCAACCTGCCAATCAGGTCGCACTCCTGCTTCCAACCGATGACGCCTGGGCAAACTTCGCCCCCGGCAAAGCCACCGTCACCGGCGAACTCGCCCGCCTCATCACCCCGGAACTCATGTCCGCCATCCTCTCCGCCGGCTATAACGTGGACTTCACGGACGCCGACGCCATCAATCGTCTCGGCATCCACCACCCCATCCTCCTCATCCCCCCCACCGACCGCATCCCCCTCACCACCCTCCGCAAGATCCAGCAATACGTCGCCACCGGAGGCAAGGTAATCTCCATCGGCCGCACCCCCTCCCTATCCGCGGAAGGCAAGCTCAGCCCCGAACTCACCTCCCTCACCAAAAAGCTCTTCGACCCCGCCAGAAAAGCCTTCGTCCCCAACGAATCCACCCTCGCCGAAGCACTCCACCAAGCCCAGGCCCCCGACCTCAAACTCACCGCCACCGACGCCGCGACACAGGAGGCCATCGGCTTCATCCGCCGCAAGACCGCCACCGCCGACATCTACTTCGTAGCCAACACCGCCAACCACCCCGTCCACACCCAGGTCACCTTCACCACCACCTACCACTCCGGCGAGCAGTTGGATCCAGACACCACCGCCTCCACCCCCACCCGAGCGACGGACGTAGACCTGACCCTCGCCCCCTACGAATCCCGCATCTTCCTCTTCACCGCCGCCCCGCCGAAATCTGCTCCTAAACCGGACGTCCCCACCAACCAGTTAGCCGACCTCAGTACAGACTGGCAACTCAAGTTCACCGCCACCGGCAAGTCAAAATCTCAGCCGCAACTAACCGACTGGACCTCCGACCCATCCACAAAGTTCTACTCCGGCGAAGCCGTCTACACCCGCGACTTCACCCTGACCGCCGCCCCCTCCGCCCCCACCTACCTCCAGGTAGAAGGCGGCACTCCCCTCGCCCGCCCCGGCACCGAGATCCCCGTCGACAGCAACACCACCCGCGCCCCCGGAGCACCGCTCCCCAACCCCCTGGTCACCCGCACCGGCCCCGGCATGCGCGCCTGGTACGACCCACCCATCCACGAAGCCGCCATCGTCCTCATCAACGGCCAACGCGTCGGCTCCCTCTGGCACCCCCCATACCGCCTCGACGTCACCAGCCACCTCAAACCTGGTCAGAACCACATCGAGATCCGCGTCTACAACACCGCCATCAACGCCTGGGCCGCCCAACCACCCCACGACTACAAACCACTCATCGCAAAATACGGCGACCGATTCCAGATGCAGGATCTCGACCAGGTCCATCCCGTCCCCTCTGGCCTCCTCGGCAAAATCCACCTCGTCACCCAGAACCCCAAATGACCCACCGCAATCAGGCTCCAGGTGCCCCATGTCAGACGGCTTTACGTCTGACGTGGGGTTACTCTACCGACTCCCCAACCCGCTCCTGGCCCCAAAACGGAGTGCATCGCACACCCGCGCGATCCCTTATCCGGCACCATATCACTTGACATTCCAACCCCCGGAAAGACCGCAACACCCCCAGTCCGGCGCGAGCCGGACCATCGTATCTGACCCATTTGAAAGCACAAGTCCGAACCTAAAGCCTTTTGTTCGAAGACTTTGCGAAATAACCCGGGAGGGGGGAGGTATCCATGGCCATCAACAAACGTCTCGCGAAATACACGTTAGGCATCGCGCTCGCATCCGCGCTCATCCCTTCCATCGCTCACAACAACTTCCGCCTCGACCTCCGAGATTGATATCAAGACCGCCGACAACAGCAAACTCCTGTTCCTCAACCCCGGAGAATCACCCGCCAAAGAAGGCACTGCCTTCGGCGATCGATAAACCCTGTGCGGCATCTCGGATTGCGGAGCAGTGCAAACCTCGCAGCGTCACGAAGAAATTACATCTATCAGACAAAATCAAGACAAACGTCGGCGCATCGCAGACTGACCTGATGCATCGCAATGAATGCCTATCGGTAGGATCGAGCGATTCAATAAATCTTGGTAGACCGCTGTCTGCTGTAGGATTTCAGTACTTCAACCCGTCTTCGCAGTCACCTCTTATGGTCAACGATGCCTTCGATCGCTAGTCCCGTACCGAACTTCTTCATCGCCGGAGCGCCAAAGGCAGGCACCACCTCTCTCTACCACTACCTCGATCAGCATCCAGACATCTACATGAGCCCCTTGAAGGAGCCTTCCTACTTCTCCTCCGAGGTTCGTCCGGAAAACTTTGAGCCTGCGCTTCGATTCAAGGCCATTTGCGATGAAGGAGCAGTGCGGCAATACCTGAACGGTCCAATGGACCAGAAGCGATTTGGAGGAATAGTCCGAGACTGGGAGGATTATCTCCGTCTCTTTGCAGCAGCGGACAAGCAGACAGCTCTTGGCGAAGCCAGCGTCTGCTATCTATGGTCGAAGACAGCCGCCCATGCAATCGCCTCGCGCCTCCCCAGGGCCCGCATCATCCTCATCTTAAGAGATCCGGCAGAACGGGCATTCTCTCAGTACCTTCACAATCTTTCGGCAAGTGTCGTCAAACACTCGTTCCGAAAGCATGTCGAAATCAGCCTTCATCGAACCGATACCACATTCGGAATTCACCACCCCTTTCTGGATGTTGGCCTCTATGCCAACCAGGTGCAGCGCTACCTCGACGCCTTTCCAAAAGATCAAATTGGCATCTGGCTCTATGAAGACACGAAGCAACAGCCCAAAGAGTTCCTCTCGGAGGTACTAAATTTTCTGCAGGTTGATCCTGGCTTCGCTTTGGATAACTCCACCAGACATCTCCAGCCTCAAGTTCCTCGAATGGCGTCAGTCAGCCAGGTTCTCCGTCGCAATGGTGTATTTACCAGGCTCAAGAATCTAACTCCAGCACCGCTCAGACCCTACTTCAAAAGCATCGCCTACCGGAAAACCGGATCAGTAAAGATGCCCTCTAGAGATAGAGCCTTACTTGTCGACTACTACAAAGAGGACATTGGTAAGCTAGCGAATCTCCTGGGCCGGGACCTCAGCAATTGGCTCCGCTAAGCGATCTCCAAACAAGAGGTGCAACCATGAGTCTCAATCTGGATGACGCAATGGCGACGCAGAATATCAACGCAACACCTCGGGACGAATCCGCGCACGTCGGACTGGCAGTCTGGTGTACTGGTCTAAGCGGAGCAGGCAAGAGCACTCTATGCCGTGCTCTTGAATCCGCACTTCTCCAGCAAAATTACAAAGTACAGGTACTCGATGGAGATGAACTCAGACAAAATCTGAACAGGGATTTAGGCTTCAGCAAGAAAGATCGTGATGAACAAGTTCGCCGCATCAGCTTGCTCGCTCTTAGTCTGGTGCAGCAAAATGTCATCACCCTCGTCGCGGCGATCTCACCCTATCGAGCTGCGCGTTTGGAAGCTCGGCGCAGAATTGGTCGGCTAATAGAGGTATACGTCAACGCGCCTCTGAAAACCTGCATTGAGCGAGATCCTAAAAACCTCTACGCCGCAGCCCTTCAAGGAAGAATTCAATCATTCACCGGCATCAGCGATCCGTATGAACCACCCCTCGCCCCGGACGCCGAGTGCAAGACCGATATCGAATCCATAGACGAAAGTGTCACGAAGGTCCTCGCGAAAATCCTCAACGAACTAAGTCGATTGCAGAATTAAACACGCAGCCGTACTAGCGTTCTTGCGCCCGCGAGACCAGATATCTTGTGCAGCGCCAATCACGAAGTAAGGCAATCGCTACGCGAGCCCAAAATCGATAAAAGCGTGCACCGGATCCGTGTGCAGCAGTCTAACCGTCACAGTATCGCCAACGTCCAGCCCCTCTTCCCCGCGCATGATTCTGCCCTCCACCGGAGGATCGAACACCCGCACATACACACCCTTTTCGCTCACCCCGGTAACCACCCCACGGAAGAACTTACCTAGACTATCGCGCAGCGCCACTGCTGCAACTCGCTTCCGCATCGCCCGCTCCACCTTGTGCCCGGCAGTCTCCTGCAAGGTGCATCGCTGCGCAATCGCGTTCAGTTCCCCATCACTGTACGGAGCTGGCTCGCCATCCAGCATCGCCTTCACCAGCCGCTGCATCACCAGGTCCGCAAACCGCCGGTTCGGTGCAGTCGAGTGCGCGTAGTCCCGAGCAGCCAATCCAAAATGTCCCAGTGGCTTCGCCTCGCTCCCCCGTGAAAGCAAATACTCTCCCGGCCCCATCAGCTTGATTATCGCCAGTGACAGGTCAGGATAGTGCACTGCATCAGACGCTCGCTGCCTCCTCAAAAACACGTTCAGCGCGGCCGAGTCAGGCTCCGCCGGCAACACCGTCCCATACCGCCACACCAACTCCACGATGCGGTCCCACCGTTCTGGCGACCGCACCACACGCCGAATACATGATCGTCCCTCAGCGCGCAGCAACTCCGCCATCGTTTCATTTGCCCCAATCATGAAGTCTTCAATCAGGTTCGTCGCCCGGTTGTGCGACGCCGGCCTGATGGACCGAACCTCACCGTCAATCACCACCGGGTCCGACTCGATCCGGTTGAACTCCAACGCGCCCTCGCTAACTCTCCGTTCGTGCACCGCTCGCGCCGCTTCATCCTGCAGCTTCAACTGCGCTTGCAACTCCGCGGAAGCAGCAATCTTTGTATCCGAATCCGCTTCGCCCTCCAGCCATGGCCCCACCTTGCTGTAGGCCAGCTGTGCGCAATTGTGGACGACCGCCCGGTAGATGCTCTGCTGTTCCAGGTATCCCTGCGCATCAACCACATACTCCGTCACCACCGCCGGCCGGTCCACCCCCTCATTCAGCGACGTCAAATCCGTCGACAGTTCATTTGGCAGCATCGGAAAGTTTCTTACCCCGGTATAAACCGTCTTGGTCTGGTCAGCAGCGTGACGGTCAATTGGGCTGTATCTCTCCACGGAACGTGAGACGTCCGCCACGGCTACCCGCACACGGATACCCGCCTCCACCCGCTCAGCCCACTCCAATTGGTCCAGATCGCGAGACGTATCGTTATCGATCGAGGACCACACCAAATGCCGCAGATCGCGCACTATGCCACCCGGAGCAGCCGGACCTGCAGCACGAATCTGTTCAACTTGTTCTTCAGTTCCCGGGGGGAAGTCTGGATCAAATCCTTGGCGCACCATCTCGAGGAACGCCGCTGCAGCAAGATCAAAATGGTTGGTAGACATGCACCAGAAAGCCTATCACTCCAAACCAATCTGGCCCCGGCGATATTCCGTCCGAATCACATAGTCCTTCTTCGGTCCTCGAACCTCGTGCCGCACCACAAACATCCCATCTCGACGAAAGACATACTCCGAGTCATAGACATCCGCCTTACACGAATGGCTCGCACTCCCCTTCCATCCATCTCCTGCGCAAGCAGCAAACACCACGCGCTGGAAGAGTTCCCCTGTGGTGTGGAAAGAAACTGCAAACCCGTCTTCCATCGTCTCGTACACGTAGCGCTGCTCTGCCCGCAGACTCTGACCACACTCCAGCAACAGCTCTCCAGACTCACGATACGCGACGCGACCGTCATCCATCCCGTCGAACATCGCCGTCCCAGTCATCAAGCCTTGGCCTGAGATCTCACGAACAAAGCTCCATCGTCCCAGCAGCCGCTCCAAAACGCGGCTGCCACCCGACTCCTCCATCAACTATCGAGCCCCAGTCTCAAGCGCTGCAACAAACAGACCGGCCCACCGAGAAACCTGCTCCGCATAGGCACCTGTCACAGGGTCTCGGCTACCTTCGAGAACTGCAATCTGGACTGCAAAGTTACCTGCCGTCGAACTCTCCGCAGACCCGCGAAACACCTCTAAGCCAGTGGCCTCACTAGTCAACCGATTCAGAAACTCGTTCCGGCTAGCTCCGCCCACCACAAACAGCCGCTTCAACTTCTTGCCGCTATGGAACGCCACACGGTCCAGCACCTTCGCGTAACGCGCTGCCAGGCTATGAAAGATCAAGCTTGCAAACACAGGAGCATTCGACGGGCTCTCGTCCAGCACCGCAAACCCGCGCTTTGCCCGCTGGGCGTTGATCCGCTCCAGCATGCGACCCGCCAGCATCAACTCCGGATCATCTACCTCCAGCAGCCCCTGAGGCTTCTCAACCAGCTCAGCCGCAGTTACCAGGTCGGCGACATCCCAGACCCGCCCAGCAGCCTCCCACGCCGCCATGCATTGCCGGATCAACCACATCCCATTGACGTTCTTATGGAAACAAATTCGATCTCCCACAGCTCCTAGGTTTGTGAAATTCTCCTCTGCGGCAGCCTCACCATTTCGCGGCTGCTCCACCAGCGTTCCCACCAGCGACCACGTCCCTGAACTGATGTAAGCCCAGTCATTCCCAACCGCGGGAATCCCGGCAATCGCTGAAGCCGTGTCGTGACACGCCGGAGCAATCAGTGTTGTGTCTCGAAATGCAGCAAGCTCCGCTAATGGCCCCGTCAGCTTCCCAAGCACCGTTCCCGGGGGAACAATCTTCGGCGCGCATGCCAGATCCAGTTGTGCTGCCTGAAATATCTCCCGGCACCACTGACGCTTATAAAGCTCCACTAACGCCGTATGCGTAGCATTCGTATGCTCAGCGACGCACGCTCCACCCCAGCTCGACAAGATGAACTCCGGAATATTCATCCACTGCCGTCCCTCCGGCAGGCCCTGCTGTTTGTCCGCATAAAGCTGATACAACGTATTGATCCGGAGCAGCTGAATTCCCGTAAGCTCTCGAAGACGCGCAGGACTGCACTTGCGATGTAACGCACGTTCCGCCTTAATCGTCCGTTCATCGCGATAGCAGAATGGATCGTCCAGCGCCTTTCCGTCCGCATCCACTCGCACGTAGTCCACCGCCCAGCCATCTACAGCGATCGAACGGATTCCTTCTTCCGCTATCGCCGCACAGCGTCGCAGCCCCACCTCGAGACCAGCCTGAATCATGGCCAAGTCCCACTTCAACCCACCAGTAACTTCGCGCGGAGCATTCGCAAACCGTTCGACAAGGGTAATCTCAGGCTTACCATCGATCCACCGAAGCAGTGAGACCCGGCAGCTCTCTGCCCCCAGGTCCACTGCAATCGATGCCCTTGTATCCGCTGGTGCCAGCGTCGTATCCAGCTTTCGCTTCATCGCAGGTACGCCTCGACCAGGCCCCCATCCACGGGAATCAAGTGACCGGTTGTGCAGCGTGCATTTGGCCCTGCAAGGAACATGATCGCCTGCGCACAGTCCTTCGGATCAATCGGCTGGTGAGTCAGCGTTCGCTTCGCGTAAAACAGTGCGAGCTCATTCCGCAGCTCATCATCTGTCATCGTCTCCGCAAACGGCAGGTTGTACTTCTTCAGCGAAGCCATCACGCGATCCCTGGGGAACATCGTTGATCCCTTCACTACCGTCGCGGGGCTGATGCCATTCACGCGCACCTTCGGCGACAACGACACCGCCAATTCTCGAATCAAGTGGCTCAGTGCAGCCTTGCTCACGTCGTAGGCTTCGCTACCGCGCTTGGCGACCACGGCATTCGCGGAGCTGGTCAAAACCACGCTCGCATCAATTCCCTGCTCCGCGAAGATCTTCGCAGCCTCATCCGTCAGCAGATGGTTGGCCGTAACATTGACCTCCAGCGTCACACCCCACATCGCATCGTTGATGATCCCATCCGGCGAGGACGGAAACATTGCAGCCGTATTGATCAGTATGTCGATACCGCCAAACTGCTGGATGGTCGCTTCAAGCGCAGCCCTGATGGCTTTGCGATCACGAATATCAATGCTCGTCCAGCTGACGGCTTCCTTACCTGCAATCAACCTGGTCTCTTCGGCAACAGCCTCCGCACCCTTTACATCACGATCAGCAACCACCACATGAGCGCCCCGCTCAGCCGCAAGCAGCGCAACTTCGCGTCCAATCCCGCTACCTCCGCCAACGATCAAAGCAATGCGGCGGCTCAGTTCCTTCTCGGCCGGCTGACGGCGAATCTTCGCCTCTTCCAGCTTCCAGTACTCAATCCGGAATGCCTCGCTCGCCGGTAGAGCCACATAATTCGCATGCGTCTTGAACTCACTCGCCCCCGCAGCCGGACCGGCCTGTGGAATGTCCGTGCACGTCACGCCTGCGCCCAGCGCACCTGCGCCCTGCATCACACCAATCGCATTGATGTAGAACTCTCCCGTAATCCGAGACTCCGTCTTGTTCTTGCCGAAGCTGAACATACCTACACCCGGAATCAACACAACCGTCGGACTTGCATCACGAATCGCCGGCGAGTCCTTCAGTGCATGAGCGTTGTAGTACTCCGCATACTCTGCGCGATAAGTCTCCAGCGAGTTTTCAATCAACTCTTTCAGTTCGCTAGGCTCTCGCGTCGGATCCCACTTGATGAACATCGGTCGGATCTTGGTCCGGATAAAGTGGTCAGGGCAACTCGTTCCAAGATGTGCCAACTGCTCTGCATCTTTAGAATTCACAAAGTTCAGCACCTGAGGCAGATCGGAAAAACTCCCGATCCAGCGCTGCCTGCGCGAAACCACGCCGCGCAGATACGGAAAGATCTGCAACGCAATCTGGCGCCGGTCGTCGCGACTTGTCACCTTTGCGCCACCAAATGGAACATAAACCGGCTGGGCTGCATGACGCTCAATAAACTGCCCAAGCTGATCGATGATCGTGATCGTATTCAGGTAGCTCTCGCGCTGCGTGTTGCCCCACGTGAACAGACCGTGGCCGCCCAAAACTACACCATCGCAGCCCGGCGTATCCTCAACGATCTTCTTGAGCATCATGCCCAGCTCAAATCCCGGTCGCTGCCACGGCAGCCAGGCCAGCTTGTGGCCAAACTCCTTGTTGAACTCCTCCATCTTGATCTTCCCGTTCGCCGAGGCCGCCAACGCGATCCCCCAGTCCGGGTGCAAGTGGTCCACATGAGGAAAAGGCAGAAATCCATGCAGCGATGTATCAATCGAAGCTGCCACTGGATTGTTCCCAAACGTGCAGAGCGGATACATATCCACCATCTCGTCTTCCAGCTCTACTCCGCGATAAGCATTCTCCAGCGCCAGTAGCTTATCCATGTACAACGTGGCGAACCCAGCCCGCTTAATGCTCCCTAGGTCACCACCACTACCCTTCACCCACAAAACTTGTTTGGTCTTTCCATCAAGCGGGTCCACCTGTTCCAGCTTGGAACTCGTATTGCCACCTCCAAAATTTGTGATCCGAAGATCCGAACCTAGTAGGTTCGAGCGATACCGCAATAGTTCCGGTGCATCCAACTTCTCCGCAACTGCCTCATCCCAACGATCCTCAAGAAACTTCAGACCGGCATCTTTCGCATTTACTGTCATGACTGTTTTAACTCCCGTAGCAAATTGTCTTTTTGCGCCCGTCAATCATTCCACAAGCAACATCAATACAGCAACTATTTCTCATGTGAAAATTATGCGAGCTAAATTCCTAGCCGGCAGGAAGACTCGCCTACACGCCGAATCAACCTCACAGTTAGGTCTAGCCATGGGAAATCTGCTCACCCATCGACAAAACTAATAGATTCCCGACCTATCCTACTACGCTAGATCAACGACTCCCGGGTCACCATCTTATGCTCAACATAGTTATAGGGAGGCACTGTCTGCCCTCGCAACAGCGACAACCCCAGATGGATCAGACTCGGACCATAGGAGTTCGTCTGGTGCGACACTGATGCGATCAGCGGTGACCGTTCCCGCCTCATCTCAGCTACAGCCTCGGCAATGCAGTCCTGCCCGACAATCGCGACGTGTCGTTCACGCTTCTGCTCTCGCACCGCATCCACCGCCCCCAGCGCGCTGGAGTCCGTGGCTGCCGCAATCAAAATGTGCTTATCCTTCGGGTGACGCTGCAGAAAATCAGAGATCAGCTTCTTGCTTCGATCCCGCATGCCACGCCCATCGATCCGTACAAATAACTCCACCGGCAGGTCAGGAACCCCAGCCCTTACCCCCTCAAATGCTCCGGTGATCCGGCTCTGCACCAGTTGTCCGGCCTCCGCGAGATCCAGACCAATCACCCACTCCACCTGGCGGTCCCAATTCACGATCGCATGCTTCGCCAGTGCCTCACCAGCCTCAATTCCCACGCGATAGTTGTCCACACCGAAGTACGTCGCATGCGGATGCGGAATATCGATCGCGATCAGAGGAATCTTCGCACCCGCAATCTTATCCCCAATCATCGCCGCGACCTCATGCTCCACCTGAAACTCAATCACCAGGTCCACCCTGTTGCGCACAAACTCCTCGGCATTCTTCAGTGCCGTCGCCGCGTCATAGCAGTTGTCCAATACCAGCAGGTCCACACCCACTGCTGCAGCAGCCTCGCGCAGACTCTCCGTCACCTCAACAGAAAAAGGCATATCCGCACTCTGCCCGCCAAATCCAAATCGCAGCTTTTTGGGCCGCGTCACCTGCCGATAAAGACCATCCGGAGATTGCGACAGATATCCCCGATGCACAAACGTCTTCAGTACCCGATACACCGTAGTCTTGGAAATTTTCGTCTGTCGATGGATGGCCTCCAGCGTCATCGGTTGATTCTCGGCCTGTAGTAACTCCAGAATATCCAGCGCTTTAGATAACACCGGGATCAGATACAAACGTTTCGTCGTCTTGCGCAATGGCATAGGCTCCCTTGAGGACAAGTCACTCAGACGCACCATTATGCGACAACGGGGCGACGTTTCGCTAATGAAATCCGTCGCCCCGCTCCGTCACTTATCCATTCTCGACAGGTATCCCCATCCAGAACATTTCCGATGCCCACAACACCGCTCACTAACTACGCGTATGAAGAAACGGAGGCTGCGTTCTTGCTCTTACGCTCCGACGTAATCTTCTCAACATAGCCGCTCTCCGCGAGAGCCTTGAGCGGATCCGCAGGCAGACCACGGGCAATCCGCCACTCTTTCACCATAGGCCGCACATCCGTCCAGAAAGCGCTCCGGAAGCACTCCTCAGCCTCCACCAGCCTGCACGCCTGCTGCAACTCGGACAGCTTCGCGCGATCCACCAGAGCGGCCTTCGCAAAGATCTCCTGCGCAGTCCCCACCGTCTGTACCATCGCTTCAACCTTGCCCTTCAGATTGTGGCTCTGGTCAATCATGAATTCGATCCCAGCTCTCTCCCCGTCGGATGCACTCAAAATCTCGTGAAATATCCGGAACACCTGGTATGGGTCGATCGAGCCCAGCGTCAGATCATCATCGGCATACTTGCGATCATTGAAGTGGAAGCCACCCAGAGCATTCAGATGCAGTAGCCAGGCCACGATCTGCTCGATGTTCGTCCCCTGCAGGTGGTGTCCTGTATCCACCAGCACCTTTGCCTTCGGGCCCGCACGGCGCGCTAACTCCAGCGCCATACCCCAGTCAGCGATATCCGTATGATAAAAAGCCGGTTCAAACGGCTTGTACTCCACCAGCATCCGCTGGTTCTCACCCAATGCATCGTGAGTCGCTTTCAACACCTCTTCCATCCACTCGATCCGGCGCCGTACACTCTGCGTCCCAGGATAGTTCGAACCGTCCGCGATCCAAAGCGATACATCCTTCGATCCCAACTCGCGCCCGATCTCCACGGAGTCCAGAAGATGCGCGAGAGCAATTCCCCGAATCTCGGCGCTGGGATTTGCAATCGAACCATACTTGTAGTCCAGATCCTGAAACAGGTTCGGGTTGATCGAACCCGCAGCGACCCCATACTTCTTCACCAGGTTCTTGATCTCGGGAACATCCGCCTTACCCTTCGGCAGGTCCCACAACACATGCAGTGCCACCGATGGACTTGCGCCCGTCAACTTATTCACCTGCGAAGCATCGGCAAACTTCTCTTCAATCGTCGTCGCCGCACCACCCTGGATAAACTTTCCGAACCGAGTCCCTGTATTTGCAAAGCCCCACGAAGGGACCTCAATTCGAAAGCCGTCGAGAGCAGCCGAAACTCGTTCAAAATCGCGTCCTGCCAGCTCACCAGTGTTTGTTGTCATCGATCCAGCCTTTCAGTCATTCTCATTTAAAAATTTCATCCCTATTGAAACCCTAAGCAGAGTGCATTATCCCGACCTGCCTTGTCAAAAGCTCTATTAGTCCTCGTCAATCAAAATCACATCCAAAAACCGAGGACCGTGCACCCCTTTGATTCTCGTCATCTCAATATCAGCTGTGGCCGACGGCCCAGAGAAGAAGGTCGTCGCCAAATCTGCCGTCGCGTGCAGCCTATCCATCGCCTCCGAAACGGTTTCCACCACCCGCCCCGCAGACACGAGACACAGGTGATAGTCCGGCACCAGCGACACTGCCCGCCGCCCCTGCCCAGGTGCATGCTGCAGCACCACGGTCCCGGTTTCGGCAATCGCCAGCGTCGACTCCGTCACAACACCATCAAATGCATCTAGTTCAGCCGCCGAGAACCCTTCATCCGCCACAAACTCAAATCCACCCGGCAAATTCTCCGGAATCATGCCCGCCGGAACCACCAACCGCCTTACCCCGCGCGCCGTCAGCATACGAGACACGCTCTCCTGCACCTCGTGCCGCCCCACTCGAACTACGTTGGCGTCATAATCCAACAGCCGGTCGACCAGCAACTCCAGCACCCCCTCGCGATCCCGCGTAGCCGTCCGCTGATACCCGCGCCGAATCGCGCTCCAACCCGCACTCGCCGCCGACGCATCCGTCGCCGCCCCAAGCGCCGCTCGTATCCGTCCCAGCACAACATCTCTTGAACTAGTTGCCACTGGCCACCTCTTTCGACTCCCGTTTCTCCCACCACTCCCGAAACGTCTCTTCCGGCATCGCCTGCAGATCGCGCACCTGCGTCCATCCGCCCAGCAACCCTGGCAGCCAGCCAATCCACCCTTCACCGCGACCATCCTTCCGCACCAGGGGAGCCTCAGCCATCCGCCCCATCCGCTGCGCAGCCCTGAACCGGCTCTCGCTCCGGAAGATCATCCCCATCGCTCGCATCGCCAGCGCTTCGGCGTTCAGCATTCCATTCTGCTTCACTACCTTGTTCCGCAGATGTATCAGCACTTCGGGAATGTTGATCTTCACTGGACAGACCTCGTAGCAGGCCCCACACAAGCTCGACGCATACGGCAGGCTCTGCGCGTGATGCATCTCCTGCAACTGCGGCGTCAGGATCGCCCCAATCGGCCCCGCATACACACTCCCATACGCATGCCCACCCGTCTGCCGGTACACCGGACACGCATTCTGGCAAGCCCCGCATCGAATGCAGTTCAGGGTCTGACGCCCCTCCGCATCCCCCAGAATCTCGGTCCGCGCGTTGTCCATCAGCACCACATGAAACTCTCGCGGCCCATCCGGAGGATTCACCCCCGTCCAGATAGAGTTATACGGATTCATCCGCTCACCCGTCGCACTCCTCGGCAGCAGTTGCAGCAGTACCTCCAGATCCTCAAACCGAGGCACCACCTTATCGATCCCCGCCACCGTGATCAACGTCTCCGGCAGCGTCAGGCACATCCGGCCATTGCCCTCGCTCTCAACGATGCAGACGCCACCTGTCTCCGCGATCAGGAAGTTCGCCCCACTCACACCCGTTGTCACCCGCAAAAACTTCTCACGCAAAAACTGCCGCGCAGCGTCCGCAAGATCCTGTGGAGTCTCGCCCAACTCCGGCAGATTCATCTCCCGCTGAAAGATCTCCCGAATCTGCTGCCGATTCTTGTGTAGCGCAGGAACCACAATATGCGATGGCTGATCATGCCCCAGCTGGATAATCAACTCCGCCAGATCCGTCTCGTAAGGATGAATCCCAGCCGCCTCCAACGCCGAATTCAGCTGAATCTCCTCCGTAGTCATCGACTTGATCTTGATGACCTCGGTCGCACCCGCAGCCTTCACCAGCGCGACAATAATTCGCCGTGCCTCCTCTGCATCCTTGGCCCAGTGCACCACCCCACCCGCCTTAGTGCAATTCGATTCAAACTCCTCTAGATAGAAATCCAGATGCTCCATCGTGTGCTGGCGAATCTGCTTGCCGGACTCACGCAGTTCCTGCCAGTCCGGCATCTCGTCCACCACCCGAGCACGCTTCGCCTGAATCACGTCCGTCGCATGCCGCACGTTCTTGCGCAGCTGCGTGTCCCCCATCATCGTCTTCGCCGCCATCGGAAAAGTAGGCGCAGTCCTCGGATCCAAAGCCGTTCCACTCACTAGAAAACCTCACAATCGCTTTACTAAAAAACTGCAAAAATCCACTGCTTCTGGCTGCCTCTACTCTCCAGCCAGAATCTCCGCCAGATGCACCGTCTGTATGCCCGTCCGCTGCCGATGCAACGCCCCATGGATATGCATCAGGCAGCTGTTATCGCAAGCCGTACAAGCCTCAGCCTTCGTATTCAGAATTGCGTTGGTCTTCTCCGCCAGCATCGCACTCGAAACCTCAGCGTTCTTTACCGCAAACGTTCCACCAAAGCCGCAGCACTGCTCCAGCCCGGCAATCTCCACCAGATCGATCCCTCGCACTGCCCTAAGAAGTCGCTGCGGCCCATCCCCCAGACCCAGATTCCGCAATCCATGGCAGCTCGCGTGATACGTCACCCGATGCGGATAATAAGCCCCTACATCCTCCAGCCCCAGCCGCTTCGTCAGAAACTCGGAGAATTCAAACACCTTCGGCAGCAGTTCCGCCACTTCGGCCTTCAGCTTCACATCGCCAATCTCTTCGGCCATCTTCGGATAGTGGTCCCGCATCATCGCCACGCAGCTCGAAGAAGGCACCACCACCGCCTCCGCGCCGCGAAACTGCTCCACAAACCTCGTCAGCAGCGGCAGCGCCTCGGCCTGGTATCCAGTATTCCAGTGCATCTGACCGCAACAAGTCTGCCCCGCAGGAAACTCCACGGTATGGCCCAGCCGCTCCAGCACCCGCACCACGGCCTTACCAGTCGCAGGAAACAGCGTGTCGTTATAGCACGTAATAAACAACGAAACTCGCAGAACTCTACCTCCAGGCACAGCAACTCAAAAGTTCAAAATTCAATAGAGAGTATATTTCCCCGACGCAATAACTGTCAGGTACGATAGTACGCGCTACGGAAACACAACTATCATTCACTAGATCGAGGCTCGCGTGGGACCAAATCCGTTTATTGGCGTCATCTATCACTGGATCGGCGGCTTCGCTTCCGCTACCAACTTCATCCCCTTCCGTGGCATCAAACGCTGGTCCTGGGAGATCTACTGGCTCATTCAGGGAGTAGCAGCCTGGCTCATCGCGCCGATGGTCCTCGCCTCGCTCCTCGTCCCCAATCTCTTCGGCATCCTCCACGCAGCACCAAACTCCAGCATCTTTTACGCACTGCTCTGGGGAGCCCTCTGGGGAGTCGGTGGACTCACCTTCGGCCTCGCCATCCGATATCTTGGTATCGCGTTAGGCTACGCCATCGCCCTCGGCCTCTGCACCGCCTTCGGCACTCTCATCCCGCCCATCTACGATGGCTCCATCCACACCATCATCCACGAGGCCTCTGGCCAGATCATCCTCCTGGGCGTACTCGTCTGCCTTATCGCCGTCGCAGTCAATGGAGCCGCAGGCTGGTCCAAGGAAAACGAAATCACTCCCGAAGAGAAGGCTGAGGCTGGCGAAACCGACTTCAGCTTCGGAAAAGGTATCGCCGTCGCCGTCTTCGCCGGCATCATGAGCTCCTTCTTCGCCTTCGGCCTCAAGGCCGGCGCTCCCATCGGAGCACTGGCCAAAACCGAACTCCTCGCCCACAACAAACTTGATCTCTTCCAGAACCTGCCCGTCCTCATCGTCGTTCTCTGGGGAGGATTCGCCACCAATTTCATCTGGTCCGCCATCCTCATCATCAAGAACGGCAGCCACCGCCAGTTTGCCGGCGAGCCTGGGATCAACCCCATGCGCGCCACCCACGCCAGCGGCGACACCCTTGTAGACTTCGATCCCCTCGACCCCAGCACCTACGACCGCATCGCCCCCAAAACCCTCTTCGCCAACTACATCTTCGCTGGCATGGCCGGAGTCATCTGGTACTTCCAGTTCTTCTTCTACTCCATGGGCCAGACGAAGATGGGCAAGTACGACTTCTCCAGTTGGACCCTTCACATGGCCTCAATCATCATCTTCGCCACGCTCTGGGGTCTCATCCTCAAAGAATGGCGCGGAACGAGCCGCCGCACCAAGCTCCTGGTCACAGCCGGCCTCTTCCTCCTGGTCAGTTCCACCTTCGTGGTCGGCTACGGCAACTACCTCAAGGCCAATCAGGACTCATCAGTGATCGCTCCAGTCAAAGTCACGTCCATCAAGTAACCAAGCTCTGTCTTCTGTCTCCTGATGTGGGTACTCCTCGAAAACGGGAGTACCCATTTTTTCTTTGCCTGAACTCTGTCGACAGAGCCCCAGCCCACCCTCCAGATTGACTCTTTCCGCAACTCGTAGAAAGATGCTCAGGTACTTCCAATCAATAGAGGTGTGTGTGCGAACTTCGACCGTAGTAAAGGCCTTTACATCTGCAATTCTCCTCTCCGCAGCCCTCCTTCCTGCTCAATCTCTCTTGCCCTACCAAAATCCCGCGCTTCCCCTCCAGCAGCGAGTCAACGATCTCGTCTCCCGCATGACCCTCGAAGAGAAGGTCTCGCAGATGCAGAACCACGCCGTCGGCATCCCCCGCCTCAACGTTCCCGAGTACGACTGGTGGAGCGAAGCGCTTCACGGCGTCGCCCGCAACGGTTACGCCACCGTCTTCCCCCAGGCCATCGGCATGGCCTCCACCTGGGACACCGACCTCATCCACCGCCAGGCCACCGTCATCTCCACCGAAGCGCGCGCCAAGCACGCTGAATCCATTGCCCACGGCGACCGCGGCATCTACGCCGGCCTGGATTTCTGGTCCCCCAACATCAACATCTTTCGCGATCCACGCTGGGGACGAGGTCAGGAGACCTACGGCGAAGACCCCTATCTCACCTCGCGCATCGGCGTAGCCTTCGTCGAATCCATGCAGGGCAACGACCCCAGGTACTTCAAAGTCATCGCCACGCCAAAGCACTACGCCGTCCACTCCGGCCCCGAGTCCCTCCGCCACACATTTAACGTCGAAGTCTCCCCCTTCGACCTCGAAGACACATACCTGCCAGCCTTCCGCGCCACCATCACAGAGGCCCACGCCGACTCCATCATGTGTGCCTATAACGCCATCGATGGCCAGCCTGCCTGCGCCAACACCATGCTTCTCGTCGACCACCTCCGCCACGATTGGCACTTCCACGGCTACGTAACCTCCGACTGCGCCGCCATTGAAGACGTCTCCGTAGGCCACAAGTTTGCCGCCACCCTCGAAGCCGGCTCCGTCGCCGCCGTCAAGGCCGGAACCGACACCACCTGCGGCAGGGAGTACTCCACCCTCGTCAACGCCGTGAAGACCGGAAAACTCGAAGAGTCCTACATCAACACCGCCGTAAAAAATCTCTTCACTGCTCGCTTCCGGCTCGGCATGTTCGATCCTCCCGCCAGCGTCCCTTACGCACAGATTCCCGTCACTGAAAACGACACCCCCGCGCACCGCCAACTCGCCCTGGAGGCGGCCAACAAATCCATCGTCCTCCTCAAGAACGATAACCATATCCTGCCGCTCTCACCCAGCGTCCACACCATCGCCGTAGTTGGCCCCAACGCCGCCAATCTCACCTCCATTACCGGCAACTACACCGGCACCCCATCGCAACCAGTCACCCCTCTCAAAGGTCTGGAATCCTACTTCGCCGGCAAGGCTAAGATCATCTACGCGCAAGGCTCCAGCTTCTCATCGGAGCTACCTGTCACCGTCCCCCGTTCCATCTTCCACCCCAGTGCAGGCGCTTCGGAGAACGGCCTCAAAGCCGAGTACTTCTCCACCGCTGACTTCTCAGGCACTCCAGTCCTCACCCGCACCGACCAGCAGCTCAACTTTAGCTGGCAGGGTGCAGCGCCCGTCCCAGGCACCACCACCGGACGCTACTCCGTCCGCTGGACAGGAACCATCGGCACCTCCAACCCCGGCGACTACACCTTCAATCTCTACAAGAACGATTGCTATCCCTGCGACAGTTCGGAGCAGGTTCGCGTCTATCTCGATGGCAAACAAGTGATGCACGGCGGCCGAAGACCCCGCTCCGCTAACGCCACCAGCTTTAATGATCCCGCCGAATCCAACACCTTCACCGCCCACTTCGATGGCACCAGCGCTCACGCTCTTCGTGTCGAATACTCTCACGACGGCGCATACCGCGGCGGCGGCCTTAGCCTCGAGTGGCAGCCCGACGCCACCGCTCTCCGCAACGAAGCCGTAACTGCCGCCAAGAGCGCCGACGTCGTCGTTGCCTTCGTCGGACTCTCTCCTGATCTTGAAGGGGAAGAGATGCCGGTCCATGTCGACGGCTTCAGTGGTGGCGATCGCACCGACATCAAACTCCCCACCGCCCAGCAGCAACTCCTCGAAGCCGTAGCCGCCACCGGAAAGCCCCTCGTCGTCGTCCTGATGAATGGCAGCGCCCTCTCGGTCAACTGGGCAAAGGATCACGCCGCCGCCATCCTCGAAGCATGGTACCCCGGCGAAGAGGGTGGAACCGCCATCGCCCAGACGCTCGCAGGGAAGAACAATCCCGCAGGCCGTCTCCCCCTTACCTTCTACACCAGCGTCAACGACCTCCCACCCTTCACCGAATACGCGATGAAGAACCGCACCTATCGCTTCTACGAAGGCACACCCCTCTACCCCTTCGGCTACGGCCTCAGCTACACCACCTTCGCCTACAGCAACCTCAAATTGAGCGCGAAGACGGCAACAGCAGGGCAGCACGTCATCGTCGAAGCAACCGTAACCAACACTGGCAAGGCCAAAGGCGACGAGGTGGCCGAACTCTACCTCGTTCCCCCCGGTTCCAACGCCCCCATCCGCGAGCTGCGCGGCTTCAAGCGCATCTCTCTCGCTCCCGGCGCCTCTTCAACCGTTCACTTCTCGCTGGACTCCCGCGATCTCAGCACCGTACAGCAGGACGGAACCCGCTCAGTCATCCCGGGCAGCTACAAGATTTACGTTGGCGGATCTCAACCCGGTGGCCCATCCAAAGGACTGGAGGACTCCGTCACCATTACCGGCACAGTAACTTTGCCAAAATAGCCCTCGTCTCAAAACCAATAACGGGCTGCCGGAACACTCCGGCAGCCCGTTATTCGTAGAAGTCGCGCCAAGGCAACACTTAGCAATGTGTACCTCAACCCACCAGATTCCTTTGCGTGCTACTCCCACGTCTCAACATTGCAGATAAACTCAATCTGGTCACATGGTTTCAGTAACTCAGCTTTTATCCTCTCCAACCACAGGTCTCAATGGAAACGCGCATTCTCCTGATTGTCGGCTCAATCCTCCTGTGCTGTGGATGCGTAGGCATGCTCATCGTACGTTTTAGCAATCCTGTCCTGAGAGGCCTCGGCTGGCTCGGCGGTTCCTTCGCCGCAGGTGCGGCCGGTGCCGCTATCCTCGCATTCAGTGACGGCCCCTTGGCTGACTCTTACGTACTGGCTGCGGACACGCTCATCCTATTAGGCTTCGTACTCCTGCAGATCTGCATCCTGGAACTTACAGAGTCCGTCTCCTTGGTTCCCCGCCTTGGAATCGCTCTACTAACCATCCAGTTCCTTTCCTTTGCCGTTTACCACTACATCCATCGAGTCAATCCGTACAGCATCGTCACTTTTGGAATTCTTGTCGCGCTCCAGGCCCTGCAAGCTGCAAACACTCTTAAGAAGTCCCTACGGCCGGGCATGCTCGCACCCAGCTGGCTCTCCATCGCCATCCTCGTAATCTTTGCAGTCTTCAACTTCTTCCGAAGTGGTGCCATCCTCCTCATCGGCGCGCCACATGATCCAACCTCACCCAACCCTTATCAGCTTGTCAGCGTTATCGTCTTTCTAGGCACCGGCCTCGGAATCGGTTTCGCTGTCTTCTGGATGACCAGCTCGCAGATTTGCATCCTGCTGGAACAGTTGGCAAACACTGATCCCCTCACCGGAATCCACAATCGGCGCTCCTTCATGACAATGTGCGAGCGCGAGTTATTGAGAAGTTCAAGAACAGCAGAATCCTTCTCTCTCATCATGATGGACATTGACCACTTCAAGCAGATCAACGACCGCTTCGGCCATCCCACGGGTGACGCCGCACTGCGGGCTGTCGTCGAGAAATTACGCGATTCCGTTCGCAATATCGATGTCGTCGCCCGCTGGGGAGGCGAAGAATTCGTCGCACTCCTACCAGGAGCCAACTCTGAAGCAGCTCTAATCGTCGCTCAAAGACTTCGCCGCAAGGTGGAGACGCTCGCCATCCAGCGTCCCCCCTCCCGCGCATCTTCTGGCATCTCAAACCGGCCCAACATCGAAGTCACCATCAGTCTCGGAGTCGCCACCTACCTCGGCCCCAACGACAGCATCGACGCCCTCATCAACCGCTGCGACCAGGCTCTGTATCAAGCCAAGTCCGCAGGACGCAACCGGGTCGTCTAACCTCGCATCGAGCTAAGCCTTCGCTCTCGCCTGCCGCAAAAGCTCTGCCGCAGACTCAGGTGTAATATCCCGCTGCGGAGACCCCAGCAACTCATAGCCCACCATGAACTTCCGAATCGTCGCAGAACGAAGCAGCGGCGGATAGAAATGCGCGTGAAAGTGCCACTCCGGATGCTCCTCCCCATCGCAAGGCTGAGGATGCAGCCCCATCGAATACGGAAACGGAGTGTCGAAAACCTGGTCATACATCGACGTTACAACCTGCAGAATCCCAGCCAGCCCGTCGCGTTCCGCGCTCGTCATCCCCTGCAGATCGGCCACATGACGCACCGGCAACACCATCACCTCGAACGGCCACACCGCCCAATAAGGAACCACCACCACGAAATGTTCGTTAGCAGCCACCACCCGCTCACCGAGGCTCACTTCTAACTCTCGGTAGGCGCACAGCAAACAGCACTTGTGCTTTGCCATGTACGCATGCTGCCCCTTCCGCTCCGCCAGAATCTCATTCGGCAAGGACCGGCTAGCCCATATCTGCCCATGCGGATGAGGATTGCTCGCGCCCATCATCGCGCCGCGGTTCTCAAATATCTGCACGTACTTGATATCGTCGTTCGCACCCAACTCTGCGGCCTGCTCGGTCCAGACATCCACCACTGTCCGAATCTCCGGAACAGTCATCTTTGCCAGCGTCAAATCATGCCGCGGCGAAAAACAGATTACCCGGCACACTCCACTCTCTCCCTCACTGACCAACAGGCCTTTTCCCTGCTCATCGTCAGTAAAATCTGGCGCGTCTGACTTCAAGGCCGCATAGTCGTTCTCAAAAACGAACGTACTGGTGTACTCATCCGTCCTCGCACCTCCTGCCCTCAGATTTCCCGGGCACAGGTAGCACTCAGGATCGAATGTCAGAGCCACAGGCGATGCAGTCTTCTCCGTCTGCCCTTGCCACGGACGCTGCGTGCGGTTCGGTGACACCAGCACCCATTCAAGCTTCAAAGGATTGAATCGGCGATGCGGATTGCCTTGGGTAATCGGTTTCATTTTAGGCCATCCTTTGCAGCCATTAGCGCCAGGGCTCCATCCGATGGCGCACACACAAAGCAGTCAGCCGCTATCCCCGTAGCCGCCAGATATCTGCTCCGCAAATGACCCACAAACTCTTCCGTCATGTCTGCCCTCACCAGGTTCACCGTACATCCACCAAAGCCGCCACCGGTAATCCGCGAGCCATAACAGCCAGGCTGTTGCAGTGCGATCTCCACCAGCGAATCAACCTCGTCACAGCTCGCTCCAAAATCATCGCGAAAGCTTGCATGCGCAGCGACCATCAACTTGCCGAACCGAACCATATCTGACTGCAGAAGCGCTTCCCTTGCCTCCAGCACACGAGCATTCTCAGTCACAATATGGCGGCATCGAGCCAGACTGGCCGCAGTCATCTTGTCTGCGCAAGCATCCAGATCCGCCAGCGTTGCATCCCGTAGCAGTTTGATCTGCGGTCGTTCCCGTTGCAGCACAGCCTGACCAGCTTCAACCTCATCGCGCCGATCGCCATACTCACCATTCGCCAACTGATGCTTCACCATCGAGTTGCAGATCACCACCCGCACATCCTCCGGCAGCGGCAGCAGTTCAAACTGCATCGAGCGGCAATCCAGCAGCATCGCCCGATGCGCAACCCCACCCGCCACGACGAACTGGTCCATGATCCCGGTCTTGGCGCCAACATACTCATTCTCGGCTCTGCGACAGACATTCGCGAGTTGTTCCAGCGGCAGCATCATCCCCGCATGTTTCAGCAGCGCCAGAGCCGTCGCAACCTGCACAGAGGCCGAAGAACTCAGTCCGGCACCCAGCGGTACATCTCCCCACAAAGTCATGCTGAAGCCGCTCAGCGAGACGCCCTGCTGCTTCAATACCCACACGACCCCCACCGGATAATCGCTCCAGTGCCCACGAGGAGTCCGCTCCAGGGAGTCCAGATCAATCGAAACCTCTTCTCCGTAATTCTCTGAATAAAAAACCGCACGCCCATCCTGACGCGAACTAAGCACTGCCGTCGTCAGAAACTCGATGGCCATGGGCATCACCAGACCACCTGTGTAGTCCGTATGCTCGCCTATCAAATTCACACGCGCCGGAGCTGTAAATACCTGCTCATGTGGCCCAAAACGCTCCTGGTGTGCACGAAGCGCCCGCTCTTCATCGACCATCATTCCCCATTTCCATCTGTTCTGGATTGCATGCCATGAATATCCTACAACTAAGCACTCTCAACTCGCTTTGTTGACCTTGTGGAATCTGGAATGGTAAATCCCCATTCGCCGAAAAACAATGTCAACAGAAACTCGGAACCGCCACGCCACCGACTACTCTTCCCGCAACACATCCAGCGGCTTTTGCCCAAGAATCCGGTGGCTCGCCAGCCAGCCCGTTGCCACCGTCAGCGCAGCAGTGCCCAGCAGCGCCGCAACACTCCAACCCCATTGAAAGTGATACACCACCGTCAACCGTGTCAGCAGCACCCTCGCAATCACATTCGCAAAGCCCACGCCAACAATCCCCGCAACCAGTCCCAGCACCGCAAACTCAATTGAGAAAACAGTGGCAATCCGCGCCCGCGTCGCGCCCAGCGTCTTCAGCACCACCACTTCACGGACCCGCCGATAACGCGTCCCGGCAATGCTCGAAGCCAGAATAATAATCCCTGCAAAGATCGAAAACGCCGCCAAAAACTGAATCACATACGTAATCTGAATCACCACCGACCGCACCGTCTCCAAAGCCTGCGCCACGTTGATCACCGTTACCGTCGGATAGGCGTTATACATCGCGCGCTGGAACTCCCCGACATGCACAGGATCGACATGCACCCCGCCATACCAGACCACCGGCAACCCGGCCAGCGCCGCAGCCGGCAGCACAAACTCCGCTCGAGAAAAAGCATGCTGACCGTCGGTCTTTGTAACTGCTGCCACCGTCGCCACAAACTGAGAATCCTGTGCCGCAAACGTAATCGTGGAGCCCGGATGAACCCCTAACCGCTCCGCCTGAGGCTGATTGATCACAACCAACGGGTGCTTCCCTGCATCCTTGCTCTGATCCTCAGTCCACCACTTCCCCTGCACCACACTATTGCCTGGAAGCAGCCCATCAGACCACGTCAGGGAAATCGACTGCAGCATCCGCCTCGGAAAATTCTTCAGCTTGGCCTGATTCGCAGGCACCCCATCGATCGCAATGATCCGCGACGTCACTACCGGCAGCATCTCCGGAGCAGCCGTTACACTCGGCTGCGCTTTCAACAACCTCCGCACCCCTTCAATCTCATCCGCCGTAATGTCCACCAGAAATACATTCGGCAGATTCGGTGCAGACGCGATGTGCAACTCCGTCACCACCGCCTGCTGCACCAGATAAACCGTCATGATCTGCATCACGCCCATCCCCAGCGCAGCCAGCAGCGCCGCAGAAGGATTCCCAGGACGATAAAGATTCGCCAGTCCATGCCGCAAAGACGAAGGCAGGTTAAGCCGCGTCCGATTCAGAAAAAACTTCAGTCCCGCCAACACCGCCGCAGACGCACCCAGCAGCACTGCCAGCACCCCCACCAGCCCAAACGTAAAGATCCTACCCACGGTCGCAGAATTCGACAGCGTCGTAGCAATCGCCGCAAGCCCCGCCAATATCAGCACTGCCGCTGCAATCTGCGTCAGGTTCTTGCGTAGATTGCGAAAAATAGCCGTAACAAACGGATCGTCGTTGTCTTCCACAGCACGCCGCAGAATCAGAATCGGCCGCACGTCACGAATATCCAGCAGTGGCGGCAGCGTAAACAGCAGCGTCGTCAGAATCCCCGCACCCAACCCGGTAAAAATCGCTCTGGCCTGCACGTGAATATCCGTCTGTACGTTGATCAATTTGGCCAGCAGATACGGAAACGCCAGTTGCACCCCAACCCCCAGCGACACGCCCAGCAGCCCCCCCAGCAGACCCAGCAACAGCGTCTGCAACAGATAAATCTTCATAATCTGCCCGGACCGTGCCCCCAGCGACTTCATAATCGCAATCGTATCCAACCGCTGCTGTAGATGCGCCCGCATCGCCATCGCAACCCCAACCGCCCCCAGCACCAACGCAACCAGACTCATCAGCGAGAGCAGACTTGTAGCCCGATCCAGCCCTTGCGTCAGCGCTGGATTCGTCTCGCGATAGTCCGTAAGCTGCGCCTCCGGCAACAGCTTCTCCAGCCGCGCCTTCAAGTCAGAAACCGCCACATCAGAGATCGGCGCCCCGCTCTTCGGCTTCGGCACCTTGAACAGATACCGTTGCCCCGCATGGCTCCCCGGAGCCAGCAGGCCGCTCGCGTTAAGCCCCTCCCGCGAGATCAGCACACGCGGTCCTGCCGCAAAATTGCCACTCAGCCGGTCAGGCTCATTCACCACCACCGACGCAATCCGAAACACCTTGCTGCCAATCTTCAGATCATCGCCCACATGCAGATGCAACCGCACCAGCAAATCATCCGCGACCACAACGCTATCCGGCCCCAGCACATTCCCCAGCGCATTCACCGGAGCCAGGTCTACCGTCCCATAAAACGGGTACTTCGCCGGATCGACCGCCTTCAGCGACACCAGCAACGGATCCATCGTCTTTGGCGAACTCGCCATCGAAAGCAGCTCTGTGACCGGCGTCATCTGGACCCCGCTCGCAGCAATTGCATCCAGCCCCTTCTGCTCCTCCACAGTAGGCTGTTGAAACATCCGTGCTGCCAGATCACCGGCCATAATGCTCCGCGCCCGCGTCAGCAACGCCCCACGAAACGACGAGCTAAAGCCCCGAACCCCCGTCAGTGCAGCTACTCCGATCGCCACCGAAAGCACCACAAAGAAAAACTTGCCCCGTGACGAGCGCATCTCACGCGCAGCAATCTTCGCAGCCGAAGAATATGAAAGAGATCCCATTCCGCCCCGCTACTGGCCCACGACAGTTGTCTGTCGAGGCTCTGCTGCCGGGTTAGGGTTCAGTTCGTCAGAGATGATCACCCCATCCCGCAACACAATTCGCCGGTCTGCATAATCAGCTAACAAAGGATCATGCGTCACCAGCACCAGCGTCGTACCCTCCACACGGTTCAGATTCAACAACAACTCCAGAACATGCGCTCCATTGGTCGAATCCAGATTCCCGGTCGGCTCATCTGCCAGCACAATCGGTGGTCGAAGTATAAACGCCCGTGCCAGCGCCACCCGCTGCTGCTCTCCACCCGAGAGCTGCACCGGATAATGATCCATCCGGTCCCCCAATCCAACGCTGCTCAGAAGTTCACGCGCCCGCGTCAGCCCAGCCTTCTGGTCCTTCGCCTCCGCATTCAACTCGTGCGGCAGCAAAACGTTCTCCAGGGCAGTCAGCGTAGGAATCAACTGGTACGACTGAAATACAAATCCAATCGTCTTCCCCCGAACCTGCGCCAGCTTATCCTCCGGCAAGTAAGAGATCGCAGTCCCATTCAATCGAACTTCACCCGCACTCGGCGTATCCAGCCCTGCGAGCAGCCCCAGCAACGTCGATTTGCCCGACCCGGAAGAGCCCATAATCGCCACAAACTGCCCCCGTGGAACCGAGAAGTCCAGTCCCTTCAGGATGTTTACCGTCCGCGGACCATTGCGGATCGACTTCTGCAATCCCTCAACCGAAATCATTACGCTGGAGTCCAGCGGAGCAGGCAGCGTTGCAGCAGGATCAATCACCAGCGGGGTACTCCTTCAGTCCACGAACGTTTTTGATACCTTAAACGCAGATGCGCCAAATTCGGTTCCCTCTTATCTTAGCGGTAGTGACGCTCGCAATCCTCGGCTGTCGCGCCAATCGCGCTTCCAACCAGGCTTCCGACGTCGATTCGCGGGCCAGCAGCACAGCTGCAAGTCCATCTCCGGCCCCACCCGATACTCCCCCAGCAGATCCCGCCCCAGCCATCCCAACAGCCGAAGATCATCGCCCCCTCCTGGTCTGCTTCGGAGACTCTCTCACCGCCGGCTTCGGCACAGATCCCGGCCAAAGCTATCCCGACTACCTCCAGGCGGACCTCAACTCCCGCGGCTATAAATACCGCGTCGTCAACGAAGGCATCAGCGGCAACACCACGAAGGACGGCCTGGAACGCGTCTCCTCGGTCCTCGCCCTAAAGCCAGCCGTTGTCGTCGTCGAATTCGGTGGCAACGACGGCCTGCGCGGCCTCCGCATCGAAGACTCCCGCGCCAACCTCGACAAAATCGTCGCCACTCTCAAATCCAGCGGCACCAGGGTCGTCCTCGCCGGAATCACCCTCCCGCCCGACTACGGCCCGGACTACATCCAGCAGTTCAACGCCACCTACGAACTGCTCGCACAAAAATATAAAGTCCCACTGCTTCCCTTTCTTCTCCAGGATGTCTTCGGCGTAGACGGCATGATGCAGCGCGACAGAACCCACGCCACAGCCGAGGGCAACAAAGTCGTCGCCCTCAATGTCTTGCCACTCGTACTGCCTCTATTGAAGAAGTAGCTGACTCACCCCAGCACTACGATCGGCTGCATCAGCGTACCCGCAATCCGCCGAGCAATCGCCAGCATATCCGTCGGAGAAGTAAACACCTTCACCAGCGGAGCCTGCGAAAACTCTGACAGGTTTACCTGCATCCCATTGCGCAACCGTCCCGCAACCTGCTCGTCCACCGTCACGCAAGGCATCTCCGTCAAGATCGTCCTCGGATGTGGCAAATGTGCCTCAATCGCAGCAGCATCCGCAAACCCCTTCAACTGATCCACCGTAATCGCCTGCGCCAGCGTAAACGGCCCCGCCTGCGTCCGCCGCAGTGCAGACAGATGCGCCCCGCACCCGGCTAGCTCGCCCAGCTCATGCGCCACCGACCGCACATACCCCCCGGCGGACACATGCATCACAAACGTCGCTTCGCTCGTCTCCGCATTCAGACTCAGCAGCTCAAAATTATGAATGAAGATCCGCGCAGCCTTCACCGGAACCTCCGCCCCGGCGCGCGCCAGCTTATGCGCAGGTACCCCATTAATCTTCTTCGCCGAGTAGATCGGCGGCATCTGATCCATTGCTCCGCGAAACCGGACAGCCAGAGCCTGCAAATCCTCTAGAGATAGCGTCAGCGGCTTGGGCTCAGTCGTTGGCACACCTTCTGCATCGAAGCTGTCCGTAGCAAACCCGAACCGGATCGTCCCCTCGTAATGCTTCTCTGCCTGACCGAAAAACTGCGCCAGCCGCGTGTACTTGCCCAGCAGCAACGGAAGAACTCCCGTCGCCATCGGGTCCAGCGTCCCAAGGTGCCCAATGGATTTTTCGCCAGTAGCTCGCCGAACGATCGATACAACATCGTGTGAGGTAAGTCCGGAGGGTTTATCTATAACAAGAAGACCATTCATCTCTAATAGATTACTTGGTCTGCACCATCTCAACACCACGTTGCAAATCCAGCAGTTCAGTTAGATAGAACTGCCGCCCCGTCGCACCAGTGAAAGAAACTCATTGCGCGTCTGCAACTGCGTCTTGAAAACCCCTAGCATCGCAGAAGTCACCGTCGTCGAGTGCTGCTTCTCCACCCCACGCATCATCATGCACAGGTGCTCTGCCTCCAGAATCACCGCCACCCCTTGAGGCTGAATCGCGTCGGTGATCGCATCCCCAATCTGCCGCGTCAACCGCTCTTGAACCTGCAACCGCCGGGCATACACATCCACCAGCCGGGGAATCTTGCTCAAACCAATCACCTTGCCGTTCGGCACATACGCTACATGAGCTTTGCCGAAGAACGGCAGCACGTGGTGCTCGCACATCGAATAAAATTCAATGTCCTTGACGATCACCATCTCGTCATAGTCCACATCGAACAGCGCA
Source organism: Granulicella sp. (assembly GCA_025408425.1). Lineage (GTDB taxonomy): Bacteria > Acidobacteriota > Terriglobia > Terriglobales > Acidobacteriaceae > Edaphobacter. Next base: position 179,436 of record JANXYX010000036.1, read on the forward strand.
TCGTGAAGCACGTCCGTCACATCCATCGTGTAGCCCTTCGTCAGAAAGGCCATTGACTTTTCAACTCGCTCCGGCGTGTGCAGCAGTCCATCACGGTTCGGGTCTTCCCCAATCCGGATCAGCAGTTCGCGGTACAGGTCCTGGGTCGAGATGGAGTCAAGAGTTACGGGTTCAACTGTTGCCGATGTGATCGCCATAATAGGCCTTTCCTAAAGAGTGCCGGCAGCAGGAACAGCATCGCCGGCATAGTCAAATGAGTTATTGCTGGTCTCTTCCACATGCACTCTCACGAGCCGTGCGGCACCAAAGCCAGCGAAAATCTTATGAATCTCGATGCTTAGATTCTCCGTCGTGGAGACCGCATTCTCAAAGCACTTCAGCGTATTTAGATTCGTATGGTCAAACCGCTGCACCACATGTGTTTGTGCGAAAGCATCCAGATCAGCAAGATTGCAAACCATCCCCGTTGCTGGATCAACCGGCCCGCTCAACGTCACCCGCACCATGTAGTTATGCCCATGACCATGCGGGTTGTTGCACTTGCCGAAGACCGCGCGATTTTGTTCCGCGCTGAAAGCCTCCGTATGCAGCCGATGCGAAGCGCTAAAGTGATACTGCCGGGACAGATGAGCGATAGCCATTAGTTTTCACCATAATAGTCCGCAAACAGATCAGGCATCTCATACACCCTCACCCGATGCAGAGTAGCATTCGGAATCTTTCCATCCAGCCGGTTCCAGATCGCAATCGCGATATTCTCCGTCGTCGGGATAGCCGTCTTGAACTCCGGCACCTCCAGATTCAGATGACGATGGTCATAGACGCTCACCACCTCACGCTCCAGAATGTCCTTCAACTCCTTCAGATCCACCACGAACCCCGAGGCAGCGTCAACCTCCCCCACCACCGTCACCTCCAGCGTGTAATTGTGACCATGACCGTTGCGATTCGCGCACTTGCCAAAGACACGAGCATTTTCCTCTGGCGACCATGCGTCGTTCCAGTAGTAGTGCGCGGAAGAAAACTCAGCCTTGCGGGTAAGAAAAATCATCGATAACTCTCAGATCCTTAGATATTACTTAGACGGCTGACCATACGCCCTGGATTCAACCAGAGCCGACTTGCTAACGCGTCGTGCTGTAGCTCCGCCCCTTCCAGGCCACGGATTTGTTGATGCGATGGTGAACGAAGCTCCGAATCAACAAGTACACAAACATCGGTATCCCCACTGCCGACAGCGCAACATCCACCGCGGGAAAGTTCGACCGAGCCACACGGTTATAAAACCGCCACAGCGTTCGAGCCCATAACAAAAGAAAAATCACGCGCTGGCCGGGTACATGAATCGGGAACGTAAACGCAAGAATCGGCAACCCAACCAGCAACACCAAATCCAGTATCCGCCATAATGCCAGCGCAATTGGGCGCGGCATCAGCAGCGCAAGATTCTTCGTCCACCCCTCGATCATGTCCGCAGTGTTCCGGTACATCGTCGTAGAGAGCGCATCCGGAGCGTAACGAAACCGAATCACCCGCGGCCCCCGCTTGATATTCTGCGCCAGAGCCACATCTTCCAGCACCGACTTCCCAATCGCCCGATGCCCCCCCACCGCAAAATACGCGTCTCTCTCCACCAGCAGAAACTGCCCGTTAGCCGCAGCCAGCCGTCGCCCCGGATCGTTCACATGCTTCGACGGATACACGCTCGCCAACTCTGAAAACACCAACGGCATCACTGCCCGCTGCCAGAACCCAGTCACAATCTGCCGAGGCGAATAAGACAGCAGCAGCGCCTTATACTTTTCCGCCTCCCGAATCGACCGCGAAAGATCGCCCGGTTCATGCACCGTATCGGCATCGGTAAACAGCAACCACTTCCCTCGTGAAGCCTGCGCACCCGCCCAGCAGGCATTCGTCTTACCCGTAAACCCACCCAGGCTGCTCAAATCCAGCGGCGGAGCATTCATCACCTTCACCCCAGCATGGCGCGCCGCCGCCTCAGCCCCAATCTCCCCTGTCGCATCGGAAGAATCATCATTAATGACAATTAGTTCCCACTGCACCCCAAGCTCAAACCCCGGCTCTGACTGACTCAACAGTGACGCCAGACAAGCCGGCAGCGATTCCTGCTCATTGCGAGCAGGCAGTATCACTGACAGTTCAAACTGAGGAACATCTGCCTGAGCATCAACTTCCATCTCAGGCGTCAAATTATCGGTCGGGTTAATGTTCTCAGCGTCCACGACTTCGTATTATAGGAAGTGGAGCGTGCCGTGCGTACATTGTGGTCAAGTTTAGTAGTCGGTGCCCTGCTCATCGCAGGTTGCGATCGCGGAGATCATCCCGGGCACATCGGCAGTACAGCGCATCAGTTTGTGGTCAGCGACGGCAGCAGAACAGTCGACCTCAGCAAACTCCGCGGACATACCGTGGTCCTTAACCTCTGGGCCACCTGGTGCGCACCATGCATCGAAGAACTGCCCAGCCTCCTCGAAATGCAGCGCCGCCTCCCCCAGGTAACCGTCGTCGCCATCAGCATGGACGAAGATGAGTCCACCTACCAACGCTTCCTCGCCCAGAACCACGTCAACCTCGTCACGCTCCGAGATCCCTCCCAGCGGATCAACGCCCTCTACGGCACCGTCCAGATCCCCGAAACCTACGTCATCGACAGCAAAGGCATCCTCCGCAGAAAATTCGTCTCAGCTCAAAACTGGACCAGCCCCGAGATCATCGACTATCTCAAAAAACTCTAGCAATCCCTCTGTCACCGGCAGTTCAGACTTCCAGTCAGGAATAAACACCTTGCGGATGTCCCTGCCATCCATCCCCGCCCGCTGCGCAGCCTCCAGCCCCTCGTCCGAGTCCTCAAACACGATGCACCGCTCCGGCGGCACGCCCATCCTCCGCGCAGCCTCCAGAAACACATCCGGAGCAGGCTTTCCATGCTCCACATCCTCAGCCGCAATTACATAGTCAAAAAGCTCCAGTAGCCCCGTAGCCTCCAGAGTTGCTTCCACATTCACCCGTCGCCCGTTCGACGCCACCGCCATCGGCACCCGCCCCTTCCACTCCCGCGCAATCGCCGCAATGACTTCCACCTCGCGCAACCGCGACAATCCCAGCTGAAACGCAACCGTGTAGTCGTCCAGAATCCTCGTTCGCGCAACCGGTCCCACCATCTCCTCAAACGCATCCAGCAGCGCCCCCGGCGTCAGCCCCACCCGCTCAAAGTACCAGCCACTGTCCATCACCAGTCCCTGCAGCTCCAGAGCCACCTGCAACGCATAATAGTGAGCCGGTGCCGTATCCACCAGCGTCCCGTCACAATCGAAGATCAGCCCTGAGAAACCACCTGTCACTAGCTCAGTAGTCATACCTTCATTCTATGAGGGGGGCTTCCACCAACCACAATCCCCCGCTGGATAGCCCCCGCATCCCACTGCTATCATCAACTCATGACACAGCTGGATGTTCTTTACCGGTACGGCACACCTCCCTCCGAGGCTGCCGCACTTGCAGTCTCTAAGCTTCGCGAGGTCTACGGCATTCGAAAGCTTGAATTCAACGAAGCCAACAAAACTATCCGCGTCGAGTACGATGCCACCCGCCTCTCCGAACCGGTCATCCATCAACTCCTCCGCCGCGGTGGCTTGGACATCGTCGAGGCTCTTCCCCTCTTCACTCCACCGCCTCCGCCACCCCCAGCCGAGCCTCAACCCGCAAGCTAGTTGCCCTCAGCTCGTTTTTTAGCTACTTTCATAGCAGTACTTCTCAACGCGCCCGTAGCTCAGCTGGATAGAGCATTTGGCTTCGAACCAAAGGGTCGGAGGTTCGAATCCTTCCGGGCGCACCACTTCCCTTCCTGATAATTTCAGCCCTACACCACCGCTCATGCCGTCCGAGCGGCTGTGCAAGACGCGGGAACCAACGGGTAGCAACGTCATGATCGACCTAAGGTTGATCTAACCAGCGAATTCCGTTATCTTTAGAAGGTTGCAACCACGCAATGTGCGCCCGTAGCTCAGTTGGATAGAGCATTTGGCTACGAACCAAAGGGTCGGAGGTTCGAATCCTTCCGGGCGCACCATAACTCCCCCATCACCTCAAGTTTCCAACTCCCCCCACCACAATCCTGCAACCGCCTAAGCTGTCTGTATCTCGCTGCGCCTGCAGATCTATCAGCCTGCCGCCAAAATCACCTGTTACGTTCCTCTGCCTCTGCCAGCCACCCGCGGCGTAGCTTTTCTGAAGGAATGCCGGACATATAGGGCTTAATGTCGAGAATCGGCGTTCCCGCCAGCATGTCAACGCCGCGAACAAACAGCAACCCATTCTCGCGACGGAGTAATTCCACGACAGTAAGGCCAATCGGGTTGGGGCGACGCGGTGATCGACTCGCAAAAACTCCATGCGGCCGATCGTCCGTAGGCGGTCGGCTCACCAGTTCAAAGTCGGAGGACCGATCGAACTCCCAGATCACAAAAAGATGCGAGAATCCTTCGATGTCAGTCAGCCCAGCCTCAAACTCAGGCAGAATCCTCAGGACACCTTCTACCTCATGCTTGGCATTCAGACCCCTGGGAATCTGGTACGTATCGCCATAAGGACTTTCTACAAAGCCGATGGGACGGGGAACAAACATAGGAGCCTGTACCTCTGCTCACGATCATACCCGCCATTGATGCGCTCTTCTGATGCGCTCTTCGATTCTGCCAACTCACCGCTACTTCGAATCCCCAGCCCCTTTGCCGAAAGGTCAATCTGACCATCCGTCAGCTTCTCAGCATGCCGGATAATGTAAACAGTCGCAGGAGTCGTCCCAGCTATTGCTGAAGTCTGGGCATCAACCGTTCCAAACCCCACGAAACCACTCAAAATCAATAAAATAAGCCAGAGGCGACGGCGGCAACTCATCAAAATCAGCATGCCTTTTAGAATGACGCAAACTCCTCTCGGTAATTGTGAATGCGCCGAGATTTCCCCGCATCCTTCGATTGACGACCAATTTAGTCCGCATTAGACTATTACTTGGAACGAAACGTGGTTTTCACCTCACGGTAGAGGGTATTTGCGGGCATAGCCGGTCTTACAGGCATCGCCCCAGGAACGAGAAAGAGTCTTATGCTGCAGGCATTTATCATCACCCTCCGCGAGGGCGTCGAAGCCTCCCTGATCGTAGGTATCGTCTTTGCTTACCTCTCCAAAATTGGACGCCACGAGCTCAAGAAGACCGTCTTCTGGGCCCTCGGTTCAGCCGTCGCCGCCTCCGTCGCGGTAGCCGTCGTCATCGCCCGCACCCACTTCAATACAGACATCTTCGAAGGCTGGGTCATGCTAGCCGCCGCTGCCTTCGTCGTCAGCATGATCTGGTTCATGCACAAGACCGCCCGCACCCTCAAGGGCCACATCGAAGGCAAGGTCTCCGAACTCATCGAAGAGACCTCCAAGCTCGGCCTCTTCTTCTTCGTCTTCCTCCTCGTCTTACGTGAGGGCGTAGAAACCGTCCTCATCCTCTCCGCCGTCACCCTCAACTCCAGCGAAATCCTCTCCTTCACAGGCACGCTCCTCGGCATCGCGGTCTCCGTCGTCTTCGGAGTTCTCTTCATCCGCGGCAGCGTCAAGATCAATCTCCAGCGCTTCTTCCGTGTCACGACCGTCATCCTCTACTTCGTCGCCTTCCAGCTCGTCGTCAGCGGCCTGCACGAGCTCTCTGAAAACGGAGTCCTCCCCTCCAGCACCACCGAGATGCGTCTCATCGGCCCCATCGTCCGTAATGACCTCTTCTTCTTCGTCACCATGCTCGCCCTTGCCGGCCTCATGGTTCTCATGGAGTACAAGCGCCGAGCCGTCACCTCACCCTCAGAGATCGCCGCCTTGGATCCAGCTGCCAGGCGCAAAGCCGCCTGGAGCCAGCGCCGCGAAAAAATGTGGATGACCGCTGTCGTCGCCACTAGCTTTCTCTTCATCTTCCTCTCCACGGCAGAGTTCATCTATGCCAAAAGCACCACCTCCCTCTCCCCCACTTCTCCTGTCACCCTCGTCGGCACACAGGTCACAGTCTCCACCGCCGAGGTCAACGACGACCAGCTCCACCGCTACGGCGTCAAGCTCGAAGACGGCAAAGGCGGCACCGTCGAAGTCCGCTTCCTCCTCTTCAAAAAGCCCGACGGAAACATCGTCTCCGTAGCCGACGCCTGCCAGATCTGCGGCCCCGTAGGCTTCTACATCGGCAGCCAGGGAATCATCTGCAAGATGTGCGCCTCCCCACTCAACGCTTCCTCCATGGGCCAGCCCGGCGGATGCAACCCCATCCCCCTCAAGTCCACCAACGCTGGCGGCCAGATCACCATCGCCGCCGCCGACCTCAAGACCCTCATCCCCACCTTCGAGCGGTAATGCTCTCCACCACACACCAACCCGGGTACTCATTAGAAGCCGGGTGCTCCCTGTCCCGCCTCTGGGACAGGGGTGAACTACCAACGAACCCCGGGTGCCCCATCTTCGCGACAGTTTCATCGTCGCTAAGATGGGGCATTCACAAAGCGAACCGCACTCCTCTCCCAGCCCCAAACTCTGCAAACCCAGTACCGCAAACTCAACCCGCAAACGGTACTATTAACCGTGACCACCATCCCTCAGGAGCACCACTAAAATGTTCGTCCGACTCCTGATGGAATCCTTCCGCCGCCAGCGCCGCCGCAAGCTCCTCGCCGGCCTCGCCATCCTCCTCGGCACCACCGCAGTCACCGCAATGCTCGCCCTCGCCACCACCATCGGCGACCGCATCCACAAAGAGCTGGCCGTCTACGGCGCCAACATCGTCATCTACCCCAAGGCCGACCAGCTAGACGTCAAAATCGGCGGCGTAGACATCAAACCCGCCACCGGCAACGCTTACCTCCACGAGTCCGACCTCGACAAACTAAAAACCATCTTCTGGGCCAACAACATCACCGGTCTAAGCCCCGAGTTGCCACTGCAGCTATCCATCGTCGCTCCACACACCAATGAGCATAAGGTTGAAGCAGTCGGCCTCTGGTTCAACCACCCTTTCGGCAACGGCTCTACACTCACTGGCGCACCGCAGCTTCATCCATCGTGGAAACTCACCGGAGCGTGGCCTTCAAGCAACGATCAGGTCGTCGTCGGTAGAACCCTCGCAGCCAAACTCGGGGTTACTTCAGGAGAAACGCTCGTCGTCCCCGCATCCCCACCCGCCGGAGACAGCCTACTGCACAAGGGCTACTCTTATAAGATCACTGGCATCGCGGATACAGGCGGCTTACAGGACGATCAACTTATACTTCCCCTCGCTGCTGCCCAGACCCTCGCCAACCTTCCCGACGCCATCTCCCGCGTAGAAGTCTCCGCCCGCACCAAACCCGAAGACGCCTTCGCCCGCGTAGACCCCGACACCCTCCCCGCCAAGCAGCGCGAGATCTGGTACTGCCGCCCTTACGCCAACTCCATCGCCTACCAGATCCGCGAAGCCATCCCCGGGGCCGCAGCCGAGCAGGTCCGCCGCGTCGAGCAATCCGAAGGCACTATCCTCGAACGCATCTCCGGCCTCATGTGGCTCATCAGCGCTGCTGCCCTCCTCGCTGCCGGATTCGCCGTCTCCGCCGCCATGGCGACCGCCATCCTAGAGCGCCGCGCCGAAATCGGCCTCATGCGCTCCCTCGGAGCCAGCAAATCCACCATCGCCATCCTCTTCTACGCCGAAACCGGCATCCTCGCCATCCTCTTCGGCTCCATCGGCTACCTCCTCGGCTCCAGCCTCGCCGCACTCCTCGGCGCAAGAATCTTCTCCGGCGAAACGACCGCACCGTTCCTCTCCACAGCCTTCAATCCAGTCCTCCTTCCCATAGTCGTCGCCCTCGCGCTCATCGTAGCCATCGCCGGCAGCACCCCTTCCATCCGCGCCGCACTCCGCATGGACCCCTCCGCCATCCTCCGAGCCGACGCATGACGATGAACCCTGAAAAATCCGGATACCCCATCTTCGCGACAGCTTCATCGTCGCTAAGGTGGGCATTCGCGAAGCGAACCACTCCCGCCCATGCCGGGTGCCCCATTCATGCGGCTTCATCGCATGAGTGGGCATTCGCGAAGCGCCCCCTCGACGAATCGACGAATCAGGTGCCCGCATGAAGCAACTCACCCTCCTCTCCATCCTCCGCCGCTCCCTCATCCACCGCCGCGCCCGCAGCCTCTCCGCCCTCGTCGCCATGACCGTCTCCGCCGCCGTCGCCACCGCCCTCCTCACCCTATACGCCGATCTCGACGCCAAGCTTCACCACGAGTTCCGCAGCTTCGGCGCCAACATCGTCATCACCGCTCTAGCCAATACCCCGCTCCCCTCAGACGCACTAGCCAAGGTCCGGCAAGCCGCAGGCCCCGACACCCTCGCCGCCCCCTTCGCCTACGCCGTAGCCACCACCGACCGCGGCACCCCCGTCGTCGTCGCCGGAACCGACTTCACCGCCGTCCGCCGCCTCAACGCCTGGTGGCAAGTCCAGCACTGGCCCTCCACCCCCGACGCCGCTCTCATCGGCCAACGCGCCGCCAACTTCATCGCCGACGAGCACGCCCTCAAACTCACCTTCAGCGGCTCCCCCATCACCCTCCAGTCCGCAGGACGCCTCAAAACCGGTGGCGATGAAGACAGCCGCATCTACATCCCTCTCGCCGCCTTCGAAGCCTGGACCCACACCGCTCCCAGCATCATCGAACTCCAGATCCCCGGCGGAGCCCCCCAGGTCGAAGCCGCCATCCAGCGCCTCCACCAGCAACTCCCCCAGCTACAAATCCAGCCCGTCCGCCAACTCGTCGAAGGCGAGTCCCGCATCGTCGACCGCACCCACGCCCTCATGTACGGAGCCGTCCTCCTCATCGCCCTCACCGTAGCCGTCTCCGTCCTCGCCACCCTCTCCGCCAGCGTCCTCGAACGCCGCCGCGACTTCGCCCTCATGAAGGCCCTCGGCGGCTCCCAGCCCCAGCTTATGAGCATGTTCCTCCTCGAAGCCCTCACCCTCGCCCTCGCAGGAGTCATCGTCGGCTACGGCATCGGCTCCGCACTCGCATGGGTCATCAGCGAGTGGAACTTCCACACCGCCACCCTGCCCCGCCTGTCAGTCCTGCCCCTGGTCCTCCTGCTCAACGTCGCCATCGCCGCCATCGCCGCCCTGCTCCCCGTCCGCGTCCTCCGCAACCTCCAACCCGCCGCCCTCCTAAAAGGCGAGTAACCCCCAGTTTGTTGTTAGAAATCTTCTCCGAATTCGACCTCGCCCTGGACTGCGGACTGATAAGCCGAAACGCGCCGCTCGAAGAAGTTGGTGAGTTCCTGCACGTCCTGAAGGTCCATGAAAGAGAAGGGATTCTTCGCATGGAAAGCTGGGGGGATCCCCAGGCGCTGGAGGCGAGAGTCGGCAACGTAGCCAAGGTATTGGCGCATATCGCGCAGTGATAGACCTGCCACGCCTCCAGACAGCAAGTCTTCCGCGAACTGCGCTTCTGCATCTACGGCTTCATGGAGCATCACGACAATCTGTTGCTCTAAGTCGGCGTCCCAAAGATCCGGCTCCTGGGCACGAACAACATTGACGACCTCGAAGGCGAATTCGAGATGACAGCTTTCATCTCGAAAGACCCAGTTTGTTCCGGCAGCGAGGCCGTGCAGCAGGCCCTTTGACCGGAAAAAATATACATAGGCGAATGCGGCGAAGAAGAAGAGTCCTTCAATGCATGCCGCGAAGCAAATGAGATTCAGCAAGAACTGGCGACGATGAGCGCGTGTTTCGAGAGCGTCGATCTCCTGAATGGAGTCCATCCACTTCATACAGAAGTCAGCCTTCTTGGAGATGGATGGGATATTCTCAACGGCGGCGAAGGCAGCTGCACGTTCGTCCGGATCAGGGACATAGTTGTCTAGCAGCGTGAGATAGAACTGCACGTGAACAGCCTCTTCAAAGAGCTGGCGGGATAGATAGAGTCGTGCCTCAGGCGAGTTGATGTGCTTATAAAGGTTAAGCACCAGGTTGTTAGAGACGATACTGTCGCCGGTTGCAAAGAAGGCGACGAGGCGCTGAATGACGTGAACCTCTGCCGGTGTGATGCGCTGCTTCAGATCGGCCAGATCCGTTTGAAAGTCAACTTCTTCAACCGTCCAGGTGTTCTTGATGCCGTCTCGGAACATATCGTAGAAGACCGGAAAGCGCATCGGGCGCAGCGTAAGGCAGAGGCCCGGATCGAGGATGTGGGTTGGGACGGCGACGGAGTTGTGGGTGGTGTGAGACGGCGCACCCGTGAATTCGGCACTTGGCATGAAGATCTCGCTTTCTGACTTGCAGCGCGGTTTGAACTAGGCCGCGGAAAATGACAAAGGTTCGGGCTATTGGCAGGCTTCGCAGGACTCAGGATTCTCAAGCGAACAGGAAACTGCCGCAACAGACGTCAGGGCGTTGGAAGCCGCTGCGCCAGCGTGCGCAGAGCTGTTTTGCACCGTGGTCTTGGCGATCTTGGTTGCTGGACGCGAGCGCAGGTAGTACGTGGTCTTGAGGCCCTTCTTCCACGCATACATATACATCGAGGAGAGCTTGCCAATGTTCGGCGACTCGGCAAAGAGATTGAGCGATTGCGACTGGTCGATATAGGCGTTGCGTGCGGCCGCCATGTCGATCAGTGCACGCATGGGAATCTCCCAAACGGTGCGATAGAGCTGCTTGAGGTCATCCGGAAGCTCAGCGATGTTTTGAACTGATCCTTCAGAGAGCTTGAGCCGCATCCGCATCTCTTCCGTCCAGAGGCCGCGCACCTTGAGTTCATCGATGAGATAGCGATTGACCTGGAGAAACTCTCCGGAGAGTGTCTCGCGCTTGAACAGATTGGAGATCTGCGGCTCAATGCACTCATAGCACCCAACGATCGACGCGATGGTCGCAGTCGGCGCAATTGCGATGACCAGCGAATTGCGTACACCAGTCTTTGCAATTCGTTCGCGCAGTGCTTCCCAACGAGCGTTGTCTGCGGGGGTTACGTTCCAGAGATCGAACTGAAATTGACCAGCCGCGAGACGTGTTTCGGTAAATGTCGGGTGGGGACCATATTTTTCCGCGAGTGCCGCCGAAGCCGTCAGCGCGTGGAGGTAGATTTCTTCCTGAATCCTTGTCGAGAGTGCCTGCGCTTCAGCGGAGTCGAATGGCAATTGCAGCTGGAAGAACACGTCCTGAAGACCCATAATGCCGAGGCCGATAGGCCGCCACTGCGCGTTCGAACTCGCGGCCTGCGCAATGGGATAGTAGTTGATGTCGATGACTCGATCGAGCATTGGGACGGCAGTGCGCACGGTTGCTCCGAGTTTGTCGAAGTCGAAGCTGGCGACGCCGTCGGTGTCGACGATGACGTGCCGTGCGAGGTTGATGGAGCCTAGATTGCACACTGCAGTCTGGTCATGCGAAGTAACTTCAGTGATCTCCGTGCATAGGTTGGAGAGATGGACCACGTTGCCGGGTTTGCCAGTCTGATTGCACTTGAGGTTAGTCGCGTCTTTGAATGTCATCCAGCCATTTCCAGTTTCGGCAAGCGATCGCATCATGCGGGCGTAAAGATCGCGGGCCTTGATCTGGCGGTGGTAGAGTTTCTCAGCCTCGGCCTGCTCGTAGGCTTGGGTGAAGGCGTCTCCGTACAGATCGGGAAGCTGCGGAACGTCCTTGGGGTCGAAGAGCGACCATTGACCGTCCGCTTCTACGCGCTGCATGAAGATGTCGGGAATCCAGTTTGCGAGGTTGAGATTGTAGGTGCGGCGTGCGCCGTCGCCAGTGTTCTCGCGGAGTTCGAGGAAGGATTCGATATCCGCGTGCCAGGGTTCGAGGTAGACGCAGCATGCTCCCTTGCGCTTTCCGCCCTGGTTGACTGCCGCAACGGAACTATCGAGCGTGCGCAGCCATGGCACGATGCCATTGGAGAGGCCGTTCGTAGCGCGGATCAGAGAACCTTCGGAACGAACACGATGGAATGCGAGGCCGATGCCGCCGGAGAACTTCGAAAGCATAGCGACATTCTTGTAGGTGTCGTAGATGCTTTCGAGCGAATCACTCGGTGAATCGTGGAGATAGCAGGACGACATCTGGGCATGCTTCGTTCCGGAGTTGAACAACGTTGGCGACGACGGCATGTAGTCGAGCGAGGCAATCAGCCGATAGAACTCGATGGCTTCGTGCGGTGTCCCTGCAAGTCCGCACGCAACGCGGAGAAAGAAGTGTTGTGGGGTCTCAATGATGCCGCGCGAGATGGGGTCACGTAGAAGATAGCGGTCGTAGACCGTGCGCAGGCCAAAGTACTCAAAGCGATCGGAGAACGTGTCGTCGATCGCATGATTCAGCTTGCGGGCATGCGTCTGGACGAACTCTGCAGTCGCCTTGCTAACGACACCTTCCTGATAACCGTAAGCGATAGCCTGCGAGAAGGAGTGCAAGTTGAGCGCGGAGACTTCCTTCACAATTGTCGCGAGCAGCAGCCTCGCAGCGAGACGGGAGTATTGCGGCTCCTCCGCGATCAGGGATGCGGCAGTGTCGATGGAGATGGTATCGAGTTCTCGGGTTGTGGCTCCGTCATAGAGCCCTCCGATCGTCTTGGACGCGACCCGGATCGCATCAACGTGGGTAAGACCAAAAGAAGATCTCTGGACGGCCCGGACAATCTTGTTGACGTCCACCGGTTCAAGCGCTCCGTTACGCTTGCGGACGTGCATAACGGGTGTCTCCTCACGCGCAGGGAAGCCGGGCGCGAGGTCGGAAAGGCTGGTCTGGATGTGATCTGCGGTCGTGGCCATGGATGATTCTCCTTGGCCTCAGAAGTGTGCGAAGAAACAGCGGATGCTTCCCTTTGAGTCGGGACCGGACAAGCCACTGCCACCTCGCCTCCCCTCGGAGGCGCGTGCAAATGTATTCATGGCAGGTCTTCGGACTATGCAGGCTCAACCCTACTCGCCGGACTTCCCGGAGCCTGTGGCTCCAGTGTCATCTTGGGCTTTCGTACCTGCTTACCGCTGCGGGGCAGCTCCGGATTCTCACCGGATTCCCTTTTCACTCCTTGCACAAGGCTCAGAGCACCACGAACGAAGACTACCCTATCTTGTACGACATGGAAGAGCAAGCCCAATATCTTGACACAATGTGGAAAAGCTCGGACAACCGTATGTTTCAGACACAGCAACCTGAAGTCTGCTTGTAGCAAGTAATCTCTGGCTCCTGCATCACGGGCAATTCGGAAACTGCCCCACGACCAACCACCGAAATCCTTGACGCCGCTGATACAATTAATTCAGAGATCAAAGGCAGCCCGGCGCAGCCGGGCTTTTTCATTGGGGGACCTTCAAGCCACACTCTGGTCCAAACCTAAAGTCTCTGTTTCGAAGACTTTGCACCATTGAGTACGGGGGAAGCGGCACCTTGAACAAGACCGAATCAGGCAGCTACGACTTCGCGGAACAGACCCGCCCCGAGTGCTCCGTCATCGCCCTCTCTCACGTCACCCGCGAGTACGTCGGCCACGGCAGCGTAGTCCGCGCACTCGACGACGCCACCTTCTCCATCGTCGCCGGAGAGTGGGTCGCCATCACCGGCCCCTCAGGCTCCGGAAAATCCACCCTCGTCAACATGCTCGGCTGCCTCGACCGCCCCACCTCAGGCCAACTGAAAATCGACGGCCACGACGTCGCCTCCATGTCCCCCACCGAGCTCGACCGCTTCCGCGCCGACAAGATCGGCTTCATCTTCCAGCAGTTCCACCTCATCCCCTACCTCTCCGCCCTCGAAAACGTCATGCTCGCCCAATACTTCCACTCCATGACCGACGAGAAAGAAGCCCGCGCCTCCCTCGAACGCGTCGGCCTCGGCGCACGCGCCGAACATCTCCCTAGCGAGCTCTCCGGCGGCGAGCAGCAGCGCGTCTGCATCGCCCGCGCCCTCATCAACAACCCACCCATCCTCCTCGCAGACGAGCCCACCGGAAACCTCGACGCCGCCAACCAGAAGATCGTCGCCAACCTTCTCGCCGATCTCCACCGCAACGGTCACACCATCGTCATGGTCACCCACGACCCAGAGATGGCCGCGCTCGCCCAGCGCCGCATCGCCCTCAGCCACGGCAAGGTCTTCTGCCACCCCGTCGGCGGTCCGGTCGTCACCCTGCGCCGCTCAACAGACCGCAATTAATATTTGCTTATTTGTTAGCCAAAATCTGCCCAGGAAAAAGCGTGGGTTTAATAACCACGCTTGCCGCACAATCCATCAACTTATAACCACCCAAAAACGTCCGCCCAACCGACCTGCCCCAGCAAAAAGCTACCGCTCGCCCCACTTTAGCTTGGACCGCAGCACGCTGAACAACCCGTTCGCATGCAGCCGTACCAGATGAACGCTGCACTCCGAGCGCCGGCAGTGGACCATATCCCCCAGCAGCAACTCCACCGCCTCCTGCCCATCCACCGTAAGATAAGTCTCGTTCGGCACCCCTTCCACATGCACGCTGATCGCCGAATCCCCCGGCACCACAATCGGTCGAATCGTCAGCAAATGCGGGCAAATCGGTGTCACGACCATCGCATTAACGCTTGGCATCACAATCGGTCCCGCTGCCGCAAGGTTGTATGCCGTCGATCCCGTAGGCGTCGCCACAATGATGCCGTCGGCACGGAATGTCGCCACAAACTGCTGATCGATCTCCACCGTAAAGTCCGCCATTCGCGCAATAGCGCCCTTGGCGACCACTACATCGTTCAACGCATCCCACTCCTGGAACAGCTTGCCATCGCGGTGCAACTCAGCATGCATCATGCTGCGCACTTCTATCCCCGCACAGTTGTCGCACCACGCCTGCAATGTACTGTACAGATCGCCCAGGGGGATCTCCGTCAGGAACCCAAGGGAACCTAGATTCACTGACAAAATAGGGGTCGTAGTACGAGCAAACGCACGCGCCGCAGCCAACAGCGTACCGTCGCCGCCCAGAACGATCACCAGGTTGGGCTTATGCTGAGGCAAATCAGGCCGCTCGACCGCGTTCGAAGCACCAATATAGGCGGCGCTGTCAGGATCAAGCACGTACTGGTAGCCATGGATCCCGAGCCATGCAACGAGATCGTGCAGGATTCCGGCTAGTTCCGGCTTTTGCGGCTTGGAGATTATCGCGGCAAGGAGCATTGCGTTTAGTGTAACGGCTTGTCGCCTGATTGCGGATCAAAGTGTTTGCCATCAAGCCCCGCAAACCGGGCGTAGAGCAGATACTCGTGGTTCCCTTCCATCCCCCTAATCGGCGAATCAATCACGTCAATCCCAATTCCTCCCAGTTCCACCACGCACTCACGAACCCGATCGATCGCAAGTTTTCTCGCTTCTGGGTCCCGCACAATCCCGCCCTTGCCCACATTCACCCGCCCAGCCTCGAACTGCGGCTTGATCAAAATAACCGCCGCCCCCTGCCAGCGCCGTTCAGCCGACGAAAGAGCATCAAGTACCGCTGGCAGCACCAGGGTCGCCGAAATAAATGAGACATCCATCGCGATAAACGCTGGAACCGGATCTCCTTGAATTAGCAGTTCACCCGTTGTCAGCAGGCGCGCGTTGGTGCGCTCCCTAAGCGCCACCCGAGGGTCGTCACGCAGCTTCTGCGCGATCTGCCCATAGCCTGTATCGACCGCCAGCACCGAGGCCGCCCCACTTTGCAACATGCAGTCCGTAAATCCCCCGGTGGAAGCCCCAATATCTACGCAGGCAAGTCCCTCCAGATCAATCTTCCAATACGCCAAAGCCCGTTCTAGCTTCAACCCTCCGCGGCTGACGTACTTCAAGTCGGAACCCAGGAGACGGATCACAGCACCCTCTTGAATCGGCGTGCCTGGCTTATCTATCCGTTGCTCATCCACCAGAACACGGCCCGCCAGAATCAGCGCCTGAGCGCGTTCGCGAGAGGCGGCATGGCCTTGGTCGACAAGAATTTTGTCCAGACGAATCTTCATTGAGCTGTACTTTTCTCCCAAACTGTTCACTTCACAGATTACATGGCCTGCACTGTCACAACAGATCACATCCGGCTCCCGATTTTCGAGTAGCGTTTTCATGGAGTAGAGTTATCCAAGGCACAAGAAAATCAAGCGACACAATAATTGCTGCTATCGGATTTCTTTTAGTCCTGCCAGCAATCTATTTGGGGTGTGGGTGCGTTTTTATGTATAGAGAAACAGGAGCAATCAACGCTCCGCCGCTTTCGAACAAGGACGATGCAAGCCTGTTGTTATTGGTACAAAAAGGTGATGAATATGCGATGGCATCCTTGTTTGATCGCTACTCAAAAGTCGTCTACTCCGTCGCGCTACGCGTGCTACGGGACCCGGCTTCGGCCGAAGATGTGCTTCAGGAAATCTTTATGCAGCTTTGGCGTAACCCCGAAGGATTTATCGCCACCAGAGGCAGCCTTGGAGGCTGGCTCGCAGTGGTTGCAAGAAATCGCTCTATCGATGCGCTGAGACGCAAACGCCCCAGTGAACAAGCAGATGACATGGCACTCGCCTCGCCATACAATCTCGCCGACGAAGCTGAGCGAAACAACATGATGGAGAAGGCCAGAAGCGTCATCCATCTGCTGCCCCTCGAACAGCGCAAGACCCTCGAGATGGCTTTCTTTGATGGTTTGACCCACTCGGAGATCGCCGAAATGACAGGCGACCCCTTAGGAACCGTAAAAACAAGAATACGCAGCGCGCTGACTACGTTGAGAAAGGCATTTAAAGCATGAACACGACCAAACACATCGAACAGGACGATCTTGCTTTGTTTGCCATGCAGTTGCTCTCTCCTCAGGAGAGTTCAGCGATCGCGTTGCACGTCGAGCACTGCCAGGAATGCCACCAGGAATTAGCCTCCATTCAGGGCGACCTTGCTGTTTACGCTCATACCGTCGATCTCCACTCCCCCCCAGCCCTTGCTCGTGAGCGCCTCTTGAAGCAGGTAGCGCGCGAAAAGAAGGTCGTCCCCATCGACCGCCCAGCTGATACCGAATATCTGGGAAGATCGGAATCAATCTTTCGCTGTGGCATCTATACGGAAGACGACGAACCACAAAAGAGCGGCGGGGCTGGTAAGCTCTTGCCCTGGGTGGGCTGGGCCGTCGCAGCAGGTCTTGCCATAACGACGGTGAATTTCTACCACGAGCGCAATGCCCTGCGGACGACGGTTGCAAATGATGCCAACCAATTAGCTCAGTTCACATCAGATGCCGCCGCGGCCCGTCAGCTGATGGACACCATGAATGATGCCACCGCGATGCGTGTCACGCTCAAAGATCCCAAGGCAGCGCCTATTCCACAGGGTCGAGCAACCTACGTCGCTGATAAGGGTGCCTTGATCTTTCTGGCCAGCAACATGGAGCCCCTGCAAATGTACAAAGTCTACGAGCTTTGGCTGATTCCAGCCGACGGACGTGACCCGATTCCAGCAGGCACCTTTCATCCCGACAGCCGAGGAAATGCCAGCGTCATTATGCCGACACTTCCTAAGGGCGTCGAAGCGAAGGCCTTTGGCGTAACTATCGAGGATGAGGGCGGCTCGCAGACTCCCACGTTGCCAATCATCATGGTCGGAACCTAGGTTCCAGCAACAGCCCTTAATCCCATACCCATCAGATACCAAGAGAGCCATCCTGATCAGGATGGCTCTCTTCTTGATACTGAGTTTTGATGTTCGGTAGGATGCCCGGTCTAAACGAAAGCTACGGGGCAGTAACCCGAACTGAAACACCCGTGCCTTGCAGATTGATCGTCGTCTGCACAGTATCGGTGTCGGTGCGAATCACAGTCATGACGCTGTTCTTGTTTGGAGCGATTGTATCCGCGGATACAACATAGACCTTCCCGGTTGGAGTTCCCTGAGTCGCAGCGATATAGATAGGTCGCCCAACCACTGGGATAATCGCAGTAACCGTATTCGTCGTCAGGTTTACTACCGAAACTGTGCTGTCATCATAGTTAGCCACATAGGCGCGGGTGCCATCCTGCAGCACTGAGACCATCACAGGGTTGTGTCCAACCGGAACAGTTGCAAGCACTTGACCAAAACCCACAGCATCCACAGGGTTAGTGCTGCTGCAAGTTGGGTTCGCCGGTAGAGACACCACAGAACACAGTGGGATGTTGATAATACTGAGCGTCCCTGGATTCTTGATATTTCCCGCGTTTGCGACTACCAGCTCTGACCGCGTCGGAACTAGGTCTGCCCATACAGGCGCAAATCCCACCGGAATCGGGTTCGTGCTACCAGAAGGCAAAGTATCCAGTTGATTGGTCTGCGCGTTGATGACGCTGACCGTGCCATCAGTCTGGTTGAGGATGAATGCACGCTTGCCGTCTGCGGTCATTACTCCGTAAACCGGACCACGTCCAACGGTCAATGTCGTTGAAATGGTATTGCTGGTAGTCTCGATCGCAGCAACCTGACCGTTGCTCCCAGGTGTACCCTGGCTGATCGCATAGGCGCGTGATGCGCCAACCACGCCCGTGACATAAACGGCGTTCGGAGCGACAGGAAGCTCCTGTTGCAGTGCGATCGGCGACCCCGTCAGTTGCGCAATCGCGTTACGACCGGGCTCCGTAATGTATGTGTTGAACCCCTGCACAAAAACGCTCGCCGGCGCTGCACCTGCAAGCAGCGTCGTCTGCAACACGTCCTTGGTCTGCAGCGATGTCGATATATCAAAAGAAGTAACGGTTGTATCGCTATTCAGCGTGTAGCCCGTTGTCCCGGTGGAATCCAGCGCAAGGTAGTACGGTCCCACGCCAACATTGGCCGTGATCAACACCGTATCCCCCGAAAAGTCTACGAGCGTCACAAGCCCCTTACTCTTGGGATCAGGAGAACTGGAGACCGCCACGGCAAACTTCTGAGGTTGCCCCGCCGGACCCACAGGATTGATGGCTGTAACCACAGGACGGTACGCATTTCCGCACCCCATCACCGAGGCTAAACCTGCTGCTGCCAATGCATACCGGGCGGCGGACCGAATCGTCAGCCGGTGTACCCGCGGCCTGTTTCCTTGTACTTCAATTATTGCTAAGTGCAAAACTACTCCCGCGTTGATGCTGGTGTTGGCTATGCTCAAGGTTTGATTGTAAATCACCATTCGGAATGAGGCTGGATGAACCACAAGGAAATGCTGCAGGAAGCAAATTGGCAGAAAACCATCCCAAGAGAGCGGGACCAAACCCAATCGCTCATCCTGGCATGGATAGTAGGCCTCGCTCTGCTAGGACTATGCCTCTGGACCTGGCGGCTGGCCAGCCCACAAGCCCCTGGTTACCCAACTTTTCTGTTCGAATCAATCGCAGTCAGTACTGCCTTTTCCCTTACCGTTTGGATAGTTAAAGCAGCCACGCCAGCCGGTGCAGCCATTGGAGGGATGATCTGTCTCCTGATTACGTTCTGGACCCGCTCTGCCCAACCATCACTACTGCACACCGCATTGGCCCCGCTGGCGATCCTCTTCGTCGTCACTTTCCTCTCCACACGAGCAGGCCGTCGACGCAAAATATCCACAGGGTTGGCTGAAGGACCCAAGGGACGCACCGCCTCTCAAGTCATCGCAAATCTCTCCGTAGCCGCCTTATGCGTCGTTCCCTGGATGAGCATTGATGACGTCACCATGAAGGGAATGTGTCTCGCTGTGCTTGTAGAGGCCACGGCCGATACGGTCTCCTCCGAGCTGGGTCAGGCCTTTGGCGGCGCGCCCTTCATGCTCACCAGTCTCCACCGCGTCCAGCCCGGAGTAGACGGTGCCATCACGCTACTCGGAACACTCTCAGGCATCGCTGCAGGCGCCGTGGTCGTAATTTCCGGAGTCTGGTCGATGCATCTCCGCGCCCGAGACGCAGTTATCAGCTTGGCAGCAGGTATCTTTGGTTTGTTCTTCGACAGCCTGCTCGGTGCCACCGTGGAGCGCAGGGGGTGGCTCGGAAACGACCTCGTCAACTTCACCTCAACAGCCGCGGCCGCCTCCGTCACCGCTCTCGTCCAAAGAGCCTTTCCCCTCTAATCGTCCGACTTCCCCTCCAGCCAGCGATGTACCCAACTCGCGTTCAGGTGGAGACAGAGCGAAGTGTAGCTGAGTATCTCGTGAAAATAGCGCATCGACATGTCGTAGTTGCTGATGTGTCCAATTGTCGGTCGCGGCGAAGTATAAACATCCAGCCCAGCAGCCTCACAGAGCTCACGGATTCGGAATAGGTGGGTCCCATCACTCACCACCACAATGTGTTCCAGACCATTCTCCCGTGCAATTGCAGCCAGCCGGTGTACCTGCTGCTCCGTATCAACGGAATGCGTCTCGGCGATGATATTGCCAAAGGCAATGCCATTGGCCAGCAGATAGTCTCGGCCCACACCACCCTCCGTATTACCGGAATCCTTGTCACTGCCGCCGCCCAGTGTGATCACCAAGGGTGCGATCTGCTTGCGATAGAGTTCTACCGCATGATCCAGACGCGCATGCAAAATTGGCGAGGGGCGGCCTAGGTACTCGGCTGCACCAAATACCGCGATAGCATCCGCCGGCTGAGCCTCGTCATGGTCAGCGACCTCATCAATCTGCCGATAGACCCAGATGCTCCAGCCCAACGCTACCAGCAGAATAAGCGCGAATAATCGGCGCACAACATGGTGCGATTGTGAGCCTTGGCGTCGGTGTTGCAAGTTGGAATTGGAAACCATCGTGGTTAAAACATCGAGCCAGCTTGTCGAAAAACAGCCATTCACTACAAACCTGCCAGGTTGCACCAGGCTATCTGCGCTCCAAGAGCTATAAAAACAGTATGAGGCACAAACCAGCAAGACACTAGGCGAAGGGCCGTTGGCTGAGATCTTCCCTTATTAATCAGTCTTGGCCTAGCGCTGCAGCGTCAGCGCAATCTCATGAGTAGGAATGGCGCCTTCCCGCAAAATCATCCAGGAATTGCCCCCGCCAGATAGATCGACAATTGTCGTAGCGGTAGAGCGTGCAGTTGGCCCACCATCTACAATCAGCGGAATCTTGTCACCCAGTTGGTCACGCACGCCATTCGCATACGTACACTCCGGCAGACCGGACAGATTAGCCGACGTTGCGGTAATTGGAAGCCCCAGCTTGGCGACGACCGCGCGGGGGATTGCAGCTTCAGGAACCCTCAACGCAAGGTTACCGGTATTCGCCGTTACCCGCAGAGGCAGCTTGCTTCCTGCCTTGACGATAATCGTCAATGGCCCCGGCCAAAACTTCTCTGCAAGCCGATCGAAAGCAGTATCCAGTGAGCGTGCGATCTCGTACGCCTGGGCGACCTCAGCAATCAAGAGTGAAAGTGGCTTGTGTCGAGCTCTGGTTTTGATCTCATAGATTCGGTCAACCGCACGAAGATTCACCGGATCGACCGCCAGCCCATAAAAAGTATCGGTAGGCAGGGCAACAACATTGCCGCTGTTCAGACTGCTAACCACATGGGCGATAAGGTCTGGTTCGGGTTCGTCGGGATGGATACGGAGAATCTCAGCCGTCAAAATCGGACTCCTGTGCCGCTGCCAGAATTGCATCCTGCAATTCAAAACCGCAAGTCCGCACCATAGCATATCGATGGCGCTGGCTCAATCTCATCGACAGAATAGCGGGAATCGGAGCCCAACGGCGTAAGATTTTGAAGATGCCCATCGACGGAAGCCACCTCACACTGCCAGTCATATCAAGCCGCACCAACAACCGCGTCAAGCAGTTGCGCGCCGCCTTTGCAGGACACGCTCGGCTCAGTGGTGGCATGGTCGCTATTGAGGGAGACCATCTCTTCGCGGAAGCACTTCGCAGCGGCATGGTCTTCAAGACTGTATTTATTAGCGAACGTCGAGAAATCCCCGGCATCGTCCCCCGCAGCGTAGAGGTCCTTCGCCTCACAGATGAACTCTTCGCCAGCGTAGTCGAAACCCAGTCGCCCCAGGGAATCGCTGCCCTCATCGTCCCTCCCGTACCCAGCATCGAAGCCGTTATGGTGCACACTCCTCTAATCCTCATCGCGGCCGGGCTGCAGGATCCCGGCAATCTCGGAACTCTGGTTCGTTCTGCCGAAGCATTCGGAGCGACTGGTGTACTCACCACTCCCGGAACCGTAAACGCATGGAACCAAAAGGCTTTACGGGCCTCCGTCGGCAGCATATTTCGTATGCCTGTCGTTGCTGCCATGCCCGAAGATATCGCCGCCCTCAAAACACGCGGCGTACGACTCGTGGCGGCCGTTGGAACCAATGAGTTTGACGTCACCCCAGCACAAAACTCGGACTTTACTGGCCCCTGCGCCATCATGATAGGCAACGAAGGTGCCGGTCTCGCCCCGGAATGGCTGGAACTCGCCGACCTCCGTATCACCATCCCCTGCCCCGGCCCCGTCGAAAGCCTTAACGCCGCTATTGCTGGAAGCCTCCTGCTCTACGAAGCCTCCCGTCAAAGGCTCGCTCAAAAGAACGCGGAATTCGCGACATGAGTCTCTTCGACCCATCGCCAATGTCCGCTCCAGCCGCATCGCGGCAGAGTCCTCTCGCCGAGAGAATGAGGCCCCAAACCCTCAAGGAATACGTCGGCCAGGATCATCTTCTCGGCCCCGGCAAACCGCTGCGCCTCGCCATCGAAGGCGATGATGCCACGTCCATGATCTTCTGGGGGCCTCCCGGCACAGGCAAGACAACCCTCGCCAAGATCATCGCCCACATGACACAGGCCAGTTTCATTGAGTTCTCCGCCGTCCTCTCCGGAATCAAGGAGATCAAACAGGTCATGATAGACGCGGAAAAGGCTGCAGGATTCGGCTCGCGCACCATCCTCTTCGTCGACGAAATTCACCGCTTCAACAAGGCTCAACAGGACGCTTTTCTGCCCTACGTCGAACGCGGCACCATTCGCCTCATCGGCGCAACCACCGAAAACCCTTCTTTCGAAATCAATGCCGCTCTGCTCTCCCGATGCCGGGTCTACACCCTGGTTGCGCTCACTGAGCAGCAGATCATCTCACTCCTCCAACGCTCGCTGGCCGATGCAGAACGCGGCCTCGGACGACTCAACCTCGAAGCTACCGAGGAAGCCCTCGCGACCATCGCCTCTTACTCCAGCGGCGACGCCAGAAATGCACTTAATGCCCTGGACGTAGCCGCAAAGCTGTCTGAAGGCCGCGGCGAGCAGGTCATTACCAAAACGCTGGCTGCAGAGGCCATGCAGCGCCGCGTTTTGCTCTACGACAAAAAGGGCGAACAGCACTACGACATCATCTCTGCCCTCCACAAGAGCGTCCGCAACTCCGACCCGGACGCCGCGCTCTACTGGTTAGGCCGCATGCTGGAGGCCGGAGAAGACCCAATGTACGTCGCACGCCGTTTGGTACGCATGGCAGTGGAAGACATCGGCCTCGCAGCCCCAGAAGCGCTCAATCTCTGTCTGTCCGCTCGTGACGCAATGCACTTCCTTGGCCAGCCCGAGGGCGACCTGGCACTCGCGCAGGCGGTTGTCTATCTCGCACTCGCACCCAAATCAAATGCTGTCTACACGGCTTACAGCGCGGTTCGGTCTGACATCGAAGCAACCGCTGCCGAGCCCGTTCCTCTCCACCTTCGCAATGCGCCCACCCGGCTCATGAAAGAACTCGACTACGGCAAGGACTATCAATACGCTCATGACGTCGAAGGCAAAGTTGCGGACATGCAATGCCTGCCGCAAAGCCTCGCCAGGCGCCAATACTACAAGCCCACAAACGAAGGACGAGAAAAACTGCTAGCTCAGAGAATGGAAGAGATCTCGCGAATCAAGGCCGCAAAACGCGAGTAACAAGACCAGCCCAACCACTCCAAAGATGCTATGCCCCTATTTCAAGTCCTTCGTCAGCGCTTCAACAACAATTGGCTTGGTCAGCAGTTCAGGAAGTACGTCCGGCATACCAGTCAGACTAGCGGGATACAAAACATAAGTCGGCACGCCACTACGCTCAACCGCCGCAAGTTGCTTGGTGATCTCCGGATCATACTGCGTCCAGTCGGCGCGCAGCAGAGTAACCTGATGCGCGCTGAACTGGCGTTGAACTTCGTTCGACTTCAGCACCACTCGCTCGTTGACCTGGCAGCTGAGGCACCATGCAGCAGTAAAGTCGATAAACACCGGATGACCAGCCGCTCGAGCCTGATCCAGTGCTTGTTGCGAGTAAGGCTGCCATACAAGCGTCGTATCCTTTGGCTGATACAGCGGAATAGCGAGTCCGATCATAGCAAGCAGAACCGCAGCAATCGCACTTGGCCACCGAGCCGGCCACTTGCCCAAAGCCCAGCCAGCCACCGCCAGAAACAGGAAGCAGATTAGCAACAGCCCGACGTGATCGATGCCTAGTGCGCCATTTACGCCAGAGGCATACAAACGGCCGTAAACCCAGGCCAGCCAGATCACCGTAGCGAAAAGAGGAACCGCCGTGAGCTGCTTCAGTATCTCCATCCACGCCCCAGGACGTGGCAGAATCCTGGTCCATGCAGGCTGGAAGCTCAGCAACAAGTAAGGTGTCGCCAGCCCCAGACCGAGCGCTGTAAACACTGCAAACGTCACCCCGGCCGGCTGCGCTAATGCGAAACCAATGGCAGCCCCCATCAGTGGTGCCGTGCAAGGCGTGGCAACGATGGTAGCCAGGATCCCAGTAAAGAAGCTCCCCGCAAAGCCTTGCTTCTGCGCCAGTTCTCCGCCAACACTGGTCAACGAAAGTCCCAAATCGAACTGCCCGGCCAGAGACAGCGCGAAAAAGAATAACCCCGCTGCAAGCAGTGCAATAAATGTTGGCGACTGCAGTTGAAAGCCCCATCCAGCCTGACTCCCACCAGCCCGCAGACCCAGCAGGACCGCCACAATAATCCAGAAGGAGACCAGGATGCCAAACGTGTACACCAGCCCGTGGCTGCGTAGACGGCTGCGTTCTTCGCCTGAAGACTGCACCAGCGCCAAACCCTTCAGAAAAAGCACAGGAAAGACACACGGCATCAGGTTGAGGATGATCCCTCCCACAAATGCCAGACCAATCGCGCCAATCGTCGTCACCCCGCTCGCCGATCTGCCTCCTCTGGTCGGGGCTTCCGCCACCTCCCCAGCAACCACTGGAGCAGTAACGTCATATGCAACCGTGTCCGACAGCTTGATCAGCCCATGCAATTGCTCGGGAAGCTTCGTCAGTTCGGGTGCGCGCTCCACACGAATCCTCACGCCGTCAGGCATTGGCTCCACCGCTTGATCCGAGGCATTAGCTATCTGTTCCGGATCAGAAGGGTAGAACTCGGCATCTGTCTCACGTTTGCCCGTTGTCAGCGTTAGAACGAAGTCGGACTTTCCGCCACTAACCACTACCTTCGCGTCAACCGGCAGTGGCTTCGGAATCAGCGTCAACGCTTCGCCCAGCGCACCCACCGTCGGAACCGACGCGCTGCCCCCCGGCCCCACCGTCAGGTTCATGCCAAGGTGCGCCTTACCTGGAATACATACCTCGCGACACACCAGCCACCGAACCAACGCATCAATATGGATCGGCCCCGGCTTCAAGCTCTTTGTAGCAGTCAGTTCTACCGGAAACGCAACGCTGTCCTCATATCCGAAATCCATCAAAGGCCCATTGGGCAGGCGGCTGGGTATCGGAAACTGCATAGATCCCGCGCTGATACCACTTGGCAAGGTCCACGAAATCTTCGGCGGCTCTCCAGCATCCCCGGCGTTCATCCAGTACACGTGCCAGTGCTCTTCCAGCGTCAGCAATAGGCCCACTTGTAAGCTACCGCCAGGGGCGATCGTCGGCCCCAGTGAAACCAGTTCGGCGGTGAGATGCTGTGCCTTAACCGGCCCGGGACCGCCATCGCCGATAACCTGCAACTGGCCGTGTCCCGGCATGCAAACCAGAAAGAGTCCTGCAAGCAGCAGCAAGCTGCAATATCGACGAATATTCATGTTTTCAAATTGTAGCCTTGCGGGAAGCCGCGAGGCTGGCCCTTTCGCGCCGGTGCTCCACCATAATGCAGCGATCCATCACCACCTTGATTCCCGCAGCTTCTGCGCGAATGGCCGCTTCCAGATTGACGATCCCCTGCTGCACCCACAAATTCTTCAGTCCCAGATTCACCATCTCCTCAACAATTGCAGGGATATACTTCGGCAGCCGAAACACATTCACGATGTCAGGCTTCGTTGGCAACGCAGCCAGCGAAGGGTAGCATCTCTCGTCCATCACGGATTCCAGCGAAGGATTGACCGGAATGATTCGATACCCCTGCTCTTGCATATAAGCAGAAACATAGTAGCTCGGCTTGCTCGGATCATCCGACAAACCAACCACAGCGATCGTGACGCTCTTCGCTTCAGTATCTCCGAGCATGTCGCGGATTACCTCGGGCTCGTTCAAAGATATCTCCCTCGAATGATTCACTAGCTCGGCCACACACCCAGCAGACGGCGAATCACGATCAACTCGCCTAGGTGATAAGCCGTATGATCCCCAATCAATAAGGCCTCACGGAGCAGGTTCTGTCCGTTGCCCCAGCGAAATACCTTGAACAGATCGGAGTCCTCCTTCAGCAAGAGAGCTTCGAACTTTTCACGGTCGCTGCGAATGCTGGCAACAGTTCGATCCCAGTCGCTCGCGGTCGGCGGCTCAGCAGACTTCGGCCAGTACTCGTCCGGCCACTGCAGAGGGTGATAACCACCTGTAGGCGGTGCACTGAAGTTCAATATGTCGCGCTGCGTAATTCGCATATGTTCCAACAGCTGCCACGCCGAATAAGGCAGTGGCTCCGCCACCTTCCCACGCAACTCCACAGGAAAGTCCTTGATCGCAGTCTCGAAGTCCGCGTGCGCCTGGCCACCCCTCAGTAGCGCAAGTAACTGTTTGCGAAGTTCCTCGATATCGGTCTTCTTAATCATCGGCCTGACTCCTTCTCTACCTGATGTTGGATGCAGGACCATCCCGATTCGAATCAAACTACAAGTCGTCAGAATCATCCGCGGGTACCGCCGGAAGGTTCCCTTCCCGACGCATCCTGAGATACCCCCGAATAAAGGGCTCCAGGTAGCCATCCAGTACCTTGTCAACGTCTCCAACTTCGACGCGCGTCCGAAGATCCTTCGCCATCCGGTACGGTTGCAGCACATAGCTTCGAATCTGCGATCCAAAACCAATCTCAAGCTTGGAGTCTTCCAGCTTCCGGCTAACCGCCTTCTTCTTATCCAACTCGTACTCATACAAGCGCGAACGCAGCATCTTCATCGCGCGTTCTTTATTCTTATGTTGCGAGCGCTCATTCTGGCATCCCGCAACCAATCCAGTCGGAATGTGCGTAATACGCACAGCAGAATCCGTCGTATTCACATGCTGTCCGCCCTTGCCGCCAGACCGGTACGTATCAATCCGCAAGTCATCCGGCTTGATGTCGATCACAATCGTGTCATCAATCTCCGGCGACACATACACACTGGCAAAACTTGTGTGTCGACGTTTCGCGGAGTCGAACGGAGAGATCCTCACCAGGCGATGCACGCCCGTCTCACCGCTCAGCAGCCCGTAGGCAAAGTCCCCGGTAATCGTGAACGTTGCCGACTTGATACCAGCCTCATCACCATCCTGGATCTCATTGATCTCCACCTTGAAGTTCTGCCGCTCACCCCAGCGGATATACATCCGCATCAGCATCTCTGCCCAGTCCTGGCTCTCGGTGCCTCCAGCTCCCGGATGCACCACGACGATCGCATTCAGCATGTCCGTGTCACCGGATAGCATCGTCTTCGACTCCAGCTTCTCGGAGTACTCGATCAGGCCATCAACCTCGCGCTTCAGCTCCGGCTCAACTGGCTCCCCTTCACGGGCAAGATCAAAGTAGGCCTCGATATCGTCCGAGCGCCTGGCCAGTTCCGCGTCGTCAGCCAGCAGCGTCTCCAGCCTCTTGCGCTCACGCATCAATGGCTGCGAACGCGCCGCGTCAGCCCACACAGTAGGATCCGCAATCTTCTCTTCAATAATGGCTAATTCACGACGAAGGCGGGCCGAGTCAAAGATACTCCCGCAGATCGCGCACTCTGTCGCGGACCGGGGAGTAGGAGTATTCAAGATCACTAAGCATATCTATTGATTCTAGTGCATCCGGGTTTCTAGTGTGTCCGGCCCAGCAGACTGAAGCCGAAAGCAAACATCGTGATCAACGCACAAGCAGCAGCAAAAAGATCCCCGTGCACGGTGTAAAACGTCAAATCCCGCTCATAGCCAAACCGAACTGCAATGGCCGTGCGTATATGACGAGGTGCAGCCGCCATCACCCGGCCATACGGATTAATGGCAGCCGTCACCCCTGTATTCGTCGCCCGCAATATCCAGCGATGGTTTTCGATCGCTCGCATCCGAACCATGTTCAAGTGTTGCCACGCCGCACTTGTATCGCCGTACCATCCGTCGTTCGATATATTTACCAGGACATCCGCACCACCTTCCGCGTACTCCCGCACCTCGTCCCCAAAGATCGACTCATAACAAATAAAGGTGCCATAGCTATGCCCACCCGTGGTGAATATGCTTCTCTTCCGCCCGGCGTCGAAGGTTCCCACTTCATTCAACAGGCTCTTAGCAAAGAAAAACAACTGCTTGAACGGCACATACTCACCAAATGGCACTAGATGCATCTTGTCGTAGCGTCCCGCAAACCTGCCGTCAGGAGTAATAAACGAGGCCGAGTTGAATAGCTTGTAACCGCGCACATTATCCTCCGTCCGGTCAATACCTATATTTCCAACAATCAAAGGCGCCTTGGCTGCACGTGCAAGAGCACTGGCTGCGGCCCGAAACTGTGGATCATTCTCTTCAAAAGGAGCAGGTGACTCCGGCCACACAATAATGTTTGTGGCTACTGGAACACCGGGGTCCACCGCCTCCCCCAGCGAATCTCTCCGCAACAATACAACCGACGGCGTATCTGGTAACTCAGGAATTCCCATAAAAAATTTTGATGTGGGGTATTCGCTTAAGTAAGAGAAAGACTCGAGTAATTGTTGAGTGCTTGGCTCTGGCCCAGTATTTGCGGCCCCAACCTCAAGATTCTCCTGCACTAAAGTGGCCGTTGCAGTTGCGGGGCTCTCCATAGGTTGCTGAGAGCGATGCACTGCAAATAAATAAATTACGATAATCGCCACACCCAACGCAGTAAGAGCTGTCCGCGTATACCGCCGTTCGCGAATTCTTATGCGAATTAGCCACAACGCATTCACCGCTGCAATAACAAAAGAAAGCCCATAAACTCCTGTAATCGGAGCCAGACGAGTCAGCAAAGGGTTATCCACCTGCGTGATACCAAGTAAGTCCCACGGAAGCCCCGTAATGCGTGCACGCGCCAACTCTACAGCAACCCAAGCAAAAGGAGCCAATAGTAGCGCACCACGAACGCCTACCTTGCTGCGGCGAAACGCCACCAGCAGCGTGGCAAACAAAGCGTGGTAAAGCCCCAGATATAGGCAGAAAAGAACCAGAATGCCCACAGATACCGGCTTCGCAAGACCACCATAAAGGTGCATGGTCTGATAGATCCAGTAACAGTTCCCCATGTACCAGACAAATCCGCAGACGTAACCGAGTGCTGCGCCCTGCGCCAAACCAAGTGGCTTCGATGCCTTACTTGTACCCAGCACCGCAGCCAGAAGCGGTAGAACGGCCACCCAGCAGAAAGCGGTACGCCAGAGCGGCACCGGGCCCGCAACAGGAAAAGGCAAAACCTGAAGTATCCCGGAGAGTAACGCCAGGGCCCAGAGTCGTACAGGTATCAGTCGCATCGTGCTGAAGTCTAACACTTACGGATCAATAAGAACGCATTGCATAGACACAGTCAGGGGATACAATCGCTCCGTATGGATTTCATAATTAATATCGTCGCAAAACTTATTGTGCCCTTCTTCTTCATCGGAACGGGAGGCTCAGCGGTGGTGATTCTGGTGAGTCTCTTTGGAGATATTAAGGAAATGCTGGAAGACCGAAACTAGCCTTCGGACACAAATCAACAGGGAACATATTTGCTCCACCCAACAGCAAAGCTCGAAGTACCTTTTTAATTAAGCAAGCGTCTTGAACGAGAAATAATGGCCCCCAATCACAGCTTCTCCAAGCCTCAATCGAATCGCATTCGTCTAGTCGTGGCCTCCTCGGTCATGCTCACCTTCATCTCCTTCTGGCGGGCAGCGGCCATAGTCCTCAACGATCTTGGCTCTTCTGCCTTTTATGCAGAGGGCATCGCAGAAGAAGCAATCGGCAAGTCCGCCCCTTGGCTGATTCTCGTTGTAGTGATGTTTAGCTTTGCCGTCCGCAAGGTGTATGTCGAGAGCTGCAGCATGTTCACTCGCGGCGGCGTCTACCGCATCGTCAAGGAAGCGCTGGGTGGCACCTTCGCAAAGCTCAGTGTTTCGGCCCTCATGTTCGACTACATTCTTACGGGGCCTATCTCTGGAGTCTCCGCTGGGCAATACATCGTCGGCTTGTTGAATGAAATCCTTAGGGTTTGCACCGCACACCACTGGGCCAAACTAATTGCAACACATGCAAATGGCAGTTCTCGTCAATTTCCTGTCGATGGAACGTCCGCAGTCTTCGCAGCACTTGTAACTATTTACTTCTGGTGGCAGAACACCAAGGGAATGGAAGAGTCGAGCGACAAGGCCCTCAAGGTGATGAAGATCACGACGGTCATGGTTGTGATCCTACTTAGCTGGGGTATCTTTAGCGCCATCCACGTTGGAGCGCACTTACCACCCTTCCCCACGCCGCAGAACCTGCATTTTACCCAGGATGCCATGGGCTTCCTGCGCCACACGAACTTCATGCGGAACTTCGGCCTGTTTGGAGTCCTCATGGCCTTTGGCCACTCAGTCCTCGCAATGAGCGGTGAAGAGTCTCTGGCCCAGGTCAATCGCGAAATAGAACACCCCAAGCTCAAGAATCTCAAACGCGCCGCAATCGTTATCGCGATCTACAGCTTCTTCTTTACCGGAATTGGATCGCTCTTAGCTGTAATGCTGATTCCCGATGCCGTGCGCGTCCCCGTCTACCGCGACAATCTTATCGCTGGCATGGCCATGTATATGGTCGGTCCGCTGGCTCTGCGTATTGGCTTCCGTGTCTTCGTCGTGATCGTGGGCTTCCTGATTCTTGGCGGCGCGGTCAATACCGCAATCGTAGGCTCAACCGGCGTCCTCATGCGTGTAGCGGAAGATGGTGTCCTCACCGACTGGTTCCGCAAACCCCAACGACGTTTCGGTACCAGCTATCGCATCGTAAATCTGGTCGTCGCGATGCAGATGCTTGTCATCGTGATGTCACGGGGCAACGTAATCATGCTCGGCGAAGCCTACGCCTTCGGTGTTATCTGGAGCTTTACCTTCAATTCACTCGCCATGCTGGTCTTGCGCTGGAAGTATCACGGCGAACGCGGCTGGAAGGTGCCGCTCAACCTTCGTATTGGCAAGACCGAGATTCCACTCGGACTCTTCTCTGTTTTTCTCGTTCTATTTACAACTGCAATCGTTAATCTATTTACCAAGTCAGTAGCTACGATAAGTGGCGTAATCTTTGCAGCTGCATTCTTTGTCATCTTCTCGTTATCTGAGCGCGACAATAAGCGCCGGCACGACCTCGCTGCTCGCCAAATGCGAGAACACTTCCAGTTGGAGCACCAGGACACCGTCGGCCGCGAGGAACTTGAAATTCGATCAGGTGCGGTCGTCGTGACGATGCGCGACTCAGCCGCGCCCTTTGCCTTGAAGTGGGCACTAACTCATACCAATACCGACGATCAAGACATCGTCGTGCTTGCAGCGCGCATGATGGGAGCAGGAGGCTCGGAGTATGTCGAAGCATCGGAGCAGCTCTTCAGTGAGCATGAACAGATGCTCTTTACCAAAGCCGTCTCAGTCGCAGAAAGCTTTGGAAAGCACATCTCACTTCTCGTAGTACCCGCTGGTGACATATTCGCGGCTCTGGTCCAGACTGCTAATTCGCTCGACGCAGCAGCGGTAGTAGCGGGCCTATCCTCTAAGTTGACCGCACAGGAACAGGCCTACCACATGGGTCAGGCATGGGAAGTCCTTCCTGAACCAAAACGTCAATTTACCTTTTACGTCGTCAAGCCGGACGGCGAGTCACTAAGCTTTCACATAGGTCCGCATGCGCCGACGATTCAACCCGACGAAGTCGAATTAGTTCACCGCTTGTGGCTCAACATGCGACGCGCTCCTGGAATGCAGGAACTACACCATAGCGATGTCCTTACTTATGCCCTCACTCGCTTAGCTACTGAATTCACCACCGATAAGCAGACAACCATGAATGAACTCGAGAAATGCGTTGAAGAGATCAAAACCCATCGCGGTCTCGGCAGATCCCGCTACGAAACATTTGATTTAAATGGTCCTGGCTACTCCATTCCGGCACCTCGTATCAGCTCCAGTCCGGACGAAAATACTAAAGATTCTGAGCCACAGAGATAGTTATCTCACTTCCGCAATATTGCACGCATCTAACAGGTTATGTATCGTTCTTATGTGTAGTATCGGAATGAGTGCTTCAGCTATGGTCGCCGCTGAGCAATCACGACTCAGCCGACGGCCAACTGGAGGTAACAAGTGGAAGTAAGTCGTATCGTTGCAGAAATTGACGCTCAGATTTCAAAGTTACAGCAGGCTCGCGCACTACTCGCAGGAACGCCGGTCGCGCGTACAGGCCCCGGACGCCCCAAGGGCAGTAAGAACTCCGCTGCACCAGTTGCCACACCGCCGACCAAGACACCTCGCAAGCGAAAGCTTAGCCCAGAAGGCCGCAAGCGAATCGCAGACGCGATGAAGAAGCGCTGGGCCGATCGCCGCAAGCAGGCCGCCAAGGCCTAGCCGGTACAGACTCAAACGAGAAAAGGGCAGCTACCAACAATCGGTAGCTGCCCTTTCTTCTTGCCTACTTCCGTAGCTTGCACCTCACCGGGTAGCAATAACCTCACGGAGGTTATCCTTCGCCAGAAAAAATCGGTAGTTACTAAAACCACTCAGCATATTTTCAACTTGCCGATTGTTGTAGGTATGCAGCACAGGGTAATTTCCAGCCCGTTGCATTTGTACTACGTCGGTATCCGTCAAGTGATAACGAGAGAAACCAGTCTCGGGTCCCGTAGCTTTCGTATGGAAAAACGCAAGCATCAATCCGCCTGGCTGCATCGCTTCGTGGATGCGACTGATCACCTGCGGCAGCAAAACTTCGGGCAGATAGTCCGCCGTATCCCAAAAAATTACAACGTCGAAAGTGCGGCCTGAAAAATTGAGGTTGGCCGCTAAAAAACCGTCCACATCAAAAGTGACGGGCTCTCCGCCTGCGCCAGCTACCATCCACTCCGGCTTGCTGGCCTCCTCCACCAGGTTCGCCATGTAGATACTATGACCCAGACTCGTAATGTAATTAATATTTGTAGACGACGTAGGGCCGATATCCAGAATCCGCAGTGACTCCTGTGACTTCAGGTACTTCAACAGCTCTTTCCACCCACTCGAGTGACGGGAAACCCGATCCATCTCGGTTCCCCGTGTGCTATCAGAGTTATCGTTGCCACCAAAAATATTGCGCATGCCTAGTCCTGTCCTCTATCCCTTGGGCTCCAGCACAAGAGTTGTGCTGCCAACAGCAGGCGCCGCCGAAGGGACCACCGCTGCACTCGGCGTTGACGCCGTAAGTTCGACTCGCCCTTTGATCACGGCACTCTCCTCAATCGAAAGCCTGCTCGCAAACAAATCTCCGTTGACCACCGCAGACTGCCGCAGATCGATCCGCCCCGTCGCGTGCACATTCCCCATCAAATTTCCGAACACAACCAGGTCGCGAACCGTAATATCCGCTAGAACCCGGGCATTGGGCCCAATCGTCAGGCGACTCTCGGTCAGGGTAATCGTTCCCTCAAGATCGCCATCCATGTAGAGGTCTTCGTTGCCTGACAACTCTCCCCGAACGACGACCGACTTGCCGATCACAGTGGAACCTTCTGCTGGCTTCATGAACTTTTGCTCTCCTCAAAAAAATACTGCTTTGTCGGTGACTCTTGCCCGAACTATACGCAAGGCCGTGTCACGAGGCAAACCAGAAAACTTTGCAGCCCCTCACTACGTCTCACCTAAGATAGGTGGGACGTCACAAAGGATCCGGGAGACCAGGTTTCGTGAAAGTTGTAATCGCTCAGCAGCTGACAAACTGGTCGCCTTGGAAGCCATGGCAACGCCTCACCGTGCTCCTCACCCCAAAGCGGCGCCCAGCCGCGCCAAGATATCTTTCATACTTCTTGATCCTTACGTCAATTCTCGCGTATCCCGCGTCATCCCACAGCCAGACCCAAAACCAAAGCCAGATCACCGCAGCGCTTCTAACACCCGCAACGAAGGACGGCGATGATAACCCTTTACTCACGCTGCCACCCCGCTCCTGGGCAGTCGACGCGGCCGCAAACGAACTTGTCGCGCTCAATCATCCTGGCTCTTACCTCCGCTATCGCATGCACACCGTCGACGAAAAGGGCGATAAGGTCCGCGACGTGATCGAGAGCAAAGATGGCACCGTAGCGCGCCTGATCCTGAAAGATGGTCGCCCTCTCACCGACGATGAAGACCAGGCGGAACGCAGACGGCTGAATGCAATGATCGCTTCACCCTCAGACTTTGCCAAACACATCAAGAACGATGACACTGGCAAGAAAGTCGCCAATGACCTCATCAAACTGATGCCGGATGCCATGCTTTACGCCTATACCCCCGGTCAGCCGCAGACCGGCCGCAACAGTCAGGACCCGGAAATTGTGCTCGACTACAAGCCAAACCCGAAGTTCGTTCCACCCACCACCACCTCCCAGGCCCTTACAGGCCTTGAAGGCAGGGCATGGATCGATTCAAAAACCCAT
Source organism: Granulicella sp. (assembly GCA_025408425.1). Taxonomy (GTDB): domain Bacteria; phylum Acidobacteriota; class Terriglobia; order Terriglobales; family Acidobacteriaceae; genus Edaphobacter. The sequence continues at coordinate 214,445 of JANXYX010000036.1, forward strand.
CAACTCGTCCGCATGGAAGGAACCATATTTCAAAGCATCAACTTCGGATGGGGAGTGTTGGCCCACATCTACCCTGGTGGAAAGGTTTCGCTGGAGATGACCAATGCAGGGGGCCAGCGCTGGATATTCACCCATTTCACACAGCAGGTCAGTGTGCGCGCGCTCATGGTCAAAACACTGAAAGTCAACGCCATCATCGACGGCTCAGACTTCCAGACGCTGCCCGGGCCTATCAGCTATCAGGACGCGATCAAGATGCTTCTCAACGCGCCACTACCAACCCGCTAGGCCCGTCTCAGGCAGTAACACGAGCTTTCGCGCGGATCGACTGGCGGCGAACCGTCAGCGCTTCAATCCGGTCTTTTTGTACCGGATACCCTGAACCCGCACCCGTCGGTACAACAATCTCGCCCTTGGCACTTACCGTGACAGCCGGCTCGATGATGTCCTCTTCCCAATAGCGACTGGAGGCGGAAACGTCCCCTGGCAATGAGAAGTTCGGCAGTGAAGACAGTGCAATATTGTGTGCCCGCCCAATCCCCGTCTCCAGCATTCCGCCACACCATACAGGAACCCCGCGTTCCGTAGCAGCGTTGTGCACAGCGATTGCCTCGCTGAATCCACCCACCCGGCCCACTTTAATGTTGATGATTCGGCATGATTCCATCTCGATCGCCGCCAGCGCATCCCGGCGGTTACGAATTGATTCATCCAGACAGATTGCGGTGTCCAGACGTTTTTGCAGCATCGCGTGAAAGTAGAAATCGTCATACCACAGTGGCTGCTCGATCATCAGCAGGTTGAACTGGTCCCAGCTCACAATATGGTCAAGGTCCCGCACCCGGTACGCCGAGTTCGCATCGCAACTCAAAGTAATATCAGGCCAGCGCGCCCGAACCGCCTCAAATATCTTCGTATCCCAACCCGGCTTACACTTCAGCTTGATCCGTTGATAGCCGGCCGCTAGCTCAGTCGCAATCTTGTCCATCAATTGCTCCGGCGAGGCCTGGATTCCAATCGAAACCCCACACGGAATTACAGTCCGAGTCCCACCCAGCAGCGACGCCAGCGAAACCCCTTGACGCTGAGCCTCCAAGTCCCAGACGGCATTCTCCAGCGCAGCCTTGGCCATACGGTGCCCACGCACCTGCTTAAAGAGCTTCAGGCAACCGCCACCACCATCCACCTCAACATCCAGCAGCCTCGGAGCCAGCTCCGACTCCGTGATAATCCAGGCCGTATCGATCATCTCGTCGCTGTAGTAAGGGTGCTCGCCGGCAACGCACTCGCCCCAGGCAGTCAGGCCGTCGCTCTCGAGCTCTACCAGCAGAATCCGGCGGCCAGTCGTAACCCCAAAGCTGGTCTCAAACGGATACGCCAGAGGCATGTTGATCTCGCGCAGGTGAATTGCATCGATCTTGATCATGAGCGGAACCTGTCTCTCCAAACTTCAACCAACGCCACAGCACTTATGTCGGCAACCACACAACATCCTACAACCACGTCTCGACAAATCCCTAGAAGCCTCGTCCCCAGGACTGCGCACTTGTCTTTAGACCTCAACCGCCAATCGATGGAAGAGCACAATCACTCAAATCATTTACTCAAATCATAGCCACCCAGCAGAAAACAGCCATCCCCATCGCCCGTCCGTTCATATCCAATTGCCGCCAGCCCCCTGCTGAACGCAGTTTGCAGCGCCTCCCGGTTCCTGCGCTGCAACGCTAGGGCCATATCCCGCCTATCCGCATCTCGCTTCCACACCTCAATCGCCTGCGGGACGACCACGCGCTCTACAACCGTCTCCGCCCGAGCCTCTCCACTCAAATACCTGATAACCCGCGGAGAGCGCAGCCACCACTCCGCATACAGCCTGTCCGTCGGCAGCCCTCCCTGCAGGGGCGAAGAAGAAGGCCCATAAAAATCGGGCTGATACCGACGACAGATCGCCCCAAGTCGAGCTAGGTTTAGATACGAGTTCTTAATCTCCAGAGGATCGAACGTCCACTCCATCAGCTCGAATCCACGTGCAATCGCATCATCCCGCTGCGCTAGCTTCAGCCGTCGTCCCAGCCCCATATTGCGATACTCCGGCAGCACCGCCAGCATGTGTGAGTGCAGGTACGGCCGCCCATCGCGATAGCCCGGCAGCGCCATCGCAAAGCCCACCATTAGCTCACCCTCATACGCTCCCAGAACCTGCCCGCCAATGCGCTGCGCCAGCAGGAACATCCGTCGCGGCACCACCTCACCCTCGCTATAACCCCATACCGCTACCTGCAGATCCACGCACCGTTGAAACTCTGCGTGCTCATACAACCCGCGTATCTCTATGGAGTCCCCACTCATCAGCGCCCACCCTTCCGCAACGTCCGCTTCGCCTCGCTCCACAGCTCTTCCAGTTCTGCGGGCGTAGCACTCTCCAGAGCCTCCCTGCTGCCGGCAACCGTCTCCATTGCTGCAAATCTCACCCGAAACTTCGCATTTGCCGCACGCAGCGCCGACTCCGGATCAAGCTTCAAGTGACGCGCAAGATTCACGGCCGTAAAAAGCAGGTCCCCAAGCTCCGCCTCCACCGCGGCCTGCGAGATGCTCTCCTCAATGTCCAGCTTCGCCGGAGCCAACTCAGCCCTCAGCTCCCCAATCTCCTCCTGTAGCTTGTCAAACAGTCCCTCAGCATCTGGCCAGTCAAACCCCACCTTCGCTGCGCGCGAGCCCAGCTTCCCCGCTTCCAGCATCGCCGGCATAGATCGTGGAACGTCATCCAGCATCGAAACGCCCCTTGCAGTCGCCGCGGACTCTTTCTCGGCTCGTTTGATCTGCTCCCAGTTGCGCAAAACCGCATCGGAGTCGTTCGCCTCCACTCCGGCAAAAATATGCGGGTGTCGTCTTATCAGCTTGGCATTCAGGTTTGTGGCAACATCCTCAATAGTGAAATACCCCGCCTCAGACGCCATCTGCGCGTAAAAGAGAACCTGCAGCAACAGGTCGCCCAACTCGTCCTTCAGGTCCGGCCAGGCTCGTCGCTCAATCGCGTCAAAGACCTCATAGGTCTCCTCCAGCGTATGTTTCTTGATCGAGTCAAAAGTCTGTTCGCGGTCCCACGGACACCCGTCAGGAGAGCGAAGACGCGCCATAATCGCGATCGCCTCAGCCACCGCCATAGCACCAGACTCCTGCGCTGACACTTCAGTCTTTGATAGTTTCGACATCTTGGAGATAGGCACAGCCATACCTTAACTCTATCCGACGATCACATGGTTCCACTTCAAGCGATCCATGCTTTATCCTTTGCATCAGATGAAGCCCGCCTCCAAACACCCACGGAAACCACGGCCGCGCAACAAACCTTGGCTCTGGTTGCTTGCACTTCCCTACCTCGGGCTGCTTTTTCCGCAGCTCTACTCCCGCGCAACGCCAGCACTCATGGGATTTCCATTCTTTTATTGGTATCAGTTCGCCTGGGTCATCCTCGCGTCGGCGATCTTGGGAATCGTGTATCGCAAGACAAAGACCTAATCACAAATTACCCGCAAAGCAGCGCGAACGCAGCGCAGAGGCAACGCGATTCCGATCGAGACATGCCGATGAATAAGACAGGCAGGCGAGGTAAACTGTGCCGTCCTCGCCGCCAGTAAGGAAGATTTGAGCAACGCGCCAGCAGCACTCCGGCCCGTTGCTAACGGTAGGGTTGGTATTGCAGTTGTTCTTGCGAAGATTGAGGCCCGGAAATTTGCTTCACTAAAACGGTGATGAGTATAACCACTACTCGCCTGTGGGTGCACCTGGGGCTGGGGCTGGGGTGCTCACATTAGTCATTAGCTTGATCTCCACACGGCGATTCTGTGCACGCCCGGCAGCTGTCCGGTCGCTCGCAACCTGCTGATCCTTGCCAATTCCGATCAGATAGAACTTGTGCGGCGGAATGTTGTACTTCGATGCCAGGTAGTTCACCACGGCATCAGCACGTCGCTGGCTCAGCTTGTAGTTATAGTCGGCATCGCCCGTCGAGTCCGTCCCGCCAGTAACTTCAAGAATGTATCCACGCGCGCTGGTGAGACTCGCTGCAAAATCGTCCAACTGCTTGCGATCAGCGGCAGTCAACACCGCCTTATCAAAGCCAAAGGTCACGCTAACATCAGCAAGCGGCTTGTAGTTGTCCAGGTTGGCAACCACTCCGCTCAGACTGTCGACGCGGTTATACGCCTCCTGTGCAGAGTGCCCAGCGGCTTCCGCAGCCTGACCAGCCGCAACGGCATGTTGGTCCGCCGTTCCAGCCGCGCCCAGCGCGCCAGCAATCCCTTTCTGCGCACGTTCGTCGGTATCCACAATCGCGCGGTGATCCGCGGCTGTCTTCGTATCCAGTTCATTCGTCTGCTGGATAATCGGGGCAGTCTGCGAGCGAACGTAGTTCTTCGTGGAACAGCCGACTGTCAGCACCAGAACCAGTCCTCCAGCGAGAGCAGCCGCAAAGGCTGTGGATACTTTGCTATCTTTGCCGAAAGCTTGGCGAATATTGGGGGTCATAACGTCATCTCCTAAAACTTCCTGAATCCAAAATAATGGACATACCGATCAACATAATTGACTATAGCAATTAGGATGCCAAATAGCTGATCTCCGATAAATTGCTCATCTAGATACACTTAGCGACCTTTAGCAAATCTCATCTAAACTTGCAGAAGATTGCGACCTTGGAACTTTTGATGGATGATCGCGTCAAATCTACTTGGAGCGAAACCGCCCATACGATCGGCTAAGTCCATCTAAACTAAGACCCTAGCTCGCCCCCGCACTGTCTTTACCAGAAAAATGGATCTCTACCAGAAAATCCGGACCATCCCCGCCCAGCCAGGCTGCTACCTCTACAAGAATGCAGAGGGCGAGGTCATCTATGTCGGCAAGGCAAAGAATCTCCGTGCCCGCGTCCGCTCTTACTTCCTTGAAGCCTCCCAGGCCAACGCCAAGACCGGCTCCCTCATGCGTGAGGCCGTCGATGTCGAATACATCACAGTTGACAACGAACGCGAAGCCCTGGCCCTCGAAAACAATCTCATCAAGCAGCGCAAGCCTCGCTTCAACATCCTTCTCCGCGACGACAAGACCTACCCCTACATCAAGCTCACCATGGGCGACCGCTACCCCAAGGTCTTCGTCACCCGACGCCTCCGTAAAGATGGCGGCCTCTACTTCGGCCCCTACTTCCCCGGCAACCTTGCTCACCGCCTCGTTGACCTCATCCACCGCAGCTTCCTCATCCCCTCCTGCAAGGTCGATCTCTCCCGCTACCACCCCCGCGCCTGCCTCCAGTACTACATCAAGCGCTGCCTCGGCCCCTGCGTCGAAGGCCTCACCACTCCAGAAGCCTACAAACAGACCATCCGCGACGTCCAGCTCTTCCTCGAAGGCCGCACCAGCGAACTAGAATCCCTTCTGACGAAGCGCATGACCGCAGCCGCTGAAAACGAGCAGTTCGAACTGGCCGCCCGGCTCCGCGACCAAATCGTCACCGTCCATCAGATGCAGGACAAGCAACGCATCGCCACCGCAGACAACGAGGACGCCGATGTCTTCGGCTACCACTACGAAAACCACATGCTCGCCGTAAACCTCTTCCACATGCGTGGCGGCAAGATCGTCGACCGCCGCGACTTCTTCTGGGAAGACCTTCCCGAATTTCTTACCGAAACGCTCAACGAATCTCTTCCGGAAGAATTCGAATCCCCCTCGCGCATCGAACCCAGCCCCAACACATCAGCGCCCGAGATCCCAGAAGCCGCCGACCTCGTCCAACACACCCCTATCGCAGAACTCGGCTCCGCTTTCTCCCCAGCCGCCTTCTTCTCCGCCCTCCTCAAACAGCTCTACCTCGACCAGTCCTACATCCCCCGCTCCATCCTCGTCCCCATCGACTTCCCCGACCGAGCCATCCTCGCCGATCTCCTCTCCGAGCGCACCGGCCACCGCATCGAGCTAGCCGCCCCTCAGCGCGGCGACAAGCGCTCCCTCGTCGACCTCGTCTGCCAGAACGCACGCCAGTCCTACGACCAGCGCTTCCGCGTCCTCCAGCCCAGCATCAAAGCCATCCAGGAGTCCCTCCAGGAAGCACTCACCCTCGAAGAGCTCCCCACCCGCATCGAGTGCTTCGACATCTCCCACATCCAGGGTGCCGAAACCGTAGCCTCCATGGTCGTCTGGGAAGACGGAGCCATGAAGAAATCCGATTACCGCAAATTCCAAGTCAAAACCGTCTCTGGCGTCGACGACTTCGCCAGCATGCGCGAAATCATTCACCGCCGCTACAAACGCCTGCAAGACGACAAGAAGCTGTTCCCATCCCTCATCCTCATCGACGGCGGACTAGGCCAACTTCACTCCGCAGCGGACGCACTGGCTGAACTCGGCATCACCCTCCAGCCCCTCGCCAGCATCGCGAAAAAAGAAGAGATCATCTACGTCTACGGCCAGGAGAACGACCCTGTCATCCTCGACCGCCGCTCTCCCGTACTCCACCTCATGCAGAAGATCCGCGACGAATCCCACCGCTTCGCCGTCACCTACCATCGCAAACGCCGTCAGATGCGCGACCGCGACAGCGAGCTCGACGCCATCGCCGGCGTAGGCCCCCGCACCCGCCAGCGCCTCCTCGAACACTTCGGCAGCATCCGCGCCCTCAAACAAGCCACCCCCGACGCCCTCACCGCCGTAGTCAACGCCGCAACCGCAGCCCGCATCCGCAGCCACTTCGACACACCAGCACCCAACACAAATACCCTGCCCGTCCTCAACTAAGCCACTGCACTTTGTGCTCGAGAAATCGCGCTGACCGTATGATGCTAGGTCTCAGGAGCCAGCGAAATGATGCGAGCCCGAACCACGGTCGTCCGCCCCTCTGACCAGTCACTGCACTCCGCCATATGCCTCGCCCTCGCCTTCGCAGCCATCAAGCTCGTCCTCCACATCGCCGCCAACCTCTGGGAAGCTCACATCGGATACGGCTACTTCCGCGACGAACTCTACTACCTCATCTGCGGACGCCACCTCGCCTGGGGCTATGTAGACCACGGCCCCATCGTCGCACTCCAGGCCCGCGCCGCAGAACTCCTCTTCGGCAAATCCCTAGCCGGCATCCGTATGCTCTCGGCCACCGCCGGAGCCGCCCGTGTCTTCCTCACCGGCATCTTGGCCTGGTCCCTCGGCGGCCGCAGGCCAGCCCAGTCCCTCGCCATGCTCGGAGTCCTCGTCTCGCCGCAGTACCTCGGCATCGACAGCTATCTCTCCATGAACTCTTTCGAGTCCCTCTTTTGGATGACCTGCCTCCTCGCTATGATCCTCATACTCCGCGGCGCCTCCACTGATAGAGATAATGCAAAGCTCTGGCTCCTCTTCGGTCTTTCAGCAGGCATCGGCCTCCTCAATAAGCCATCGATGACCTTCTTCCTTGTAGCGCTCCTCATCGCCCTGATCCTCACTCCGCAACGCCGTCTCCTCGCCAACCGCTGGACCGCCGCAGGCATCGCTCTCCTCATCCTCATCCCCCTGCCCAACCTCCTCTGGCAGATCCACCACCACTGGCCTACCCTCGAATTCCTTCACAACGGTCAAATCGAAAACAAGAACATCAAGCTCGCCCCACTCCCCTTCCTCGTCACCCAGATTCTCAACATGCAACCCGCAACCGTCCTCATCTGGGGAGCGGGCCTCCTCTGGCTTCTCCGCAATCCACTCGCAAAACCATGGCGCTGGCTAGGCCTCACCTACCTCTTCTTCCTCGCGATCATGATGGCACTGCACGCCAAGGACTACTACGTAGCGCCCATCTATCCCATCCTCTTCGCCGCAGGCGGCATCGCATGGGAGCGTCGTTATGCTCAACGCCCAGCCGTCATTGCAAACCGCAGCTTCGCCTTCCCTATCCTCCAGACCATCATCCTCACCGCCTGCGTCCTCATCCTGCCCATGTCCCTGCCCCTCATGCGGCCTCAGGCATGGCTCGCCTATACCAAGGCCACCCACCTCTACTCCGCCAGCAGCAACACAGAAAATATGTCCAGCGGCCCCCTGCCTCAGTTCTACGCAGATCGTTTCGGATGGCAGGAGGACGTCGATCAAGTCACCCGCATCTACCGTTCCCTCTCTCCGCAGGACCAGCAGAAGGTCGGTATCTACTGCTCTAACTACGGCGAAGCCAGCGCCATCAACTTCCTCGGCCACAATCTGCCTCAAGCCATCAGCGGCCATAACAGCTACTTCCTTTGGGGCTCCCACGCAGAGACAGGCGAACTCATGATCGTCATCAACGGCGCATCTCCGGAAGAAATGCGCGGATACTACGACTCAGTTCAGATCGTCGGCCGCATGGACCACCCATTCTCCATGCCCTTTGAGCATCGCAACATCTATCTCGTACGCGGACGCCGCAAGAAAATCTTCGAAGATTGGCTCCACTTCAAGCTCTACATCTGAGTCCTCCACTCTCGGGCATCGAACGCTCCTGTGCTACGCTGCCATCATCCTGATGCTCAAACAGCGAGAACTTCCTCGCGTCCTCAACGCGTCCCACGCCACCTCCATCGTCGTGGGAATCATCATCGGCAGTGGCATCTTTCTTGTGCCGCGCGAGATGATGGCCGCCGTTGGCTCATCTCGCCTCGTCTACGCCGTATGGATCGTAGGAGGACTCCTCTCCCTCTTCGGCGCCATGACCTACGCGGAAATCTCAGCCCAACACCCTCGCTACGGCGGCGAATACGCCTTCCTCCGCGAGGCCTACGGCGACCTCACCGGATTCCTCTATATGTGGACCCAGATCACTGTCGCCAAACCAGCCTCACTCGCTACGATCTCCGCCGGACTCGCTCGCGTCCTCGGCACCTTCGCCATCTTCAGTTCCTTCTCCCAAACAGCCTTCGCCCACCTTACCTGGGGACAGGTCTTCGCCATCGCAACCACTTGGCTCATCACCGGCCTGAACATCGTCGGAACCCGCCGCTCCGCCAACGTTCAACTCGTCCTAACCTGGCTTAAAGGGCTGCTCATTCTTGTAATCGCAGGCTTCTGCTTTGGGGCTGCTGGCACTCATGGCTCATGGCATAATTTCGCCACTGACTTCTCCACAGCCCGCGGAGGATTTTACGGATTCATGCTCGCCCTGGTCGCCGCGCTCTGGGCCTACGACGGCTGGAGCGGCGTAGCAACCATGGCCGGAGAGGTCGAGCGCCCACAACGAACCATGCCCATCGCACTCGTCGGCGGTGTCGTCATCGTCGGCGGACTCTACATGCTCACCAACGCCACCATCCAATATGTCCTGCCCGCCGCCATCATCGCCACATCAGACCGACCCGCCGCCGCTGCCATGAGTCTCGTCGCGGGGCACTGGGGAGCAGCTCTCGTCTCCATCGGCATGGCCGTCAGCATCGCCGCCACCTTCGTCGGATCATCCCTCTCCGGCGCTCGCGTTCCCTTTGCCGCAGCCCACGACGGACTCTTCTTCCGGCAACTCGCCTACGTCCATCCCCGCTTCCACACACCAGCCGCAGCACTCGCTCTGCAGGCCATCCTGACCTCGCTGCTCTTGCTCGCCATCGGCAGATTTCAGGCTCTCTTCTCGCTCGCCATCTTTGGCGAGTGGCTCTTCTACGCCCTCACAGCCAGCACCATCTTCGTCTTCCGCCGACGCAATCCCACCGCCATCCGCCCCTACAGCATCTGGGGATACCCCATCCTCCCAGCGCTCTTCATCGCCGCAGCCAGCGTCCTCCTGGTCTTCTCCTTCGCCGACCAGCCCCGCAACTCCGTCGTCGGATCAGCAATCATCCTCCTCGGAATCCCCGTCTACTACGCCTTCAAAAAGAACTCCACCAGACACTAGCCGATTGCTAGTTACGATTTTCGATAGCTCGTTGGTAAACCCGTGCATACTCCACCGCCGGCTTGTCCCACGAGAAGTCCTGTGCCATGCCTCGCTTCATCATCTGCGTCCATTCGCCCTTGTTCTGGAAGGTCCCCAACGCTCGTAGTATCGCGTCCAGGAACGCCTCAGAATCGTAGCCCCAGAACTTGAATCCAGTTCCCCCGCCAGCGGGTTGTTCATCGATCGTGTCATCCAACCCACCCGTAGCCCGTACCACCGGAATCGTCCCGTACTTCAAGCTGTAGATCTGGTTCAAGCCACAAGGCTCATAGCGCGAGGGCATCAGAAACATATCTGATCCAGCCTCAATCTTGTGCGCAATCACATTGTCGTACTTCACTTGAACCCGTACCTTTTCGGGGTGCTCTGCCGCCATCTCCGTCAGCAATCGCTCGTAATACTCCTCACCATTGCCCAGGATTACCAACACCATATCTTCCTGGACCAGCCGCTCCATAATCTCGACAATAAAGTCGAAGCCCTTCTGCGTGGCAAATCGCGATACCACTCCAATCACAGCCGTCTCTTCCGCTACCGACTCCAACCCGAATGCGTGTAACACATCCCGGCGGCACTCTTTCTTCCCGTCAAGCTTCTCCGCTGTGTAATGCGCTGCGATATGAGGATCAACAGCCGGATCCCACTCTGCGTAGTCCACCCCATTCAATATCCCGAACAGATCCCCACTACGCATTCGCAACAACCCATCCAGACCATTCCCGAACTCAGCGGTCTGGATCTCTTCGGCGTACTTCTTGCTCACCGTTGTAATAGCATCGGCATATACGATCCCGCCCTTCAAGAAGTTGAGCGTATCGTCTTGCTCCAGCGCCTCAAATGTAAACATCTCCCACGGCAACAACAGCGTCTCCATCGTTCGTGGCGGAAACCAGCCCTGATATCCCGCATTGTGGATCGTCAACACCACAGGCACCGGTGCCAGAACCGGATCAAAGTAATACGTCGATCGCAGCAACACGGCCAACATCGCAGCCTGCCAGTCATGCACATGAAAGACGTCAGGAACCCCAATAACCTTCGAAGCTTCAATCACTGCCCGGCTGAACAGCCCGAATCGCTCCGCGTTGTCCCAGTAGTCTCCAGAAGGCGTCCCGTAAAAACTCTCCCGGTCAAACATCTCAGGGCAATCAACAAAATAGTGCTGCACACCTTCCTTCAATCCACCATCCAGAATGCGAACAAAACGGTTATAAGAAGGAAAAGGAATCGTTACGCTCGGCAACACGACCGGCGCACTTGGAACAGCTTTGGCAACCTGACGGTAGTACGGAAGGAACACACTCACACGATGGCCCAGCTGCACCAGGGCCCGAGGCAACGACCCAACCACATCCGCCAGTCCACCTGTCTTTGCCCAGGGCGTGCACTCCGATGACGCAAATACGATATGCATGCTGCCGTCCTTTATCAGTCTTCACAACCAAACCGTTAGTCTATACAAGCCACACAACTTTTGGATGCCCATGATACACAAGCCCAAACTCGGTCAGAACTTCCTTATCGACGACGCCGCCCGCCACGCCATTGTGGACGCCCTCGGCGACGTGTCCCAACGTACCGTCATCGAAATTGGCCCCGGCCACGGAGCCATCACCGAGATACTCGCCCGCCGCTGCAAACGGCTCATCGCCCTCGAACTGGATCGCGCCCTCGCCGCCGAACTCACCTTCCGCTTCCGCGACCAGCCAAATGTCCAGATCGTCGAAATCGACGTCCTGAAAGCCGACCTCAGCGCTCTCATCCCACCAGGAGAAACCGCCGACGTCATCGGAAACCTCCCCTACTACATCACTTCCGATATCCTGCTGAAGCTCTTCGCCGCCGGCACCCTTGGCATCGTCGCCCGCGCTGTCCTGATGATGCAGCGCGAAGTCGCTGATCGAGTCTCCGCCTCCCCCGGCGTCCGCGACTACGGCCTCCTGTCGGCAACCGCCCAGATGAACGCCAGTATTACTTCCCTCTTCACCCTTCCCCCATCCGCCTTCTCCCCACCGCCAGACGTCTACTCCACCGTCCTCCGCTTGCAGTTTGCACCTCGCTTCGAAGAACTGGGTGTTGACGCCCCAGGCTTCGACGCCTTCCTCCGCCAATGCTTCGCTCAGAAGCGCAAGACCCTGCAGAACAACCTCCGCGCCGCCGGCCACACCGCCGCCACGCTCGCAGCACTCTGGCCAGCCAGCATCCCCGCTCAGGCACGAGCCGAATCCATTGCTCTGGAACCAATGGCCGAACTATATCGCGCACTGTCAGCTACGGCCGAATCAACCTGAGAACATTCAGGCCCAACGACACCTGTCGGCACAAACCGCTACTTGGTTTCAGCCGCCTGCTCCAACAACTTCGAGGCATGCAACCGCACTCGCTGCATCAAATCCACGTCACTTGCAATCACATTCAGAATCGCTGAAATCGTGCCGATCTCCAAAGCATTCTTCTCTTGCACTTGACGTTCCAGCGAAATCAACTCCGCGTCCAATCCCAACCGGTCAAATCGACGCTCAAACTCAAGCTTCCGCCCCACGTCCATCGTGTTTGCAATCGCTAAGTAAGTGTCGGCAAGCATGGCAACATTCTTGTCCTCAGAGTAGTTATAGGTGCACGACCCAGTTCCATCCGCACCAGAATAGGTCAGGGTCTTCTTCCCTGTATTCGCAATATTCTTCGCCTTTGAAGCGCAATCCGTATTAAACCGGTTCAGCGTTCTGGCTGCCGTGAATATCTTCTCCACCATCTCGCGACTCACGGACAGTGTCCGATCCACATGCTTGCGACTGACCACTTGCACAGCCGAGTCAGCCGAGCGACGCTCCACCTCATCGGCCTGGTACGTCCCTCTGCCATCCTCATGGATCGCCAGCAAAAAGTGCGGCACCGGCAAGCCAACACGATCAAACTCAAAGCTGACGACAGCCGTCGAACCATCGGACGATTGCGCTGCGGTCTGCCCCTGTGCCCCACAAAACCCTGACAAACCTGTCAGCACGATTGCCCCATATATCCAGTGCAATCCCTTCACCGCCGCACCCCCTGCAACTGCAGCGTCTGCGCTGTATGAATATGGCAGATCGCGATCGCCAGCGCGTCCGCCGCATCCGGAGAATCCGGCGCACTGTCCAACTCCAGCAACCGCATCACCATAAACTGCACCTGCTCCTTCGCAGCCAATCCATACCCCACCACCGCACTCTTGATCGAGAGCGGAGCATACTCCGCCACCGGCATTCCACACGTCGCCGCAGCCAGCATCGCTACCCCCCGCACCTGCCCCAGCTTCAACGCCGACTTCGCATTCGCGGAAAAGAAAACCTCTTCGATCGCCACCGTCTCCGGCTCATGTAACGTGATCAGCGCCACCAACTCCGCATAAACCTGCGCCAGCCGCTGCGGGGTCTTCTCTTTCTTGTTCAACCGGATCGTCCCTGCGGCGCAATGCACTAGCTTCGGCATCCGCGCATCGCAGTCCACCTCCACCACCCCATAACCGGTGAACTCCGTGCCGCAATCGATCCCAAAGACTCGCATGCCCGAAGTTTACTGCACCGTCTCGCGCTTTCCTATGGCATAAGCGATTCGCTTCGCCAGCCCGACCACCCCCCACCGTGCACCATCTACCTCGAAATCCCTTCCATTGGAGAACTAGCCGTCGCATACAGCTTCCGAGGCATCCGACCCGCCAGAAACGCCTGCCGCCCCGCCAATACAGCATGCTGCATTGCCTCAGCCATCAGGATCGGATCGCTTGCCCCCGCAATCGCCGTATTCAGCAGAACCGCGTCAAATCCAAGTTCCATCGCCACCGCCGCATCCGAAGCCGTCCCCAGCCCCGCATCTACTATTAGCGGAACCTCCGTAATCAGCTCCCGCATCATCCTCAGATTATGCAGATTCGCAATCCCCGCACCCGTTCCAATCGGCGCTCCCAGCGGCATCACCGCCGCCGCACCCACATCAATCAGCCGCTTCGCAAACACAATATCGTCTGACGTATACGGCAGAACCGTAAACCCTTCTTTGACCAATACCCGCGTCGCCTCCAGCGTCGCCTGCACATCCGGATAAAGCGTCTGCTGATCCCCAATCACCTCAATCTTCACCCAGTCCGAGAGCCCCACCTCGCGCCCAAGTCTAGCCGCCCGAATCGCCTCATCCGCCGTATAGCAGCCCGCAGTATTCGGCAATAAGAAATACCGCAGCGGATCGATGAAATCCAGCAGTGACTCGCTGGTCCGGTCAAGATTCACGCGCCGCACCGCAACCGTCACCATCTCCGCGCCCGAGGCCTCGATCGCGGCCTGCGTCTCTGCCCCATCCTTATATTTTCCGGTCCCAACAATCAAGCGCGACTGGAAGGCTCTGCCAGCAATAACAAGAGGTTTCATCCCACTATTCTAAAGCCGCATCATCTACAAAACGCAAACGGCTCGCACTCTGCAAAAGAGTAGCGAGCCGTCTGTCGGTGATCTGTGGGGATTGACCAGAGGCGTCCAAACTCGGACTGGGCCTCGGCGAGGACTTTACAAGCTAAAGACCGCCAGGACTAGAGCAGGACGCTCTAAGCCTCAGTCACCTCACGTACGTTGGTGCAACTATTACAGTCAATTTTCATAGGCTGAATCATCCTCCTTTCCCGTGTATCTGCACTTTACTCTGAATTCGCCGATCAAATCAAGGCTTCATCCGGCGGGCTAATCCAACCGCCCAAGCATCTACTTCGCACTGTCATCGCATCCCACCCTATATCGCTCATATCGTTACATCTGAAAGGCACTTCATCTTGAAACCCGCCACCATTATCGGAATTCTTCTCATCATTCTCGGCATCATCGGCTTCGTCACCGGCGGAATCAGCTTCACCCAACAGAAGAAGGACGTCGATATAGGCCCCGTTCAAATCAGCCACGAGAGCCGACAGACGATTCCCTTCTCTCCCATCCTCAGTGGCATTGCACTCATAGCGGGCATTGGCCTTGTAGCGGCAGGATCAAGAAGCTAGCAGTTCGACAACCACTACACGTGCGCCTCTGTCGACTCCGCTGGAAGGAGGCGCACATCGTATCTTCTTGAATCCGCACTGCCCTCGGCACAACGGCACCCTTTCCAGCAATGCCCCCTTCAGAACAACTACCGGTCTCAGGCCTCTACCTTCGATCAGTTTGCCTGACCAATTCGACAGTCAGGGTTCAGCGACCAGGCACCACAAGGCTTTGCCGTATTCCGTTGATCACTTGGAATTCGCGCCGCCAATATACCCTACCGGGATATACTATTTAAAGTGACCTAGCCGCTCCCCACATCATCTTTCGCACTCTATTCACACAAACCAACGACCATACCTTATCAACCATGCACACCAGCACTCCAAAATTTCTGGGCCTCTGCCTATCGCTCGCACTGATGGCGCCAACGCGTCCAGTCTTAGCCCAGCAGACCACATCCCAGGTTCCGGCACCAGAGATCAAAGTCCCCGCGTCGACAGATCCACGCCTCACCATCCTGCCTCACCCCGACTCCAGCCGATTCCTCGTCTCTGGCCAGGCGAACATCATCTTCCAGGCGCACGCCCCATTTCACTCCCCCTACGAAGGCATCAACAGCCTGGTCGGCCATGGTGAATACAAGACCTCACTGCTCGGAACCCTCTTCCTCGGCGCCCAACTCAATAAGTCCCCGCAAGCCAACACCGACGTCATCCTCGACATCGAGTCCTCAGGCGGTCGCGGCATCAGCCAGGCCCTCGGCCTCGCTGGATTCACTAACCTTGATGTAGTCCGCAACCCTAACCTCGGCTCTGCTCCTTATATCGGCCGTGTCCAACTCCACCAGACCATCGGCCTCTCCAGCAAACTCGTCGATGCCAGCCGCACACCATTCTCCCTCGCCACCCAGGTACCCGAGCGCCGCATCGAACTTCACATCGGCAAGATGAGCCTCCCTGACTTCCTCGACATAAACACCATCGGCACCGACAGCCATCTCCAGTTCCTCAACTGGACCATCGACAACAACGGCGCATGGGACTACGCCGCAGACACCCGTGGCTACACCTACGCCGCCGTCGCCGAGTTTATTGATAAAAACTGGACCGCACGCTACGCCCTGGCAGCCATGCCTACCGTGGCCAACGGCATCGACCTCGACTGGGACCTCCGCCGAGCCAGCGGGCAAAACTTCGAGTTCGAACTCCGTCACTCCCTGCTCGGCCACCTCGTCTCGTCAGACAGCAAAGGCACCATCCGCGCCATCGGCTACGTCAACCACGCCCACATGGGCTCCTACCGCGAAGCCGTCAACGCCTATCTCGCCGGCACGGACCCCACCCCCGACATCGTCGCTCACGAGCACTTCAGCGCGGTCAAGTACGGCTTCGGCCTCAACGCCGAGCAGGAACTCACCCCCGACCTCCGTGTCTTCGGCCGCTTCGGCTGGAACGAAGGCCAGCACGAGTCCTTCGCCTACACCGAAGTCGACCAGACCATCGAACTAGGTGGCGACTACTCCGGCCATGCGTGGTCCCGACCAATCGACAAACTCGGCCTCACCTTCGTCTCCAACGCCATCAAACGCGACCACCAGAACTATCTCCGCTACGGCGGCCTCGGCTTCCTCATCGGCGACGGCAAACTCAACTACGCCCGCGAAGACATCCTTGAGGGCTACTACAACCTACACATCTGGCGCGGCGTCTACTACGCCCTCGACGCCCAATACATCTCCCACCCCGGCTACAACCAGGACCGCGGCCCCGTCCTCGTAGAATCCGTCCGCATGCACGTCGACTTCTAAAACAAACCCGACCTCCCCTTCTCCACGCCCTCCGAAGTGTCATTCCCACACCACCCCAACCGCCCGCCCGGGTGCCCCATCCTTCGCGAACTTCCGAAGGGTGGGACCTACGCCGCCCGCCAGCCACCGTTCACAGCAGCGACAGCCCAACACCGTATACTTCAACCGTGACCTCGCTCACCCTCTACGAAATCATAGGATTCCTCCTCGGCCTGCTCTTCGGCAGCTTCCTGAACGTCTGCATATCGCGCCTGCCCAAACACGAATCCATCTCCACCCCCCGCTCCCACTGCCCACAATGCGGAACCCCCATCCGCTGGTACGACAACATCCCCGTCATAAGCTGGCTCCTCCTACGAGGCCACTGCCGCGACTGCAAGCAGCCAATTTCGTCGCGATACCCACTTGTCGAACTGCTTACGGGGATATGGTTTGCAAGAGCCGGAGCACAGATCTGGACGAACTGGCACATGGGTCTTATAAGCAGCGGCGATATTAATTACACCGCAAGCCAATCACTCTTTTACAGCCTCGATGTTCTTGGCGTCGCCATCCTCGGCTTCCTCCTCATCGGCCTGATCGTCATGGACTGGCAGACCCAACTCCTCCCCGACGCCTTTACCCTCACCGGAATCGCCATCGCAGCCTTTCTGGTCTGCGCCAAGGCCGTCTTTCTCGGCCCAACCGAAGGCCAGATCATCTTCAACACCACTCACCAGCTCCGTCTCAGCAGTCCCGGCAGCTCAGCCGCACACGGCAACGTATTCATGACCGGCCCCGAAGCCGTCATCTTGGGCCGCCTCTTCGCCATTCTCGGCGTCGCTGCGATTCTGCTCATCATCCGTTGGCTCTATAAGGCCCTCCGCCACCGCGAAGGACTCGGTCTGGGAGACGTAAAACTCATCGCCATGATCGCCGCCTTCCTCGGTTTCTGGCCCGCAATCCTGGCGCTATTCCTTGGAGTTCTCTCCGCTAGCGCCTACGCCCTGCTCCTCCTGGCCCGAGGCAAAGCAGGATTGGCCTCCAAACTCCCATTAGGCACCTTTCTGGCCATCGGGGGCCTCATCTCCGCTCAGTTTGGGAATAGCCTCATCAACATGTATGCAGCATTGCTGCGATAGCACCCAGAATCACCGTTCGCTGCTTGACACTTGTCAGCGGCAAACTTAGAGTCGAAGATGGCGATGCAAACGTACCCTTATATCTGGAACTATCTTCCCTTGGTCCTGCAGGTTCTCGCAGCGCTTGGAATGGCTTGCGGCATGGTGGGAGTCTCTTTCCTCATCGGCAAGCATAAAAACTCCCGTACCAAGGCCGGCGCCTACGAGTGCGGAATGGACCCCGTCGGCGATGCCCGTGGACGATTCTCCGTCCGCTTCTACATGGTCGCCATGCTCTTCATTCTCTTCGACGTCGAAGCCGTCTTCATGCTTCCCTGGGCGGTCATCTTCCGTCGCCTTCCAGTCATCACCGGTTCCCGCATGTTCGGCTTCTACGAGATGCTCACTTACCTCGGATTCGTCGCCGTCGGCCTCTTCTACGTCTGGAAAAAAGGCATCCTGGACTGGGCAAACGATAAGGGAGATCTTTAGTCATGTACGATCCCGCCTCTGCCCTCGTCGGCACGGAAGCAGTCTTCGCCGCGCACCCTGAAAATCCAGCCGTCGTCGCACTCACTTCCATCGCAACCGACGCTAAATTCGACCGCGGCGAGCTAAGCATCACCGTACCCCGCGAAAGCATAGTAGCCGCCTGTCAGGCCGTTCAGTCCGCCGGTTACAACTTCCTCGAAGACGTAACCGCCGTCGACTGGTACCCATCCAAACCTCGATTCCAGATCACCTACCACATCCTCTCCCACTCCCTGAAGGCCCGAGTTCGCCTCATTGTCCGACTCGACGGCAGCGACGCTTCAGTTGACTCCATCACCGGAGTCTGGCCCTCCGCCAATTTCTACGAGCGCGAAGTCTTCGACCTCTTCGGCGTTCACATCGGCGGACACCCCAATCTCAAGCGCATCATGATGCCCGAAGACTGGGAAGGTCACCCACTCCGTAAGGACTACCCCGTGGAGGGCTACCGCTAATGGCACCCCTTGCAGCCCCCGACCTCATCAATCCCGGCGTCGAAGACGTTATCGCCGATGCAGCGCGTCACGATGGCACCAACCAGGCCAAAGACCACACCATGATCATCAACATGGGACCGCAGCACCCTTCCACCCATGGTGTTCTGCGCCTCGTGCTCGAGATCGATGGCGAATCCGTCGTCTCGCTTGCCCCAGACATCGGCTACCTCCACACCGGAATCGAGAAGACCTGCGAAGCCAAGTTCTACCAGCAGGTCGTCCCTCTCACCGACCGCATCGACTATCTCTGTCCCATGACCAACAACCTTGCCTACTGCCTCGCAGTGGAGAAGTTGCTTGGTCTCGAGATCCCCGAGCGCGCCCAGTATCTCCGCGTCCTGCTCAACGAACTCACCCGCATCCAGTCCCACCTCGTATGGCTCGGAACGCACGCCATGGACGTGGGCGCACTCACCGTATTCCTCTACTGCTTCCGCGAGCGCGAAGACATCCTCCGCATCTTCGAGAATCTATCTGGCCAGCGCATGATGACCAGCTACTTCCGAATCGGTGGCGTCTCCGTTGAACCACCCCTCGACTTCTACAAACAGGTACAGGACTTCCTCAACATCATGCCGGATCGCATCCAGCAGTATGAGAACCTGCTCACTGGCAATCCGATCTGGATGGGACGCCTCAAAGGCATCGGACACCTCACCGCAGCGGAAGCCATCTCCCTCGGCGTCACAGGTCCCCCGCTCCGCGCCTCAGGCGTCGATTGGGATCTCCGCCGCGACATGCCCTACAGCGGCTACGAGAAGTTCCAGTTCAAGGTTCCCGTCTCACAGGATTGCGACGTCTGGGCCCGTTACGTCGTACGCATGGAAGAGATGCACGAGTCGGTCAAAATTTGCCAGCAGGCTCTCGACGGAATGCCCGAAGGCCGCATCGTAGCCGACGCACCCAAGATCGTCCTGCCCGACCGCGAGCAGATGAAGACCCAGATGGAGTCCCTCATTCATCACTTCAAGATCGTCACCGAAGGCTTCGCAGTTCCCGCCGGAGAGGTCTACCAGGCCGTCGAATCCCCACGCGGAGAGATGGGCTACTACGTCGTCTCCGACGGTACCGCCAAGCCCTATCGCGTTCACATGCGCAACCCCTCCTACGCCACCCTGCAGGCTCTCGAAACCATGTGCAAAGGCCGCCTGCTCGCCGACGTAGTCGCCGTCATCGGTTCCATCGATATCGTCCTCGGCGAAATCGACAGGTAAGAAGTTTTGATAAGGTACGGCTTCGCCGTGCCGCACAGTTTGCAGCAGAAAGGGGCTTTAGCCCCTGAGGTACAGTTTGCAGGACGAAACAATACGCCGGGAACTCTGGATATCGCTCGTCGGTTCCCTCCGTTCCCATCTTGCGGCACTACAAGTTACAAACAGAATCAGCAGTGCACTAATTATTGAATCGCAGCAAGGTTTTCTCGAAGTACAGGTAAAAGCAGATACCGCCATCCTCAGCCTCAGGTTCGATCCTGACAGTGGAACCGGTATCTGGACATTGCACAAAGGCAAGCAAAGCATGGGCGGATGGTCTCTCGCACAAGACGCGACAGTCACCTTCAATCAGCCGCCGCAAACGATGGATTTGGAACTGGCCGTGGAACACTTCGCGGCGATGTTATTAGGCTAGAAAACTCTATGAGCACAGTCGCCAACACGATCTTTTCGCCGGAGCTGGCCGCACGCTTCGATCACCTCGTCACCATCTATCCCCTCAGCCGTTCGGCCCTCGTCCCAATGCTGCTCTACGCGCAGGACGAGATCGGCTACGTCTCGGACGCCGCCGTCGCAGAGATCGCCCAGCGCCTCGACCTCGTCGAACTCGAAGTCCGCAACGTCCTCAGCTACTACTCCATGCTCCGCACCAAGCCTGCCGGCAAGTACAACGTCCAGGTATGCACCAACATCTCCTGCATGCTGCGCGGCGGCTACAAAATCCTCGACCACTGCAAGGAAACCCTCGGCATTGGTCACAAGCAGACCACCCCCGACGGCGTCTTCTCTCTCGAAGAGGTCGAGTGCATCGGTGCCTGCTGCTGGGCTCCAGCCATGCAGATCAACTACGACTTTCACGAAGACCTCACTCCGGAGAAGGTCGACGTACTATTCCAGATGTACCGTGACGGCCAGGGAAAGGACGTGAAGTAAATGCCAACACTCGTCTCGCATCCCGATGAAGTCAAAGTAATCTCCCGCCGCTTCGGCCAGGGCGCAGCAGACATCGAGAAATACCTCGAACTAGACGGTTACAAAGCTGTCCAGAGGGCCATCGCAGAAGGCCCTGAGTGGATCATTAACACCATGAAGGCCAGCGGCCTCCGCGGTCGTGGCGGAGCAGGCTTCCCCACGGGCATGAAGTGGTCCTTCGTCCCCAAAGTCTCTGAGAAGCCCAAATACGTCCTCGTCAATGGGGACGAGTCCGAGCCCGGAACCTGCAAAGATCACGTCCTCTTCCTGCATGATCCTCACTCCATCATCGAAGGCACCATGATCGCCGGCCTCGCCATTGGCTCCAGGCTCGGCTTCATCTACCTCCGTGGCGAGTACCGCTACCTCCTCAAGATCGTCGAAAAGGCAGTCGCCGACGCCTACGCAAAAGGCTTCCTCGGCAAAAACATCTTCGGCTCCGGCATCGACTTCGACATCATCACCCAGACCGGCGCAGGCGCCTACGAAGTCGGCGAAGAGTCCGCCCTCATGGAGTCCCTCGAAGGCAAGCGCGGCGTCCCTCGCATCAAGCCGCCCTTCCCCGCCGTCGTCGGCCTCTATGGTGGCCCCACCGTTATCAATAACGCTGAGACCATCGCCAACGCCCCCCACATTCTCCTCATGGGCGGCGAAGCCTACGCCAAACTCGGCACCGAGCGCAACGGCGGAACCCGTCTCTTCGGCATCTCCGGCCACGTTGAACGCCCCGGTGTCTACGAGCTCCCCATGGGCTACTCGCTCCGCAAAGCCATCTACGAAGTAGCTGGCGGCATCAAGGACGGCAAGAAGCTCAAAGCCGTCGTCCCCGGCGGCTCCTCCTGCCCCGTCCTCACCGCAGACGAGATCGACGTAGGTCTCGACTTCGACCAGATGGGCAAGGCCGGCACCATGCTCGGCTCAGGCGGCATCGTCGTGCTCGACGAGACGGTCTCCATCGTCGAGTTCGCCCTCCGCGTCATCTCCTTCTACCAGCATGAGTCCTGCGGTTGGTGTATCCCCTGCCGCGAAGGAACCGACTGGATCAAAAAGACCCTCACACGCGTCCACGCCGGCGGCGGTTCAAAGAAAGACATCGACAACGTCCAGTACCTCGCCGAAAACATGATGGGCCGCACCTTCTGCCCACTCGGCGACGCAGCTGCCATGCCCACCCTCGGCTTCGTCAAGAAGTTCCGTAAAGAATTCGAAGAATATATCGACGGCAAGCGCGTCGACACGCCACTGATCACAATTGACCAGCTGGTCGGAGCACACTAAATGGCAGACGTAACTTTTACCGTAGACGGCAAACAAATCACCGCACCCGCAGGCACCCTCCTCATCGAGGCCTGCAAGACCGCCGGCATCGAAATCCCTGCATTCTGTTACTACCCCGGGCTCTCCCTCCAGGCCGCATGCCGCATGTGCGTCGTCCGCATCGAGAAGATGCCCAAGCTCCAGACCGCCTGCACTACCCCGGTCGCCGAGGGCATGATCGTCTACACCGAGACCCCCGACATCGCCCAGGCCCGCAAGGCCACACTGCAACTTCTCCTCGGCAACCATCCCCTCGACTGCCCCGTCTGCGACGCCGGCGGCGAGTGCGAGCTACAGGACATGACCTTCAAGTACGGTGCCGCCGACAGCTTCTACGCCGAGCCCAAGAACCACCGCGAAGAGCAGAAGTGGTCTCCCGTCGTCTACTTTGACCGCCCCCGCTGCATCCTCTGTTATCGCTGCGTCCGCATGTGCGGCGAAGGCATGGACGTCTTCGCGCTCGGCATTCAGAACCGCGGCAGCTCCTCCGTCATCGCCCCCAACGTCCCCGCGCACATGTCCCCCGACGACCTCGCCCACGTGGACTGCGAGCAGTGCGGCATGTGCATCGACGCCTGTCCCGTAGGTGCCCTCACCTCCGGCACCTATCGCTACAAGACCCGCCCCTGGGAGATGAATCACGTAGCCACCATCTGCACTCACTGCGGAGACGGCTGCAAGACCACCCTCGGCGTCCGCTCCACCTCCGACGGCTCTGAGATCGTCCGCGGCGACAACCGCGACAAGTCTGGCATCAACGGCGACTTCCTCTGCAACAAGGGCCGCTACGCCTTTGACTTTGCTAACCACGAAGACCGCATCACCCAGCCTCTCGTCCGCCAACCCAACGGCGAACTCAAGCCCGTCTCCTGGGAAGTTGCCCTCGACCACGTCGGCAGCAAACTCCGCGCACTCCGCGACACCCGCGGCGGCAAGTCCATCGGCGTCATCGGCTCGAACCGCATCACCAATGAGGAAGCTTACCTCCTCCAGAAGTTCGCCCGCACCGTCCTCGGCACCAACAATATCGACCACCACCGCACCGCCGACTATGTCTCGTTCGCCCAGTCCCTCGCAGGCCACACCGGCCGCACCGCCTCGCTGAACGACACACTCAAAGCCCCCGCGATCCTCCTCGTCGGCGGCGACCCAACCAACCAAAGCCCCGCCACCGCCTGGAACCTGCGCACTGACGTCCGCCTCAACCGCGCCCGCCTCTACGTAGCTAACAGCGAAGAGATCAAACTCCGCCGCCAGGCCAAGGCTTTTGTACAACTCGCTCCCTTCGGTTACAACGCCTTCGCCGCCTACCTCGCTGGCGATAACGCAGCCGCGGCCAGTGCAGCTTCCGACAGCAACGCTCTCAGCGCCTTCCGCGATGCAGTCAAGGCAGAGGAAAACCTCCTCATCCTCATAGGATCCGAACTCCGCGGCGCGGAGCTCAAGAAGCTCATCGACTTCGGCCTCACCATTCCAGGTGCTAAGTTTGCTCTCCTCTCCGACTACGTCAACTCTCGCGGCGCAGCCGACATGGGCCTCCTGCCCGATATGCTCCCCGGCTACATGCCCGTCGGCTCCCCCAGCGATCTAGCCACCGAATACGCAGTACCCAACGAACCCGGCCTCGACATGCTTGAAATGTTCGACTCCGCCGGTCGTGGAAATCTATCCGCCCTTTACATCGTCGGATCCAACCCAGTCGCCCGCTACGGAATCGATCCCGCGTCACTCAAAGACACCTTCATCGTCGTGCAGGACATGTTCCTCACCGAGACCGCAGCCCTGGCCGACGTCGTCCTGCCCGCGGCCAATCTCTACGAGAAGTCCGGCTCCGTCACCAACAGCTACGGCGACCTCCAGCAGGTCAACAAAGCCGGAGACCGCGCCGGCGTACGTAGCGACTTCGAGATGATCGTCCGCATCGCCGACAAAATCGGCGCCGACATGCGCAAGCTCGTCCCCTTCGGCAAAGGCCTCCGCGCCGACATGGGCCAGTCCCGTGGAGCCCAGTCTGGCGAGGCCGACCGCCATGCCGTCTGGCTCACAGCCAACAACCTCGAGCCACGGCTCAGCCCCTTCGATGCCTTCGCCATCCTCGACGAGATCCAGCGCCTCGTTCCCGGCTACAACATCCTTCGGCTCCAGCTCCTCTCAGGAAACGACCAGCACCTGTCACCCGTCGCCCCAACCCCGCTCGTCCAGATCGGTACTCGGCGCGATCAGGTCCTCCCGGCGAACGATTCCCTCTTCACCTCAGGCACCCTTGGTCGCTTCTCGACCATGTTAGGTGACCTGCAACAGAACGAAGCACAGCGGCTCATCCAGATTCAAACCGCCGCAGACTAGTCACCCAGACCGCCGCCCACAGGAGCGCGACCCATTACCGTGAGCCATCTATCACCGTTCCAGACATTTCTGCTGCTCAGCATCCTCAAGATTGTCGTCGTCCTCGTCATCACCCTGACGGCGGTCGCCTACACGGTGCTGCTGGAGCGTAAGGTTCTCGGCCGCATGCAGAATCGCTGGGGCCCCTCCCGCGTCGGCCCCTTCGGCCTCCTTCAGCCCCTCGCCGACGGCATCAAGCTCTTCCTCAAGGAAGACCTCATGCCAATGGCAGCTCAGCGCCCACTCTTCATCATCGCGCCCATCATCGCGCTCGCCTGCTCCCTTATCTCCATCGCCGTCGTTCCCTTCGGAGCGGTCCAGCGCGTCAAGGGCGTCGATATCTTCAACGTTGCCGACCTTAACATCGGCCTCCTCGTCATCCTGGGCATCACCTCCATCGGCGTCTACGGCATCGCCCTCTCCGGCTGGTCCTCAAACAACAAATTCGCACTGCTCGGCTCTCTCCGTGCCACCTCGCAGATGATCAGCTACGAGCTCGCGCTCGGCCTCTCCCTCGTCGGCGTCGTCCTTCGGGCCCAGTCCCTCAGCCTCCGCGACATCGTCAACAGCCAGGCCGCGCACGGTGCCCTCTCCTGGAACATCTTCGGCGGCTTCCAGTTCGTCGCCTTCTTCATCTACCTCATGGCCGCCTACGCCGAGACCAATCGCTCCCCATTCGACCTCCCCGAGGCCGAGTCCGAGCTCGTCGCCGGCTACCACACCGAATACTCCTCCATGAAGTTCGCCATGTTCTTCATGGCCGAGTATGCCAACATGATTACCGTCAGCTGCGTCGCCACACTGCTCTTCTTCGGCGGCCCATCCAGCCCCTTCGGCCATCTAATCCCAGACTTCGGCGGCCCAATCGTCCAGGCCATCCTGCCCATCGGCTGGTTCGTCCTCAAAGTTCTTGCATTCCTCCTGCTGTACATCTGGGTCCGCGGCACGCTGCCACGTTTCAGGTATGACCAACTCATGAGCTTCGGCTGGAAGGTTCTACTGCCGATCGCCATGGTCAACATCATCGTCACCAGCCTTATCCTTGCACTGCGCGGCTAGTCCCACCGCACAAGCTGCTTTACAATCAACAGGTAACCCCCTCAACCTCTGCTCTGTTCGAGAGTTCTTAAAGCTTCAGGAAAGACTCAGCGGATCATCATGCAACTGGCACTCTTCATCATCTTCGGCGCGCTTGCGGTAGCAGGAGCTCTGAATCTGCTCTTGCAGCGTCATCCCATCAACAGCGCTCTGTCGCTCGTTGTCGTCATGATGTCGCTCGCCGTCCTCTACTGGTCCCTCGGTGCGGAGTTCCTCGCCGCCGCCCAGGTCATCGTCTACTCCGGCGCCATCATGGTGCTCTTCGTCTTCGTCATCATGCTGCTCAACGCCGGAGAAGAAGAACACACCACAGGCAGCCGTGCCGCCTACATCGTAGGATTCCCTGGCGCAGCCGCAATCTTCTGCATCCTCAGCTTTGTCTTCCTCTCGGAGCGCAAGGCCCTTGGCCTTACCAACCTCGGCGGTCAGCTCAACAGCGGACTCAGCAACATCGCAGAGATCAGCACGGTGCTCTTCACCAGACTCCTGCTGCCCTTTGAGGTCACCTCCGTTCTCATCCTGGTAGCCATCCTCGGGGCCGTCGTCCTCGCGCGAAAGGAGCAATAGCTCATGTCCGCAGAAGTCCCTGTCGCCTACTACCTCGTTCTCGCCGCCATCCTCTTCTCCGTCGGCGTCGCTGCGTTTCTCATCAAGCGCAACGTAATCACCATCTTCATGTCCATTGAGCTGATGCTCAACGCTGTCAACCTGACCTTCGTCGCCTTTAGCCACATGTGGCACCAGATACAAGGCCAGATCTTCGTCTTCTTTGTGATGGTCGTAGCCGCCGCGGAAGCCGCAGTCGGTTTTGCCATCATCATCGCCATCTTCCGCACGCGCCAGACGCTGAACGTTGACCAGATCAACCTGATGAAATCGTGACCAATATGCCCTCTTCTTATCTCTGGTTGATTCCGCTGCTTCCCTTCACAGGCTTCCTCATCAACGGAACCCTCGGACGCAAGTTGCCCCGCGCCGCAGTCACCGCCATCGCCCTGCTCTTCACTGCCGTCCCTGCCGCCATCGTCGCGTGGCTCTGGGTCACAATGAAAGCTGTCGGCGCACCCGATTCCATCAGCATCAATGCCGGTCCCTGGATCACCATCACCGGATTCCACGTAGACTTCGCCTTCACCGTAGACCACCTCACCCTCATCATGCTCGGCGTAGTCACTGGCGTAGGCTTCCTCATCCATCTCTACTCCGCCGGATACATGGCGCACGAAGAGGGCTACTGGCGCTTCTTCGCCTACCTCAATCTCTTCATGTTCTTCATGTCCGTTCTCGTCCTCGCAGAGAGCTTCCTGCTCCTCTTCGTAGGATGGGAGGGCGTTGGTCTGGCCTCATACCTCCTCATCGGCTTCTACTTCAAGAAGGACTCCGCCGCCAACGCCGGTAAAAAAGCCTTCATCGTCAATCGCATCGGCGACTTCGGCTTCCTCCTCGCGATGTTCCTCATCGTCGCCCACTTCGGCTCGCTGGACTTCGCCCACGTCTTCAACGCCATCAGCGTCAACCCTGACTGGCACGGCGGCGTCCTTACCGCCATCGCCCTGCTCCTGGTCGTAGGCGCAGCCGGCAAATCCGCCCAGATTCCCCTCTACGTCTGGCTACCAGACGCCATGGAAGGTCCCACCCCTGTCTCGGCCCTCATCCATGCCGCAACCATGGTCACCGCTGGCATCTACATGGTCGCCCGCTGCCACACCATCTTCGACCGTTCCCCCTATGCACTCGGCGTAGTCGCCATCATCGGAGCGGCCACCGCCATCTTCGCCGCCTGCATCGGCATAGTGCAGCACGACATCAAGCGCGTTCTCGCCTATTCCACCGTCTCCCAGCTAGGCTACATGTTCCTCGCCTGCGGAGTTGGTGCCTACACCGCCGGCATCTTCCACCTGCTCACCCACGCCTTCTTCAAAGCCCTGCTCTTCCTCGCCGCCGGTTCTGTTATCCACGCCCTCTCCGGCGAACAGGACATGCGCAAGATGGGCGGCCTCTGGCGCAAGATCCCCATCACCTTCTGGACCATGACCATGGGCGTCTTCGCCATCGCCGGCATCCCTCCGCTGGCTGGCTTCTTCTCCAAGGACGAAATCCTCTACCAGGCCTTCATCTCTCCCAACCCCATCGGCAAGCTCCTTTGGGCAGTCGGCCTTATCACCGCCGGCATGACCTCCTTCTACATGTTCCGCCTGTGGTTCAAAACCTTCTTCGGCGAATCCCGCGTTGAGGAGACCCACGCCAGCCACGGACACGACGATCACGCGTCACACGGAAATGGTGGAGTCCACGAGTCCCCCTGGATCATGCTCTTCGCCCTCGTCATCCTCGCCATCCTCTCCGTCATCGGCGGATGGGTCGGCGTTCCGACAGCCATGTTCGGCCACAACGAGATTGAGCACTTCCTCGCCCCCGTCTTCGAATCCGGAGCCTCTGCCCAGGCAGCCACAGCAGCAGCCAGCCAAGGCCTCGAGCTCACTCTCGCTGCACTATCAGTCCTCACCGCCCTCGCGGGACTCGGCCTCGCCTACACCTTCTACTACAAGAAGCCCGGCACAGCAGCCACACTCGCCCAGCGCGCCCCAGCCCTCTATCGTCTCGTCGAAAACAAGTTCTACGTCGATGAGATCTACAGCGCAGTCATCATCACACCGCTGCTCATGTTCACCCGCCTTATCCTCGGCGGCCTCGTAGACAGCGGCCTCGTCAACGGCTCCGGTGCTCTCGCTGGCGCAACCACTCGCGGACTCAGTACTCTCACCCGCCGCGTTCAATCAGGCAACATCCGCTCCTACGCCGGCTGGCTGGCGCTCGGAGCAGCAGCAGTTCTCATCGTCATGATCTTCGGACGTTTCTGGGCTCACTAGCCGTTCGTTTGTGCCGTTGTTTTTTCTTTTGTTTGTCATCCCGAAGGGATCTGCTTCTGTCGTTGTAGTTGCTCTTAAGAACCGCAACACCGCTTCACCAAGGAAACGATGAATCTCGACCACTCCATTCTGTCCATCATCACCTTCGTCCCGCTCGTGGGCGCGGTCCTGCTGGCTCTCCTGCCCGACCGTGGCAAGCTGATGCAATGGGGCGCACTCGCCGTCACCCTCATCACCTTCGCCATCACTCTGCACCTGCCCGTCCACTACAACTACGCAGCTGCCAGTGGCGCGTTCCAGTTCGCCACCGATAACCCCTGGATCGCCACACCCGCCATCCGCTACCACCTCGGCGTCGACGGCCTCTCCATGTGGCTCATCGTCCTCACCGGCTTCCTCGCCCCACTCGGCGTCCTCATCTCCTGGCGCACCGTCAGCGAGCGCAAGAAGCTCTTCTACACCCTCTTCCTGCTCCAGCAGGTCGCCATGCTTGGCATCTTCGTCTCGCTCGACCTCTTCCTCTACTACGCCTTTTGGGAGCTCTCCCTGGTCCCGATGACCATCCTCATCGCCACCTTTGGCCGCACCGAAAACCGTCGTAGCGCTGCCATCAAGTTCTTCCTCTACGCCTTCATCCCCTCCGCCGTCATGCTCGTCGGAATCCTCTGGCTCTACGTCAACACCGGCACCTTCGACATGCCGCAACTGGCACAGCTCGCAGCCACCCACGGCATCTCCGGTAACTCCGCAGCCCTCTGGCTGGCCTCGCTCTCCTTCCTCATAGCCTTTGCAGTCAAAGTTCCTGTCTTCCCACTTCACGGCTGGCTCTCAGACGCTATCTCTGAAGCCCCGACAGCCGCTGTCATGGTTCTAGCCGGAAAACTCGGCCTCTACTCCATCCTGCGCTTCTCTTTCGGCATCTTCCCCGAGCAATCTCGTCACATCGCCCCGCTCATGATCGCCCTCGGAGCCATCGGCATCGTCTACGGCGCGCTCCTCGCCCTCGTCCAGAAAGACCTCAAGCGCCTCGCAGCCTACGGAACCCTTGGCCACGTCAGCCTCGTCATCCTCGGCATCTTCACCTTCACTATCGCTGGTCTCGACGGTGGCATCTACCAGACCCTCAACGAGGGCATCGGCGGTGGCGCACTCTTCATGCTCCTCGGCATCCTCTACGAGCGCTACAGCACCTACGACATGCGCGAGTACGGTGGCCTTGCTGCCAAACTCCCCTGGATGGTCACCCTCTTCGTCATCACCACCCTCTCCGTCGTTGGCCTGCCTATGCTCAACGGCTTCGTCGGCGAGTTCCTTGTCTTCTCCGGCACCATGCAGTCCACCATCGCGCATCACGTCGGCTGGACGGTTCTTGCCACCACTGGCGTCATCCTTACCGCCGCTTACATGCTCCTCATGATTCAGAAAGTCTTCTACAGCAACCTCGGTCTCAAGCCCCGCAGCGTCACCGGCTGGGATCTGGACGTCCGCGAACACCTCGCTCTCTGGCCCATGATTGCGTTGATGCTCCTGATGGGAATCGCCTCGCCCTACTGGATGCAATCCATCGACACCGTCGGCACCTACCTCGCCAATCAGATCGGTTCCCCTGATCTGACGGCTCCCAAAACCATCACCAGACTCCCCGGTTCCAGCTTCCCCATGCGACCCTACCAAGAAGGAGGCCAACGCTAATGCCAAGCCTCTCGCCTAACATCATCGGCCTGCTCCCCGAGTACATTCTCACCATCACCGGCGTCCTCATCATGCTCGCCGAGCCCTGCATCAAGCCCAGCTCCAGCCGCAAGCCTCTCGGATGGCTCGCCATCCTTGGCACAATCGCAGCAGGCGTCGCCAGTGGCTACCAGACCCTCTTCGCCAGCGACCACCCCCTGCGCGCCTTCTCCAATACCATCCAGGTCGATACCTTCTCCATCTTCTTCCACCTGCTCATCGCCGCAGTCGTCCTCGTCACGCTCCTCGGCTCAATGGACTACTTCGAAGGCAACGCCTCCCACGCCGGTGAGTACTTCGCCCTCGTCCTCTTCGGAGCGACCGGCATGATGCTCATGACCTGCTCCGTCGAGCTCCTCATGGTCTTCATCGGCCTTGAAATCTCCTCCATCTCCACCTACATCATGGCTGGCATGCGCAAAGGCCAGGGCACCGCCTCCGAGGCCTCGATCAAGTACTTCCTGCTCGGATCCTTCGCTACCGCCTTCTTCCTCTACGGCATAGCCCTCGCCTTCGGAGCCACCGGCTCTACCAGCATCGCCGCTATTGCAGCAGGCCTCGCTGCCACTAAAACCCCACTCCTCGCCCTCATGGCCCTCGCCATGATCATCATCGGCCTCGGCTTCAAGGTCTCCGCCGCCCCCTTCCATGTCTGGACCCCCGACGTCTACCAGGGCGCACCCGCCCCCGTCGTCGGTCTCATGTCCACCGCACCCAAAGCGGCTGCCTTCGCCGTCCTGCTCCGCATCACCTTCTCCGGATTCCCCGGCATGCAGCACCGCTGGTCCGTCCTCATGTGGGTGCTTGCCGCCCTCTCCATGACCGTCGGAAACCTCGGCGCCCTGCTCCAGCGCGACGTCAAGCGCATGTTGGCTTACTCCTCCATCGCCCACGCCGGATACCTCCTCGTAGCCTTCACTGCCTTCCCCCAGGAAGGCATAGCCGCCGCCTGCTTCTACACCGCCACCTACGCCGCCATGAACGTCGGTGCCTTCGCCGTCATCACCCAGGTCAGCGGCTTCAACGAGTCCACCCGTTCCATCGAAGACTACACCGGCCTCGCACTCAAACGCCCCGTCATCTCGGCGGTCTTCGCCTTCTTCCTGCTCTCCCTCATCGGCATCCCCTTCACCGGAGGCTTCTTCGGCAAGTTCTATGTCTTCTCCGCAGCCATCGGCGCCGGCCACGTCTGGCTTGCCGTCATCGGCCTCTTCAACAGTGGAGTCGCCTGCTTCTACTACCTGCGCCTGCTGGCCGCCATCTACTCCCGCAAGCAAGCCGCTGCACACGATGTCCAGCCACGCAGCGTCAGCGTACCTGCAGCCATCGGCCTCACCCTTGCCGCTCTAGCCACCCTGATACTTGGAATACTCCCCGGCAATGTCCTCGAAATGGCCCAGTACGCCGGAACCAGCACCATGATCGAGAACGCCCGCCAGCAGTGCGCAGCCCACCCGGACAACTGCCAGTTGCAGGTCAAGGTCGACTCCCACTAAACGACTTATCGCAACCAACAGAAAAGCCTCCGCATCGCGGAGGCTTTTCCTTGCAAGCAATCTGACCTGAAGTTACTTGACCTTCAGGAAGATGATGACGAACGTGAACAGTGCGAGGGACTCGATAAACGCCAGACCCAGAATCAGGAAGATAAAGATTCCAGGACGTGCGCCCGGGTTACGTGCCAAAGCCTCGGTTGCGGAGGCAGTCGCCTTACCCTGACCCAGACCGCAGAGACCGGCAGCAAGCGCCATGCCCAGACCGGCAGCAAGCGGAACCCACTGGTTGGCAACTTCACCACCCTGCGCGAAAGCCGGTGATGCAAGCAGCATCGCGGCCAAAGACATAAACAGATATTGCAGCTTCTTCATCGTATTGCTCCTGCTCCCGTTAGATTCGCCGCCAGTGGGTGGTTGATGCTCACCGTGCTGGCACCCTCACGCTATGCGGCGATGCTACCTGCCACGAAGAGGGAGCCCTCCGCAGCAAACTCAAATTTGTCTTACCTTCTAGTTAGCCCTGGGTACAGCGAAGTTCTAATGGTCGTGCGCCACTGCCAGCGACAGATAGATCGCAGCCAGCAGGAAGAACACATAAGCCTGAACCACAGCCACACCAAGGTGCAGCCCAAGAAATACCAGTGGAATACCGATCGGCACCAGCGAAAAGAACGCCAACGTCACAAGATCGCCAGCAAACATATTCGCGTAAAGACGAACCGTCAGAGATAGCACGCGAGCACAGTGCGAAATCACTTCAATCGGGAACAGTAGCCACGAAAGCCACCACACCGGCCCGAGGAACTGCTTGACGTACGCCCCGCCGTTCGACCGAACACCGTGATAATGGTAGTAAACAAAAGTCACCAGCGCAAATCCCAGCGGCACCACAGAATTGGCCGTCGGCGACTCCAACCCCGGAACCAACCCCATCAGGTTGCTCAACAAGATAAAAAGAAACAGCGCCGTCAGATAGCTTGTAAAACGCTCCGACCCATGGCCGATAATCGACTCGCCCTGCTCCGACACGAACTCATGCGTCATCTCGGCCAGATGCTGGGCAGCCGCTGGCTTCTCGACGCTCAAGGTCACCCGCACCACCAGAAAATAGGCAATCAGGAACAGGAAAACCAGCAACTCCATCGCGAACGCATTCGTAATTGGAGTGTTCGGATACGTCGGGTGCACATGCACCGCACGCAGCAACGCCGTCACAGGAGACGCAAAGTGGGCGTTCAAAAATTGGGTAAACAGTAACTGAGTAGGCATAGTGAAAATAAACAGAAGTTCTTTCTAACTGGATCCTAGCCCGGCCTAAACCGTCCACGCCTTCATCAGCCGAAGCCCTTCCACTGTGAGCGCAAACACCCCCAATGCAAGGCCTCCCGCCAGCGCGTAGACCGAACCATCCAGAATCTTAAGGCTAACATACAGAAGCACTACAGTCAGCCCCAGCCGCAGGAAGAATCCCACCAAAACCATCCCCATAGGCTTCGCCGTCGCCCCGCCATCCATCCGCACCATCACCGCCGTCATCAGACGCAGCCACTCATACAGGCCAGACCCAGAAATCAGCGATCCCACCAGCAGCAGCACCGCACTCTGCCACCCCAGCTTCCACCACACTAGCGGAGCAGCCACCACCGTAATAATCACCAGCAAGCGCAGCGCACTCAGAATCGTCCGCTTGAAATCCGCGTCGCTGTAACCTTCTATAACCTTCATCATTAATCTCTCTTCAAAAACCGCGCAGCCGTCGTAAATATCTGGATAAACCCAGCCACCGCGCCCAGCACGATACCCACAATCCCAATCCAGTTCTGATGGAAATGCCCGTCCAGCCAACTCCCCACCAGCCAACCGATCAGGCAGCCCGCCGGCAGCGCAATCGCCAGCTGAATCATCGACTCAGCCTTCACCAGGTCTCCCAGCGCCCCGCTCTTCTTTCCCTTCCCTGCTCCATCATCTGCCATAGCCTGTCCATTACATCACGTCGGCCCCTCCCGTGCTTCCACCTCACCGCTATACTGAATCGTCTACCTCATTACAAAAGGAACCATCGTGTTCGAGTCAGAGTTTGAGCAAAATCTATACGCCCTCCGCCGCGAAAAGCTAACCCAGATCGCCGCCCTCGGCCAGCAGACCTACCCCAACAGCTACGCCGCCAGCCACACCATCCCAGAGCTGCGCGCCGCCTACGACTGCTACTCCGCTGAGCAGCTTGAGTCCGGCCCCACCCCCATCCAGGTCAGCATCGCCGGACGCATCATGGCCATCCGTGTCCAGGGAAAAGCCGGCTTCGCCCAGCTCCAGCAATCCGGCCAGCGCTTCCAGATCTACGTCCGCAAAGACGACGTCGGCGAAACCGCCTTCGCCATCTACAAGCTCCTCGACCTCGGCGACCACATCGGCGTCACCGGACATCTCTTCCGCACCCGCACCGGCGAGCTCACCGTCCACGTCAGCGCCCTCACCTTCCTCACCAAGGCCATGCTCGCCCTGCCCGACAAGTACCACGGCCTCGAAGACACCGAACTCCGCTACCGCCAGCGCTACGTCGACCTCTTCGTCAACACCGGCCAGCCGGTCAAACTAGCCGAAGGCGAGGTAGCCGACCCCAACGCCGAACCGCCGATCAACGTCCGTGAAGTCTTCGTCAAACGCGCCGCCATCCTCCGCGCCATCCGCACCTTCTTTGACTCACGCGGCTACCTCGAAGTCGAAACCCCCATGATGCAGCAGATCGCCGGCGGCGCCGCAGCCCGCCCCTTCATCACCCACCACAACGAGCTGGACCTCGACCTCTTCCTCCGCATCGCGCCCGAGCTCTACCTCAAGCGCCTCGTAGTCGGCGGCTTCGACCGCGTCTACGAGATCAATCGCAACTTCCGCAACGAGGGCGTCAGCACCCGCCACAACCCCGAGTTCACCATGCTCGAGTTCTACCAGGCCTACGCCAACTACCACGACCTCATGCAGCTCACCGAAGAACTCGTAACCTTCGTCGCTACACAAGTCAACGGAACCACCATCACCCACTTCAACGGCCACGAAATCGACCTAAGCAAGTGGACAAAGCTCTCGATGCGCGAAGCGATCATCAAGTTCTGGCCGAAAGATGCTGGCGTTCCTCCGTCGATGGGTGATTTTGAACACCTTGTTGCGTTGAAGGGCTTCGTCGACAATGCCATCGTCATGCTGAACAAGAAAACAGAGCATCCCATTGATGCAGGAGCATTCAACAATCGCTTACGTCTGATCGCAGAATTTGCAAATATACATGTTGAAGCACGCAATCAAGCGCCTATTGGAAAAATCGTGGCCAGTATCTTCGAAATCGTAGCCGAACCCCACCTCATCCAGCCCACAATAATCTACGACTTCCCCCTCGCCGTCTCGCCTCTCTCCAAGCAAAAGCCCGACGAGCCCGACTGGGTCGAGCGCTTCGAGTTCTACATCGGCGGCTTCGAAGTCGGCAACGCCTTCTCCGAGCTCAACGACCCCGAAGAGCAGCGCATCCGCTTTGAGCAGCAGCTTCTGGAAAAAGAGCGTGGCGACGCCGAAGCCCACCAGATGGACGAAGACTACGTCCGCGCCCTCGGCTACGGCCTGCCCCCCACCGGCGGCGAAGGCATCGGCATCGACCGCCTCACCATGATCCTCACCAACTCCAAATCCATCCGCGACGTTATCCTCTTCCCCCTCATGCGCCCCCAAAGCAAGGGAGAACCCAAGCAACCACCCCCCGACCAGCCCCACGGCGAGTCCGCCGAATAGCCGCAATCCCGGCTTTTACTTCTGTCTTTGAGATAGGTCCGGGCTTTAGCCCGGACAACTCGACCATCCAGAAAAGCGGGGCTTCAGCCCCTGAGATATGCCGTCTTCTCCAGACGCAAATACTCGGACTACTTCGCCTTCTTCATCCGCTTCACCACACCCGCCAGCGAGTGCTCATTCATCGCGGCCACCGCATCCCCGCGCACTTTCTTCATCAGCGCGCTCACAGCCTTGTCCTCCAGCACCAGCCAGTCGCCTTCGGTCGCCACAAACACATCGCCCAGACCAATCTGCTTGGCCGGAACCTTCAGCTTGGCTCCGCCATGCGGACCCTTCCGCTGTTCAATCAGCCCCGCTTTATGCAGCAGCAGAAACGCCCGGCGCACCATCACCGCGCTCTCGCCTAGATCTTCCGCTATCGCTCCTGACGTGTGCATTGCATCCGGCCCACTCGCCAGTACCGTCAAAACCCTCACGCTCAACTGAAATCGTCCGCTTTGTGCCATGCACAAAAAGCTACCACACCGACACGCCCCTTATCACCGTCATTTCGGCAGCAGCGGCGCAATTGCACAGTTCTCCCGCTCCAGCGGCTCCTGGGTGCGAAACATCACCCCATCCCATCAGTCACCCACAATCCGCCAGGGGAATCCTCGCCCCAGCGCCCTCCACGTTTCAACCTCCCTCCCCGTGCTACCCTCCAAAAGGCATGAATATCCTTTTTGTCGGCGATATATTTGGCTCCGCAGGCCGTCACATCGTCCGCGAACATCTCCCCCACGTCCTCGAGACCAACGCTGTCGACCTCCTCATCATCAACGGCGAGAACGCCGCTGGCGGCTTTGGCATCACCCCGTCCATCGCAGAAGAACTCTTTGACCTCGGTGCCCACGTCATCACCACCGGCAACCACATCTGGGACAAAAAAGAGATCTTCGAGTACATGACCGTCCCTGAGGACTCCCACGCCCGCGGTCGCCGCGTCATCCGCCCCGCCAACTACGCCCACGGCACCCCCGGCTTCGGCGTCTACCAGGGAACCCTCCCCAACGGCCAGGAGTACGCCGTCCTCAACTTACAGGGCCGCGTCTTCATGTCCTCCTGCGACGACCCCTTCCGCAAGGCAGACGAACTCCTCAGCCAGATCACCGCAAAGGTCATCCTCCTCGACATCCACGCCGAAGCCTCCTCAGAAAAAGTCGCCCTCGGCTGGTACCTCGATGGCCGTGTCACCGCTGTCCTCGGCACCCACACCCACATCCCCACTGCCGACCAGCGCATCCTCCACCACGGCACGGCCTACCAGACAGACGTAGGCATGTCCGGCCCCTACGACTCCGTCATCGGTGTCGAAACAGAACTCGTCCTCAACCGTTTCCTCACCGGCATGCCAGCCAAGTTCGAAGCCGCCAAGGGCAATCCCAGAATGTGCGCCGCACTCATCTCCTGCGACGGAGCCACCGGTCGTGCTCACCACATCCAGCGCATCATGATGGGAGAATAGCTCCGCAAGCCCTCAAAGCTGCGGAGTTATCTTCACCACATTCGCTCTGCAACTCCTCACCCCGCTGCAAGCCTCCGGGCTCAGGTCCTTCGCCAGGCAAACCTCCACCGCCGTCAGCCGATTATTCCCACAGCTCACAGCAATACTCCCCACTGGAAACGTCGGATTTGCCTTCGCAAAGGCATCGATGATCGCCACCGGCGGCATCATCACTTCATGGTCTATCGCTGCAAACGCCGCAGGGACCTTTACCTCCCGAAACGCCTTCCGCACCACGCCAAAATAAGTATCTGCGTCATAAGCGGTGCAGGTCCCATGCGTCTCCCACTCATGCCGCACCAATCCAGCATTCGGAATCACATCCGCCCACGCCTCAGGATTCGTCGGTCCTCGCCTGCTCCCACAGTGCTCCGGATAGCTCCCATCGCCATTCTGCGGCCATAGCCCGTGCACGATAAACCCCGGATGCGC
The DNA here is from genome assembly GCA_025408425.1 of Granulicella sp. Taxonomy (GTDB): domain Bacteria; phylum Acidobacteriota; class Terriglobia; order Terriglobales; family Acidobacteriaceae; genus Edaphobacter. The sequence continues at coordinate 252,128 of JANXYX010000036.1, forward strand.
TGCGCACTCCTCACTCCCCGGATGAGTCGCGCAAAACTCCGGCGACCACGACAAATTCAGTAGATAAAAATCGAACCCGCCACCCTCTTGAGTCGCCGCGTCCGCACTGCGAACCACACGATTCCCACCCTGCACGGACGTCTCGGTACGCGGCTGCGGCGGAGGAGGTCCACACCCCACCATCCAGACACTCCACAACACCAGCACTGCAGCGCCCACTCTCGATAGCATCTTCAAGGCATACACCTCTGCCTCGAAAATCTACACCATCGCGGTCCCGCGTGGCGCTTCCCTAGCGAACCTGCACAACACTCTTGCGACGATCCACCAGCATCGCCGTCTGCGTCCCACGCTCAGTCCGGCCATGGTCCTTGCGAGTAAGGTCGAAGTTCACCAGCTTCGCATCCCCTGCGTTCAGAACCACATTTTCAACAATATCCAGCCCTTTACCATCCGCAAAAAGCAACGCAACGTACTTTCCCGGGGCGATTCCGCTTTGGCTGTAGTTACCAAACTCATCCACCACAAACTTGTACCGCCAGGTCCGGCTGGTCGCTGAAGTTGCTTTATCCGTAATCAGTCGCACCACCGCATTTCGCAGGGGATGCCCTGTCGCATCAATCGCTCGGCCCTGCAACGTCGCCGCACTCTGTCCAAACAACGATACCGCCGCGCCAAACAGCAATGCCGCGCCCGCAACCACTTGGTGAGCCTTGAACTTCCATATCTTTGCCATACCCACATCTTCGACAATCGCATTCACGCACGCCATTACCCATTGGGGTCACACCTCCTACCACCTCCAGATACACCTCCGCATCAGCTAAACTTGCCCGGAAGACCCATGAGCGAAAATCACCTCTCCCGCCGCCGGTTTCTCCAGGCATCCGCAGCCACCGCCGTAGCCACCAGCCTCCCCCCCGTACACGCCCATGCCCAGATCCGCAACACTCCCTATCCCGAGAACGGCGCTCTCATCCCCGACGAAGGCTGGCACCTCTGGATCGATGAGCGCGCGCAATGGAGAGACGACGCCATCTTCCTCCCTGAAGATGTGCGGCCCGGAGGCCCTGGCGACCTCGCCACGCTCCCCATCAACGCTCCCACAGGCGGCTGGCAGGTTCTGACTCCCCAGGCTGGCAAACAAGTCGTTCTCCCCACCACCGTCGAGCAGCACCACTGGGGAAAATTCGGCCAGCGTCCCTACACCCCTGACGAATACCGCTACGCTGCCGACGACGCCATCCCCCAGAACGGTGCATATCTAGGCGTCTCCTGGTGGTACCGCAACATCGACATCCCGCTCGCCATGAAAGGCAAGCGCCTCTTCCTCCACATCCGCGGAGCCCGCCTCCGCGCCGAGGTCTACCTCAATCAGAAGCTCGTCGGCTACTCCATCATGGAGGAACTCCCCTTCGAGTGCGACATCACAGCCGCAGCCCACCCCGGAGGCCGCAACCACCTCGCCATCCGCATCACCAACCCCTTCGGCCGCTACGACTGGGTCGACGGCCTCAACGCCCAGTGGGGAGCCGTCAAGCTCTACCGCTCCCACGGTTTCGGAGGTCTCGATCGAGGCATCACTCTCAGCGCTCACCCCGACTCCGCTCGTATCTCTGACGCCTGGGTCCTCAACACCGCTGCCGGTACCACCATCCAGGCCTTCGCCAAAGTCGAAGTCGCCCATCCCGGCCAGCCCCCCGCCACACTTATCCCCGAAGACTGGCGATCCCGCGCCAGCGTCGATGTCTTAGACCCCACATCCGGTAAGCCCCTCCCCACGGTCACAGCCTTCACCGAAGTCACCGTCACAGGCTCCACCCTGCAATACAAGTTCGTCGTCGAAGGCGCTACCGCCAAACTATGGGACCTCGACTCCCCCAATCTCTACCACCTGCGCATCAAGTTCCTTACCACCGCCAATCAGGTTGAAACTCGCATCGTCCCCTTCGGCTTCCGCTGGTTCGCACCCGCAGGCATCAAAACCAACGCACTCTTCCGGCTCAACGGTCGTCGCATCAAGCTCTATACCGCCATCTCTTGGGGTTTCTGGGGGCTCAACGGTATCTTCCCCATCCCCGAACTTGCAGAAAAAGAAGTCGAGCAAGCAAAGAAGCTCAATCTCAACTGCCTCAACTTTCACCGCAATGTCGGCAAGGAAGACGTCTTCCGTGCCCACGACCGCATGGGCCTGCTTCGCTACATGGAGCCAGGCGCCGGCAAACTCGCCATCGGCACACCCGCACCCACTGCATCTGGTGAAGGAGCCATCGCCAACCCCGGCGTCATCCTCGCTCAGCCCAAATCCGAAGCCGACAAGTTCGCCCAACGCTTCATGTTTGCCAAGTGCGTCGCCATGGTCCGCGCCTTCCGCTCCCACCCATCACTCATCCAGTACACCATCCAGAACGAGATTGGCGCTGACCTCAAGAACCCCGCCGTATTCCAGGTCCTCCAGGCCATGCACGCGGAAGACCCCAGCCGCATGATCGTCCTCAACGACGGCTTTTCGCCCCCACCACGCTCTGCCGCACAGGCATGGTACGAGCCATACAACAACCGCATTCACCGCTCTGATGAACAAAAATTTGCCGGCTGGTGGAACAATCATCAGGGCGCAGGCGACCAATGGTACGACGAGTTCTACAAGTCCCCCGACGACTTCACCTACAAATCCCCCTACCGCGATGTCCTCACCGAGTTCGGTGAAATGGAAGGCTGCGCCACACCCGACAACCACTCCCTCATGATCCACCAGATCACCCAGACCTTCCTCAAGTACGGTGGCAACAGCTACGACCTCACCGACCACAAGGAAATCCTCGCCGCCTACGACAAGTTCCTCAACAAATGGAACTTCCGCAAAGCCTTCCCTGCCACCGAACGTCTCTGGCTCTCCATTGGCTCCAAGTGCTACGACTCTTGGCAGAACTACATGGAGAACGCCCGCATCGGTGACGACCTCGACTTCGCAGCGATCTCAGGATGGGAGACCACAGCCATCGAAAACCACTCCGGCATCGTCGACAACCTGCGCAACTTCAAGTCCGATCCCACTCCTATCTCCGGAGCACTCCAGCCCATCCGTCCCGTAGCCAAACAGCGCAGCCTCTGCATCCCCCTCGGCGAGTCCGCCACCTTCGATCTCTACCTCCTCAACGACACCCCCGAAGCCTCCACCGGAACCCTCACCTTCACCGCCATCACCCCGTCCGGCCAACTCCTCAAGCTCGGCACATTTCCCGTCCCCGATGAGACACCAGACCAGTTCAGCTACCTCCTCCAGGAAGAGTTCACCACTCCTCCCCTTACTGAAGAAGGCATGTACCACTTCAAGTTCGCCCTCTCCTCCGCGCCCCTCTCCACCCAAACCAAGGACCTCTGGATCGCCAACACGAAGCTCGCACCAAAACAACCCCTCACCATCGCCGTCTCAGGCATCACACCCGCCCTCCACAAACAACTCTCCGCACTCCCCGGCGTGACCGTGGAAGACTTCACCCCCGGCAAAACATACGCTGCGATCATCTCCAGCGGACTAACCGCCCACACCTCCGCAGACCAGAAATCCGGTGACACCACCGGCCTCGAAGCCCAGCCCGCAAGCGGCGTCGGAGCCATCCAGACCACCACTCAGTTAGGCCATCTCGCAGAAGACATCCTCGAAGCCGTCCGCGCCGGAACCCCGCTCCTCGCCATCCCGCAAGCCGACACCCTCTCAGATGGAGTCGCCCAGGAACTAGCAGCCGCCGGAGCCTTCACCTACAACGGCACAGTAGGCGACTTCCGCGCCCCCTGGATGGGGAACTGGTACTTCGTGCGCAAACACCCTATCTACGCCGGTCTGCCCGTCGATCAGGTCATGGGAATCCACTACCAGGCTCGGGGACGCCAATCCAACGGCCTCCTCGTAGACAAACACCCCGATGGCGCACCGCTCGAAATCGTCGCAGCCTACTCTCGCGACCACGACCGCAACATCGGTGCCGGCACCTTCACCACCCAGCTCGGCAAAGGTAAGCTCCTCTACCAGCGCGTTCCGGAGATGCACCCCGTCCTCCAGCAACGCTTCCTCGCCAACGCCCTCGCCTGGCTCACCACCTGAACCAAAACCTCCCGCACACGCAAAAGAGGCAGTCCCGAAGGGCTGCCTCTTCCTGTCAATCACTCCGACTTACTTCTTGTGCGGAGCCGCATGGTGTACGGGAGCAGCAGCTTTCTTCGCAGGAGCTTTCTTCACCGGTGCCTTCTTCGGCTCGACAACCTCACCATCGGTCATCGCCAGCATGATCGGGTTTGGCTTGTAAGAGTCATACGTTCCAGTCACCGTGATCTTTTCACCCACCGTCGGAACCGTCTTCAACGGCTCCTTCATGGTGAACGTAAAGTCTGCACTCTTCGACTGAACCGCATCATCCGATACAGCAACCTGCAACGAGCTCTCCGTCGCAGCAATCACCGTAGCATCCGGAATCTGAACAGACTTGCCCTTGATGGTTGCGAATACTTTCTCCGCATCCTCAGGCTTGCCATTCTGCAGGATGAACTCCTTGTCGCTCAGTGCCAGAGTGCCAAGATCGGGAGTCGAAGCAACCGTCTGTGCAGCAATGTCCGCCGCATTCGGTGCCGGTTTAATCGTGAAGCCAGCCGGTGGATTCAGATTTGCTGCAGCAGCCGCGGACACCGCCTCAAATCCATCTTCCGCACCGTGGTACTTCTTGTAGCAATACTTCGCCGTCGGTGCCAGCTGCGACTTGTAGGGCTCAGGAGCGAACGCCACAAAGCGCGCAACATAAAACGCGCAGTTGATCAGGTCCGGAGGAGTCGACTGCAGATAGGCCAGTCCCAGGAAGTACGTATCCTGCAGAATCGGTCCGGGTGCCTGTGTGTTAGCCACTGGAACAGATGCCAACTCAGCCTTGAAGTTTGTGATCGCCGTTGCCGTGTCCTTCTTGTTCAGCGCTGCCGTTCCAATCGCGCTGTAGAAGATCGGGGTTGCACTCGACTTCACTGTATTGAAGTCGGCATCACTCATGTCCTTAGGCTTCGTCGCGGACAAGCCCTTCTGCGCATACTCCGCAGCCTTGTCTAACGCAGCCTGTTTCGCCGTCGCATCAGCAATCTGATCCGCACCAGCTTTACGGAAGTAAACCTCAAACGTCAGCGCTCGCAGGTTGCTGGGATCCACCTGCAGCAGACGGTCGGCTGCATCCACTGTCTTGGCAGGATCGAAGCCGCTGTAAGCCAGCATCAACTGCTGAAGCGTGTCGGCCTTCACCGCAGACTGCGGATACGCAGTCAGGTAAGCCTCCAGCGCAGGTGCTTTGGTCTGCGGTGTCGTCTGGCCGATGGCGCTGTTATACGCCGCGTACTCGGCCGGAGACATACTGACTCCACCACTTGCCTGTGCACCAAGATTAACCTGAGTCTGTGAAAATGCCACCCGAGCACCCGGGGCAATGCTAGCGACCGCGGAGAACGCTAGGAGAGATGCAACGACTGCCTTATTCATTCAACACTCCTCTGAACCCTTTTTTACTTAGATGCTGCCTCCGGTGTCGCCGGGGGTCAGCTTGCATCTAGTCCTGAATATAGTGCATCCACCGTACATCTTTCACTACGCCTTCCGTACAAGTGTAGTTAAAATCCACCGCGTACCCAGGGAACAATGTTGGGGGATTATAGAAATCACCATCACCAACTGGCAAGTCGCTACGCTCCACCTGGCCTTGCGCACCTCTCAGCGTGAACCATCAGGCGTCGAGCCCTCCACCGACAGCGAATGCAGATAGCGCACCAACTGCCAGCGCTGTGCCTCAGGTAATCGAGACCACGAGGGCATCCCCTCCCCCAGATTTCCATTGGTCAGCAACCAGTGCAGCTCCCCATCCGTTGCACCCTTCACCCTCTCCGTCCGCAGACTTGGATGCCTTCCCAGCCCGCTCGCATCCTCACCGTGGCAAGTCGCACAGCTTCGCCGGAAAATAATCGCTCCAGCAGCCACCGCATCCTCGCTCCCAGCCATAGGATTTGCCCTGACCCGCTCTTTTTCAGGGACGCTGGCAAACCAATCCTTCTTTGCCGAAGCAAACGCAAACGTAGCCATCAACAGAAACCCTGCCGTCAGACAAGCCCGCCTCATCATCGCACTCCCCTTCCACCCACGTGGAAGAACCGCGAAACCTGCCCCACTTCATAGGACAATGCAATCCGGTATATCCGCGGCACGCTATGCCCATTCAACCCAAAGTTCGGCGATCCCATGATCGTCAGCCCTCCCGGCCCACTCCAGCTCACCGTAGGCCCAAAATAATGCGAAGTCTCCCGCAGCCCAAAAGAATCACTGTCTCCAAGCCCTCCATACATCTCCGCACCCAACGCAAAGTTCTCCGGCGCAAATATCCCCGAGTGCGCTCCCCCCGCCAGACGCAACGGACGGCTCGCTCCCAGCGAGTACCCGAACTCCCACGGCGCATGCCGCAAGTTCTTCTCCGCCGTAATATTCTCTGAGAAGTTCCACCCCTTCACATTGCTCGACAGGATCAGCTTCAGTTCCACCTCGCGCTTCTTCTCAGCCCGCGCTTCCGCGTTGCTACCCAACAGATCGTCATTGCCGTCATGGCCCACAACCTCCAGCAAACTCTTATTGGCCCCATTGATGTCCTCAAACTCGAAGTACAGCACCGGATTGATCCAGTGTTCCCTCAGCAAAGGACGAACCCGGTTCTCCAATCGAAACCCCGTAAAGACCGTGCTGTCGTGAGCCGTGCTCTGCCCTTCCAGATACAACTCCGACGTCCACCACGCACGCGTCCCGTACTCCAGTTCAAACGCATTCGCCCCAAAATGGTCCCCACCCGTCGGTCTACCCGCCGCGGTCTTACTTTCTATCTCCAACGACCCCGGCTCCTCCATATGATGGGAATACGTGACAAAATAAGGAAGTTCCTGGGCGGACATCCCCACCGAACCCGCAATCAAGCAAGCCAAAGCCACAAGCAGACGAACCAAATCAAAGCACCTTCCTTCAATAAGTTAGATTTCAGACTAAAACAGTCGCCATTCGATATCAACCTTCGTACAGCGAACGGCGCTCATTACACCTTGAACCGCAGATATCCGATCTAAATGGTCGCATATCTCTCTACCCCGGAACCTCACCTCCCAGCAGGAGCCGCCGCCTTTCTCCTCCTGCCATCTATTTGTTGGGTTACGTCCTCCTTATCCACAAGATGTAGCGTTGTCCTTGTTGATTACCCTCACTTCCCCCGATAAACTTTAGGTTGTCGCTCGTCTTATTGAGAGAGGCTGCATCACCGCTGCGCCGCGAGGTTCTTCACCATGCTCAAGCTCAAGAAAGTTCAAATCCTCGGCTTCAAGTCTTTCTGCGACCGTACCGAGGTCCAGCTCACGGGCGAAGGTATCGCCGCCATCGTCGGCCCCAACGGCTGCGGCAAGTCCAATATCTCGGACGCCATCACCTGGGTCCTCGGCGAGCAATCCGCCAAATCCCTCCGCGGCATCAAGATGGAAGACGTCATCTTCGCCGGCACCCGTGATCGCAAGCCCACCGGCATGGCTGAAGTCTCTCTCACCCTCGTCGACCCCGAGGTCTACGACTCCGCCACCCTTCTCGGCGACGGCCCCGAGATCGTCATCGACGACCACGCCAGCCTCTCAGATTGGGACGAAACAGCCCTCCGTCAGCAGCACGCCGAAGAGACCGAAGAAGCAGTAGCTGAGGCTCAGCCCGGCACAATCATTGAAGGCGAGGCCAAGACCCCTCAAAGTGCCGCGCCCAACGCAGACACCAATGCCGACGCCGACGCCACCAACCCCAACAGCGTCGTCCTCAAGATCCGCCGTCGCAAGTTCGGCCGCGCCCCCATTCGTGCTGGCGAACTCACCATCACCCGCCGCCTCTTCCGCTCTGGTGACTCCGAATATCTCCTCAACGGCAAAATCTGCCGCCTCCGCGACATTCAGGACATCTTCATGGGCACCGGCCTCGGCGGTGAGTCCTACGCCATCATCGGTCAGGAGCGCATCGGCCAGCTCCTCAGCTCCAAGCCCCTCGATCGCCGCAGCATCCTCGAAGAGGCCGCCGGAATCACCCGCTTCAAGACCAAAAAGCGCCTCGCCGAACTCCGCCTCGAGTCCGCCAAACAGAACCTCTCCCGCGTCAACGACATCTTTGATGAAGTCACCCGTCAGATGACCACTCTCAAGCGCCAGGCCTCCAAGGCAGAGCGTTACGGTGCCCTCCGCGACGAACTCCGCACCCGCCTCCGCGTCGTCCTCGCCAGCCGCATGTCTCAGCTCGACTCCGAGCAAGCCGCCACCACCGAAAAGATCGCCACCCTCACCACCCAGATCGACGCGCAAGCCACCGACATCGAGCAGATGGACGCCCAGCACTCCGAAGGCGTCCACTCTGGCTACAACCTCGACCAGCAGATCCGCGAAGCTGGAGCCACCGCCAACCAGTCCGCAGTCGAACTCGAGCGCATCAACGCTCGCACCGCCTCCAACGCCGACCGCATCGCCGAGCTCGCCTCCCGTCTCGACTCCGGGGCCGAAGAACTCTCCCAGGCTCAGGCTCAGCTCGCCTCTCTCTCCGGCGAGCTCGAGCAGCAACGCAGCTTCCTGGAGAACGCCACCTCCGAGTCCACCTCCGCACGAGACGCTGCGCACAGCCACCAGCAGCAGGCACAGGAGGCCGTCCGCTCCGTAGCCGCAGCCGAGCAGCAGGCAGAGCAGAACCGCCGCGCCTCCATGCAACTCCTCCAGCGCGCCGGCAACACGCGCAACGAGCAAGCCCAGGCCGAAGCCGCTCTCGCTGGCCTGGAGCGTGAAGCCGAGCGTCTCTCCACCGAGTCCGATCTCGCCCGCCAGGAACTCGAAACCCTCGGCCTCCAACGCGGTCAGGTCAAACTCTCCTTCGAGTCCGTCACAGAGCGCCTCAAGCGACTCGAAGCCGAGACCGCCGAACTTCGCCTCGACATCGAAGCCCGCCGCAGCGAAGAAGCACAGTCCAAGCGGCAGGGCGACCAGCTTCGCGGAGAAGTCGCCACGCTCAATGGCCGCCGCAACTCCCTCGAAGGTCTCATCCGGGACCACAGTTACTCCACTGAGACCGTTCGCAACCTCTTCAAGAGCAATGCCAAGCACCCCGACCTCAACGGCATGGCCCCCCTCGGAACCCTCGCCGACTTCCTCGAAGTCGACGGCAAGTACGAGAGCGTAGTCGATGAATTCCTCCGCGACGAACTCAACTACATCGTCGTCAAGTCATGGGACGCCGCAAACGCCGGCATGCACCTCCTCCAGACCGACATCACAGGCCGCGCCACCTTCCTCGTCCATCCCAACGACGCCCAGGCCAACTTCGCCTTCGCCGAAGGCATGGCCAGCGAAGCCCTCAGCGACACACTCAAAATCGAAGGCGTCATCCCGCTAAGAGACTGCATCCGGGTACTCGACGGCTTCGGAAAATCCCTCGAAGTCTTCCTTCCCAAGCTCCGCGAAGGCTTCGTCGCGCCAGACTCCTACACCGCCCGCACGCTCGCCCTCTCGCACCCGCAATCCTTCTTCCTCTCCCCCACCGGCGAGACCTTCCACAACGTCACCGTCACCGGAGGACGCGCCCGCGCCCAGGGTCCACTCGCCCTCAAGCGTGAGCTCACCGAGGTTCAGCAGAAGCTCGATCAGACTGAGCAGAAGCTCGCCCAGACCGACCTCAACACCAGCACTCTCCAGCACGAGATCGCCGCACTCAGCGCCACGATCGAAGGCAAGAACCACGAGCGCCGTGACGCCGAACGCGAGTCCGCCAACACCGGCGCCGCTCTCCGCCAAATGGAGTCCGAAGTCGCCCGCATCGAACGCCGCCTGCAGGAATGGCAGCTCTCCAACGAGCGCAACCGCGACGCGCGCAACCAGAAGACTGAACTAATCGCCCGCCGCCAGCAGGAATCCGCAGCCTTCGATGCAGAGCACAGCGCGCTCGAAGCCAGCCTCGCCAACATCCAGGGTCAACTCGACGAACTCCGCGGCCAGCGTGAGCAACTCCAGCAGGAAGCCGCTGCTGCCGCAGCAGCATTGGCCGGGCTCGAAGAACGCCGCCGTAACGCCGCCGCCAACTTCGAGCAGACCACTCGCCTCTTCAACAACCAGCAGTCCCGCCTCTCCCAGATCAACCAGCAACTCGCCTCCGCTGCATCAGAGAAGCTCCGCCGCGAAGAAGAGACCGCCGCACTCGCCGCACAGCACAGCGAACTTGCCGAAGCCCGTGCCACCGCCGTAGCCCAGGGCGCGCGCCTTACTGAAGAAGCTCACGCCCTCCGTGCCGCCATGGCAGAACTCGATGGCCGCCTCCGCACCCTGCGCCACGATACCGAAGTCCTCCGCGAACAGCGCTCCACCCTCACCGCCCGCGCTGCCAAGCTCGCATCCGACATCGAGCACATCGATGCCACCTGCCTCAACGACCTCGCCGTCGAAGCCAGCACCCTCCGCGCCGACGACGCCATCGCTCGTATCGAAGGCGATGCACTCCACACCGAAGAGGAAGAGGCGCGAGCACTCAAGCAAAAGCTGGAAGCCATGGGACCCGTCAACATGATGGCCCTCGAGGAGTACAACGAAACCACCCAGCGCCACACCTTCCTCGAAGCCCAGCGCAAAGACCTCCTCGACGCCATCGAAAACACCCAGGCCTCCATCAAGGAGATCGACGACGTCTCCCGCATCAAGTTCGACGAAGCCTTCAAGATCATCAACGAGAACTTCTCCGTCACCTTCTCCAAGCTCTTCGGTGGAGGTCAGGCCTTCATGAAGCTCACTGACGCCGAGAACTCCAACGAGTCAGGAATCGACATCGTCGCCTCGCCCCCAGGCAAGAAGCTCCAGAACATCCTCCTGCTCTCCGGCGGAGAAAAGGCCCTCACCGCCCTCTCGCTCCTCGTCGGTATCTTCCAGTTCCAGCCCGCTCCCTTCTGCGTCCTCGACGAAGTCGACGCCCCCCTCGACGAGACCAACGTCGGCCGCTTCGCTAAACTCATCGCAGAAATGTCGGCTACCACACAGTTCGTCGTCATCACCCACTCCAAACGCACCATGGCTCAGGCCGACGTCATCTACGGAGTCACCATGCAGGAGCCCGGTGTCTCCAAAATCGTCTCCGTCAACCTCAACCGCCGCGACTCACAATCCGAATCCCGCCGCGCCGTCGCCTGATCCAAAGCGACATAATTTCAACGATGCACGTCCCCATCACCCTCGCCGCACTCGCTCTGCTCACCGCGGTCATCGTGCTGCTTCGAATCTGCTGGTCCCGCCTGTCGTTCGCCACACACCGCTTTCTCATCGTCCTCGCATGCACCGTATTGGCGCTCTACGCACTAGGCTGGGTCACCCACTGGAGCCCGACTTCCCCGCGACTCTTGGCGGTTGTGCGTTGGTCAGCCTTCGCAGCCTATGAGTTCTTTCTTCTCCTCTTCACCCTCTTCCGTCCCAGGCTGCTCACCACAATAGTCGCCACCGTCCTGATCCTGCCCGTCCTCTCCGCCAGCACCCTCCTTCCCCTCTCCAAACTCTTCCAGCACTTCCCGGAAACCACCGTTCCACTCAGCGGCAGGCTCGTCAGCGTGAGAACCATCATCGACAGAAGTTCCTACGGCACCAGTGCTGCTGACCTCGGGGTCTACTACCGCACACCCTGGCTCCCGCTCCTTCAGCACACCCTCGTTGAAACTCGCTTCTATGAAACCCAGTGTCAGGCGTTCGCTTCCTACGCTGCCATCCAATCCGACCCCAAAGCTATCCTCTTCACCTGTCCCCCCTCCCCATCCCAGCCATCTGGTGTCGCTGTCGTCGAACGCCACCTCATCCACTAAAGTCCTCAAATGAAGTCCTCAAAAACCCACAGGAGTGGTACCGTCATTCTGATGAATCAAGCTCTTCTCCAGACCAATCTCGGCAATCTACCCATCCTCGCCCGCGGCAAGGTCCGCGACATCTACGCCACCACTCCCGCCCCGGACTCTGATCTCCTCTTCATCGCCACCGACCGCATCTCCGCCTTCGACCACGTCCTGGCCACCGGAATCCCCGACAAAGGCAAGATCCTCACCCAACTCTCCCTCTTCTGGTTCGACTTCCTGAAAGATGTCGTTCCTAACCATCTAATTACCGCAGATCCACCACAATTTCCCCAGCAATTGCACCCCTTTTTTGACCAACTAAGCGGTCGCAGCATGATCGTAAAACGCGCAAAGATGTTCCCCGTCGAATGCGTCGTCCGCGGCTATCTCTCCGGCTCCGGCTGGAAGGATTACCAGCAAACAGGCACTGTTTGCGGCATCTCCCTGCCCCCCGGCCTCCGCGAGTCCGACCGTCTCCCCGAGCCAATCTTCACTCCCGCCGCCAAGAACAACGTCGGCCACGACGAAAATATCTCCTTCGAAACCATGATCAACCACATCGGTGCCGAACCCGCCAAGGCCCTCCGCACCCTCACCCTGGAGATCTACACCAAGGCCACAAAACACGCTGCCAGCAAGGGTTTAATCCTCGCCGACACCAAATTTGAGTTCGGCCTCATCGACGGAAAAATTACCCTGGCCGACGAAGTCCTCACCCCAGACTCCTCCCGCTACTGGCCCGCCGCCACCTACAACCCCGGCGGCGCACAACCCTCCTTCGACAAACAGTTCGTCCGCGACTACCTCGAATCCATCCACTGGAACAAGCAGGCACCCGCACCCGCGCTCCCGGACGATGTTGTCATCCGCACCCGCGAAAAATATCTCGAGGCCTTCCGCCTCATCACCGGACAAGCTTCGCTCACTCCCTAACCCACAAATGAACATCTTCGACTGGTTCCTCATCGCCGTACTAGCCTTCTCCACCATCACCGCATTCCTGCGCGGCATATTGCTGGAGCTGTTCTCCCTCGGCGGCATCATCGCGGGCATACTCCTCGCCAGTTGGAACTACGGTCAGTTCGCCGCTATTCTCTCCAGTCTCATCAATCCCCTCCACAACGCTGAACCTTCTACGTGGAACATCATCTCCTTTCTGCTCATCGCAATAGGCGTCATGGTTTTGTGCGGTATTGCCGGAAACATGCTGCGGCGCACAGCTCACACCATAGGCCTCGGCTTCTTCGACCGCCTCTTCGGAGCCCTCTTCGGGTTCGCCCGGGGCTGTCTCATCGGTGTCGCTCTTATGATGGCCGCGGCAGCATTTCTCCCTCAATCAGCGTGGGTTTCAAATTCTCGCTTATCTCCCTATTTCCTTGCGGGGGTTCATGCGGTATCCTTCGTTGTACCGCAACACCTCCAGCAACAGCTCCTAGAGGGGATCGCACAGTTCAAGCACAATGCACCCGATTGGATCAAATTGCATGGATGAAGTCACAATGAGGATGCAGCCCGATTTAACGGTCTGCAGCGAGAGGCAACCTTGAAGCGCGAACTTGACGTTCTAATCACGCAGATGCACAGTGCAGGAATCGCCTACTCGGATGCTGTCCGCGAGTTCAAGAAGCGCTACATCCTCGAAGTTCTTGCGCACCATAAGGGAAATCAGTGCAAAGCCGCTGACGAGCTTGGCATGCACCGCAATACCCTTAGCCGTACCCTCACCGAGCTTGATATGGATACCGCCCAGATCCGTAACGGAATCCGCAACGGAATGCGTCGCCCACCCACCAGCGAGCGTCCACGGATGCAGAATATTGCGTCGAACAGCGCGAACAGCCGTTAGTTGTCGCGCTCGTCTAACTAGCAGTACCATGACGCCAATCACCTACCCCCGACGTCACCCAAGCGCCACTCTCACCACCGCGCTTGCACTCAGCATCGCAGCCTGCTCCATCCCCTCACGCGCTCAGAGTGCGCCTTCTCCGCCTCCTGCTGCGTCGGCTACCACCAACTCCGTCGTACTGCCCCCACCCAGCGAACACCAGAAAAAAACCGCCTCAGATGCCTATCTCGACGGCGCACGTCTCCTCGACCGCAACGATCTTAGCGGCGCGGAGACCCAGTTCATCAAGGCTCTCAAATTCGACCCGGCCAACCACGACTACATCATGGCCCTCGCCGTCACCCGCGAACATCGAGTCTCGGAATTGGTTCAGCAGGCCAGCAAAGCTCGCATCCTCGGCCAGAACGAGAAAGCAGAATCGCTCCTCGCCGAAGCCCGCCGCCTCGATCCGCAAAACGCCATCGTTACCCAACACCTCGACCCCGGCCCATTGCCTCTTGCCTTTAATCCAAAGTTCGAATCCTCCAACCTCGATGCTGCCCACTTTGCCGCTGCCATCGAGGTCGCACCCAACGCCAGCAAGCAGAACTTTCATATCCATTCCGATGTCCAGCAAGTGCTCCGTCAGGTCGCCTCAGCCTATGGCATTCGCACCGTCTTCGATGACTCCGTGCCCCATCAGGATCTCCGCTTCGATCTCGAAAACACGCCCTATCGACAGTCGATGCCCATTCTGCTTGAGATGGCCCACCTCTTCGCCGTCCCGTTGGATCAGAACAGCATCCTCGTTGCTCAGGACACGCTCGAAAACCGTCAACGACTCGAGAGGCTCGTTGAAGAAACCATGTATATCCCAGCCCTGACCAACGAGGAGATGGGCGAGCTCAACAACGTAGTCCGTAATATCTTCGATCTCAAACAGGTCTCCATCCAGAACGACGCAGGGACCATGATCGTCCGCGCCCCGGCGGAGCTTCTACCAGCCGTCAATCGCACCTTGGCTGACCTCATCGACGGTGGCAGTCAGGTCATGCTCGACCTCAATCTCTACTCGATCGATAAGACTCACTCGCAAGTGATCGGCACACAATTGCCGCAGCAGTTCGGTGTCTACAATGTCTCCAGCGCAGCTCACGATCTCATCAACGCTAACCAGACCCTGGTCAACCAAGCCATAGCCCAGGGCCTCGTCCCGCCTGGCTCCAGTGACATCACCATTGCGCTGGCCCTTATTGCCTCTGGTCTGGTTCAGAGCACTCTCCTCTCCAACACTCTGGGCTTCTTCGGCGGCGGACTCACCACAACCGGCGTCACCTCATCCAACAATCTCACCTTCACCCTCGCACTCAACAGCTCTGACACCCGTGCGCTCGACAGCGTCCAGCTTCGCATCGGCGACCGCCAGACCGCCACCTTTCGTGCTGGCACGCGCTACCCCATCACTACATCCACCTATTCAAGCGGGGTCTCCAACTCATCCGCACTCAAAGGTGTCACCATCAATGGAGTCAGCGCCGCCAGCCTGCTTTCCCAATTCCTCGGGAGCAACAACAGCACTACGATCCCACAGATTCAGTTCGAAGATCTTGGAGTCACCTTCAAAGCCACCCCGACAGTTCAAAAGTCGAACAGCGTCAGCATCCATCTGGATCTCAAAATCGAGGCTCTCACCGGCGGCTCTCTCAATAACATCCCCGTCCTTGCCAGCCGCCAGTTTGTCTCGGATGTCACCGTCGTCGACGGACAGACCGCCCTTCTAGTTAGCAGCCTCAACAAGACGGAGTCTGCCGCTGTTACAGGTCTTCCCGGCCTGGGCGAACTCTCTGGCTTCCAGTCCACCGTCTCCGAAAAGGACGCAGAGGTCAACTCCGGAGAGCTCGTCTTGCTCATCACCCCACACATCGTTCGCCGCCGCTCCGGAATCATAAGCGGCCCTCGCATCCTCCTCAAATTGCCCCAAACTTCAGACTGATGCAGGATGCAGTTCTCCCAGACTGGCTCTGGGGTTCTGCAACCATTCTCTCAACATCCATCTCGCGTTGACCTGCAGCGCCAAACACCGCTATACTCAGTCTTGTGTGAGCGGGAGTAGCTCAGTGGTAGAGTGCTTCCTTGCCAAGGAAGATGTCGCCGGTTCGACCCCGGTCTCCCGCTCCAAAATATCCTTCCCGGAATACAAGCTCACTACTATTCATCTACAATTCTGTAAGGGCTTGCAACAAATAGCCCCCTGAGGCGCGGTACCCAAGTGGTAAGGGAGAGGTCTGCAAAACCTTTATGCGTCGGTTCGATCCCGACCCGCGCCTCCAAAATATCTCTTTGAAAACAATAGGCTTCTTCGGTTGGCCTATTGTTTTGTGTCAAAATCGTGTCTAATTCTCTTGTGACATCAGTTGGAGAGAGCGAGGCACCCGATCACTACCACCCCCCTCATAACGATCTACGTCAGGCATTCGGTCGGCTGCAAGTACGAGGGCGATGAGTTCGCCAAGCGCTGCGATTGCCGTAAATGGCTCCGCTGGACCCCGAGCGGCGGGGTACGTCAACGTCGTAAGGCGGACACAAGGTCATGGGCTCAAGCCGAACAGGTAAAGCGAGAGCTCGAAGATCAATTGTTGGGAAAACCTGTAGCGTCTGACACGTCTGCGACGAAGGACATCCGCGCCGCCATTTAAGGTGTTCCTCGATGACAAGAAGGTTCAGGGCATCACCGACGATGTCGTGGCAAAGTACGAACGTGAACTTGGTCGGTTGGCATCGTTCTGCGAGGGAAAGGGTATCTACACTGTCCAAGGATTGACTCGCGAACTTCTAACAGGATTTGCAACGACCTGGGAGTCTTCATATCCTTCTTCCCAGACGCGCTCCGTCGTACGGACTCGCTGCCGTGGCTTTCTTCGCTACTGCTATGAAGCGCAATGGATACCCCGCATCCCTCTCCTCCCGAAGATCACTGTGGATGAAGCTCCGACGATGCCCCTGGACGCAGAGGAGTACGCCCGATTACTTGCGGCAGCGGACAAGTTCGTTGGGCCCCCACCGCCCGCTCATGTCCGCGCCTTGCTGCAACTGATGCGTTGGAGCGGCCTCGCAATTCGTGACTCATTGACTCTTCCTACCAACCGGATCATTCACGCCGGTACCCGCTACCGCGTCGTCACGGTTCGGCAAAAGACAGGCACAGACGTGAGCGTGATTCTCCCACCTGATGTAGCCCGGGAAATACTTGCTGTGGCAGGGACGAAATATATCTTTTGGGATGGCAAGACCGACATCGTCAAGAGTTGGACGAAGTACGTCATCGCTCCCCTCTTCAAGGCTGCGGAGATCGAACGTGGAGGCAACATGATGAGCCATCGCCTACGCGACACATTCGCGGTGGATCTTCTGGAGAAAGGCATACCTATGGAGGACGTGAGCAAACTTCTTGGTCATGGCTCCATAAAGACTACCGAGCGCTCTTACGCCAAGTGGGTAAAAGGAAGGCAGGATAGGCTAGACAACCTTCTGGAAGGTACCTGGAGACCACCGACCACATAGAGCGCAGCTAAGGACAGGTAAACAACTGTATTTGACGCACTAACTTGAGGTGCTAGCGCCGCAAGGCATAGGGGTTCAAGTCCCCTCCTCCGCACCAATCCTTAGAATCAAGAGCTTACATACGGCCAGCCCACTCGGGCTGGCCGTTCTATTTTCTCACTGTCACGGTTTTTGTCACGGTTGCGAAAATGTCGCGTTCCCTCAACCCGTTTGCATTTGCTGTGCGTTGCTCAAGACGCAACTCATCGGCGGGCGCGGAAGCGCCCGCCGATTTTTCTGGGACGTGCGATTTCCTCGCCGCAATGGCTCTCGGCGGCGGGGACTTCGCGTCGCTCAGGATGGCGTTAGCACTTGGCGAAGCGCGAATTGGCTCCGACTCTGGCAAGGTTGGATTCGCGCACCCTCTGAGGCAACGAACGGCCTTGCCAGTCAACAAAGATCAGAACGAAGTCCTCGTTAACG
>JANXYX010000037.1 GCA_025408425.1 Granulicella sp.
GGAGAAGCAGGCGGCGTGGTGATGGAAGGTCGTGACATTGGCACGGCGGTCTTTCCCGACGCGGAGGTAAAGATCTTCCTGGATGCCTCTCCCGAGGTTCGTGGGAGCAGGCGTTATCGCCAGGTTGCGTCCAACGAGCACGAAGCAGTCAAGGTTACGGAGAGTTCTCTGCTTGCGGAGATGAAGGCGCGTGACGAGCGCGACCGAAACCGTGCGCAATCTCCGCTGAAGCCTGCAGAGGACGCCGTGATTTTGGACTCAACCGCGCTGTCTCTGGATGAGGTTTTGGCGAAGAGTGAAGAGATTGTTCGGGCGCACATGACTGCCTGACGCTGCACCAGTGTTTGGGCAATTGAATAAGACCCGCAGTTTTCCACAAATAATTAGCGAAAGATGCTAACCTTTACGCATCTGTTTGAAACAGATTGGTATTCTACAAAGTCTTATTTGTTGAATGCTGAATCTGTTGCTAGCGGCAAAACTAAATAAAGTAATAAGGAAATAACCAAAATGGAACAGGGAACAGTGAAGTGGTTCAACGATGCCAAAGGGTTTGGCTTCATCAGCCGTCAGAACGGCGAAGATGTATTCGTACATTATTCGGCGATCAATTCAAACGGTTTCAAGAGCCTTCAAGAGGGCCAGGCTGTGCAATTCAACGTGGTAAAGGGACCCAAGGGTTGGCAGGCGTCTGACGTTCAGCCTCTCTAAGTTTTATCTGCGTCACACAGCACCACAAGTTTTGCGAGAGGGATGGCTTAGGCTATCCCTCTGCGCATTTAAGTGACGTCTGCCGCCAGGCACGCTCGTACTTGTGCGAGTTCTGAGTTCGGGTTATTCGATCTGAGTTTGCATCTTTAGGATTTATGGAAGAGCAGCTGCCGGTGTTGCTGTGGCGCCAGGCTCCCTTACGGGACTGACCCCCGGCAAAATTGTAGAAGTAGCTTTGAATTTCCGATAATCCGAATAGGTAACCTGGACTTTCCCGTCAAAGTTGAAAAACAGCAGGGCGCGCGCCGCTCCCTGGCCGCTGACTCGTGCCGGAAGCCACACTTCGTTGTTTACCTTATTCAACTCAAGCGCAAAACTGGTGTTCTTGCGGATGTTTATCAGTAGTCCAGCACCTATTTTGAACGCATTGAGAAAGTGTCCCTCGATCCTACTCAGCACTCTGTCCTGCTCATCGGCCCATACCGTTCCCACCAGATCGCGAATCACTTCTTCCGACCGATTCCGTGTCTTCGCCTTTGGGTCACCGGCATAGTCCACTGCAATCGTGTCTCGGCCATTTAGTCTTACTCTTCGCGGATTGGTAAAGTGTCCTAGTTCCAGGAATCGAGAAACTGTAATCTCTTCGTTACCGCGCGGATCTGTGTCTTTTCCAGCGGCATCGCCCTTCTCTTTCTTCGAATGGGCTTTCGCGGCTTCCTTGTCGATTCGCTCGCTCTCTTTCTGCTGCTCCTCGGCACTCAAGTCTTTACCGTCCTTCTTGACAAGTCGTCGCACCGGCACTCCGCTCAACCAGAAGTCGTCAAATTCCTTAGTCGTGGTTTTCTTTACCGCGCCTCGCCCATCGACTTCCTGCGCCATCTCAACTGAGTGATAGAGGTAATTTTTCTGCATTGCCTCTGCTGCCCTCTGATGGCGCTCTACGTCTTGCATCAGCGTCGGTATCTCAGGGAGGGGAACTCTATCGTCAACGGGTGGTGTCGCCTCATTTTCCAATGGAGCGGACATCTTGAGGTTGCTCGAAGACTCCTTTAGCACTGAAGCACCATTTGTCTGCTCGAAGCTGGTGATGGGCAACAGCACGAAAGCCATAACAAGCGGCGCTACTGCAGTACCGTGTAGGCCAAGTCTCATGCAACTACTATAGTTGTCTGTTTATCGTACGAGCACATAGGGTCATTTCGAGCTCATATTCGTTGACAAGCCAGGAGTTACGGCAGGGTGTATCAGCACGACGACGAGTTGCATACTGAAGTTGCATGGAAAAGTGGATAGTTGCTGATTTGTAGACCGATTACCGTTCAACTTTTAAAAGTGACGTGCGGCAACCTCATCGAAAGGTCTAGCATAGGAGGTGCTGCGAGAAATTCATCTCGCGAATTGATCTGAAGTGAGGATGGAATGGCCCCCAAGGCAGCAATGTTAGTCCTGTCAACCCCAGTAGATAGCAAAGAACGCGAAACAATCTTCGATATTTTTCGCCGGTGGGGATATCTGCAGGCCTCTCTGGATCCACTCGGACAGTATCTTCCTCCCGAGCCCTTTCCAACTCCTGTCCCTGAGGGAGAGAGTGCGGCGCAGGCCCGCCGCTTTTATTGCGGCACTATAGCCGCCGAGTTCATGCATATTGCCGATCCTGAGCGGCGGAATTGGTTGCAGGAGCAAATGGAGCAGGTTCCTGCCATTCCGAATCAGAAGCATATCCTTACCCAACTGATCCGCGCTGACATCTTTGAACAGGTCATCCAATCGCGCTACCTGGGCACGAAGCGCTTCTCTCTCGAAGGGCTCACTGTACTTATTCCCTTTCTCGATCGCATATTCGAAGTAAGTGCAACTTCAGGTGTTACAAAAGCGATTCTTGCAATGAGCCATCGCGGCCGCTTGAACGTTATGACGAACACTATCGGTCGCAGCGCCTCCGAAATTTTCACAAAGTTTGAAGATGTCGATCCGCGCAGCACTATGGGAGGCGGCGACGTGAAGTATCACGTGGGTGCGACTGGTGAGTATCATGCTCCTACGGGGGCGGTGATCGCGCTGCATTTGGCGTCGAATCCCAGTCACCTTGAGGCCGTGGATCCTGTGGCATTGGGTCGTGCGCGTTCCAAGCAGGAGCGTCTTGGCGAGGAAGGGAAGGATGCGGTTCTACCGCTGATCATCCATGGTGATGCTGCCTTTGCTGGCCAGGGGATTCTTGCGGAGACGTTGAACATGGCCACGCTTGACGGCTACAACGTTGGCGGAACTATCCACGTTATCGTCAATAACCTGCTTGGGTTTACTGCGTTGCCGGAAGAGTCGAACTCTTCACGGTTCTCCACTGACATTGCGAAGCGTTTGCCGATTCCTATCTTCCACGTCAATGCTGAAGATCCCGATGCGGTGATCCGGATTGCTGGTATCGCAGCTGAATACAGGCGCCGATTCCACTCGGACATTGTTGTGGATCTGGTTGGATATCGACGTCATGGGCATAGCGAAGTAGATGATCCAACGGTGACTCAGCCTCGCCGCTACGCGATCATCAAGGAACGCTTGCCGCTTTATCAGCTGTATGCGAAACAGATTGGTGTTGATCCTGCTGCTGAGGTTCAGGCGATACAGAGCGAGTTTCTTGAAGATCAGAAAGTTGCGACACAAGCAGATCAGAAGCCTCATTTGGCGCAGTTGCCGGAGTATTGGGGTGCTTACAAGGGTGGTGCCTTGTTGCCTGAGGATGATGTTGCCACTGGGTTGGGCGCGGAGAAGGTTGCGTCGCTGGTCCGGGCTACGACCTCGTATCCATCGGGATTTCATATTCATCCGAAGGTGAAGAGGTTGTTTGAGCAGCGTGACGAGATGGGTGCTGGGTTGCGTCCGTTCGACTACGGGATGGCGGAGTTGGTGGCTTACGCGTCGTTGCTGGAGGCTGGAATTCCGGTGCGGTTGAGTGGGCAGGACTCCCAGCGTGGGACGTTCAACCAGCGGCACTCGGTGATCGTGGATATTGAGACAGAGGTGAAGTACATTCCGCTGGCTCATGTGGGCGAGGCGCGGTTCGAGGTCTACAACTCTCTGCTATCCGAGGCAGCGGTTCTGGGCTTCGAGTATGGCTACTCGCGGGATTATCCGGAGGCGCTGGTGCTGTGGGAGGCTCAGTTTGGTGACTTTGCCAACGGTGCCCAGATCATCATCGACCAGTTCATTACGGCGAGCGAGGCGAAGTGGGGTCTGCTCTCCGGATTGGTGATGCTGCTGCCGCATGGGTATGAGGGGCAAGGGCCGGAGCACTCGAGCGCCCGGATTGAAAGGTTCCTTCAACTTGCTGCGCACGACAACATTCAGATTTGCCAGCCCTCGACTGCAGCACAGCACTTCCATCTGCTGCGTCGTCAGGCTCTGCGACCGTGGCGCAAGCCGTTGGTGGTGTTTACCCCCAAGAGCATGTTGCGGCATCCCGATGCGTCGTCGACGCTGGCGGACTTTGCGGTCGAGCGGTTCCAAAACGTTTTGCCTGACCACGAGGTGACGAGTCCTCGTCGGCTGCTGGTTTGCAGCGGCAAGATTGGGCACAATCTGCGGGTGGAACGGGCGAGGCGGCAGGACATGGGCGTCGGCATCATCTTTGTCGAGCAGCTTTATCCGTGGCCTGAGGATGAGTTGCAGGCTGCGCTGGATGAGCATCCGGATGCCCAGGAGATTGTCTGGGTACAGGAAGAGCCGGCGAACATGGGTGCTTTCTTCTACGTGATGCCAGAGTTGCGACGGATGGCCGGGGACCGGGCAGTACTGAGCGTGAAGCGTAGCGCAAGTGCGAGTCCTGCGACCGGTTCGGCGAAGGCGCATGAGATGGAAGAGAGAACTCTGATCGATCTGGCATTTGGCGTTTAGAAGGGTGCGGTATAGGTTCCTGCTTTCTCAGGGGGGTACCCCCCTGGGGGTATCCCCTTGGCTAAGTTGCTTGTTTGCAGTGACATGCTAAAAGTGGTGTCGCTAAACCGTTCTATCTATTGAAGTTATTGGTAAATATTAGATTCCATGTGGGTTATGGGTGGATTTGGTTGAGTTAAAGGAAAAGCTCCGGCGTTGGCCGGAGCTTTTTCCTTTTTATTGTCTGTTTTAATTGTAGCGGATCAGGTGGAACTCTCAGTCAATTATATGTTGTTGATTTGGCGTGGGTTAGGTGGTTAAGGGGCTTGACATGCGATTTTGCTGGGGAAAGTGGGAACTGAGCATTTGTGGTTGGGAGAGGAGAGCGGTCGGGCTTTGTCCGATGCCCACCTTCGCCGCGATAAGACTGCGGCGAAGATGGGGCACCCGGGGGTTCTGAGGAGGCGCATGGGGAGTGGGCGAATGTTTTGGGATGGCGGACGGAGTCAGGCGGGGGGTGGGGTGGGGTTGGTGATTTCTTTGGCGTAGATCTGGTAGGTGACGCGGGGTGGGGTATCGTCCTGGTGGAGTTGGTAGACGTGGTCCTGGATCTGGCGGTCGGCTGTGGTGACACGTTCTCGGGAGCGGAGGTAGTCGAGCCATGACTCCATGAGGAAGGTTTCGTTGAGCTGCTCGGGGTGGATGGCGTCGCGGTAGATGCCCCAGCGGAAGGCTCCGTCTCGAAGCCTGACGCCGCGGAGGTGGTGTATGGCACGGGTGAAGGCGGCGTAGTTTTCCGTGGGGATGCGGTACTCGATAGAGACTCTGACGGGGCCTGCGTGGAGCGGGTCGTCGCTGGTGTGGGAGCCATCGGTGGCGAAGGGAGCGGGCTGAGGTGCGGGTCGCTTCCACTGATAGGGAGTGTGGTCGGGGATGGGGCCCTGGAGGATTTTGAAGCGGTAGACGAAGGGGAGGGTGATGAGGAGGCCTGCTGCGGAGGTGACGAGAGACTTCGTGGTGGAGGAGTGTTCTGCGATGAAGCCCCAGAGGACTGATCCGAGGGCCATGCCGCCCTGAAAGATCATGAGGTAGGTGCCGAGAGCTCTGGCCTGGACCCAGGCGGGGACGGAGAGTTGGACGGAGGTGTTGAGGGTGGACATCGTGCTGGTCCAGGACGCTCCGGCGAGGATGAGCGTGGGGATGATGATGTAGGGACTGCGAAGGAAGGCAACGATGAGGAGCGTGACAACGTTGTAGAGGGTTGCGGTGGCGATGAGTTTGTCTGCGGAGAAGCGATGGCGGATGCGCGGGAGTTGGGTGGCAGCGATGACTGCTCCAATGCCGAGGGAGCCGTTGAGGATGCCATAACCGAGTGCTCCCTGATGGAGGTCGCGGGCAGCGACGACGGCGAGTAGCGCCCAGACGGCCGAGACGAAGAAGGGGAAGGTAAAGGCTCGGATGAGAGAGGACTGGAGATCCGGAGCGTAACGGACGTAGCGGAGGCCCGAACGGATGGAGCCTACGATGCGCTCGGATGGGAGAGCTGATTTGAAGAGTGGGGTGCGCTTCCAGTTGACGAGGACCCAGATAACAGCGGCGAAGGAGAGGGAGTTGAGCAGGAAGACGTAGCCAGTGCCGGTGGCGGTGCGCTTGAATGTGGCGACCATGAGTCCGCCGAGCGCGGGACCGACGGCACGGGCAAGGTTGTTGCTCGCGGAGTTGAGGGAGACGGAGTCGGCGATGAGTTCGCGGGGGACTAGTTCGGGGATGATGGCTTGCCATGCCGGGTTGTTCATGGCGGAGCCGATGTTGAGGAGGAAGGTGAAGGAGAGGAGGGTCAAGGGAGAGACATGGCCGAGGAAGGTGAGGACGGCGAGGATGGCGACGCTGGCAAGCATCCATGCCTGCCAGAAGATAAGGAGCTTGCGGCGGTCGAAGGTATCGGCAGTGGCTCCGGCGAGGAGTCCGAGGAGAAGGACGGGCAGGCTGGCTGCTGTCTGCATGAGCGCAATGAGAAGAGGCGAGGTGGTAAGCGAGGTCATCAGCCAGGTGCCGGCGGTGTCCTGCATCCAAGTGCCGACAGAGGAGACGGTGGAGGCGATCCAGCGGTCTCGGAAACGGGGAATACGTAGAGGTTCGAACCCTCCGCGGACCGATGGGGGTAAGGTGTTGTTGGTCGCGGTATCGGGGGATTCGAGAGGCATGGGACAGAATTTAGTTTATGGGAGAGTCAGTTCGCCAGTATTGCGTTGAATTGACGGTGAGCAAGCTTGGGGCGATAGCGAGGGTGTTGCAACTAAGTGCTGTCCAATATGACTTTGGTTGCTATAGATATTTAATTAAGAGGCTGGGGGATGGAAGTGGTCTAAGGGTTTTATGGTGACTTGGTGGTTAGGCCTTAGAAGAATGTGAAAAAGATATGTCGAGAAGAGATAAAAGTTTTCCCTCTATGCAAAGATCCGACAGTTTTCTGAGAGAAAACGAGGAATTTTTGGGGAAATCAGTTTGGCACAGGGATTGCTAATAGTCTAAACGTACAACCAAAATTGTAGTTGCCCAAGGGGAATCAAATGCGTCGTAGACCGTTACTCCTTTTATTGATCGTCCTTTTAGCCGCCACCTCAGCCACCGGCGTGAGCGCGTCGACCGATTGCGAGCGATGGATTACGGCCTACAAGACAGAGCTGGCGCACAATCGCGCGGTGAAGAAGATGCAAGCGGCGCATGCGAGGGTTCGGCGATACGCAAAGCGTAAGTTGGCAAACTACGTTCCGAAGCCAGCACAACCGAAGCTGGTGCGAGTCCATTCCGTTCGACCGCGGTACACGCGGCAACAGATGCTGGATCGCTTCAACCTGCTGTGCGGCGACCTGCCTGGGACAGGGAAGGTGGCAGACAAGCTGCTGCAGGGAACGATGACTCCGGTAGAGTTTGCTTCGGACCGGGGGCCCTATGTTCCGGAAGAACTGGCTAGTGCCGACATCCCGGGACTGCTTTCACCCGTTGACGGGCCAAGCACTGGGCCAACAGGAACGAATCAGCCGAGTACACCGCCGTTCTTTGGGATTGTGCCTCCGATCTTTGGTGGAGGCGGGGGTGGTGGAGATAATGGCGGCGGTGGTGGCGGGACAGGTGGTACTGGCGGGACTACGCCGACTACTCCTACGCCTCCGACGAGTCCGTTGCCTCCAACTACACCGCCGGATGTGCCACCGACTGGTGTGCCGGTGAGCCCGGTGCCAGAGCCCGGCAGTATCGTTCTGGTGCTGACTGGTGTTGTGGGTACGGCAGGTGCCATTCGACGCAGGCTGAAGGCTTAGCGCAGGCAATACGAGATGAAATGTTAAGGCTGCTTTTAGTCAGCTGACGGTCTAGGGGCTTACCCTAGGCCGATCATTTTTGGGGTAGGGCTGGAAGACGCTTCGAAGCGGACGCTGAATTACGCGGAGCAGAGCACGGGCTGCTAGAACAGTGGCGAGTAGAAGCATTGCCGCGACTACAGCTGCGGTGTAAGGGTGATGAGTGGCGAACCAGGTGAGAGCGACGGCGACGACGTCTTCTATTGTGCTGAAGGTGATGTTGGATATGGGCTCCGGGCTGGGTGTGACTGCGGCTCGGACTGCGGTTTTTGAACTGTGGGCGGCGAACGCGACGGCTGCACCGATGGCGGTGGCGATGAGTTGCATCTGTGGCGAGAGTTGCGCGCTGGCGTGATAGGCGACGAGAGCAGCGATGGGGACTCGAACGAAGGTGTGGAGGAGGTTCCAGACCATGTCGATGGCTGGAATCTTGTCGGCGACAAACTCGAGTGCGAACATGATGGCGCAGACGATGATCACCCAGGTGTGGCCGAGGGAGTCCAGCCCAGAGGGGAGAGTTACGACGTGGAAGCGGGCCAGGAGGCCGAGGGTGAGTACGGTGGCATAGATGTTGAGGCCAGCGGCGAAGCTGGAGGCAATGACAAGCGCGGTGATACTCGCTGCCGAGAAGATCATGTGTGGAGGATGGTACATGGGTGGCACCCCGCTGTCTGTCCGACAGATTACATGCGGGGTATAAGTTTGGTGGGAATATTCTGGCTTAAAAAGGAAACCCACGCAGCGCGGTGGGGGCTGATGCGTGGGTATTCCGGTAAAGCAACGAAGTGGGTGGACTTCGTTATGACTGACTCAACCCGAAGGGAGTCTTGCCACTCCCTAAAGATAAATCGAAATTGGCTGGGAGTCAAGGGTTGAAATGAGTTGGCGGAAGAAGCTCCGGATTTGGGACGAGGTGGCTGGAAGATTCAGAAACGGAAGGGCTTCGACACCAGCCCTTCCGGTGGCACGCGAGAGGTTGGATGAAGCGTGATTCTGTTACAAGCGGCAGATGAGGAGCTCTCTTTCGTAGATCATCTCGGGAGGGAGGTGGTCGTGGAGGGCGAGGAAGAGTTCTTCGTGGTCCATGACCTCGCGCTTCCATTGGTTTCGGTCGACGGCCTGGAGGGTGTCGAAGGTGGACTCGGAGAAGTCGAGGCCGCTCCAGTTGATGTCGTTGAAGTGTGGGGTCCAGCCAATGGGGGTCTCCTTGCCCTGGGCGCGGCCGCGGACGCGATCGACGATCCACTTGAGGACGCGCATGTTTTCGGAGTATCCGGGCCAGAGGAATTTGCCCTGCTCATCCTTGCGAAACCAGTTGACGTGGAAGACGCGGGGCGTGACGGAGAGGGTGCGCTGCATCTTGATCCAGTGCCGGAAGTAGTCACCCATGTGGTAGCCGCAGAAGGGGAGCATGGCCATGGGATCGCGGCGGACCTTGCCGAGCGCGCCGCCGGCCGCTGCGGTGGTCTCTGAGCCCATGGTGGCGCCGACGTAGACGCCTGCGGACCAGTTGAAGGCCTGATAGACGAGCGGCATGGTGGTGGGGCGGCGTCCTCCGAAGATGAAGGCAGAGATGGGAACGCCGTTGGGGTTCTCCCAATCGGGATCGATGGTAGGGCACTGGCTGGCGGGAGCGGTGAAACGGCCGTTGGGATGAGCGGCTGGCTGTCCGGTCTGCTTGCCGATCTCCGGGGTCCAGCGATTTCCACGCCAGTCGAGGCACTCGGCGGGAGGAGTGTCGGTCATGCCTTCCCACCAGACTCCGCCTTCCGGCGTGAGTGCGACATTGGTGAAGATGGTGTTTTTGGCGAGGGTGGCCATGGCGTTGGGGTTGGTTTTGGCGGAGGTGCCAGGAGCGACGCCGAAGAAACCAGCCTCGGGATTGATGGCGCGTAGCTGGCCGGTGGCGTCTGGCTTGATCCAGGCGATGTCGTCGCCGATGGTCCAGACTTTCCAGCCGTCGAAGCCCTGGGGCGGGATGAGCATGGCGAAGTTGGTTTTGCCGCAGGCGGAGGGGAAGGCTGCTGCGACGTAGGTCTTCTCAGAGTTGCCATACGTGTCGGCTGGCGATTCGACGCCGAGGATTAGCATGTGCTCGGCCATCCAACCCTCGTCGCGGGCGATGTTTGAGGCGATGCGCAGGGCGAAGCACTTCTTGCCGAGCAGGGCGTTGCCGCCGTAGCCGGAGCCGTAGCTCCAGATCTCGCGGGTCTCGGGGAAGTGGACGATGTACTTCTGGTCGTTGCAGGGCCAGGGGACGTCCTGTTCTCCTGGGGCGAGAGGAGCTCCGACCGAGTGGAGGCAGGGGACGACGCGCTTCTCGCTCTTGTCGATCTCGGCGAAGACCGGCAGGCCGATGCGGGCCATGATGCGCATGTTGACGACGGCGTAGGCCGAGTCGGTGAGCTGCACGCCAATCTGCGACATGGGCGAGCCGACCGGGCCCATGGAGTAGGGCAGGACATACATGGTGCGGCCGCGCATCGAGCCCTTGAAGATCTGCTTCAGCTTCTTGCGCATGACGAAGGGATCTTCCCAGTTGTTGGTGGGGCCGGCGTTGTCCTTGGAGAGCGAGCAGATGAAGGTGCGGTCTTCCACGCGTGCGACGTCATTGGGCGAGGAACGGGCGTAGAAGCAGCCGGGCCACAGCTTCTCGTTGAGCGGAAAGAACGTGCCTGCCTCCACCAGTAAGTCGCACAGGCGCTCGTACTCCGCCTGGGAGCCGTCGATCCAGTGGATGTTGTCGGGCTGGCAGAGGTCTGCCATCTTTTCTACCCAGCGGATGAGGTGTTTGTTGGTGGTGGGCGGTGGAGCGGCGGGCACAGTCTTCATTAATGGCTTCCCCTTGGGGGATAATGTTTCGCCACTGCGTGGGGGCGTGTCAATGGTTAATCGCACAGGCGTGCGGTTATCGAACGTGAAGGATTTGACGAAACTTCTGGATGGGATGACGCAGGAGGAGGCTGACGGGTTCGATGCGGAGACTCATCCGGATGCCAAGGCGGAGAACGCGGCTCCGAAGCTGGACCGGACGCACTTGAATGCGAAGGGGCAGGCGGTGTTTGGGCGGATGGTGGCGGACCAGTTGGTTCGGGTGCAGGTGGAGCTGGGTCCGGACGTGGTTGGAGAGGCTGTGCGGAAGTGATGTTCTTGCATAAAGTTAGCGGCAAAGTGGCTGATGTCACAGCGAAAGATCGGGGATTGGAGTAATCTCTCGACTAACAAGATTGTTGGGCCGGGTCCAGCGGTTCAGTTACGACTTGGTTCAGCAGTGCAGTGACCCCAAGGAGAAACTAACGATGATGATTCAGATCAATAGTGACAAGCACGTTGACGTAAATGCTCATCTTGCGAACTATATCGAGACACATATCACTCATTCTCTGAGCAGATTTGGCCACCAGCTAATACGAGTGAAGGTTCACTTGAGCGATGTGGACGGCCAGAAGGGTTGCGCGACGGATAAGCGCTGCCTTATGGAGGCTCGGCCTGCGGGGCACCCGCCGATGTCAGTGAGTTGTGGAGCTGCGGACATGGAGGCAGCGGTGACCGTTGCGGCGGGTAAGATGAAGCGATTACTGGAAAACTCGTTTGGGCGGATGGCTGACCGGCGAGCGGGGGACAGCGTGCGATATCCGATGGATGGGGCCTTTGAGGGGCTGGAAGGGTAGTCGCTGGAGTTTGTGCGGTGATGACGGGGCCGGGTGGCCCCGTCACCGTTTAATCAAGTTAATCAAGAAAGTGGGGCGGTTATGCGGGTTGGAATTGGGAGCGAATCGATTCGATATGGGGCTGCAGGAAGGACTGGCGATCAATCTTGCCGTAGGTAAGGGCTGAAGCGCCGCCTGCGTTGAGGAAGCTGATGTCGGTGACACCGAGGAAGCCGAAGACGGTCCGGAGATAGGGCTCTACGAAGTTGTAGGAGGCCATAGTGGTACCTGCATCGTAGACACCGCCAGAGGCGACGAAGACGTGAGCTGTTTTGTGCTGAAGCAGGCCGACGGGAGCGCCGGTGGCATAGGAGAAGGTTTTGTTGACGCGGGCTACCTGATCGATCCAGAGCTTGAGGACGGAGGGGACTCCAAAGTTGTGCATGGGGACGCCTAGTACGAACTCGTCGGCGGCGAAGAGCTCTGCGATGAGGGTGTCGGAGAGGGCGATGCGGTTGTTCTGGGCTGCGGTGCGCGCCTCTTCGGGGGTGTAGACGGCACCTATCCAGGCGGCATCTATGGGGGCCAGGTTGCTTGCGTTGAGGTCGCGGGTGATGACTTTGCCGTTGGGGTTGGCGGCCTTCCAGTTCTGTACGAACTCGCTGGTGAGGTGACGGGATATAGAAGCTTCTCCGAGAGGGCTGGAGTCGATGTGGAGTAGGGTGGACATTTTGAATCTCCTTTACGACAATTGATGTCTAAACGACAGTTGTCGATTCAAGAAAATACGACATGTGTTGTTTTATGGATTGCTGTGGAGGTAGAGTGGGGAGGTTATCTCTAGGATTCTATGGCGGATATTGTGCAGGAGACTGTTGATCCACGGATTCGGCGAACGCGGCTGCTGTTGCAGCATGCGTTGGAGAAGCTGTTGGAGACGAAGGAGTTCGAGAAGATCTCGGTGCAGGATATTGCCGATGCGGCGACGTTGAACCGGGCGACTTTTTATGACCACTATGCGGACAAGTTTGCGTTGCTGGAGTGCATGGTGGGGACGCGGTTCCAGGAGTTGCTGGATAAGCGTGGGGTTAAGTTTGATGGGGGGTGCTCGTCGGCGTTGAGGGCGATTGTGCTGGGAGTGTGCGACTTTCTTGCCGGAGTTCGGGGGCTGGCGTGCGAGCGGCAACGGCAGATGGAGCCGCATATGGAGTCGGCGGTGATTGCGGTGGTGCGCCGGATGATTCTGGAGGGGCTACAGCGTCATCCGCTGGCGAATGGGGTGTCGGCTGAGATGATGGCGACTACTTTGAGCTGGGCGATTTTTGGAGCGGCGAAGGAGTGGGTGCGGACGCCGGGGCGGTGTGGTTCTGAGGAGATTGCAGAGATTGTGCTGGGATTGGTGGGGCCGATGTTTGGGGTGGGGCAGGGCTAGAGGATCCGCTGGCGGCGGAGGGGAGTAACCCCACGATAACTTCGCCTATCGGCTCGTTGATCATGGGGCACCCGGGTTTTGGTGGTTCAGGCGATGGCGGCGGTGACTAGTTGTTGGGCTTCGGTTTGGATTTGTTTCAGGTGGTCGGGGCCGCGGAAGGATTCGGCGTAGATTTTGTAGACGTCTTCGGTGCCGGAGGGGCGGGCGGCGAACCAGCCGTTTTCGGTGGTGACCTTGAGGCCGCCGATGCTGGCGTGGTTGCCAGGGGCTTCGGTGAGGATGGCGGTGATGGGTTCGCCGGCGAGTTGTTTGGCGGTGACCTGCGAGGGGGAGAGTTTGGCGAGCTTGGCCTTCTGGTCCTTGGTGGCTGCGGCGTCGATGCGCTGGTAGGTGGGGCTGCCGTATTTGGCGGTGAGGTCGGCGTAGAGCTGGCCGGGGTCTTTGCCGGTGCGGGCGGTCATCTCGGCGGCGAGGAGGCCGGGGATAAGGCCGTCTTTGTCGGTGGTCCAGACGGAGCCGTTGCGGCGGAGGAATGTGGCACCGGCGGACTCTTCGCCGACGAAGCCGAGGGTGCCGTCGATGAGACCGTCTACGAACCACTTGAAGCCTACGGGGACCTCCATCATGGGGCGGTTGAGGCCTTTGGCTACGCGGTCGATGATGCTGGAGGAGACGAGGGTTTTGCCGATGCCGACGCTGGCGGACCAGGCGGGGCGGTGGGTGAAGAGGTACTGGATGCAGACGGCGAGGTAGTGATTGGGATTGAGGAGGCCGGTGGAGCGGGTGACGATGCCGTGGCGGTCGTGGTCGGTGTCGGCGGCCCAGGCGACGTCGAATTTGTCCTTGTTGGCGATCATGGAGGCCATGGCGTAGGGGCTGGAGCAGTCCATGCGGACTTTGCCGTCCCAGTCGCAGGTCATGAAGCGGAAGGTGGCGTCGACGTTGGGGTTGAGGATCTGGAAGGGGAGGTTGTATTTTTCGGCGATGCGTGGCCAGTAGTAGACACCGGCTCCGCCGAGAGGATCGACGGCGAGCTTGAGGGTGGTTCCAGCGAGGACGTCGAAGTCGATGACGTTGGCGAGGTCGTTGACGTATGCGGTGATGTAGTCGTGCCGATGGGTGGTGGAGGCGTGGAGGGCCTTGGTGTAGGGGATGATGCGTTTGATGGAGGCGGGGCCTTCGGCGATGAGGTCGTTGGCGCGGTTTTCGATCCACTTGGTGGCGGTGGTGTCTGCTGGGCCACCGTTGGGTGGGTTGTATTTGAAGCCGCCGTCTTCAGGAGGATTGTGGGAAGGAGTGATGACGATGCCGTCGGCTAGATGGGAGGTGCGGCCCGCGTTGTAAGTGAGGATGGCGTGGGAGAGGGCAGGCGTAGGGGTGTAGGCGAGTTGGTCATCGATGAAGGTATCGATGTTGTTGGCGGCGAGGACTTCGAGTGCGGTGGCGAAGGCGGGCTCGGAGAGGGCGTGGGTGTCCTGAGCGAGGAAGAGAGGGCCGCTGATGCCCTGGCCTTTGCGGTAGTCGCAGATGGCCTGGGTGATGGCGGCGATGTGGACCTCGTTGAAGGAGGTATGGAAGGCGCTGCCGCGATGTCCGGAGGTTCCGAAAGAGACGCGCTGGGCGGGAATGGCTGCGTCGGGACGGAGGGTGTAATAGGCAGTGATGAGGCGGGGAAGATTGACGAGGGAGGCGGGGGACGGGAGTTGTCCGGGGGTGTTGGGGGACTGAGTGCTCATGGTCGGGTGTCCTTGGCGGAAATGATTTCGACATCTGCACTATATGGGATGCGGGCGGTGGAGGGAATGGCTCAATAGGGGTGGGGACAGCAGAGGATGAGTGGCTGTACGAAAAAGCTTGTGTTGGGAGGGGTTTTAGCCTAAAACGGAGGGGCTCCCAGTTTCCTGTTCCTGAATGAACGCATGGCCAACGCATGGCCAGCGCGACGTGCATCGCTGAGTATTGATCGTTGAAAAGAGGGCGGGCCTTCGCTTGTGTATGTGCACAGCGAGGGCACTGTCTCTCTTATGAAGAGGAATGGATGGGTCTGGTACGCAGGGTCTGGCCGCTGTGTGTGGGGCTAGTTGCGATGGTGGGGTTCGGTGTCCCAGCGATGGCGCTGCAGGCGACGCTGGTGGCAGATGCGCATGTGAACAGTGCGCTGCCGGCGGTGAATAGCGGGACAATCTCGAATCTCTATGTGGGTGCCGGATATTCGTCACTGGTGCAGTTTGATCTGAGTTTGCTGCCGGCGGGGACGACGGCGGCCCAGGTTTCGCGTGCAGTCCTGCGGGTGTATTGCAACCGGGTGGATACGGCTGGACTGGTGAGTGTGCAGCCAGTAAGCGGTGCGTGGGGAGAGTACAGCGTGACGTATGGAACGCTGCCGGCTCTGGCGAGTGCGGTACAGGTGTTTCAGGTGGGTCAGGCGGGTGCCTACTTTGCCGTGGATGTGACGTTGCTGGTGCAGGGATGGGTGAGTGCTCCCACGACGAACAATGGATTGGCGCTGACTGCGGGGACGGCGGCGGTGCAGTTCGACAGCAAGGAGAATGACCTGACGGGGCATGCAGCGGAGTTGGATATTACGCTGACTTCGCAAGGGCCGATTGGGTTGACTGGTGCTCCTGGCGTGGCCGGGCCTGCGGGTGCAGCAGGTGCCATCGGTGCTACTGGGGCGATGGGACCGTCCGGGCCTGCGGGGAGTTCGGTGGGGGGCGCGACGGGGAGCTACCAGGGGAGCTACCGGTTGGCTACGAGCTATGGGCTGGGCGACGTGGTGGAGTATCAGGGGTCGAGTTATGTTTCGCTGGGCGTTGGGAATTCAGGGAATGTTCCAGGTTCGAGTGCGGGATATTGGGGTTTGTTGGCGCAGGGCGGGACCGGGCCGACCGGGCCTATGGGCGCCACCGGAGCTGCCGGAGTGGCTGGACCGGCGGGGCCTGTGGGCGCGGCGGGGCCTGCTGGGGTTGCCGGGCCATCAGGCAGCCAGGGTTCGCCAGGGTTGGTGTATCAGGGGGCCTATGCATCTTCGACTAACTATGGTTTGGGGGATGTCGTGGTGTGGCAGGGGAGCAGCTACAGCTCGTTAGTGGCGGCGAATGCGGGAAATACGCCGAGTCTTAGTCCGGGACAGTGGGGAGTGCTTACGTCGATTGGGCCTGTGGGCGCTACGGGCGCTGCTGGAGCGACTGGAGGGATGGGGCCTCAGGGTTTGCCCGGGCTTGTTGGGCCGAATGGGCCGCAGGGGCCACAAGGGTCGCAGGGGATTGCTGGGCAGGCTGGAGCCCAGGGACTGACTGGCGCGACAGGTGCGATGGGGCAGAGCGGGCCGATGGGGCCTCAGGGTGTTCCGGGGCCGGTGGGGATAACGTATCGGGGGTCGTATTTGTCTTCGACGAACTATGCGCTGGCGGACGGAGTGTCGTATGGCGGGGCAAGCTATGTTTCTCTGGTGGCGGGGAATCAGGGTAATGCTCCGGATGTGAGCCCGGCGGAGTGGTCGCTGTTTGCGGCTGCGGGTGGGGCTGGTGCCACTGGGCCAGCGGGGGCTACAGGAGCCCAGGGAGCAGCTGGGATGCAGGGTGTACAGGGTGTTGTGGGGGCGACGGGGCCGATGGGCGCTACGGGGCCTCAGGGGCCTGCGGTGGCGAACTACACGGGGAACTATTCGTCAGCGACGAACTATGGGTTCCATGATGCGGTGAGCTACGGAGGCTCGACCTATGTTTCATTGGTTACGGGCAATGTGGGGAACACTCCGGATGTAAGTGGGGCTGAGTGGGCGGTGCTGGCGGCGCAGGGGCCTGCAGGACCGACGGGGGCGATTGGAGCACGGGGGCCGGCTGGTTCTGCGGGTGTTGCAGGTGTTGCCGGGGCGATGGGGCCGCAAGGGCCCCCGGTGAGCTTTGTGGGGGGATGGCTGATTGGGAGCACGTACGGTGTGGGAGACGCTGTGAGCTATGGGGGCTCGAGCTACATTGCGTTGGTGGGGAACGTGGGGAGGCAGCCTGATGTGAGCCCGGTGTATTGGGCGGTGTTGGCGGCGTCTGGGGCGGTGGGACCGACGGGAGCGACAGGGCCGACGGGATTGCAGGGGCCGAGTGGGTTTGCTGGGCCACAAGGGGTGCAAGGGCCTGCAGGACCTGCAGGGGGTGCCGGTGCGATGGGGTTGACTGGTGCAGCCGGGGTCGCGGGGCCGGTTGGGCCGATGGGTAGTGCGGGAGCGATGGGGCCTGCGGGGCTGGTGTATCGGGGAGCGTATTCGGCTGGAGTGAACTATGGGCTGAATGATGCGGTGACGTTCCAGGGTGCAAGCTATATTTCGATGGCGGCAAGCAACGTGGGGAATGCTCCTGATGTGAGTGCGGGATATTGGAGCGTATTGGCGGCACAAGGGGCGGTGGGAGCAACGGGATTGACGGGTGCTACTGGTTCAGTTGGGCCGCAGGGGGCTATGGGCTCGGCTGGTGCTGTGGGGGCTGCAGGTCCTGTGGGAGTAGCGGGGATGAGTTATCGCGGGACGTGGGTTGCGGGTACTGGTTATGCGGTGAACGATGCGGTGCTTTTTGGCGGGACAACGTATATTGCGACGGCTAGCAGTTCGGGGTTGCGTCCGGATTTGTATTCGGGAGCCTGGGGGGTGCTGGCGGCGCAAGGTGGTGCGGGAGCTACAGGCCCGGCCGGGGCAGCAGCCAGCGTGAGTGTCGGGACCGTGACGACGGGAGTGGCGGGAAGCGCGGCCACAGTGACGAACAGCGGGACGGGGAGTGCGGCGGTGTTGAACTTTACGATTCCGCAGGGCGCGGCGGGAACGAATGGCGGTGGTGGTGGGGCAGGTACGGCTTCTTTTCTGTCGATGTATCACGCGGTGTCGTTCAATTTCAATTTCTATTCGGTGAACAATCCGAACTCGAGTGCGAGTGAAGGGGCTGCGGTGGTGACGTGGGTTCCGGCGGCTTGTACGGCGACGACGCTGACGGTTTTCTCGCAGCAATCGAATGCGATCACGGTGACTCTTCGTCAGGGGGCTCTAGGGAGCATGACGGACACGGTTCTGGCGTGTGTGGCTTCGAGCGGCGGGAGTTGTACGGTGACGGGGAGCGTTGCGGTGGCAGGGGGGAGCTTTCTGGATTTGAGCGTGAGCGGGGCGAGTGGCACGGCGGCTGGGGTGTGGACTGCAGTTGGGTGTAGCTGAACTTTGTTGATTGGGACCGCGAGAGAGCCAAGGGCGCCCGTGAAAGGTTATGCTGGTGTGCGATTGGCATGACCAATTTGGAGCGAGGAACTCTCGAATGATGATGCGATGGGGCGTTGGGCTGGTGGCGGTAGTGTTGGGCGCTGGACAGGTGGCGGCGGGTCAGGATCCAGTGGTGGTGAAGATAGCGGATTCGGCTATGAAGGAGTTTCCGCAGGGAGTGGTGGCGACGGATAACCGTCCGGGAGCCTGGGGGTATACGGAAGGGGTGCTGCTGGATGGGATGGCGGCGCAGTGGCATGCGACTGCGGACGGGGCGGAGTTTAAGTACATCAAGGAGTCGGTTGATCGATATGTAACGGAAGATGGAATAATCAAGGGATACGGCGCTGACCTGCATAGCCTGGATGAGGTGGAGATGGGGCGGTCGGTCGTGCTGTTGTACCGGGTGACGCAGGAGGGGAAGTACTACAAGGCGGCGAAGTTCATTCATGAGCAGTTGGCGCTGCAGCCGCGTACTGCGAGTGGCGGGTACTGGCATAAGAAGATCTACCCGAACCAGATGTGGCTTGATAGTGCGTTTATGGCGGAGCCTTTTAGGGCAGAGTATGCGGCCACGTTTCATGAACAGGGGGACTGGGACGATATTGCGAAGCAGTTGTTGCTGATGGATGTAAAGATGCGCGATGTGAAGACTGGCCTGATGCTGCATGGGTGGGACGAGTCGATGCAGATGCCGTGGGCTGACAAGTCCACTGGCTTGTCGCCGGAGGTGTGGTCGCGTGCGATGGGTTGGTATGCGATGGCGCTGGTGGATGTTTTGGACTGGATGCCCGTGGATCACCCGGAGCGGAAGGAACTGATCAGCGTTTTGAATAAGACGGCGGCGGCGATTGTGCGCTACCAGGACGCGGGGACGGGGCTTTGGTGGGAGGTGATGGACAAGGGAGGGAAGGCCGGGAACTTTACTGAGTCATCGGCGAGTTGCATGTTTGTGTATGCGCTGGCGAAGGGCGTGCGGATGGGGTATCTGCCGAAAGGGGATGAGGGCAATGCGCGGCGGGGGTGGGATGGGATAGTGAAGACGTTCGTGAAGACGGAGCCGGATGGGATGGAGACGCTGACCGGAACGATTAAAGGTGCGGGGCTGGGTGGGACGCCGTATCGATCAGGGACGTATGAGTACTACGTTGGCGAGAAAGTGATTTCAAACGACGGGAAGGGAATTGGAGCGTTCCTTATGGCGGGGAGCGAGATGGAGCAGGCTGCGACAGCAACGCTGGGACTGGGCAAGACGGTTGTAGTGGATGCGTGGTTCAACTCGCAGACGCGGAAGAATGCTGCGGGACAGACAGAGCTCTTTCACTACAAGTGGGATGACGATTCGAATAGCGGATTCGCGTTCTTTGGTCGGGCGTTCCAGCGGTATGGGGCGAGGCTGGATGAGGAGCAGTCTGCTCCTACGGCAGCGGACCTGAAGCGAGCAAAGGTTTATGTGATGGC
Source organism: Granulicella sp. (assembly GCA_025408425.1). Classification (GTDB taxonomy): domain Bacteria; phylum Acidobacteriota; class Terriglobia; order Terriglobales; family Acidobacteriaceae; genus Edaphobacter. The sequence continues at coordinate 19,720 of JANXYX010000037.1, forward strand.
TTCGCCGGATATTCCGATCAAGAATCCCGCGCCGCACTCTATGGACACGAAGAGCGGAGATGAGATTGAGGCCTGGGTGAAGGCGGGTGGAGTGCTGTTGCTGATGGAGAATGATGGGCCGAATGCAGAGTTTGAAAACTTCAATACGCTAAGCGAGCGATTTGGGATTCACTTCAATCCGGTGCTGCGGAACCATGTAGTGGAGAATGATTTTCCTGCAGGGACGGTGATCATTCCTGCAGGAACGGGAGTGTTTCAACACCCACACCAGGCTTACATGAAGGACACTTGCACGATTACGGTGTCGGGGCCAGCGAAGGCCGTGCTGATGGCAACGACCGAGCCGAAGAGCGATGTGATGATGGCTGTGGCTAAGGTGGGGAAGGGAACGGTGTATGCGGTGGTGGATCCTTGGTTCTACAACGAGTACACGGATCGGCGGAATAACCTGCCGGTGGAGTTCGACACGTTTGCTGCCGCGATCGATCTGGCCGGGTGGGCGATACGGCAGTGATGGGTTGCTAGTTTTTAGGAAAGATGGCCTGGCGTAGCTCCTGTGTGAGGGGCACGAGCAGGTGGGGTTGCGAGACGGGCGGAGTGCGGTAGAGGACTTCGAGCTGCATGGCGATTTCGGTGCCGCGCTGGTAGCCGTACATACCTAGAGATCCGGCGAACTTGTGCGAGATTGCGACAGCCTGCTCGCGATCTGCTTCGGAGAGGGTGACGTTGGCAGCGGAGGCCGCGATTCGGTCGAGGGTGTCCAGACGCTCTTTGAGTGTGGGGAGGTGGCGCTGCCAGAGTTCGGCGATGAGGGCGTTTGTTTCGGCTGCGGCTTGAGGAGTCATAGTGTGCTGGGCGGCTTCCTTCAGGTAGCGAGTTTCGCTTCTAGGGGGAAGTGTAACGCCGATAGCGGCTTGCTCCGCAGGTTTGCGATTACAACTTTTGAGTGGGTGGGAATGTGGGTACGTGGTGCTCAGCGTGCCTGATGTGGGTAAGGAACGGCAGAGGCTGAGCCAGGGGCAGGAGTTGTGGAGCTAGTCTTTCCAGCCGAGGGCGTCTGCGATCTGCTGAGAGAGGGTTAGTGGGTCGAAGGGCTTGAAGAGGACTCCTGCGACGCCCAGATTGGCGAAGCGACGCTGATCGACTCCCTGAACCTTGGCGGTGAGGAGGAGGACAGGGATGTTGCAGATGTCGGGGTTCTTCTGCATGAGTCCGAAGGTGGTCGGGCCATCGACTTCGGGCATCATGACGTCCATGACGATGGCGTCTGGCTGCTCTGCTGCGGCGATGGTCATGCCTTCTGTTCCGGAGCTTGCGGTGAGGATATGCCAGCCGGCGATGGCTTCGAGAGAGAGAGCTGCAACCTCGCGGATGTCGTCTTCGTCGTCGATGATAAGAATTCGTCGCATGAGCGAAGTAATTCTCTCATGCGACGGGGTCTAGCGGAGTTGACTTAAGAGAGTCGTTCAGGCGCCAGTGGTTGCAGCGGCTAGTTCCCCGAGCCTGTTTGAGCGCAGGCGCTGGACCATGGAGACGACGAGTTCTTCGACTTCCTGGGGCTGAACCTTGGCTTTGGTCAGGAATTCGGTGGGGCCGAGGCGAAGTTTTGCCATGTCCTGCTCCGAGATTTCGCGTCCTGAGTAGACGACGAGCGGCAGGGTCTGGAGGGCGGGTTGCTGGCGCAGCCACTCGACGAGCGAGAATCCGTCACCGTCTGGCAGGGTTAGATCGAGGATGAGGAGATCTGGCCGGCGGGTGATGCACTGGCGGATGGCCTGCTGACGGGAGGAAGCGTGCTCAATGTAGACGGCTGCGTCCTGGAAGCTGGCGATGACGACTGCTGCCAGGTCGTCGTCGTCTTCGACGAGCAGGACGTGGGCCGGACCTTCTCCTGCATGGAGCACGCGACCGAGTTCGGCGAAGAGGAGGCTCTCGTTGAAGGGCTTCTGGACCCATCCCTGGGCGTCGCCGGTGAGTTGGGGCCGAAGAGTGGAGGAGAGCACACTGAGAATGACTACGGGAATGTGGGCTGTGACGGGGTTGTTGCGGAGGCGCTGGAGGGTCTCCCAGCCGCTGAGTCCGGGCATATAGAGGTCGAGGAGAATGGCTTCGACGCGATTTTCTGCTGCGAGGATGAGAGCTTGATCACCGGAGGATGCCTCGATGACGGTGTATCCCTGGCGCGTGAGGTGATGATTGACGATGGTGCGGATGCCCTCATCGTCGTCACAGACGAGGATGGCACCTTCAGCGCGGACGGGTTCGGGGAGCGCTGCTAGAGGAGCGTCGGAGGCACGGACCGTTCGAGGAAGCATGACGTATAGAGTGGTACCGGGACCGAGATTGCGCTGCGCCCAGATGGAACCGGAGTGCTGCTGAACGATGCTTCGGCAGATGGCGAGACCTAGTCCGGTGCCGCCTTTCTGGCGAGCGTCAGAGGGCTCGACCTGTTGGAAGCGATCGAAGATGGTGTCTAGTTGCTCGGTGGGGATGCCGCGGCCTTCGTCGGAGACCTTGAACATGATGGAGTCCGAGGTGGCTTCAGTATGGACACGCACGGTGGAAGTGGTGGGGGAGAACTTGATTGCGTTGGAGAGGAGGTTGGTGAGGACCTGGAGGATGCGGTCTGCATCGCCGTCGAAGAAGAGGGAGTCTGCGGTGACGGCTTGAGCTGGAGTGAGAGGCGCGAGTTCGAGGTGTACGGTAGCAGCGTCGGCCATGCTGGTCATGGTCTCGATGGCCTGCTGGGCTAGATCGCGGAGGGAGCAGCGACGAACTTGAAGAGGGGCGCGTCCGGACTCCATGCGCTCGAGGTCGAGGATGTCATTGATGAGGCGGATGAGGCGGTCCGTGTTGGTGACGGCAATGCGCAGCAGGTTCTGGGCCTTGGCGTCGACGTCTCCGATGACGCCTGAGGAGAGCAGACCGAGTGCGCCGCGGATGCTGGTGAGGGGAGTTCGGAGCTCGTGCGAGACGGTGGAGATGAACTCATCCTTGAGGTTGTCGAGCTCGGAGCGGTGGCTGAGCTGGATCTTGTCCTGATGCTGTTCTTCGCGGGCGTTGGTGAGCTGTGAGGCGAGCTCACGGATAGTCCGCTGAGCACGAATGAAGGCGAACAAGAGGACGCCGCAAGTGCCGAGCAAAGAGAGGTAGCAAAGGATCGGAAGAATGTGCATTAGGTGGCTTGACCCGTTGGGTAACTATATTTTATACGCCGATGGTAACCAAATAGTGGTGACTTTATGAAAGTTGTCACCGATGTTGCAATAGACCGAATAGTGCGTAGGCCCGGATTTATTCCTGTGACGACGGGGTGAGACCAGGTTTAATGCGTCCGTTTGAAGCACGAGCGCGACACAGCAATGTAAAGATAGCGATGTTTAAGCTCGGCCTTGAGGATGACAGATATAAAGATTGAGCGGCAATAACACGTATGTGGGTTATCAGTGATGACAATAGGTGCGGGTGGATGGCAGACGCAATAAAGGCCGCCTCGATGGGAGGACGGCCTTTATTTTGTTGCTTATAGGGTTACAAGACTAGGCGCTGACGGTTTCGGCTACCTGCTCGAGAACTTTGGTCCAGTGCTTGCCAGTGCGGGCGGCGTGGGCCTGTTTATGGAAGGCGTAGCCGGTGATGAGGGGAAGGGCGAGAGTGGCTTCGGAGAAGACCATCTGCTCGTAGGTGAGATCGACCTTGCCCCAGGAGCTGGCTTCCTTCAGGGTGGAACCGGAGAGGGCGCCGTCGCGGGCGTCGGCTACGGTGATCTGAATGGCGTACTTGTGCATGGAGGCTTCTACGCCAAGGATGTCGGCGGCTACGACGATGTCCTGGGCGAAGTTCTTGGGAACGCCGCCACCGATCATAAGGAGGCCGGTGGTGGGGTTGGCGATCTTGAGCTGGGTGATCTCGTAGAAGTCCTTGGCGGAGTCGATGGAGACCATGGGCTTGCCCTGGCGTGCGTGCTGGTGGGCGACGAAGCCGAAGCCTGCGGAGCAGTCAGAGAATGCGGGGCAGAAGATGGGAACGTTCTTTTCGTAGGCGGCGAGAATGATGGAGTCGCGACCGCCGGCCTGGGGGGTCTTGCCGTTGGCGACGAGGTAGGCGCCCATCTCGCGGATGAACTCGCGGGAGGAGTGGGGGCGTGTGGGGAGCGAGTTGGTGATCTGGTGGGTGGCTTCGTCGCAGATGCGGAGCTCTTCTTCGTCGATGAAGGTGTCGTAGATGCGGTCGATCATGAGTTCTCGGAGGTCGGCGTCGCCTGCTCCGTACTTGTACTCGTCACCGGCGATGTAGTGGTTGAAGCCGAGGGCCTCGAAGAAGTCCTGATCGACGATGTTGGCACCGGTGGAGACGATGGCGTCGACCATGTTGTTGCGGACGAGGTCGACGAAGATCTTCTGGAGGCCGGCGGAGATGAGGGATCCGGCGAGGCAGAGGATGACTCCGCATTCGGTGTCGCGGAGCATCATGTCGTAGATGCTGGCGGCGCGGGCGGTGTCACGCGCGGAGTAGGCCATGTGGGACATGGCATCGACCAGAGGGACGACGTTGTGCTGGGTGATGTCGAGGTGTTGGATAGGGCGGGCTAGAAGTTCTTTTTTGGTAGGCATGTCATCCCTATTTTATAGCGGGTGTGCTTGATTGACACGGGGTTATGTGAATTTTGGAGAGTGGGGCAGCGGTACGACGGGTTTGTGCCCGGCCATTTACGCCCAGATGTTCTAGCGAAGACTTAGTCTCCGCTTATCTTGCCGGGACGCTTTCGACAGCCGCGCCAAAAGGTACAGGCCCCAGAATCGAGATATGGGGCACCCGCATTTGTGGAGTGGCGACGGAGAGCAAACGCAGATTCCTCCGCTGCGCTGGGAATGACAAAGAAAAAGGGTGGACAACGGCAGGAGCGCTGTGTGGAGGGTTTACCTTCCCACCCTTCCCGTTGAGGCTGCGAAGGATGGGGACCCGGGCTTTTGTGGCTGGTGGGGAGTTGGGCAGGGCAAAAGCGGTTGGAGGTGTGGGTAGAAAGGTTTGGGCGGTTGTGGCGAGTTAGGCTCTCTCGGGGTCCTTCGCTGCGCTCAGGATGACAGCAAGAGCAAACAACGGCGACAATTGGCTGCATGAATGTGAACTTTGCGGAGCGGGCGCACAACCATAACTGGAAGCTGGACCCGATTGTGCGGTCGCTGCTGGATACGGATTTTTATAAGCTGTTGATGCTGCAGTTTATTTGGAAGAACTTTCCGACGGTGTGGGTGACGAGCGAGGTGGTGAACCGAACGGTTCGGGTTCGGCTGGCAGAGCGGATTGACGCGGCGGCGCTGCGTGAGCAGATGGAGCATGTGCGGGGGTTGCGGTTTCGACGGAGTGAGATGGTGTGGCTGGCGGGCAATACGTTCTATGGGGTGCGGACGATCTTTGAGCCGGCGTTTCTGGAGTGGCTGGAGCATGATTTCAAGCTGAGTGAGTATGAGGTTACGGAGCAGGATGGGCAGTTGATTCTGCGGTTCAGCGGGCTGTGGACCGAGGTGACGATGTGGGAGGTGTATGCGCTGGCGATGGTGAGCGAGTTGAAGACGCGGTGGGCGTTGAGTCATCTGGGTGAGTTGGAACTGGATGTGTTGTATGCGCGAGCGAAGACCAGGTTGTGGGACAAGATTGAGAAGCTGCGTGAGGTTCCCGGGCTGAATGTTTCAGACTTTGGGACGCGGCGGCGACATAGCTTCTTGTGGCAGGAGTACTGCGTACAGGCGATGCGGGTGAGTCTGAATCAGAATGGTGCGACGCGGTTTGCAGGGACTTCGAATACAGCGCTGGCGTACAAGCATGATCTGGAGGCAATTGGGACGAATGCTCATGAGTTGCCTATGGCGATGGCGGCGATGGCGGAGAACGATCAGGAACTGAAGGCTTCGCAGTATAAGGTGCTGGAGTTGTGGCAACAGAGTTATGGTGGGGCGTTGCTGGTGATGCTGCCGGATACTTTTGGGACTACGCAGTTTCTGGAGGGCGCTCCGGATTGGGTGGCGGACTGGACGGGGCAGCGGGTGGACAGCAAGGATACGGTGGTGGCAGGGGATGAATATATTGCGTGGCTGATGAAGCGGGGACGGGATCCGAGGAAGAAGAGGCTGATTGCTTCGGATGGGCTGGATGTGGGGGATATTGTGCGGCTGCATGAGTACTTCCATGGGCGGATACGGTTTAGCGCGGGGTGGGGGACGCTGCTGACGAATGATTTTCGCGGGTGCCATCCGAGAGGAGAGGACACGTTCGAGCCAATCAGTCTGGTGTGCAAGCTGATGACGGTGAATGGCCGACCGGCGGTGAAGTTGAGCGATAACGTGCGGAAGTCTACGGGGCCCGCAGATGAAGTGGAGCGTTATCGGCGGGTGTTCGGGAGTGTGGCGGTGGATGGAGCGGTGGTGGTGGTTTAGGTTGCTGGTTATACTCTTCGCATGACGAAGATGTTTGGGCTGTTTCGGGCGGTTGTGGCGGTGGCGCTTGTGCCTGTGATGACGGTTCAGCAGAGCTTTGCGTGGGGTAATGATGGGCATAAGATTATTAATCGGCTTGCGGGGGTGGGGTTGCCGGTGGCTGTGCCGGAGTTTCTGCGGTCTGCTGCGGGGTTGAATGCGCTGGAGTATTACGGGCCGGAACCGGATCGGTGGCGTAATGCGACGGAGCCGGAGTTAAATGCGGCGCAGGCTCCGGAGCACTTTATAAATCTGGAGGAGGCGGATCTATTGGGAGAGCTACCGCGGCGGCGGTATGACTATGTGCGGGCGCTGGCGTATGCGCAGAAGTCGCATCTGGATATGGCACTGACTCCAGAGAAGGTGGGGATGCAGCCGTACGAGACGGTGGAGTTATGGGAGCGGCTGAAGGCTGCGATGCGGGAGTATCGGGGGCTGCAGGCGAAGGGCGAGGATACGAAGCCGGTGGAGTGCGAGATTACTTTTCTGGCGGGATGGCTGGGGCACTATGTGGCGGATGGGTCGATGCCGCTGCATACGTCGATTCAGTACAACGGATGGATGGGACCGAATCCGAATGGATATACGACGGAGCACCGGATTCACTCGCAGTTTGAGAGCACGTTTGTGACAGCGCATGTGAAGGCGGGGGATGTGGCTCCGCTGATGGGATCGAAGCCGGTGGTGATGGGAGATGTGTTTGTGGAGTATATGGCTTATCTACGGCACTCGAATACGCTTGTGGAGAAGACGTATCAGTTGGAGAAGGCAGGTGGGTTTGGGGGGGCGGGGACGGCTGAGGGGAAGGCGTTTGTGGATGAGCGCCTGGCGGCTGGAGCTACGGAGTTACGAGACATGATCTATACAGCTTGGGTGAGGTCGGCTGATCCGGTACCGGCGTACCGGCCTTGAGATTGGGCTGGAGAATCAGGCTTCGGGGATGAGGGGATATTGGTGGTGCTGGACTCGACTGAGAAGGCGGGCAAGAAGTGGAGTGAGCATCAGAGCGATGATGGGGATGAGGACGACGGCGAGGATAGCCCAGAGGATGAGGGCATGACTCTCCCATAACCAGAGCTGGTGCGCGAGGGCGAAGGGCGTGGAGCGCGCGGCGTGGAAGAGCTCGTGGGGAGAGAGCGGCATGGGTGGGGTGTGGAAGACTCGACTGCCCAGGCGGATGAACGGGATGACGAGGATGATCTGCAAGGGATAGGCGAGGTGATTCGTAATCTGCGACGCGACGATGTTGAGGCGGAAGACGAATGCGAGCGCTAGGCAGAGGATGGTTGTGGAGCCGATGAGAGGGTTGATGCCGATGAGTATGCCGGCGGCGAGGCTCCAGGCGAGCTTTTGAGGGGAGGCTCCGCGTCGCAGGAGAGCAAGGACGGGGAGCGCGATGCGGCGATAGGCCCAGCCGTGCTGCGGGAGTGTTTGAGTCCGTGTCACTCTCTAGAGGATAGACTGCGAGGATAGTCTGCGGTTGGCAAGTGATGAAGTTGAATGGTGCGGAGGTTGGGATACGTGAGTTCTTTGCGGTTTTTTCTGCGGTCGGTGGGACGGAGCATTCAGTTGGTGGGGGTGTTTCTGGTGGCAGGGGCTGAATTGGCGATGACACGTCCTGCGACGCGGCAGGCGCGTGCGGATTGGCTGCATCGGTTCTGTGCGCGAGCTGTGAAGAAGCTGGGTGTTGAGATTACTGTGATTGGAGAGTTCCCGGCGCGGGGAGCGGTGATTTCAAACCATCTGAGCTACGTGGATGTTGCAGTATTTGCGGCGCTGCGCCCTTGCGTGTTTGTGTCGAAGTTGGAGATTAAGGACTGGCCGGTAGTGGGGTGGATGACGACGATGTCTGGAACGGTGTACGTGGAACGGGGGCATGGTGGGTCGGCGGTGCGGGCCAGAGGCAGGATGCAGGCAGCGATGGATGAGGGGCTGCCGGTGGTGTTCTTTCCCGAGGGGACTACGACGAATGGAAAGACTATGTTGAAGTTCCGTTCCGGACTGCTGGGGCAAGTGACGGATGTGGGTGCACCTGTAACGGCTGCCTATTTGCAGTACTCGCTGGGTGAAGGGAATGAGGCTGGAGTGAGTGTGGAAGATGATGTTTGCTATTGGGGGGAGCAACCGATGTGGCCGCATGTATTTCGTTTTCTGGGGCTCAGAAACGTGCGGGCGGAGGTACGGTTTGCTGAGAGGCCGATAGAGTTTTCGAGTGACTTGTTGCACCGGAAACATGCGGCGGTGGAGGCCAGGCTGGCGGTGATGGAGTTGGCGGCTGGGCAGTTGGCGGAGGAAGTGCACCATTAACTGATTCAACTAATCTTCATCGTACGTACAACTGGTATTAGAGAAGAGACGGCAGAGTGAGAGACGCAACCTCAGATATTGAACGGCATGAGGAGAGTCGATGCTCGCTGCAATTGAGTCGCAGTCACTTGTACTGGTACCCGACGTCAATGTTTATTGTGAGTTGCCGAATCGGCTGCCTTCAAAGAAAGATATCCGGCTTGAGGCAGGCCTTTACGTCGCACGACTTGCAGTAACGGAGGCAGAGCGACTGGCAGCTTATCGGCTGCGGTTTCTGGTCTTCAACCTGGAGATGAACGAGGGGTTGGAGTCGTCGTATGCGGATGGTTACGATACGGACCGCTTCGACGATGTTTGCGACCACCTGATTGTGGAAGATGCGTCGACGGGCAAGATTGTCGGGACGTACCGGATCCAGATGGGAGACGTGGCAGAGCGGCATTTTGGCTACTACAGCGAGCAGGAGTTCTGCTTTGCACCGTATGAGGCGATGCGCAGCCAGATTGTAGAACTGGGTCGCGCTTGCATCCATCGGGAGCATCGTTCACAGGAGGTGCTGCACCTGCTGTGGCGTGGGATTGCGCGATATGCTCTGGTGAATGGCGGGCGTTACATGATGGGCTGCTGTTCGCTGACTTCACAGAATCCGGAGATGGGACATGCGGTGTACCGCTCATTGAAGAGTTCCATGGTGGAGGCGGAGTTGGAGACGCAGCCTACTGCACCGTTCCGGATGCCGGCGGTGGTTGGGATGATTGAGGACATGCGTGCGCCAAAACTGCTGCGAGCGTACCTGACGATTGGGGCGAAGGTATGCGGTGAGCCGGCGATTGATCGGGAGTTCAAGACGATCGTTTTTTTGACGATTCTCGATCTGCAGACGCTGCATCCACGGATGGCGACACGGTTTCTTGAGGGGTGCTGAGCTGACGGCAGGACGTGCGCTGCGAGCGGTGTGGAGGGGGTTGCTGCTGCTGGCGTTGCTGGCGGCGGCTACGGTGGATGGACGCCTGCGAAGGCCTACTGTGGGCAGGGAAGGCGCGATCTGGATTCATGGGTGGTGCCGACGTATTGTGCGGTGGATGGGAGTTGGCCTGAGGGTCGAGGGCGCGCTGCCGAGGGGTGGCGTAGTAGTGTGTAACCATTTAAGTTACCTTGATATTTTAATGTTCAGTGCGATAACGCCGTTTGTGATGGTGGCGAAGACTGAGGTGCGTCGCTGGCCTCTATTGGGATGGCTGACGGCGCAGGCGGGGACTGTCTATGTAGAGCGGGGCGGTGGGCCTGCTACGTATCCGGGGGTGAATGCTGCTATGGCGGAGGCCTACCGGAGGGGATTGCCAGTGCTGTTCTTTCCGGAGGGAACTACTACGGATGGGCTGTATCCGGAAGGTGGGGTGATGCCGTTTCGTCGGGGGCTGTTTCACTCGGTGCTCAAGGATGAGGTTCCGCTGAGTGTTGCGGCGCTGCGGTACTCCCTGGACGAGGGTAATGGTACGGCGACAGTTGCGAATGACGTTTGCTGGTGGGGGGATACGTTGTTCGCGCCGCATATATTTGCGTTTCTTGGATTACGGGGTGTACGGGCGGTGGTGCGGTTTGGAGCCGAGATTGCAACTCGGGACGATCGGTGGGTCTTGTCTGAGGGGGCGCGGGCGGCGGTGTCTGCGATGTATCGGGAACTAGCCGGAGAGGGGAGTGTATTGCCTGAGCCTGAGCATCCTGCGATGCATTGGATAAGGGAGCGCCGGGGGGAGGCTGTGGTGTCCAGGGCTATCAGGAGGTTGCGATTTGTGGAATGAGGGCGGTAAGGAGTGTGGTGAACTGGCGTTCGACGCGGCGGCCAATCTCGATGACATCCTCGTGGTGGATGATTTCGTTGGTGACTCCGGCGGCCATGTTGGTGACGAGAGAGAGGCCCAGGACTTCGATGCCCATGTGGCGGGCGACGATGACCTCGTGGACGGTGGACATACCGACCAGGTCGGCTCCGAGGGTGCGGAAGGCACGGATCTCGGCAGGGGTTTCGAAGCTGGGGCCGAGGACGGCGAGGTAGACGCCTTCCGTGAGTGTGAAACCTTGTCTGGCGGCTTCGTCGATAGCGAGGGTGCGTAGCGCGGGGGAGTAGGCGGTGGACATGTCGAAGAAGCGCTCACCTGTGCTGGGTTTGATGGCGAAGCGTGGTTCGTTGGGACCCAGGGCGGCGTTTGAGCCGGTGAGGTTGATGTGGTCGGAGATGGCGACGAGGGAGCCTTGGGGGATGTTGGGGCGGATGCCGCCGGCGGCGTTAGTGACGATGAGGGTGGTGCAGCCAAGGAGGCCAAGAACGCGGGTGGGGAAGGTGACGGCAGAGAGAGGGTAGCCCTCGTAGGCGTGGACTCGGCCTTGCATGACGGCTACGGGGACTCCGGCGATGTGGCCGAGGACGAGTTGGCCGGAGTGGCCGACGACGGTGGACTGGGGGAAGTGGGGAATATCGGAGTAAGGAATGGTGGTTGGTTCCGAGACCTGGGAGGCGAAGTTGCCGAGGCCAGAGCCGAGGATGATGCCGAGGCGAGGGGTGGGGGGAGTCTTGCTGCGGATGAAGTTGGCTGCGGATTGTGCTTTGGCGTAGAGATCGGTCATGTTTGTCTTTTGAGGTTACTTGAGAAGCATGGAGACGATGCTGGCGGACATGAGGTTGGCCATGGTTCCGGCGAGCATGGCGCGGAGGCCGAGGCGTGCGAGGTCGTTGCGGCGGTTGGGAACGAGGGCGCCGATGCCGCCGATCTGCATGCCGATGCTGCTGAGATTTGCGAATCCGCAGAGGGCGAAGGTGGCGATAGAGAAGGTGCGGGGGGCGAGCATCTTTTTTTGCAGGCCTAGTTGGGTGTAAGCGACGAACTCGTTGAGGACGGCGCGGGTGCCGAGGAGGTTTCCAATGGCGGGTGCCTCGTTCCAGGGGATGCCGATGAGCCAGGCGATGGGTGCTCCGAAGAAGCCGAGGACGGCGTTGAGGGAGTGGGGGAAGCGGATGTGACCGTGGGCCCAGGTGAAGTTGGAGATGCCGAGCATGGTGGCGTTGAGGAGGCCGACGAGAGCGAGGAAACTGATGAGCATGATGGCGACGTTGAAGGCGAGCTGGCCTCCGTCGTAGGTGCCGCGGGCGATGGCGGCGATGAAGTTGTCGTTTTTGTGTTCTTCGTTGGGGGGCATGACGACTGTGCCGGCGGTAGCGGGAACTTCGGTTTCGGGCACGAGCATCTTGGCTACGAGGATTGTGCCGGGGGCGGTCATGATGACGGCGGAGAGGAGGTCCTGGGCATTGATGCCGAAGCTGATGTAGGCGGCCATGATGCCGCCTGAGACGTGGGCCATGCCGGAGGTCATGATGGTCATGAGTTCGGAGTTGGTGGCTCCTGCGAGGAATGGCCGGATGGTGAGGGGGGCTTCGGTCTGTCCCATGAAGATGCTGGCGGCGACGTTGGTGGACTCGGCACCGCTAGTGCCCATGGTGCGCTGCATGATCCATGCGACGACTCGGATGACCTGTTGCATGAAGCCGATGTGGTAGAAGATGGCGAAGAAAGCAGAGATAAAGATGATGGTGGGGAGGACGGCGAAGGCAAAGATGGCGAGGGGGTTGCCGGGGGTGCCGAGTGGGCCGAAGACCATGGAGGAGCCCTCGACGGAGTGGCCGAGGAGTGCGGTGACGGCCTGACTGGCGGTGTGGAGGATGGTCTGGCCGTAGGTCCACTTGATGACGAGGACTGCGAAGACGATCTGGAGGCCGAGACCCCAGGCTACGGTGCGCCACTTGATGGCGCGGCGGTTGGTGGAGAGCGCGTAGGCGAGACAGAGGAAGGTTATGAGTCCGAGAAGTCCTGTGAATCGGGCCAATGCGTGGTCTCCAGCCGAGGATATTTTTGGGTGTTATGGGGAGTGTACTGGAGAGTGGGGACGGGGGATAGAGAAAGACCGCGTGGATGCGGGTTTGAGGGCGCGTGGTACTAAGCGGAGAGCTGGACGAGCTGCTTGAGGGCGGGCATGGTGGCGAGATCCGCAAGAGTGAACTTGTCCATGTGGACGAAGAACGCGTTGTAGCCCTCATCCAAGGCATGTTTGAGCAGGCAGTCGAAGCGCAAGGGACAGGGCTGGGTGAAGCAATCGATTACGGATTTTCCGGGTTCGGTGATACGTAGAACTTCTCCGATGCCGATTGACTCGGGAGAGCGGGCGAGGCGCAGTCCACCGCCCTTTCCCTTGGTGGTGACGATCAAGCCGTGCTGGGCGAGTTGATAGACGACCTTGACCATGTGGGTATAGGGGACTTGGAAGAGCGTAGACGTAGCGCGAGCCGTGACGGTTGCATCCAGAGGATGGTCACGGCTCGCGAGGTACAGCAAGAGACGCAGACTGATGTCGGAAAAGCGTGTGAGTTGCATAGTTGAAGGAAGATGCCCTTGGGCTATTATCCAGCCTTTTGCGATCTTCGAGCTAAAGCTAAAAGGGGCTAGACGGCTGCAGGCTCCAGTTGTTCGGCGTAGATGGCCTTTTCGCGGCCGATGAGGATGTCTGCCAACTGGCCGTAGGCAGCGGCCCAGGCGTCGAGGATCTCGGGGGTAGCGGCTTCTCCGAGGACGGTTTTGATGGCGCCGAGCAGATGTTTGCCGACGATAGGGTACTGCTCGGGGAGGACATTTACGTCGACGTGACGGTAGGCGATCTTGTCGACGCCTGCGGTGAGTTGGTCGAGCCGGTCGATGTTGGCGGCGTAGGCGAGAATGGCGCCGGCGAGTCGGCGGGACTGTGAGCCATCTTTCTGGGCTTCGGGGTCGAACTGGGCTTTGAGCTCGGGGTGTTCGGTGAGCATCTGCTCATAGAAGACCCTTGTGATTTCCAGGCCATGTTTCTGCAGGACGGGGACGGTGGCTTTAACGATTTGCATTTGATTCGTTAGCATGAATACCTCATGCCTTGAATATACATTTCAAATACATATTATGTTGTGGATTTCTGCTGGGATGAGAAAACTGCTGTCTGAGTGTCGCGGGCTTGGAGCTAGTTTGCGGTGATGACTTCGCGAATGAGGGATTGGACGGTGGGTGGGTTTGGGGTGATTTTGAGGGTGTAGCGGAGCATTTCGTAGGGTTCTGCGAGAAGGGACTCGTCTTCGGCAAAGAGGGTAATGAGGGGTTGGTGGGGCTCTACTTTATCGCCTAGTTTGAGGTGCACCTCAATGCCGGCGTGGGCACTGACGGGGTCTCCGGGTTTGGCGCGGCCGGCTCCGAGGCGCTGGACAGCCCAGCCTACTTCGGTGCAATCCATAGAGCTGAGGTAGCCGGCGGTTTCGGCCTTGAGGGTGCGGGTGGCGGTGGGTTTGTGGAATGTGGCGGGGTTGGCTTCGCCGGCGAAGAGGGTGATGTCGCCGCCCTGGGCTTGCACGATTTTGAGGAAGGCTTGGAAGGCTTTGCCGGAGAGGAGGATCTCGTTGGCGAGGGCTGCGCCTGCTTCGGGAGAGTCGGCGTGGCCGGCGAGGTGGAGCATCCAGCCAGAGAGGATATTGGTGAGGGCGATGAGGTCGGCGGACATGGGGTGGCGATGCTGCTTCATGATGTCGACGCACTCCCACACTTCGACCCAGTTGCCGGAGAAGCGGCCAAGGGGTTGGTCCATGCTGGTGAGGAGCGCGACGGTGCGGGTGCCGGCGAGGGTGCCGGTCTGGACCATGAGGCTGGCGAGGTGTTTGGAGTCTTCGTAAACCTTCATGAAGGCTCCGCTGCCGGTTTTGACGTCGAGGACGAGGGCGTTGAGGGACTCTGCGAGCTTCTTACTCATGATGCTTGCGGTGATGAGGTTGGGAGACTCGATGGTGCCGATGTGGTCGCGGAGCGCGTAGAGAATGCGGTCGGCGGGGACCAGGGTTGGGGTCTGGCCGATGAGGGAGGCGCCGCAGGATTTGAGGGTGTCGAAAAACTGCTGGAGGGAGAGTTGGGTGTTGAAGCCGGGGATGGTTTCGAGCTTGTCTAAAGTCCCTCCCGTGTGTCCCAGGCTGCGACCCGAGATCATGGGGACGCAGATGCCTGGGATGCCTGCGGGAGTGGGAGCGGCCAGGCCAGCGGCGGCGAGGATGGGAGCGATGAGAAGGGAGGTTTTGTCGCCGACGCCGCCGGTTGAGTGCTTGTCGATGGTGAAGGTGTGGAGTGGAGTGGCGTCGAAGACCTCTCCGGAGAAGCGCATGGCGGTGGTGAGGGCGGCGAGTTCTTGCGGGGTGAGGCCGCGGAGGAAGATGGCCATGAGGAGCGCGGAGGTCTGGCTGTCGGTGATGGAGTGATCAACGACGCTGCGGATGAAGTGCTGGATTTCGGCGTCGGAGAGGGTAAGGCCGTCGCGCTTGTGGCGGATGATGTCGATGATGTGGAGGGGAGCCTGGGGTAGCTGGGTCATAGTCAGTTCTTCAAGAAGAAGGCCGCGGGCAAAAGGTTGGTGATGGTTGCTTCGGAGGTGGTGCCGTCGTCGGAGGGAAAGAAGATGCGGGTGTCGTGGGTACTGAACTCGAAGATGGTTTGGCGGCAGGCCCCGCAGGGCTGGCAGGCTAAGTTGTTGAGATTGGTGACAACGATGGCGCGGATGCGGATAGTGGGGCCGTGAAGGCTGACGGCAGCGGCGATGGCGGACTGCTCGGCGCAGGTGGTGAGGCGGAAGGATGCGTTCTCTACATTGCATCCGGTGACGATGACGTCCGTGTCCGATTCGTTAGCGCTGGCAAGCAGCAGCGCGGCGCCGACGCGGAAGTGACTATAGGGTGCGTAGGCGTTGTGGGCTACAGCGAGGGCGCGCTTCTGCAACTCCGCGAGTTGTGCCGGGCTTAGGTCATGGGGAGGGTTATTGGTGGGCATGATTTGTGAGGCTATCGGGTGTCTGACGTGAAGGCAAGAGGGAGAAGCTAATGCAGCGACAGGTTCGCCCGATAAGGGATGTGTGGACGAGCTGACTAAGGAATTTATCGCAGAGAGCCAGGAGGGACTGGACCGGATGGAACGGTGCCTGACTGATCTGGAGCAGCGGCCTGGCGACGGTGAACTGGTGGGAGAGATCTTCCGCGCGGTTCATACGATCAAGGGGGCGACGGGATTTCTGGGATTCAATCGACTGGAGAAGCTGGCGCATGCGGGAGAGAATCTGCTGGGCGCGCTGCGAGATGGCCGGGTGATGGTGACGGAGTCCCTGATAAATGGACTGCTGGAACTGATGGATGGACTGCGCAGGATTCTGACGCTGATTGAGAGTACGGGTGGTGAAGGGACGCGGGCGAGCGATGACGACAGCAGACTGATCGGATTGCTGGTTGCTCTTAACGAGGCGGGAGTATCTGAGGCTTTGCAAGCTGCTGCCAGTGCTTCGCCAGGAGTGGAACATGTAGCGGCTGCGATGTCATCTGTGCCTGAATCAGGCGCAAATGATAAGACGCTGCGTATCGATGTTGAGGTTTTGAACCGGATGATGAATCTGGTGGGCGACCTGGTTTTGACGCGAAATCAGATATTGCGAACCGATACGGTTGCGAGCAACTTTCCGGAGCTGGCGCGGAGGCTGGATGGGATTACGGCCGATCTGCGGGAGACGGTGAT
The DNA here is from genome assembly GCA_025408425.1 of Granulicella sp. Lineage (GTDB taxonomy): Bacteria > Acidobacteriota > Terriglobia > Terriglobales > Acidobacteriaceae > Edaphobacter. The sequence goes on from JANXYX010000037.1 coordinate 36,110, forward strand.
GCAGGCCCGCATGCAGCCTGTGGGGCACCTGTTCAAGAAGTTTCCGCGGATGGTGCGAGACCTGGCTAAGACGTGTGGGCGTGAAGTACGCCTGGAGTTTACCGGGCAGAATACTGGGCTGGACAAGAGTTTGCTGGAGGCGATCAAGGACCCGCTGACGCATGCGGTGAGGAACGCTGTGGATCACGGGATTGAAGCGCCGGTCGACCGCGTGCTGGCGGGTAAGGCGACGGAAGGATGTGTGCGGCTGAAGGCATTCCACCAGAGTGGATCGGTGGTGATTGAGATTGCCGATGACGGCGCTGGGATCGCGATGGAGAGAGTGAAGGCGAAGGCGGTGGAGCGCCAGTTGGTGACGGTCGAGCAGGCTGCGACGATGACCGAGCGGGAGGCGCTGCAACTGATTTTTTTGCCAGGGTTCTCGACGGCGGCGGCGGTGACGCATGTGTCGGGCCGTGGGGTTGGAATGGACGTGGTGCGCGCCAACGTCGAGAAAGTTGGAGGGAGCGTTGAGATCGAGTCTCGCGTGGGATGCGGTACGACGCTGCGACTGAGGGTTCCTCTGACGCTGGCGATTGTTCCGGCGCTGGTGGTGCGGAGTGGGGGACAGAGCTTCGCGCTACCGCAGAATGCGCTGATGGAACTGGTGTACATTCCCGCGCGGGAGATGGGGACGGCAGTTGAGCGGATTGGAAGTGCGCAGTTCTATCGATTGCGGGAGAGCTTGTTGCCGATGGTGTGGCTGGACAAACTGATGGGATTTGCGCCAGGAGTTACGGCCGAGAGAGAGGGACTCTACGTGGCGGTGTTGGAGGCGGAAGGGCGGCGGTACGGTCTGGTGGTAGAGGAGTTGTTGGCGCCGGAGGAGATTGTGGTCAAGCCGCTCTCTGCGACGCTGCGGGAGATTGGATTGTTCTCTGGCGCTACGGTGCTAGGTAATGGAACCCTGGCGATGATTCTGGATGTAGCCGTGGCAGCGGAGCGGGCAGGCGTGAAGGCCAGCGAGATTGCTGTTGTGGATGCAGTAGTTGAGAGACATGAGGCAGGCGTCATGGGAGAAGCATCGTTCCTGATCTTCGAGGACCGGCTGGGCGAGCGAAGTGCGCTGCCCTTGAATGCGGTGGTACGGATCGAAAGCGTACCGCTGGCGCAGATTGAATATGCGAGCGGGCGGCGGCTACTGCAGTATCGCGGGGAGACGCTTCCGCTAAGAGACGAAGGTGGGGTAATCGAGGAGCTTAGGGCTGCAGATGAAGTGGGTGGTGCAGCCGTGGCGACGATCTTGATCTGTGCTGGAGGTGCGGATGGGATGCATACGACGGGCCGGGTGGTGAGACGGGTTCTGGATGTGTCAGCGGGTAGATTGCTGGACGATACGATGGCGTCCGAGGGTGCGCGATTGGCGCTGGTGGGCGAAAGGTTGACGACGGTGTCCTACGAAGTTGATGGCGGGGTTGTGTGGGGAGAGGTGGCGTGATGTCGCTGGCCGGAATCGCACAGGAGAGCGCAGATGAGATGGACTCGTTGTGTTCGTTTCAGACGGGGGATGAGTGGTTTGGTATCGACACAAGAAAGATTCGAGAGGTATTGGGAGAGCTTGAGGTGCAACGCGTTCCAATGGCACCGGCGTTTATTGCAGGAGTGATTCCGAACCGCGGAGATGTGCTGACGACGCTGAACTTCAGGGCGTTGCTTGGGCTGCCGGAACGTGAGGGACAGCACCCGGTACTGGTGCTGGAGGATGAGGAGCAAGGCGAGCGATTTGGGCTGATGGTAGACGCCGTGGGCGGCGTGGTGACGGTGAGAGGACGCATGCTTGAGCAGAACCCGAGCACGTTGGCGTACCGTGGCAAGGCCCTATTTGATGGTGTGTACAAGATGCCAATGGGTCTATTGATCCGTATTGAGCCAAGTAAGTTGCGACCTATGCGGTTGGCTGAGATCGGGCTGCTTCGATCGAGCAGTAGAGGGGAGTAGAGATGCGAGTACTGATTGTGGATGACTCAAGTTTTATACGGGAGTATGTCCGGCTGCTGCTGCAGCCGATGGGTGTGGTGTGCGAAGAGGCCGGGAATGGACGGGATGCGCTGCGTATCGTGAGCACGGAGGCCGGGTTCGACTTGATGCTCCTGGATCTGAATATGCCGGTGATGAACGGGCTGGAGTGCGTGAAAGAGCTGCGGGAGGCCAGGCTAAGTCCTGCGACGAAAGTGATGATGGTGACGACGGAGGCGGACAACTACTTTATCTGCAAGGCACTGGAATATGGAGCAGACGAGTTTCTGATGAAGCCGTTTACGCCGGAGAGCCTGCGAGAAAAGATGTGCATGCTGGGGTTTACGGTTGCGGCTTGAGAGCAACATGAAAGGAACAGCCAGTATGGCTTTAGTATGCCAGCGTCGATTGCGGATTTTAGTGGCGGATGATTCCGCGGTGATGCGTGGGATTATGCGCACGCTGTTTCTGACTCATGCGGAGAATGTCCGCAGCGAACTGCCGGCCATGGAGCTGTGTGGTTTGGCGCGAGATGGCGTGGAGTGCCTGGAGGCAGTGCGGGAGTTGCAGCCGGATGTGTTGTTGCTGGACCTCGAAATGCCGAGAATGCATGGGTTGGATGTGCTGGACCGATTGAGGCACGAGAGTCCGCAGCTGCCAGTGATTATGTGCAGCGCCTATACAGAGCATGGCGCAAGATCGACGCTGCGTGCACTGGCGCGCGGGGCCTCCGACTATGTGACGAAACCAAGCGAGCAGAGCGACTTTGGCACGTCACTGAAGACGCTGTCTGAGCAGCTATTGCCGAAGGTAGCGGCGCTGGCGAATGGGAGGCAGGGCGCGGCGAAACGAGTTGCTGCGGCTCCTGAACTGGACAAGTTAAAGATCGATGAGAGTGTCAGGATGCGTGTGGGATCGGAATGTGGACCCGGACGAACACGGATTGAAGTGATTGTGATTGGAGTCTCGACGGGTGGGCCATCTGCGCTGGAACTGCTGCTGCCGAGACTTCCCGCTGATCTGCCAGTGCCGGTACTGATTGTGCAGCACATGCCGAAGCTATTTACGGGGGCGTTGGCGGAGCGGCTCGACCAGAGTTGCTCCTTGCGGGTGAAAGAGGCGTATGAGGGAGCGGTGCTGGGGCCTGGCACAGTTTGGCTGGCGCCGGGCGACACGCACATGGAGGTGGGGCAGGGAGCGGCAGATATGGTTTCTGCTGGGATGGTTCAGGTTCGACTGCATCGAGACGCACCGGTGAATTATTGCAGGCCGTCGGTGGACCAACTCTTTCATTCTGCGGTGAGAGTCTATGGCCCGGGGACGCTAGCGCTGGTGATGACGGGGATGGGGGCAGATGGGTTGGCAGGTGCACGGGCGGTGCATGAGGCGGGTGGTGTGGTGTTGACACAGGATGAAGACAGTTCTGTGGTTTGGGGGATGCCGGGGCGGGTAACGCAGGCGGGTATTGCCCATGCGATGCTGCCGTTGTTGTCGCTGGCGGATGAGTTGACGGCGCGGGTACGAGTGGGGCGCATCGGCCACCGGATGCCGGAGTCGTGGTCGAGCCTAAACGTCCATCAGAGGGCGGGAGTTAATGGACTGAAAAGATCGGGGGGTGCAGATGGCTTGCTCTGAGACGGATTATGGATACCTGCGTGAGCTTGTGATGCGGCAATCGTCGAACCTGATTGATCCGTCGCGCAACACGTTGTTCGATGCACGACTTGCGCCGATGGTACGTCAGGCAGGGGCATCAAATCTGAAGGACTTAGTGAGTCTTCTGAAGGACGACAAGCAGCCGCAACTCCATCGTGCGGTGGCCGAGGCGATGATGATCAATGAGACGAGTTTCTTTCGGGACAAGCCATCCTTTGAAATTTTGCGAGAGACAATACTTCCGCAACTGATTGCTCGTCGTGTGGAGGAGCGGAGGTTGAGGATATGGAGTGCGGCGAGTTCGACCGGGCAGGAGGCATACAGCCTGGCGATGCTGATTTGCGAGCATTTTCCGGAGCTTGCGCAGTGGGATGTGAAGATCATTGGAACTGATCTATCGAGACCTGTGATTGAGTCGGCGAAGGCCGCCCGTTATCGCAGAATGGAGGTTAACCGAGGACTTCCAGCGCGGATGCTGGTGAAGTATTTTGTTCGTGACGGCGAGGAGTGGGAGGTGATCCTGCAGGTGCGCAGGATGTGTGAGTTCCAGCATGCCAATTTGTGCGCTCCTCTGCCGAAGCTGCCATTGTTCGATTTGGTGCTGTTGCGGAACGTGCTGTTGTATTTTGGATGTTCAGACCGGAGCCGGGTGTTTAGCGAGGTGCATCGGCAGATGGAGCCGGAGGGGTACCTGATGTTGGGGAATGCAGAGCAGGCGGAGGATTCGACAACTCTGTTTGAAGTGGAGTTTGCTTCGGGAAGTTATGTTTACCGGCCTGCAAATGGGTCGTAAGTGGTTGATGTAGCGAATGACGAGACGTGGGTGGATGTATCAAAATTCACGGTGGCAGGTATGCTGCTGAGAGTACGTGCGAACTATGCCCCGGACGCAATTGACGACTCTATCGAACCCGAAGAAAAAGACGAAGAAGATTGCGGAAGAAGTGCGGCCTCTGGAGGTTGAGAGGGAACGGTCCAAGGCTTCGCTCGAGCTGTTTCATCCGATCACAGCGAAGTGGTTCAGGGAAGTGTTTGACGGGCCAACGGCTCCGCAGGTGGAGGGGTGGCCGGCAATTGCACGGGGCGAGTCGACGCTGATTCTGGCACCGACGGGCACGGGCAAGACGCTAACGGCGTTTTTGTGGTGTCTCGACAAATTGATGATGCGGACGCCTGCGGATGCGGTGCGCGGGTGCCGTGTGGTTTATTTGTCGCCGCTTAAGGCGCTGGCGGTGGACGTGGAGCGGAATCTGCGGTCTCCGTTGGCAGGAATTGCGAATATGGCGCAGCGGCAAGGCGTCGATGTCCGGATGCCGGAGATCAGTGTGCGGACTGGGGATACTTCGCCGAAGGAGCGGGCGCGGTTTGCGCGGCATCCTGGGGACATTCTGATTACGACGCCGGAGTCTCTGTATCTGCTGCTGACGAGTGAGGCGGGGGAGAGGTTGCGGTCGGTCGAGACGGTGATCGTGGACGAGATTCATGCGCTGGTGCCTAGCAAGCGTGGAGCGCATCTGGCGCTGTCTCTAGAACGGCTGGAGGCGCTGGCGGGGCGGCGGATTCAGCGGATTGGATTGTCGGCTACGCAGCGGCCGCTGGAGGAGGTGGCACGGTTTCTGGGTGGAGCGGAGGCAGTGGGGGAGAAAAACGTAGCTAAAACTGTTACATATATGGCGCGGGCGGACGAGGTGGATGCGGAGATTGATAGCATCCTGACGGAGGTGGCTGGGGAGGAGTCGCTACAGGTCGAGACCGATGCTCCGCGGTATCGGCCGGTGACGGTGGTGAATGCGGGGGCGAAGAAGGTACTGGAGCTGAGGGTAGAGGTTCCGGTGGAGGACATGGCGCGGCTGGGTGCGATTGACGAGCAGACGAGCGGGCCGGCGAGCCAAGGGCCGAAGCGGACTTCGATCTGGCAGAGTATTCATCCAAGGTTGCTGGAGATTATCCGCGAGCGGACTTCGACGCTGATATTTGTAAATGCTCGGCGTGTGGCGGAGCGGCTGGCGGGTGCGTTGAATGAACTGGCCGGTGAACCGATTGCGAGGGCGCACCATGGTTCGCTGGCAGCCACGCAGCGGACGGAGATTGAAGAGCTGCTGAAGGCAGGGAAGATCAAGGCATTGGTGGCGACGAGTTCACTGGAGTTGGGGATCGATATGGTGGCGATCGATCTGGTGATTCAGATTGAAGCTCCGCCAAGCGTAGCGAGTGGAATGCAGCGGATCGGGCGGGCGGGGCACCAGGTGGGAGCGCCTTCGTGCGGGATTATTTTTCCGAAGTATCGGGCGGATCTGATTGCGTGTGCAGCGGTGACGCGGGCGATGCACGAGGGTCATGTGGAGTCGACACGGTTTCTGCGGAATCCGCTGGACGTGCTGGCTCAGCAGGTGGTGGCGGTGATTGCGCATCCGCCGCTGAGTGTCGCGGATGCGGAGTTGAGGCGGAAGCATGCGACGGATGAAGAGGGGAGTCCGGGGATTTCGTACGAGGCATTGTTTGGGCTGGTGCGAGGGGCAGCGCCGTTTGCGGGGTTGGGGCGAGGGATGTTTGATGGGGTGCTGGATATGCTGGCGGGGCGGTATCCGTCGGACGAGTTTGCGGAGTTGCGACCTAGGATTACGTGGGACCGCACGAAGAACTGGATTACGCCGCGGCAGGGGGTGAAGCGGATTGCGATTCTGAATGGCGGGACGATTCCTGATCGCGGGCTGTATGGGGTTTTTCTGGCGGGGTTGCACAACAAGCCGGTGCGGGTGGGTGAGTTGGATGAAGAGATGGTGTTTGAGAGCCGGACGGGAGACACCTTTATTCTGGGGGCCTCGACGTGGCGGATTGATGAGATTACACATGACCGGGTGCTGGTGACGCCGGCTCCGGGTGAGGCGGGGAAGATGCCGTTCTGGCATGGGGACCAGGCGGGGAGGCCGCTGGAGTTTGGGCGGCGGATTGGTGCGCTGGTGCGGGAGTTGCGCGAAGTGCCGCGGAATGTGGCAGTTACGCGGCTGGTGTTAGAGCATGACCTCCAGGAAGGGGCGGCGGAGAATTTGTTGCGGTATCTGGCGGACCAGGAGCTGGCTACGGTGGTGGTTCCGGATGACCGGAATGTTGTAATTGAACGGGTTAGGGATGAGTTGGGAGATTGGCGGGTGTGTGTGTTGACGCCGTTTGGGAGCAGGATTCATGCTCCGTGGGCGATGGCGATTACGGCAAAACTGCGTGCAAATCGTGGACACGATGTGGAGACTATGTGGTCAGAAGATGGCTTTGTGCTGCGTTTTCCAGAGACTGATGAACCGCCTGATGTGGAAGCGCTGATGCTGGAGCCGGAGGAGGCGGCGGAGTTGGTACTGCAGCAGTTGGGGGCGACGGCGCTGTTCGCGGCGAAGTTTCGAGAGAGTGCTTCGCGGGCTTTGTTGCTGCCGAGGAGGAGGGCGGATGGGAGGACTCCGCTGTGGCAGCAGAGGAAGCGGGCGTATGACTTGTTGAGTGTGGCGAGCCGGTATGCGAGCTTTCCGATTTTGCTGGAGGCCTATCGCGAGTGTTTGCGGGATGTGTTCGATATGCCGGCGCTGATGGAGACTTTGCGTGCGATTGGGAACAAAAGTTTGCAGGTGCATACGGTGGATTCGCGGACGCCGAGTCCATTTGCGAGCGCACTGCTGTTCAGCTATGTGGCGAACTATATCTACGACGGGGATGCACCGCTGGCGGAGAGACGGGCGCAGGCGTTGTCGATCGATCAGGACCAGTTGCGGGAGTTGATGGGGGATGCGGATCTTCGCGAGCTGCTGGATATCAATGCGATCGAGGAGACGGAGGAGCAACTGCAGTGCGTGGTTGATCCGTACAAGGCGCGGACGATGGATGGTGTGCACGATCTGCTGCTGCGGCTGGGGGATTTGACTCGGGCAGATTTGTTGCGGCGATGTGTAACGGAAGTGGTTGCAGAGAGTGTTGTGAAGTTGATGCGTGCTCGGCGGGTGCTGGAGGTGCAGGTTGCGGGGGAGAAGCGGCTGATTGCGGTGGAGGATGCGGCGCGGTACCGAGATGCGCTGGGGGTTTCGTTGCCGCCGGGGTTGCCGGGGGCGTTTCTGGAGGATTCTCCGGAGGCGATGGTGGATCTGGTGAGGCGGTTTGCACGGACGAATGGACCATTTACTACGAACGATGTGGCGGCGCGGTTTGGTTTGCCTGCGGTAGGTGTGGAGGCGGTGTTGCAGCGGCTGGTGCAGGCGGGCCGGGTGGTGGAGGGTGGCTTCCGACCGGGTGGTATTCATCGCGAGTGGTGCGATGTGGAGGTGCTACGGGCGATTCGGAGAAAGTCACTGGCACGGTTACGTAAAGAAGTTGAGCCAGTGGAGCAGCGGGTGCTGGCGAGACTGTTGACGCGGTGGCAGGGAGTGGTGCAGCCGCGGCGAGGGTTGGATGCTCTGTTGGATGTGATTGAGAATCTGCAGGGCGCTCCACTGGCGGCTTCTGTGCTGGAGACGGAGATTTTGCCGGCGCGGGTGGTGGGGTATAAGAGTTCGGATCTGGATATGTTGATTGCGGCGGGTGAGGTGGTTTGGGTGGGTTTCGATGCGATTGGGGAGCGGGATGGGCGGGTGGGGCTCTATCTGGCGGAGAAGCTGCCGGTGCTGTGGCAGGTGCAGGGGCCGGGACCTCGGGTGACGCTGGCGGAGAGGGAAGAGGCGAAGAGTGCGGCGGTTACGAAGGAGGATGAGATTGTTGCTTATCTGAAGGGGCGGGGGGCTTCGTTCTTTCAGGATTTGCATGATGGGATTGGTGGGGGTTATCCGGGGGAGACGCTGGATGCGCTGTGGGGCCTGGTGTGGAAGGGGATGGTGACGAATGATGGTATGGCGGCGCTGCGGGCTTATTGTGAGCGCCCGGCGGTGACATCACGGGGGAAGAAGGTGCATCGGCAGGGGCCCGGTTTCCGGTCGCGACGGACTACTCCACCTACGGGGCAAGGGAGGTGGGGATTGAATGCGGCGGTGTTTGCGAAGGGTGGGCCTGCGACTGCGTGGAGCGTTGCGATGGCGACGCAGTTGTTGACTCGGTATGGTGTGGTGTTTCGGGAGACGGCACATGCGGAGGGGTTGGTGGGTGGTTTCAGCGCGGTGTATGACGTGTTGAAGGCGATGGAGGAGAGTGGGAAGGTTCGGCGGGGGTACTTTGCAGCGGATCTGGGGGCGACGCAGTTTGCGATGCCGGCCGCGGTGGATTTGTTGCGGTCGTTGCGAGTGGAGAGGGAGGGCGAGAGGGGGGAGATGGTGATGCTGGCGGCGACTGATCCGGCGAATCCTTATGGGTCGCTGCTGCGGTGGCCGACGGGTGGGGATGCTGCTTCGTCGCTGACGCGGAGTGTTGGGGCGCGGGTGGTTTTGTGCGATGGGGCGCTGGTAGCTTATGTGCGACGAGGGAATCCGAATGTGCAGGTGTTTCTGCCGGAGGAGGAGCCCGGACGGGGGCAGGTGGCGAAGGCGCTGGCTGAATTTTTTGTGGCGCGGGTGCAGGGGGATCGGGAGGGGGATGATGCTGCGGGGCGGGCGGGGATGTTGATCGCTACGGTGAATGGGGTGGGGGTGGCGGAGAGTGTGATGGCGAGGGTGCTGCTGGACGCTGGGTTTGTGGCTGGGGCTATGGGGTTTAATGTGCGGCGGGGATTGCCTCATTTACCGGGGCATGGGGTGAGGCCGCATGACTGAGCGAATGCCGAGAGCAAGCAACGACTGGTAGCGGTAGTTGTTTGCTAGTCTCGTTGTGGCGTAAATGAGGTGTTTGTTTGAAAGTTGAATGGTGAGACAGGGATAAGCCGACAGTTCAAGTGGTGCGGAGAGGATGGTTGCCTTTTCCGATCTAGGTAGAGGGTGGTTGGCGGACGTGGTTGAGGGTTTGGGTTGAAAGGTTTACGTTTTTGAGGTGAGTGAAGATCCTCGGGGTCCTTCGCTGCGCTCAGGATGACAGCAAGAACAAACAGCGAAGGCAACAACAACAGCAAAGGCGAAGGCAACAATAACGGCAACAGCAACAGCAACAGCAACAGCAACAGCAACAGCAACAGCAACAGCAACAGCAACAGCAACAGCAAAGGCAACAGCAACAGCAAAGGCAACAGCAAAGGCAACAGCAAAGGCAACAGCAAAGGCAGCAGATCCTTCGCTGCGCTCAGGATGACAGCAAGAACTATTGCTATTGGGGTGGCGGGTTGGACTGGGGTTGTTGGTTCTTGTCGTTGCCGCCGCCGAAGATCTTTTGGAAGATGTTTTTCTTCTTCTGGGGGGTGGCAGGGTTGGTGTCGGGGGCGTTGCCGTCGGGTGGGGTGTTGGGGGATTGGGACTGCTGGGGGTTGGTGGGAGCGGAGTCGTTGTGGCCGCCGATGCCGAAGAGCTTCTGGATGAAGTTCTGCGGGGATTCGGTCATGTGGCTGCAGGTGTTCTGGGGGGCGGTGCCGTCGAGGAAGGCGGCGGTGAAGTTGCCGTCGGGGCAGGAGGAGTCGACGAGGAGGTTGGTGGCTTTGTCGATGCGGTAGTTTGAGACGCCCTCGGGTGGGGAGAAGGATTTGACGTCGGAGTACTGCGGGAGTTGGATGGCGCGGTTCATGAACTCGGCCCAGATGGGTGCGGAGGCGATGGCTCCGGAGAGTTTGACGTCGGTGTAGTCGTCGTTGCCGACCCAGACGATGCAGATGAGGTTGGAGGTGTATGCGGCGAACCATGCGTCGTGGGAGGTGCCGGTTTTACCGGCTGCGGGAGCCATGAATCCGCGCTGGCGGACGGCGTATCCGTAGCCGAAGTTCATGACACCTTCGAGGAGGGACTGGGTGAGGTAGGCGGCGCGGGGGTCCATGACCTGCTTGGCGTCGGGGGCGAAGTCGGAGACGATGTCTCCGTGGGTGTTGCGAACGGAGGCCAGGAGCCAGGGGGTGAGGTGAACTCCGTTGTTGGCGAAGACGGTATAGGCGCCGGCCATGTCGAGCGGTGTGGCGTCGTATGCGCCGAGGGAGACGGAGGGGGTTCCGCGGGCTGAGGTGACACCGGAGGCTCGTCCGAGGGCTGCTACGTTCTCGAATCCGACTTGCTGGCCGAGCGAGATGGTGGCGTTGTTGAGGGAGTGCGCGAGGGCGTAGATGGCGGTGACGTTGCCGTGGAACTCGTCCTTGTAGTTGCGGGGGGTGTAGGTCTGGCGGCCGTTGTCGAAGGTGAAGGTGGTGGCTTCGTCGTTGAGCTGGGTGAGGGCGGTGAAGACACCGCCGTCGCCGAGGGAGGTTCCGCTGAGCGAAGTGTTGTAGGCCGCGGCGTAGACAAAGGGCTTGAAGATGGAGCCGGTGGGGCGCTTGGCGACGGCGTGGTTGAGCTGGGAGATGCCGTAGTTGCGACCGCCAACGAGGGCGAGGACCTGTCCGGTGTGGGGGTTGAGGGCGACGAGCGAGACCTGCGGGTAGGTGATGGGGCCGGAGCTCTTGCCGTGCTGCTTGCGGACGAGTTCGTCTACGTTGCGCATGCCTGCTTCGACGGCCTCAGAGGCGGCGCGCTGGAGTTCGGGGTCGAGCGAGGTGTAGATGCGGAGGCTGGCGCGGGCGGTGTCGGTGTCGCCGATGCGCTGGACGATCTGGTCGTGAACGAGATCGACGAAGTAGGGGGCCTCGCTGGCGTCGACGTTGGGCGGTGCGAGGCGCAGTGGTTCGGCTTTGGCACGGGAGGCTTCGGACTCGGTGATGGCCCCGGTCTGGACCATGGAGTCGATGACGAGGTTGCGGCGCTCCATGGCGCGCTCGGGGTGCCGATAGGGGTTGAGGCGGTTGGGGGATTGGATGGTTCCGGCGAGGAGAGCGCACTCGGCGGTGTCGAGTTGACCGAGATTCTTGCCGAAGAACGCCTGGGCTGCTTCGCCGAAACCGTTGATGGCGTAGCTGCCGCGCTGACCGAGGTTGATCTGGTTGGCGTACATCTCGAAGATCTGCTGTTTGTTGAAGTGGGACTCAAGCTGAAAGGTGATCATGATTTCTTTCAGCTTGCGGGTGAAGCGCTTCTCGGGGCTGAGGAAGAATCCTCGGGCGAGTTGCATGGTGAGGGTGGAGCCACCACACTCCTTGTGGTGGGAGATGACGTCTTCGACGGCGCACTTTGCGATGCGGAGGTAGTTGACGCCGCCGTGCTCGAAGAAGCTGCGGTCTTCGATGGCGGTGACGGCTTGAACCATTCTGGGCGGTATTTCGCTGTAGCTGACGAGGCGTCGCTTGGTGCGGTTCTTGTCCTCAGAGAGAGAGGTGATGAGTTGCGGCTCGAGGGAGTAGCCGCTGAGGGTGGCACCGTTTTCGGCAGTGATGCTCTGGACTTCGCCGCCGGCGGTGTTGATGGTGGCGCCATCGGTGGCGTGATAGCTCTGAGGGCCGGGCTTGACGAGGATGCTGTCGCCGTTGAGCTGGAAGGTTCCGAGTTCCGTGTTGGCGTTGTAGCCGGCCTGACGGAGATCGCGGGCGATGGATGCCGCGGTGAGTTTCTGGCCGGTCCGGACTTCCTTCGGGGCGGCGTAGATCTGCGAGACGCTGGCAAAGATGGGGCCGGAGGCGAGGCGGTCGTCGACGATGCGCTCGTAGCGGAAGTAGAAGAATCCGAAGATGGCAGTGCCGAGGAGAACACAGCCGAGGACGAAGATGACCGCGTAGCGAATGAGACGCGCTCCGAAGTCGGAGTGATTTGATCTGGCGCGAGTTGAGTTGCCGTACTTGAGTTTGACTGCCAAGGTTTACCTAGCGCTATGAGTTTAGACGGTTAGGAGACTGAAATGGGAAGACTGAGCTGCTGATGCTTCAGCCAGAACGCTGGTGACCAAGGCTGAGAGATAGGCAGCGGCTTCGTTGATGGCGATGTCCTGATTGAGGTTTTGGAGGCGATCGACGAGTTCAACCTTGCCCTCGGCTACACCTCTTCCAATATTGATGCGATACGGGATGCCGACGAGGTCTGCGTCCTTGAATTTGACTCCAGCGCGCTCGTCACGGTCGTCGAGGAGGACGTCCAGACCAGCGGCTTCGAGGTCTGCTGCGACTTTTTCACCTGCCTGGAGGAGAGCGGCGTCACCGACGTTAGTTATGGTGACGACTACCTGGAAAGGCGCGATGGCCGGGTGCAGGGCGTAGGCGCTGCCTCCGTTGGCTGCGGCGGAGGTTTCGATGGCTGCGGTGAGGATGCGTTCGATACCGATGCCGTAGCTGCCCATGATGGGAGTGACTTCCTTGCCGTCGCGGTTGAGGACGGAGGCGCCCATGCTGGAGGTGTACTTGCGGCCGAGTTTGAAGATGTGGCCGATCTCGACTGCCTTGCCGAGGCGCAGGGGAGAGCCGTCGATGGGGCAGGGTTCGCCTTCGTTGATGTTGCGGACGTCGGCGATGAGGGTGGGTGTTATGTCGCGGGCGGGGGTGACGTTGCGGAAGTGATAGTCGAGCTTGTTGGCCCCGGCGACGAGGTTGGTACGGCCCTGGAGACCAAGATCCATGATGACGATGGTCTTGAGGCCTTCGGTGGGATTGTTGCGGAAGATGCCTTTGATCTTGCTGAGTTCCTTGCCGGAGTTGAGGCCGTTGAGGGACCCGTTAGTCATGACTTCGGCTATGCCGATGGGGCCGAGGAAGCCGGCGGGGCCACCGATGTGAACCTCAAGCTCTTCGGGAGTCATTGGGCGGAGTTCCGTGGTGCCGGCGATAAAGTTGAGCTTGGCTTCGTTGACCTGGTGATCGCCGCGGAGGAAGGCGACGACAGGGCGGAGGGTTTCGGACGCAGTGGTGGAGCCCATGAATGCGACGCACTTGATGTCTTGTGAGGCCTGGATGCCGAAGAATTCAGTTACGTCGGCGATGGAGGCTTTGCCTGGTGTGTGGACGAGCTCGGGGGTGCCGTCGCCGGTGGGGGCGAGATCCTCTATGGGAGTGAGCTGGCTGGTGGCTTTTTCGAGGTTGGCGGCGTAGCTGCAGGTGGGGCAGGAGGCTATGAGGTCTTCACCGGCGTCGGTGTAGACCATGAACTCCTGCGAGGCGGAGCCGCCCATGGAGCCGGAGTCTGCTTCGACTGCGACGAACTGGAGTCCGCAGCGGGAGAAGATGCTGCGGTAGGCTGCGTCGTGCTTGCTGTAGGAGAGGTCGAGGCCGGCTTCGTCGATGTCGAAGGAGTAGGCGTCCTTCATGATGAACTGGCGGACGCGGAGGAGACCGGACTTGGGGCGGGGCTCGTCGCGGAACTTGGTCTGGATCTGGTACCAGATCTGGGGAAGTTGTTTGTAGCTGCGGAGTTCCTTGCGGGCGATGTCGGTCATGACCTCTTCGTGGGTCATGGCGAGGCAGAGTTCTGCGCCCTTGCGGTCCTTGAGGCGGAACATGTTGTCGCCCATGACGGACCAGCGTCCGCTGGCTTCCCATACTTCTTTGGGGTTGAGGGCGGGGAGGAGGAACTCCTGGCCGATGCGATCCATCTCTTCGCGGACGATGGCGACGATCTTGTTGACGGAACGATTGCCGAGGAAGAGATAGCTATAGATACCGGCGCCAAGCTGGCGGACGTACCCTGCGCGAAGAAGGAGTTTGTGGCTGGCGACTTCGGCGTCTGCGGGTGCTTCACGGAGAGTGGGTATGAAAAGTTGTGACCAGCGGCGCATGAGCAAGAAGACACTTTCCGGCCCGCAGAGGATTGCGGCGGGCATTTGAGATGAGTAGTCATTCTAAACCGTGACGGGTCGGCGGGGTTGCGGAGGGCTGAGTACGACGAGGTGCCAATGGTGGCACTCAGGCCGAGAAAATAGCCGCTATGTCGCTCATGTGACAGACTTTTCCTGCCAAAGGCGTAGAGTCGAATCAATCGCTGTACGTACATCAGGGTAGCTTGAGACTTTGCGGCCAGAAGGAAGACCTTGCCGCAAGGAAAAATTAAGGTGTGGGACAAATTTTCTATGATGCAAGATTCACTGTCTCGACCCAGGAACCTTATGCTAGCCCAGTTGCCAGACGCCGATTACGAGGCGTTGGCGCGGCATTTGGTGCCGGTGGATCTGCCGCTTGAAAAGGCGCTTTCTCAACCGAACCGGCCGATTGAATATATTTACTTTTTGAATAGCGGTTTGATCTCGACCGATGCGATCACGGTGAAGGGTGAGAGCGTCGAAGTGGGGCTGATCGGGCGTGAGGGTTTCTCTGGCTTGCCGGCATTGCTGAATCAGCCGCAGATGTCGCATGTCGTGATTATGCAAGGGAATGGCGATGGTTTTCGGATTCGCGCTTCGATCGTGAGGGAGCTGTTCTTAAAGGGTGGGCTGTTTCAGCAGATGGTTCATGCCTTCGCCTATCTCCAGTTGGTTCAGGTGTCGCAGTCTGTTTTATGTAACCGTATGCATCCGGTGGAGCATCGTCTGGCGAGATGGCTGTTGGCCTCAGCGGATCGGCAGGAGTCGGAGGCGATGAATCTGACACATGAGTTTCTGGCGCAGATGCTGGGGGTGCAGCGCTCGACTGTGACGGTGGCGGCTGGCGACTTACAGCGGCAGGAGATGATTGAGTACAGCCGAGGAAAGATTGAGATTCTGGATCGGCCTAAGCTGACTGCTTTGGCATGTGAGTGCTACGGGATTGTGCAGTCGTCCTATAGCCGGATTTTGGGACGCGGCCCGAACGATTCTATTCATTACGTCCTCTAGAATCGTCGGAAAGCGCTAGGAGCTGCGTTGTATCTACGGGCCTGAGCGGGTTTAGGCGAGTTCGAGGGTCCAGAGGTCGTGGAGGTGGAGGACGCCCAGGACCTGGTGATCGCTGCCGGTAACTACTAGTGAGGTAATTTTCTTCTCTTCCATGAGTGCGAGCGCGACTGTGGCGAAGGCGCTGGCGTGGATGGTGAGGGGATTGGGGTTCATGATTTCGCCTGCGGAGCGGTCGAGGGCGTGCTTGCCGTCACGCTCGAGGAGTCGGCGGAGGTCGCCATCTGAGATTATGCCGCGGAGTTTTTCTCCGTCCATGACGGTGGTCATGCCGAGTTTCTTGCGCGACATCTCGTAGATAACCTGGGGCATGGGGGTGTTGGGGGAGACGCTGGGGAGGGCGTCTCCGGAGTGCATAAGGTCCTGGACTCTGGAGAGTCGTTTGCCGATGCGGCCGCCGGGGTGTAGGTCGGCGAAGTCCTCTGCTTTCCAGCCACGCTGCTGGCTTAGCTGGAGTGCGATGGCGTCACCCAAGGCGAGCATTACGGTGGTGGAGGCTGTGGGAGCGAGATTGAGCCTGCAGGCCTCGGCGGTGACGCTGACGTCGAGGAAGATATCGCTGGCCTCGGCGAGGGTGGAAGTGGAAGAGCTGCAGAGAACAATGAGGTTACAGGTGAGTCGTTTGAGAGTGGGGAGGAGGCGCAGGAGTTCTTCGGTTTCTCCGCTGTAGGAGAGGGCGAGGACGGTGTCTCCGGTGGCGAGCATGCCGAGGTCGCCGTGGAGGGCTTCGGCGGGGTGGAGGAAGTGTGCTGGGGTTCCGGTGGAGCGGAGGGTGGCGGCGATCTTGCTGGCGATAATGCCGCTTTTTCCTATGCCAGTGAT
Organism: Granulicella sp.; assembly: GCA_025408425.1. GTDB lineage: Bacteria > Acidobacteriota > Terriglobia > Terriglobales > Acidobacteriaceae > Edaphobacter. Next base: position 52,328 of record JANXYX010000037.1, read on the forward strand.
GATGATGGGGCGCGTCGAGGCGAGGAGGATTTCGATTGCGCGGGCGATAGGGGCCTGGAGAGTGGTGTCGAGGCGGTGGGCCAGCTCGTTGAGGGCAGCGGCTTCTATGCGGACGAAGTCGGCGGGAGAGGTGGCGGGCTGTGAGGTTGGGGCTTCGTTCGGCATAGAGGTTGGGGCCATGTCGATGCTAGCAGAGGCATTGGGTGTGTCGCCGACTTGTTGGTTGCAGAGAGCTGTTTGTTGAAAGAGTGTAACTTCTGAGCTGTTTGGGCCGTCTTATCTGAGACTTCCTTGCAGGATAGCAATCGTTTGGATGGAGTTGGAAACCGCGCGTGATGTTTCGGATGGCGGTAAACTTAGGGTGCAGCAGGTGAGCAGTTGGTGCTTGCCGGAAGGATGGAAGAATTGAAGCGAATGGCTCTGGTTGTGACGTTGATGGTGGTGGGGATCTCCCTGATGTTGTGGGCGGGGTGGCACAACCTGCGCGAGCGGAAGCTGGCGATGCAGAAGGCCGCAGAGAACCATGTTCAGTTGATCCCGGGCGGAACGGGTACGGACAAGGGTGGGCAGGCGAGCGAGTCGGAGGCCCCGAGCTTGAGGGGGAAGACTGCTCCGGCGTTTACGTTGGTGACGCTGGAAGGGAAGAAGGTTTCGCTGAGCGACTATAAAGGCCGGCCGGTGCTGGTGAACTTCTGGGCGACGTGGTGTGCGCCGTGCAAGCTGGAGATGCCGTGGTTTGAGCAGTTTCGTGCGCAGTATGCGGGGCAGGGGTTTGAGATTCTGGGGATTGCAGAGGATGACGCCGGCAAGGATGAGATTGCGAAGGTGGCAAAGAAGACCGGTGTGACGTATCCGGTGCTGCTGACCGATGGCAAAGTGGCTCCGGCGTATGGCGGTGTTGATGTGCTGCCAATGTCGTTCTATGTCGACAAGACTGGCCTGGTGGTTGAAGAGACGGCTGGGCTGGGGTCAAAGGACGAGATCGAAGCCAACATCAAGAAGACGATTGCCTCGAATGGCGTGGCAAGTGTTCGTAACGAAAAGTCTGGCGTGATGGTGATGGCTGGTACGGCTGGTGCTCGTTGAAGCGGCTGTTGCTGTTGATGGCGGGTGCGCTGGTGGGAACGGGGGTACTGGTGGCGCAGCAGCCGATGGGCTCGCTGGATGCGCCAGCGAAAGCTAAGGGCTATGTTGTGTATGCGGCGGAATCGCAGACGGTGCGGGCCGGCAAGGCAAGTGTGTTGGAGCTGCATTTTCAGGTGGTGGAGGGGTTCCATGTGAACTCGCACACGCCGAAGTCTGAGCTGTTGATACCGACACAATTGAAGCTGCAGCAGGCCGATGGAGTGAAGGCCGGGGCGGAAGTGTATCCGGCGGGAACGCAGTATAGCTTCAGCTTTGATCCGAAAGAGAAGCTGGATGTGTACTCGGGTGGGTTTACGGTGAAGGTGCCGGTGGTGGCGACGGCGGGTGAGCATATGCTGAACGGGTCGTTGCACTACCAGGCTTGCGATCATGCGGCGTGTTATCCGCCGAAGACACTTGGGGTACAGGTGGTTTTTGTGGCGAAGTAGAGGGGTGGCGAGTTTTGTTCGTGAAGGCTGAGTTGCACGGGCATTGATTCGGCACAGGCCATCGAGTGATTGAATAAGGTTAGAAGAGAGACGGGAGCAAAAAGTAAGAGCATGGAAGAGTTTAGAAGGCTGACACGGCTGCCGGCATATGTGTTCAACATAACGAGTGAGTTGAAGGCTGCGGCACGCAAGCGTGGCGAGGACATTATCGACTTTGGGATGGGTAATCCCGATGGCGCTACGCCGAAGCATATCGTCGACAAATTGATTGAAGCGGCGCAGCGGACTGCGACGCACCGCTATTCGCTGTCGCGGGGAATACCGAGACTGCGGAAGGCTATTTGTAACTGGTATAAGAGCAGATATAACGTTGATCTCGATCCGGAGACTGAAGCGATCGTGACGATCGGGTCAAAAGAAGGGATCGCGCATCTGTGCCTGGCGATGCTGGATGATGAAGATACGGTGGCAGTGCCGAACCCAAGCTATCCGATCCATATCTTCGGGCCGGTGATTGCGGGATCGAAGATTCAGAGCATTGCGATTGATGGGACGGATGAGGCTGCGCTGCTGACGCGGCTGGAGTATGAGTTGCCGAGGATGCAGCCGCGTCCGAAGATATTGATTCTGAATTTTCCGGCGAACCCTACGGCGCAGTGTGTGGAGCTATCGTTCTTTGAGCGCGTAGTGGCGATGTGCAAAGAGTTGGGGATCTATATCGTTCATGATCTGGCGTATGCGGATATTGTGTTCGATGGGTACCGCGCGCCGAGTGTGCTGGAGGTTCCGGGCGCGAAGGACATTGCGGTGGAGTTCTTTACGCTCTCGAAGAGCTACAACATGCCGGGCTGGCGGGTGGGCTTCATGGTGGGGAATCCCAAGCTGGTTGCGGCGTTGGCACGGATCAAGAGCTACTTCGACTATGGAACTTTTACTCCGATTCAGGTGGCTTCGATTGCTGCGCTGGAAGGTCCGCAGGATTGTGTGACGGAGATTGTGGCGAACTATAAGTCGCGGCGAGATGTGCTGGTGCCGGGGCTGAACAAGCTGGGCTGGCCGGTGGATATGCCGAAGGCGACTATGTTTGCGTGGGCAAGGATTCCGGAGCAGTACCGAGATTTGGGGTCGATTGGGTTCTCAAAGAAGCTGCTGGCTGAGGCGAAGGTTGCAGTGAGCCCGGGCGTCGGCTTTGGCGAGCACGGAGATGGTCATGTGCGGTTCTCGCTGATTGAGAATGAAGAGCGGACCCGGCAGGCGCTGCGGGGAATCAAGCAGATGTTCAAGGCGCGATAGCTCTCGATTTTATTGGTTGGTGAATAGAAAAAGCTCCGGCTGCGGCCGGAGCTTTTCTGTCTCTCTCAATCGAGGCGGATGGGTTACCAGTTGAGTGTTATGGACTGTTCTCCTGCATGCAGGGGGAGGGTTTTGTTGTGCCAGCTTAGTTCGCCGGGCAAGCCGTCTGGCAAGGTGATAACTGCAATCCAGCCGTTGTTCTGACGGGTGTAGTGGACTTCGACGAGTCCCCTGGGTGTGGGCATGGTCGCGGTTGCGTGTTGGAGATCGCCGAGATGAGGAGTGATTCGCACGGTCTTGAATCCCGGGGAGGCTGGAGCGATGCCGGCGACGAGAGTGAGCAGATCGAAGGTGGGGTGGGCGCTCCATGCGTGAGAGTCGGAGCGGGTGGGTTCGGGCGTTTCGGCCCAAGTGGAGAGGCCTAGTTGGAGCATTTTGCGCCAAGGGTCGAGTTGTGCGATGTAGTCGTTTCCGAGGCCGGCGTGGACCATGGCGCGGGCGAGGTAGAAGCGGAAGTAGTAGCTGGCGGGGGCGATGGTTGGGGCTGAGGCTGAGGGGTTGAGGATGCTGGTCATGACGGCGTGCTGTTTGTCGTGGGGGATGACATCGAGCAGGACGGCGAGGGAGTTGGCTTGCTGGCTGAAGGTCTTTTTGGTGGGCGTGTCGGCGAGCAGGCCGGTGTGTTCGTCCCAGTTGAGGCGAAGAAGGGCGGCTGAGGCTCGGGCGGATTGCTCGCGATAGCGGGTGGCGCGGTCTTTTTCGCCGAGGCGGTCTTCGAGTTCGGCGGCGTTCTGGAGGGCTTCGATGAATTGGAGGGTGATCGCTGAGGAGCCGCCATCGGCTTCTTGGGGTGGGACACCATCTTTGTAGAGGCTGGGGCTCCAGTCGACGAAGGGCCACCACTCGATGTGGTTGAGGAGGCCGTCGGGGCGCTGGCGTGCGGTGAACCAATCGAGAGTTCCGCGGGTGCTGGGCAGGAGGGACTGGACGAAGGCGGGATCGTCGCGGTAGATGGAGAAGTCATGGAGCATGCCGACCCAGAGGAGCGAGAAGGGTGGGATGACTTGCGTAAGGTTGGAGGGGTAGCGGCTTTGGGTGAGGCCGTCGGTGAGGAGCGAGTCTCGGTAGGCGAGCATGGCCTGGCGACCGAGGCGGTCGTCGCCGGTGATGCCGTAGGAGATGAGGGCCTGGATGCGGGTGTCGCCGACGTACTGGAGCTGCTCCCAGTATGGGGTGTCCATGTAGGTTTCGTGGGAGCAGAGTTGGGCAGTGCGCCAGCCTACATCCCAGATGCGGGAGAGTTCGGGATCGTTGCTTTCGAAGTGGGCTACCTGGGAGAACGGGTAGGCGGTGTAGAAGGCGGTGAGGCTGGAGATGGTCAGTGGGGTGTCGGTGGTGGTGACGTCGAGCTGGAGGTAGCGCCAGGTGCGCCACCAGAGAGTGCGGTAGGTGCGGGAGTCGCCGTCGGCGGAGATGTGATCGCGGATGCCTTGGATGTGGCGGTCGGCGACTTCGTTGCGATTGCCTTTTTGACCTTTGGCGTCGTAGAGGGCTTCGGCGTAGGTGAGGTCGATGGAGGCGTCTTTGCCGCCGTTGACGTTGAGCGAAGGGTAGGCGGTGGTGAGGGTTTCGCGGTCGAGCAGGATGGTGACGTGAGAGTTGGCGGGGATGGTGAGGGGCTTTTCGAGCGAGGTGGCTCCGGCGGCGGGGAGTCCGGTGAGACGGACGACCTGGCCGGCGGAGATAGGCTTGTATTGCATCGGGGGCAGGGTATCTTTTTCAAGCATCCAGTGGGTGGGGCTGTCTTGTGCGCCGGTGGGTGCGGCCTGGCCGAGGGGGTGGGCTTGTGACCAGTGGCCTGAGGTGGTGGCGGTGTCCCAGGCCCAATTGATTTTATGGCCGTCCATGACTTCTGCCGGGCCTGCGGCGTAGTAGCCTTTCGGACGATTTCGATCGAGGGTGCGGCCTGTTTCGTGGCTGACTTGCCACGTGCCTCCGGTGTTGATGGAGGAGTTCTGCGGGTCTTCGGCGGCGAGGAGGAAGGCGGTCTGTGAGCTCATCTGGGAGACGGCTGCGGAGGAGCCGAAGTTCCAGACGATGGCTGCGATGTTGTTGTCGCCGGAGTGGAGGTAGGGGGCGATGTCGAAGGTCTCGTAGCGCCAGTGGTGGACGTCGCCGAGAGCGGGGCCTGCGCCGACGCGCTGGCCGTTGACGTGGAGTTCGAAACGGGTGTCGGCGCTGACGTTGACGACGAGTTGCGCGGGTACTGCTGGGAGCGAGAGGGATTTGCGGAAGTAGACAACGTCGTAGTCGCGGGCTGGGCCGTCGGGCGCGGCGATCCACTGGGCGGGCCACTTTTGGGGTGTGGCGGCTGGGAGGATATTGGTGCTGGCGAGGAGGAAGGCAGTGATGAGGGAGAGATAGATTTTTTTAGAGGTGATGCTCATATTTGTGTGCGCTCCGGCTATCCATCATAGATGGATTTAGCGGTGACGGATGGGTCGCGATATTGCGGGGTTTTGTTTTGGATTTTTGAGATGGTATGGATCGGGTGCCCCACGTCCGAGAGTGGGCACCCATAATCTGTTGGGAGAAATGGGTAGGCGGCTTTGAGATGCTAGAGGTTTCGGGGTCCTTCGCTGCGCTCAGGATGACGGCAGGAACAAGCAAATGTAACGGCCAAGACGAAGGTAACCGCAGGACCTTCGACTTGGCCGTTGCGCAGGGCGCTTCGGGTGAAAAATTTGTGGTGCTACTTTCTTGCGTTGGCTAGTTTCTTTTGGGTTTCGAGGAAGCGGCGCATTCGGTCGAGGGAGCGGGCTTTGCCGAAGACTACGAGGCTTTCGAGGAGGGGTGGGGACATGGTGCTGCCGCTGAGAATGGCTCGGAGGAGCATGAAGTTTTCTTTGACGGACCAGGTGTGGGCTTCGCCTAGTTGCTTGAGGGCGGGTTCGAGGGCTTCGGTGGTCCAGTCTGTGGCTTCGAGGAGGGTGAGTTGCTCGGTGGCGAAGGCCAGGGTTTCTTCCAGGGTGCGCTTCTTGGGGAGGAAGACTTCCTGCGTGGGCATGACGTCGTCGCGGAAGAAGAAGCCGGTGAGTTCGCCGAACTGGCCGAGGGTCTCGATGCGGGTCTGGATGAGGGTGGAGATGTCTCTGAGGTATTGGTCGGAGAGGATGGTGTCGCGTAGGGCGGTGAAGAAGGCCTCGGGGGAGAGGGCGCGGAGGTATTCGCTGTTGAGCCAGCGGAGCTTGGTGAGGTCGAAGACGGGGCCGCCGAGGCGGATGTTGGGGACCTCGAAGCGCTGGATCATCTCGGCGAGGGAGAAGATTTCGGCCTCCTTTGCGCCGTTGACGATCTCGACTGGCGTCGGCGATGGCATGCCACCACCCATGAGGCCGAGGAAGTTGATGACGGCTTCGGGGAGGAATCCTGCCTGGCGGTAGTAGACGAGGGAGACGGGATTTTTGCGCTTGGAGATTTTGGACTTATCAATGTTGCGGAGGAGGGGCATATGCCAGAAGCGTGGTGCAGCCCAACCGAAGGCCTGGTAGAGGAGGACGTGCTTGGGGGTGGAGGAGATCCACTCCTCGGCGCGGATGACGTCGGTGATGTGCATGAGGTGGTCATCGACGACGTTGGCGAGGTGGTAGGTGGGGAATCCGTCGGACTTCATGAGGACTTGATCGTCGACGTTTGAGTGCTCGAAGGTGATGTCGCCACGGAGTTCGTCGCGGAAGGTGGTGGAGCCTTCGGTGGGAACGGCCATGCGAATGACGAAGGGCTTGTTGTCGCTGAGGTTTGCGGCGACCTGCGCTTCCGAGAGGTTGCGGCAGCTGGCGGGGTAGCGTGGAGGAAGCTTGGCGGCCATCTGCTGCTTGCGTGCGGCTTCGAGCTCTTCGGCGGTGCAGAAGCAGCGATAGGCCGTGCCGTTGGCTAGTAGAAGGTCGGCGTGAGTGCGGTAGATTTCGGTGCGTTCAGACTGGCGGTAGGGGCCGTAGGGGCCACCGACGTCCGGGCCTTCGTCCCAGGAGAGGCCGAGCCAGCGGAGGGCGTCGAAGATCATCTGCTCGGAGGTGGCGACGAAGCGAGCGCGGTCAGTGTCCTCGATGCGGAGGACGAACTGGCCGCCGTTCTGGCGGGCGTAGATGAAGTTGATGAGGCCGATGTAGGCTGTGCCGACGTGGGGGTCGCCGGTGGGGGAGGGGGCGATGCGGACGCGGATGGGGGCTGAGGCGGCGGGTGCTGGGATCGTTGAGCTATTCATTGGGTCGATTCAATGGTAGCAGTGTCAGGGCTAATGGGTGGTGACTACACCTACTGCTGAGTCGGCACAGCCGTAGTAGAGGAGCCAGTGGTGGTGGAAGCGGACGAGGCCTTCGGCGAACGTGGTTCCGGCGGCGTATTGGCCAGTTTTTTCGAAGGGCTGCTCGGGTTTGAGGGAGGGTAGGTCGTCGCGGGCGATGAGTTTTGTGGGGTCGTCTGGGGAGAAGAGGGCCTGTCCGGCGGCATAGGCGTTGGGACCGAGTGCGGGGTCGCCCTGGTCGGGGTCGTTCTTGCCGTTGTAGAGGACGACGATGCCGTTGGGGGAGAGGATGGGCGGTGGGCCTACTTCGGGGAATCCGCTATCAAAGTGGCCGGGGCGTTTGGTGAGGACTTCGATGGGGGCGCCGGTGGCGTCTTCGACCGGTGTCCAGTGGATGAGGTCGGGCGAGGTGGCGAGGTGGATGGCGCCTTCGCCCCAGTACATCCAGTATTTTCCTTTGATACGGGCGGCGACGAGTTTTTCCCCTATGAGTTGGGTGACGATGCCTCCGGATTTGTATTGGAGCTGGTCGTATCTTCCGTTGGCGCTGCCGAGGAATGCGGGACCGAATTTGGTCCAGTGGAGGAGGTCTTTGGAGGTGGCTATGCCGATGGAGTAGGTGATGCGGTTCCACTGGGTGTAGGTGAGGACATAGGTGTGGTCTGGCGATTCGACGATGCGTGGATCTTCTACTCCGCCGGGCCACTCGCGGGATTTCTGGGCGTCGTCGGCGGGGAAGAAGACGGGCTCGGGGAGGCGAGTGAAGGTGGTGCCGTCGGTGGTGGAGGCCAGGCCGAGGCGGGAGGTGTGCATGCCGATCTGCATCTCGCCGGAGTCGTCCTCGGCGCGGTAGAGGACGAAGATTTTTCCGTGGCGGACGATGGCTGCGGGGTTGAAGGTGTGGAGGGATTCCCAATGAACGGGAGTGGGGCGCAGGGGGTCGTTGAAGAGGGAGGATTTATTGGGGGAGATGACGGGGGCTTGCGTTGGGCGGGTGAATGGCCCTAGTTGCCAGGTAGAGGTGGGGTTGGCTGCGCCCAGGAGAGCGACGAGGAGAAGTGGGCTGCCGACGGTGACGAGAATTCGCTGGAGCATGGTGCAGCCAGTATGCGCTTGTTGCTGATGGCTATGCACTCGTAGCGCTGGTGCGTGCGGGCTAGTATGCGACGAGCGTCACCGGGGAGTGAGGCTCGTCGAGGGTTGGTTGATGCCGGTGTTGCCGGGGCCTCCTACGACTTGCAGGGTGGGGATACGGTCGTCGGCGGAGGGGAGGGGAGGGAAGGGCAGGTGGGGTTCTTCCTGGTACCAGTAGGCGACGGAGTAGAAGTTGTCGGAGCGGTGATTGGCGTGGCCGTGCTCGATGGAGGCTTTGATGGATTGGGTGAAGGGGATGGGGGAGTCGAGGTGGAAACGGTAGACGCTGGAGCGCTCGCCGGCTAGTTCGCGACCGACGATGGGTGCGCCGTAGAGTTGGTAGGAGAAGGAGTGGCCGAAGTCCCAGGCGCCGAGGAAGTAGTCTTCAGTGCCGGTGCCGGAGATGGTGGGTAGGGTGGCTCCGTCGATGGTGAACATGTCGTTGCCTTCGCCCCACCAGCCGTCCTGATTCTGGAGGACGGACATGGTGACGCCGATGTACTGGCCGTGTCCTTTGGCTTCGAACCAGGTGTAGTTGTCTTTGCCGTCTGGGTTGCGTTTGTAATTTACGTTGGGATCGCCGTTCTCGTACCACTCGGAAGTCCAGCCGTGGTTGGGCTGGGCCTGGCGGTACTGGGCGTGGAAGTAGATGGTGTGGGGCGGAAGGGGGTGGGACTCTTTGCGGTAGTCGATGTTGTAGTAGAGGGCATCGACGGAGTTCTTACCCTCATTTGTAACGGTGATGCGTACATGTTTCTGGTAGGGCATGGGGAAGAAGGAGTTCATGGCCTTGTTGCCGCCGACGGAGAGCATGGCGGACTCCCAGGTGTAGTAGGTGCCGAGGCCGAGACCGAAGAAGTCGCCGATGGGGGTTTCGACGCTGGGGGAGGTTTCGTTGTCCCAGTAGATGCGGAGGATGTTTCGCTTGAGGTGGTAGGGCTCGGGACTGGCGATGGTGAACCAGATGTGGGAGATCATGCCGGGGCCGTCGGTGTCGAGGATGGTGAGGGTGGTGCCGGGGGTGAGCTTGCGGTAGTCGGCGTTGGCTCCGGTGGACTCGCGGCTGGTGGCGCGGAGGAGGGTGTAGGTCTGTTGTTGGGTGATGTCGGGGAAGGAGGAGCCGGTTTGGGCGAGGGTGGCTGCGGCGGAGGCGAGGAGGGCGATGGCTATGAGTGCTTTGGTGCTCGGCATAGGTGACGTTCCTTTGGAATGCGGAATTATATGCCGATTATGGTGAGGCGATGGGGGCTGGGTTGGTGACTTGTATGGGTACCCCCTCCCCGTACTTAATGGTCTAAAGTATTCAAACGATGGGAGATGATGGTGGACTTGGGTGTGGGGTATGGGTGAGAGGGCGAGTGTGGGGTGTGCTTGGAGGGGGTGTTGCTGGCAAGTTTAGGGGGTGAGGGCGGTCGTCCTTCGGACGATGCCCACACATCAGAATCGATGTATGGGGCACCCGGCACTATACTGAGTTGACCGGAGGTGTTGGATGGCTAGTTCTGTGGCACTGAGCGAGGCGCAGGCGCATCTGGGGGAGTTGCTTGACCGGGCTGAGCATGGGGAAGAGATTGTGATTGAGCGCGAGGGCAGACCGGCGATGAAGCTGGTTCCGGTTGTTGTGGAGAAGCCGACGCCAGCGAGGCGAATTGGTGGGCAGAATCTGCTTGGGATTACCTATATTGCGCCGGATTTTGATGAACCGATGAGCGATGAAGAGTTGAAGGAATGGGGATACTGACGGGTGCAACTTTTGCTGGATTCGCACATTCTCTTGTGGTGGGACAGCGATCTGAGCCGACTGTCGGGGGATCAACGTGAGGCGATCAGCGACCCGGGTAATACGGTATTTGTGAGCGCGGTGACGGGTTGGGAACTCGGCATCAAGCGGTCCACAGGTAAATTAGTTTTGACCGACTCGATCCGGGAGTTGGCGCGGCGGTTTGGGTTTCTTGAGCTTCCGGTCACGATGGAGCATGGTGAGTTAGCGGCTTCGCTGCCACTGAACCATAAAGATCCGTTTGACCGGATGCTGGTGGCACAGGCGATGGCGGAGGGGTTGACGCTGGTGACTGTGGATGGGGCAATACGTGGGTATGGGGTGGCTTGTTTGTAAGGGTGGATGAGAGTGCGGTCGTCCTTCGGACGATGCCCACACATCAGAATCGATGTATGGGGCACCCGGCGGTGCTACTTTGGCGCGGCTTTCCGCCCAATATAGCGAAAAATATTTGTATTGCTGTGCTGAAGTCGGTGTTCGGCTAACCATTCAAGATAGTTTTCTTTGGATTGGCCAGTTTGCTCTTTCAGCATAGGCATCTGGCGTTCTAAATCTTCGAACCAATCATTACCTATCGCCTCTATATGAAATCGGCCGGTGTTGCGCAACGCCGTCCAAGACCTACGTACGGGCCGTGCTTTAGGACCAAAACGATTGTCGTAGGTCTTCATTACTTCACGGGCGAATAGGTCAGCGATTTGCAGGCGAGGTTGCTCCTTTGAGGATGCGAACGATAGGCCAGCAGGCACAACCGATTCCGGTACGGTTTTAAATATCTCATAGAGCAATCTAGCGTTATGTTCGCTCTCGCTTCTCATGTCGAACGTGTATTTTGCAGTCTCTCCATTATTTGCGGCGCAATTATTCATTGCTTGCAATACTTCGACAAAGCATTTGTAGTAGACAATATTCGGTGCATCTGGAAACACTCGTCTCTGTGCACTCAGGTCTATAGCAAATCCCCATCCGCCTAATCCGCTATCCGCAAGCATGACCACAAGATCGCGATAGAGGTTCTTGTTTTCGAGGTGTGGTGTGTTCTTGTAGTTGCCGTGGTCGCTATCGCAATCGTTAGCGTGAAACGGAATTCCTTTTGTTCGAACCACCCACTTCGACTCGATCTTTTCCCAAAGGTCCTCAGTTCCGATTACTCCAGCCAAAGCGAATACGCGCTTTTCAGTTTCATCGGAGCTTTCATCACAAAAGACACTTAACATGAAAAATCCAACTCGATTATCGAGGGCAGTTTGATGGAATTTATGAGTTGATATTACAGTTCCATGGCGAACTGGTGGGTGGGGTCTTGGTGGTGGGGTTTGGGTTCGGTGGAGAGGTCCAGGATTAGGCGTTCGAGGACGAGGAGTTTGTTGGCGGGGCTGGAGCGGAGTTCGAGGTCGGCGCGGGCTACGAGGCGGATGGCGCGGGTGAGTTCGCGGCGGGATTTGTAGCGGCGGGCTTGTTTGATGAGGTCGTCGGCGGCGAAGGGGGGCATGCGGAAGCCCTGCCAGAGGACGGCCCAGATGGCGCGGGAGTCGCGGACGTTCTTCTCGGAGATGATGAGCATCTGGCGGAAGGTGCGGGCGAGCATGTAAAGGTGGCCGATGGCGGCGTCTTCGCCACCGTCGGAGGCGTTGAGGAGGCCGTGGAGGAGCATGAGGGCGCGGGGGCGGTCCTTGGCGGAGATGGCGTCGGTTAGTTCGTAGAGGGAGCGCTGTTTGGCGGCGAGGACCATGGTTTCTACGTCGCCGAGGGTGATGCGGTTTTTGGCGAGGACGGGGGCTTCTGGCGTTGTTGCTTCGGGCTTGGTTGCATCCCACTCATCGCGGTGAGGCTGCGATGAATGGGGCTCCCGGGCTGTATTGGCTGCGTTGGGCGAAGGCGACAGCAGGTCCTGCGCTTCGCGAAGGATGAGAGTGTTTTTAGAGGTGGTTTTTGGGGGGGCGGTGACGTAGAGGAGGAGCTTGTCGAGTTCGCTGGCGATGAGCATCATGTCTGCGCCGAGGGCGTCTACGAGTTCGCGGGCGGCTTCGGGGTCGATGCGGACGGATGGGGTGGCGGATTCGGCGGCGAAGGTGACCCACTTGATGGCGTCGGCCTCGTCGACGCGGGCTAGCTCGACCATGCCGCACCAGTCGCCTAGGGTTTCGCGGATCTTTTCGTAGCGCTCCTTATCCTGATAGTCCATCTTGCGGAGGTCGGTGGGGATGCGGAGGTGGTCGGCGACGAAGAGGATGAGAGCGGAGGGGTTGGGGGAGCGGAAGTACTGGTCTATTGCAGCGAACTCTTCTTTTTTGGAGCCGCGTCCGTAGAGGGCTTTGAGGCCACGGACGAAGATGACCTGGAAGGGCGCCATGAGGGAGGGGGTCTGGGCGCGGTCGAGGATCTCGAAGATGCTGGTCTCGGCGAGGTCGAGATCGTGGAGGCAGAAGTCTCGGAAGTCCTCGGGGGCGAGGGTGGCCAGGACGGCTTTGCGGCAGCGGTCGTAGAGGAAGATCTCGTCGCCGAGGAGGACGTAGCCGGGCTTGATCGCGGGGGAGGCGATCTCGGCGATGAAGCGGTCGGATGCCGCAAAACTACGAAGCGGACTGGCGAAGCTGCGGAGTGGAGTGGTGGGCGGCGGCATCAATAGGACTCCAGCATATCGCTGACGATGGCGTTGGCGAAGGCTCGTGAGATGCGGCCTACGGCTGGGGAGTCTTCCTGGATGAATCCACTGAGATCCTGAGTGGACTGGTACTGCTCGTGGAAGAGGAGATTGTCGTTGGCGTAGAGGATGTGTCCGTCGTGTGCGGTGAGGACAACCTTGGCAGTGATGGTGATGAGATAGCTGGAGGTCTGGCCGCTGGTGGCGTCGTAGGTAAGGGGGGCGGCGGACTGGGTAAGGATGGTGCCGCGAAGGGTGGCGTCGGCGTCAGGGGAGTCGGTGTTGAGGATGCGGTATTTGGTGCGGGTGTTGAGCTCGCGAATGGTGGCCTGGGTGAAGGCCATTTCAGTCTGGTAGGCCTGGACGTGGGTGGTGAAGATGGGAACGGCCAGAGTGCGGACGTTCGCGGGGAGATGAGTGGCAGCACCGGCGGTGTGGTATCCGCAGCCGAGGAAGGGCAGAAGGCTGAGGGATAGGGCCAGAGGCAGGATGAGGGGGCGGAGGCGCATTCGTCTTACAACTATTGTCGCACTGGTAACGGCGGATGGATGGAGCGGTATCGGTGTCGATAAGCGAAGAAGTGGTGAATGCGTCGGGAAGGCGGGCCTGAAAGGCCAGTGGGAGGCAAGAAAAGAGGCAGCCGTTTGGGCTGCCTCTTTCTGGTTGGGTTTCCGCGCTGTTTATGCGGGTGAGGGTTGGCCTTCTCCGAAGCCGGGTTTGCGTCCAGGCTGTCCTGCTTCCGGCTTGACGATCTTCTGGGCTTCGCCGGTCCCGGGGTCTACGCCGGAGAGAGGGGATTTGAATGCAGGGAGTTCCTTGCCTTCGATGATGAGCTTGATCTCGGCTGCATCCAAGGTTTCACGCTCGAGCAGGGCGGTTGCCATGCGGTGCATGATGTCCTTGTTGTTGTTGAGGATGCTGTATGCCGAGTTGTAGGCGGTATCGACGAATGCGCGGACCTCGGCGTCGATCTTGCGGGCGGTGTCCTCAGAGTAGTCGCGGGCCTGTGCGAGGTCGCGGCCGAGGAATACTTCCTGCTCCTTCTTGCCGTAGGTGAGGGGTCCCATGTCGGACATGCCGAACTCGCAGACCATGCGGCGGGCGAGTTCCGTAGCGCGAACGATGTCGTTTCCAGCACCGGTGGTTTTGCGACCCATGAAGATCTCTTCGGCGCAGCGTCCGCCCATGAGGACGGCAAGCTGGGTGTCGAGATAATCCTTGGTGACGGTGTGCCTGTCTTCCTCGGGCAGATGCATGGTGACGCCGAGAGCCATGCCGCGAGGGATGATGGTGACCTTGTGGAGCGGGTCCGAGTGCTCGCGGAGTGCGGCGACTAGAACGTGACCTGCCTCGTGATAGGCAGTGTCTTTCTTGTCGTCGTCCGAGAGGAGCATGGACTTGCGCTCGGCGCCCATCATGACCTTGTCCTTGGCTACTTCGAAGTCATACATGTGGACCGATTTGCGGTTGAAACGGGCAGCGGTGAGTGCAGCCTCGTTGACCATGTTGGCCAGGTCTGCACCGGAGAAGCCCGGGGTCCCACGTGCGAGGACGTTGAGATTGACGTCTTCTGCCATGGGGACTTTCCTGGAGTGGACCTTGAGGACCTCTTCGCGGCCCTTGATGTCGGGACGATCGACCATGACACGGCGATCGAATCGGCCGGGACGGAGAAGGGCAGGGTCAAGGACGTCGGGACGGTTGGTGGCAGCGACGAGGATGACACCGTCGTTGGCCTCAAAGCCGTCCATCTCGACGAGGAGCTGATTGAGGGTCTGCTCGCGCTCATCATGACCGCCGCCGAGACCTGCGCCACGGTGACGTCCAACGGCGTCGATTTCGTCGATGAAGATGATGCAAGGAGCGTTCTTCTTGCCCTGCTCGAAGAGGTCGCGAACGCGAGATGCGCCGACGCCGACGAACATTTCAACGAAGTCTGAACCGGAGATAGAGAAGAAGGGTACGTTGGCTTCGCCGGCGACTGCGCGGGCGAGGAGGGTCTTGCCGGTGCCCGGAGGTCCGACGAGGAGGACACCCTTGGGGATGCGTCCGCCGAGGCGCTGGAACTTCTGGGACTCGCGGAGGAACTCGATGATTTCCTTGAGTTCTTCCTTGGCTTCATCGACGCCAGCGACATCCTTGAAAGTGATCTTCTTCTGCTGCATGGATAGCAGGCGGGCACGTGACTTGCCGAAGCTCATAGCCTTGTTGCCGCCGGACTGCATCTGCCGCAGGAGGAAGAACCAGAGGCCAAGGAGGAGCGCGAACGGGGCGAGCTGGATGAGGAATCCGAGCCAGGCGTTGGAGTTCTGATCCTTGATGGTGATGTCGACGCCGTGCTCACGGAGCGTCTTGTACATGTCTGGATAGTTGCCTGGGATGGTGGTGTGGAACTGGGTCTTGTCGTCGCCACGGTACTTTGCGATCACCTCAGCGCCGTTGACGTTGACCTCAGAGATTTTTCCCTGGTCTGCGTCGTTGAGGAGTTGGGTGAGGCTGATGGTCTTGTCCTGGCCGGCACCGGTTCCCTTGACGACAAACTGCCAGAGGAAGACGAGGCAGGTAATCATGAAAACCCAGATCAGAATTTGTTTGACGGTAGAGTTCAAGCGAATTTCCTCATTATTTTCCGGTCTGCAGCAACATTATCGAGCATTGGCGGTTGTCAGACCAGGCTGCCGCGACACCTTGGTGCGCGGATGCCTAATTCATTAGACGATATCGATCAAGGAAGGTTCCAAGGAAGTGAGCCGAGGCCCAAATCTTGAGATACCGTCCTACCCCGTCAGGTGAATAAGATTCTACTCTTTGAGCGGGGGATTCAGGGTGGGGAAACCTTAATGTTGATGCAACTAACGCGTCAGTGCTGGAATTTGCAGAATTTGCGACTAAGCGCGGATTCTGGGGCGGATTTGGATTTGGGGGGCTGGAATCGGTCAGGGCTGGGTGCGGGAGAGCCGGAGTTCGCGGGCCGACCGCTCGGCGAACAGATTGCCTGAGAGCTGAAGGCTGGATCCGGGCTTTGACGGGACTGTGGGGATGGACTGGAAGCCGCAAAGGGCCAGAAGGCGAGCGGTTTCGTCGAAGCTGAGACGTACCCCAAGCTGACGGGCAGCGGCGCGTAGGACGCGGCGGCGGAGGGCGGGGTCGAGGGGGCGAAGTCGTTCCAGCTCAACGGCTACGGCGGATTGGCCGGGGGTGGTGCTGACGGAGCGGCCACCGCCACGGACGGGTTTTCCGGGGAGGAGCAACTGGGGGAGGATTCGGTTGAGCTCGGATTGCCAGCGGTCTTCTTCTTCGCGGGCGAGTTCTGCGAGGTTGGCGAGGGTCTGGTCGAGGGACGGATTCTCTTGACGGAGCAGTGGCAGGATGGTGTGGCGGATGCGGTTGCGGGTGTAGCTGGTGTCGGTGTTGGAGGAGTCGTCGCGCCAGGGCTGATTGAGGTCGCGGAGGTAGGATTCGACCTCGGATCGGCGGGTGCTGATCAGGGGGCGGAGGATTTTTCCGGATCGGCCTGACGGGTTTTGGACGAGGACTACGGGGTGGATGGCACTGAGGCCTTCAGTCCAGGCTCCGCGAAGGAACTTCATAAGGACGGTTTCGGCCTGGTCGTCGAGGGTGTGGGCGGTAAGGACGGAGTCGGCTTCTCCTGAAGCGATGAGGGAGCGGAAGAGGTTGTAGCGGACGTTGCGGGCGGCTTCTTCGATGGTTTCGGGAGTGCCAGCTGCGCGGGTTTCGGCGACGCGGTCGGGGATGCTGGCGTGGTGAATGTGAAGGGGAACGTTGAGGCGGGTGCAGAGGTCTGCGACGAACTGCTGGTCTGCGTCGGACTCGGCGGCACGGAGACCGTGGTTGACGTGGACTGCGGTGAGGCCGACGCCGAGGGCGTCACGTTTGGTCTGGTTGGCTGAGTGGAGGGCGAGTAGGAGGGCGACGGAGTCCGCACCACCGGAGATGGCGGCACAGAGGCGGTCTCCGGGTTTGATGTGTTCGCGGTGGAAGGCGAGGGTGGGGGGCATGGCTGAGCTAATCGTAGCGCGTTGCGTGGATGGGAGCTGTCTGGAGTGAGGGATTGTGTACTGGTTTGACCGGGTTGGCCGTCCGGGGTGCGTGCATCTTGTATACTCCGTTGGTCATGCGAGTATTTGTAATTCTTCCAGCAGCGGGTATAGGAACGCGGATGGCCGCGGGTGGATCGACTACGGTCGCGCCAAAACAGTTTCTTGAAATTGGCGGGGTTCCGATACTGATTCGGTCGCTGCGGGCGTTTCTGGCGGTGCCTCGGGTGGACGCGGTGTGTGTGGCTGTTCGGGCGAATGAGCGGGAGCGTGTCGAGGCGCAGGTGGCGGAGTACAACATGGGCGCGCGAGTGCATATGGTTGAGGGCGGAGACAACCGGCAGGAGTCGGTTGGAAATGCTCTGGCTGCATTGCAGTGCGAAGACGACGACATCGTTCTGGTGCATGATGCGGTGCGACCGCTGATCGATCCGGCGACGATTGAGCGGACGATCGATGCGATTGAACGCCACGGCGCGGCGATCGTAGGGCTGCCTGCAGTGGATACAATCAAGCAAGTGGAGCGGACTGCGGATGGAGCAATCGTGACGGCGACGATTCCACGTGAACGCGTGGTGCATGCGCAGACGCCGCAGGGCGCGTTATACGGATTGATGCGCCGAGCCTTTATCGAGGCGGAGGCGGATGAGTTCTCCGGGACCGATGAGGCGAGCCTTTTGGAACGAGCGGGGATTGAGGTGGCCGTGGTTCCGGGGTCGGCGAGGAACTTCAAGATTACGCAGCCAGGTGATATCGAACTGGCAGAGTTTTATTTAGGTGGCGACTAGTGGGAATGAGAATTGGATTCGGGTTTGACTCGCATGCATTCAAGCCGGGTGTGCCGCTGGTAATTGGCGGCATGAGGATCGAGCATGCTGAGGGGCTGGCTGGCCACTCGGATGGCGACGTGCTGTTGCATGCGATTACGGATGCGCTGTTGGGAGCAGTTTCTGCGGGAGACATTGGGACGTTCTTTCCGCCGAGCGATCCGCGATGGAAGGGTGCGGCTTCGCATATTTTCTTACAGACGGCGTTGGAGGAGATTGCGACGGCGGGATACCGGATTGTGAATATCGATACGGTTCTGGTGATGATGCGGCCGAAGATTGTGCCGATTGCTGGGGAGATGCGCGAGAGTGTAGCGAACCTGCTTGGGGTAAAACCGAGCGATGTTGGGATCAAGGCAAAGACTCCGGAAGGTCTGAATCAGGATGGGGTGGCGGTGGCGTATGCAACGGTGCTGCTGGAATCGCTGAAGGCGCCTGACCAACTGGGGCGGCTGACGGCTACGGCTGAGGATGATATGGATGCAGTGGTCGAGAGCCTGGTGGGAAAGGCGCGTGATACGTCGGCGCTGGGACGGAAGCTGACTCCGTTTGATACGGACGATCTGACATAGCGCGAATTCTTATCGTAGATCTGTAATGGTCTTAGTACTAACGAACCGATACACCGAGTTCCGGGGGTGGTGCTTTGGCATTTTTTGTGCGAGCTGCAGTCGTGATTTTGTGCGCTGGGTCAGTGGGCGCTGTGGGTCAGACGGTTGGGGATGCGAGTTTGCAACCGCGTCCGGGTAAAGCTGTCTGTGTGACGAGTGGGGATGAGGGGTGGCTGACTCCGGCGGAGAAGAGTTGCTACGGGACGACTCCTACTTATATTGAGACGATGGCTTATTTGCGACGGGTGCAGGGGGCAGCGCCGGGGCAGGTGAAGATCGAGGCCTTTGGGACGACGGGTGAGGGGCGCGAGTTGGATGTGGTGGTGGTGTCACGGGATGGGGTGTTTGATCCGGTGGCGCTGCATGCGGCGAAGAGGCCGATTGTGCTGGTGCAGAACTCGATTCACGCGGGGGAGATGGATGGCAAGGATGCTTGCCTAGCATTGCTGCGGGATATGGTGATCTCGAAGACGAAGGCTGGGTTGCTGGAGCGGGCGGTGTTTGTGTTTATCCCCATGTACAACGCAGATGGGCACGAGCGGCGGAGTGCGTATAACCGTATCAACCAGGATGGGCCGGCAGAGATGGGGTGGCGTGGGAATGGGACGAATTTAAATTTGAACCGCGACTACTTAAAGACGGATACGCCGGAGGCGCGGGCGTTTATGGCGATGTTTCATCGCTGGTTGCCAGACTTTTTTGTCGATGATCATGTGACGGATGGAGCTGATTATCAGTACGACGTGACGTTCACGATCGACGATGGGCCGAACGTTCCTGCGGGTACAGCGAAGTGGGTGGATGAGGTGGCGACGCCTACGCTGGAGAATTATGTGGACGCGCATGGGCATCTGGCTTCGCCGACGTACATCAATCTGGTGAATGACAACGATCCAGCGGAGGGATTGGGGTTCAACGACGATCCGCCACGTTTTTCGACGGGATACATGATCCTGGAGGGGCGGCCGGGAATGCTGGTTGAGATGCACATGCTGAAGGACTACAAGACGCGTGTGACGGGGAACTACGAGATTCTGGCTGGTCTGATGGAGTTGATGAATCGGGATGCGGATAAGGTGATTGGGCTTAACGCTGCTGCTGACGCGGAGGCCCGTGGGATGGGCGCGCATCCGCTGGCGAATGTTAAGTATCTGCTGGCGCTGGGGTGGAGTGGGCAGACGACTCCGTTTCTGTTTCGCGGATATGCGTACAAGCGAGAGCTGAGCGCGGTGTCGGGTGCGATGTGGGTGAAGTACTCGCATGAGCCGTGGAATGTGTCGCTGCCGTTTCAGACGGGGTGGAAGGTGACGGCAGAGACGGCGCTGCCGGCGGCGTACATTATTCCAGCGCCGTGGGTGAAAGTGATTGATGTGCTGGTGGCGCACCAGGTGGAGATGGCGCGGACGACAGCGGCGTGGACGGGCGAGGTGGAGACGTACCAGTGTGCAGGGATGACGTGGCAGGATCCGCCGTTCGAGGGGCGGCATCCGACGTTTAATGGGGAAGCGATGCGGAGCGCCGGGAAGTATGGGAGTTGTGTTCTTGTGCGCGAAAAGGTTACATATCCGGCGGGGTCGGCGGTGGTGCGGCTGAATCAACGGCTGTCGAAGGTGGCGGTGCAGTGGCTGGAGCCGGCGGGGCCTGATTCGGCGCTACAGTGGGGATTCTTCGACTCGATCTTTGAGCAGAAGGAGTATGGCGAGGCGTATGTCGTGGAGCAATTGGCTCGGGAGATGATGGCGAAGGATCCGAAGGTGAAGGCCGAGTTTGAGAAGAAAGTGGCGAGCGATCCGGCGTTTGCGGGGAGTGCGTCTGCGAGGCTGGAGTTTTTCTATGAGCGGTCGCCCTGGTATGCGGCGAACCGGGTGGGGATGTATCCGGTGGGGCGGTTGATGGGGTTGGATGGGGTTCCGGTAGAGCGGTAGCTAGATGGGTTGGAGGAAGGTCGCTGCGCTTATCGCGATGCCCAGCTTCGTGACGATAAGGCTATCCGCGAAGATGGGCACCGGGTTTGTTGCTCGGTGAGAGCTACCAGATTTTTACGCGGTCTTTGGGGGCCAGGTAGAGCTTGTTGGTGGGTTGGACTTTGAAGGTGGGGTACCAGTCGTCGATGTTGCGGACGGTTGCGGTACGGAACTGGTCGGGAGCGTGGGGGTCTACGAGAACCTGCTGGCGGAGTGCGTTGTCGCGGGTGACGGAGCCCCAGTTTTGGGCGTAGGCGATGAAGAACTGCTGGTCTGGGGTTAGACCTTCGATAGTTGGTGGGTTCTGGCCTTTGATGGCGGTGTGGAATCCGTCGAGAGCGGCGGCGAGGCCGGCTACGTCGGCTATGTTTTCGCCGAGGGTTTGTTTGCCGTTGAGTGCGAGATCGGGGAAGGGGCGGTAGGTGTCGTATTGGGCTGCGAGGGCTGCGAGGGCTGCGAGGGCTGCGGTGACTGCTTCGAAGTGGGTGAGATCCTCAGGGGTCCACCAGTTTCGGACTCGTCCTTTGGAGTCGAACGCTGCGCCTTCGGAGTCGAAGGTATGGCTGATCTCGTGACCGATGATGGTGCCGATGGCTCCGTAGTTGGCTGCGGCGGGTGCCTTGGAGTCGAAGAAGGGTGGCTGGAGGATGGCGGCGGGGAAGTTGAGGCCGTTATCGAGGGGGAGGTTGACGGCATTGACGGTCTGGGGAGTCATGGTCCACTCCTTGCGGTCGACGGGAGTGCCGATGCGGCTGAGGCTGTAGTGGTACTCAAAGAGCGAGGCGTGCCAGAGGTTGGCGAAGAGTCTATCCGGGCTGATTTCGAGTGCGGCGTAGCTGCGCCATTTGTCGGGGTAGCCGACGCCGACCTGGAGGGTGGCGAGCTTGGCAAGGGCTTCCTGTTTTGTGGCCGGGGCCATCCAAGTGTTGCTTTCGAGGCGGACTTTGAAGGCGGCGAGAATGTTGGCTACGAGGGCCTGGGCTTGCGCTTTGGCTTCGGGGGAGAAGAAGCGCAGCGAGTAGATTTGACCGACTGCATCGCCGAGGGTAGCGGAGACGAGGACGTCGCCGCGGAAGTCGCGGGGGCGCTGCTGTGAGGTGCCGGAGAGAACTTTTCCGAAGAAGTCGAAGCGCTCGTCGGCGAGCGCTTTCGAGGAAGAGCCAGCGTATGCCTCGATGAGGTGATAGGTGAGGAGATACTTCCAGGAGTCGAGAGGAGCTGTGGCGACGAGGCTGGCCTCGCCGGAGATGGCTGCGGGCTGCCAGACGATGACAGTGGATTTGTGATCGTTGAGGCGGTCAAGGCCGGCGGCGCGGAAGAATTCGTTCCAATCGAGGCCGGGAGCCTTGGCGGGGAAGTCGGCGAGGAGCCAGGGATTATTGGCTTTATGGATGTCTTCGCTGTCGGCGAGGGAGATCTGCTGGCGGGCGATGGAGGTTTCGAGATCAAGGACAAGAGCGGCGCGGGTGTCGGGATCGGACAAGCCTGCGAGACGGAACATGGTGGCGACGTGGGTAAGGTACTTGGCACGGATGTCCGCCATGCGGGGTGTTTCGCCGAGGTAGTAGTCGCGATTGGGAAGCTGGAGTCCTCCCTGAAGGAGGTACGGGGCGTAGTGATCTGGGTCGTTGAAGCCGGGTGCGACCCATAGGCCAAAGATATTAGCTGTCTGGAAATTGGTGTTGTTGAGAGCATCTACGTCGGCACGAAGGGAGAGGCCGAGAGCGTGGGCGAGTTGGCGGGGGCTGCCGATGGCCTGGATGGTTGCGATTTGACGCTTGAGTTCGGGAAGGCCGTGAGTCTCGATGGCCGCCTCGTCCATATAGGACTTGTAGAGGTCGGAGACCTTACGCTGATTGGAGCCGGCGGGAGAAGTTGTGAGTGTGGCATCGTGAATGATGGCGGCTACATTCCTGAAACTGGCGTCACTGAGGGTGGCGAAGACGCTAAGGCTGGCGCGATCAGCCGGGAGCCTGGTATGGGCGATGTATCCGCCGTTGGCGTAGTGATAGAAGTCATCGCCTGGGTTGACGGAGGGATCCATGTTTGTAATGGATATGCCGTGGTGGAGTGAGTCGGGCTGGGTTTGCGCAGAGGCGAGAGAAGCTGAGGCAAGAGTCGCGGCGACGATCCATGTAGCGAGGCGAGGCTGATTGATTGTCATCAGTGGGAAAGACTCCAGTTTCTGAAGATGAGGGTAGAGGATCGGGCATTGCTTGTCGATTGAAGTTTTGGCGAATTGCTGCTTGAACCGAGCTGTGCTGGATGTCTCTTCGTGACGGATGCAGTCTTGTTGGAGAAATGGCGGTCTTGAGCGGTAATCGGCCAATGGCAACGAATTTCGCACAGATGTGTTGTTGGTAGATAATTCGCGATGCTAGAGTTGGCTTCTAACCTTTGAATTAAGAGGCAGAGTTGAGACCGAAAGGGATTGCTCCATGGCGATGATAACGACGGTTCAGCAGCATATTTTGCAGCAGCAACAGGAGCAGTTGAAGTCGTCAGGCCGGGAGCCCTCGGGCACGTTTAGTTGGCTGCTGAGTGGGATAACGCTGGCGGCGAAGATGGTGGAGGCGAAGATCCGGTCTGCTGGCCTGAGCGATGTGTATGGCGCTTTTGGGGCTGAGAACGTGCAGGGGGAGCAGCAGCAGAAGCTGGACGTGTATGCGAATCAGGCACTGCTGCATTGCCTGGGACTGCGGGACAGCGTGGCGGCACTGGTGAGCGAGGAAGACGAAGAGCCGGTGACGTTCAATCGCGATCCTGAGACGGGAAAGTACATTATTATTTTCGATCCGCTGGATGGGTCCTCAAACATTGACGTGAATGTGAATGTGGGGACGATCTTCAGCGTGCTGCGCCGGATGCCGTTGGAGAACGGAACTCTGGAAGAGTCGATTTTGCAGCACGGATTTCGTCAGGTAGCTGCAGGGTATGTGGTGTATGGACCTTCTACGGTACTGGTATATACGACGGGCAATGGGGTGCATGGATTTACGCTGGACCCGACGATTGGTGCGTTTGTACTGAGCAATGAGCGAATGAAGATGCCGGAGCATGGTAGCTATTACAGTGTGAACGAGGCGAATGCACAAGGATGGCCGACGGAGTATCGGGACTATATCGAGAAGCTGAAGTCGGGAGGGCTGGGCAAGGAATACAGCTCGCGATATATCGGGAGCCTGGTGGCGGATTTTCACCGGACGCTGTTGAAGGGAGGAGTGTTTCTTTATCCTCCAACGTTGAAGCAGCCGAAGGGCAAGTTGCGGCTGCTGTATGAGGCGAATCCTCTGGCGTTTATCGCGGAGCAGGCGGGTGGAATGGCGACGAATGGAGTGAGCAGGGTTCTGGATATCAAGCCTGAAGGGATCCACCAGAGGACTCCATTTTGCGTGGGCAGCGTGCGGGAGATGATGGCTTTGGCGGAGGTGGTTGGTCAGTGACTGAATTTGCAGCAGTGGTGACAGATATTCGGTTGGAGTCGCAGATGGCGGGAGTGGCGCGCTGGCAGATTTCGCTGGATAATACTGCGTTTGGTGCAGGAGATACCGGGGTGCTGGAGGCAGTTGCTCCGAGTGGCGTTCGACTGGTGGTCCCAGTGCTGGAGATTGCGTTGGATGACGACGGCCACGTGTGGCATGTGGTGCAGAAGCCGCTGGGTGCAGGGACTGCGGTGACAGGACGCGTGAGTTAGCCTATTGGTGGATTTTCACTGAAAAGGACCTTTTTCGGATGCGATGACGCATGCGGGGCAATTGCCATGTTGCGGCGGCTGGCTGGTGATCCGGTGCCGCCAGAGAATTTTATTTATGCAGATATCAACGCCACGAATCTGGGGCCGGAGTAACCGCTGCCTGTGAGTCCTGATAGGGAGTGGCCGGAACGTCCCTAGCGGATCGTCGGGTTGAGTGGGGATTGAGCCAGAGGCCGCATACTGATACACTCTGAGAGGTTGTTCGACGGAGATTGTGGCTGCTATAGCAGAGTGCAATGCGCGTCTGGTGGGGGGCTGTAGCTCAGCTGGGAGAGCGCCTCGTTCGCAACGAGGAGGTCAGCGGTTCGATCCCGCTCAGCTCCACCAAAGAACCCTAAAATTGAAAGGCCGAACACTTAGGTGTCCGGCCTTTTTTGTTTTCTATCGGTTGGTGATGGTTAACGATGTTCTGGGAGATGCCGGCTGCGGCAGATCTGGTAAGGAGTCCATCGTGATGATGGGCTCCTTTACGAGCTAGTGCAGTTGCCGCAGATAGGATGTTAGAGCTGCCAGATCGTCGTCCTTCATGTCGACAGGCGTCATGCCGCCGTTGGTCATTTTGGCGTTTGGCGTGTGGAGGAGAGTGCTAAGTTCAGCGTCAGAGTACTTCTGCCCGACGCCGGTGAGGGCTACAGCCGCGGCAGTGCCGACGCCACGATCTCCGTGACATGAACTACAGGAACCGGCCTGATAGAGAGCCTGACCTTTGAGGATCCTGGGGTCAGCGGAGGCGAGAGCGGCAGAGGCAGAGCCGGCAGCAGACTCAGGGATGAAGGGCTGCTTCATGAAGGCCTGGGCGTCTTCGTCCTGCTTGTGCATCTGAGCGGCCATGCCGGGATCGCTGTAGTCGTCGCGGTAGCTGGCGACACCGAGCGCGGTATAGGCCATGAGGAAGAGGAGGAATCCGCCAACGACAACTGGCCGGCGCCATGGACGACGCTCGCGGCCGCGGTCGACAAATGGGACTGCAGCAAAGATAACCGCGAGGATTGCTGGCAGGACGATGCCGAGGAGCGAAGCTCGTCCACTGAGGTACTTGAGTCCCTGGAACGCTGGGCGGTAGTACCATTCGGGGCGCGGCAGGAAGTGGGTGTCGGCAGGATTGGCCGCGGGCCCGAGATCCATGGGGATCTTGCTGGCTATGAAGGCGAGGATACCAATGATGGCGACGGAGAATACCGCGTCCATGATGACCTGACGTGGATAAAAGCTGACGGCGGGTAGCTTTGGAGCGACCGGGTTTTCGTTAATGGGACCTGCGGCGCCAGCCTTGCGGAAGAAGAATACGTGGGAGGCGATGAAGGCGATGAGCATCGCCGGCAGCATGAAGACATGGAGGACGTAGAAGCGAGAGAGGGTAAGGGTACCCATCTGGTTTCCGCCTCTGACCAGGCGTTGCAGCGATGGCCCGATGAAGGGGACTTCTGCGATGAGGTTGGTACCAACGGCGCTGGCGAAGTAGGCTTTCTCATCCCACGGCAAGAGGTAGCCAGTGAAGGCCATGCCGAGCATAAGGGCGAGCAGAATGCAGCCGGAGAGCCAGAGAAGCTCGCGGCGACCCTTATACGACCCGTAGAGGATGGTCTGGCCGATGTGGAGTACCAGGACAATGATGATTCCGCTGGATCCATAGGCGTGGATGCTGCGGATGAACGAGCCGGAGGTTACCTCTTTGACAATGTAGGAGACGACGGTGTGAGCGTGGTCTGCCGCGGGTACATAGTAGAGGGCGAGGAAGACGCCGGTGATGATTTGAGACATGAAAAGGAAGAGCAGGCCGGAGCCGAAGACGTAGGCCCATCTGGCACCACCCGGAATGGGCTCGTCAAGAGACTCGTGCAGGAGCGAGTGGATGCCTGTGCGCCTGTCGATCCAAGCGACGAGTCGAGTGCCGGCGTTGTTGGGGCTTTGAGGTTCAGGTGTGGGAATATTTGTCATTGGGACTCCTGGCCTCAGGCCATCTCTTCTTTAGTAGCGACGAGTTGACGGAAGTACCTGTAGCGGACCTTGAGAACACCGTCTACTACCTTTGCATCGAGTGTGTCCATCGAGCGTGGTGGGGGACCTGCGAGTCGCTCCCCATCAGCGGTGAATGAGCCAGAGTGGCACGGGCAGACGAACTTGTTCTGATCGTTTACCCAACGGACTGAACAGCCCAAGTGCGGGCATACCGGAGACAGTATGCGAAATTGTCCGTCTTTGGCGGGGAGCACATATACCGATGTCTGGGCCGAGGTGGTTTGCCATGCATCGCGACGTTCGATCGAGATGGTTTTCGCAACTGGCGCGGTGAGGGAATCGAACTCGTTCACCGGACCAACATCGGACCAGTCGGCATCTGCGGCGACGCGACGTAGCGGATAAGTAGAGAAGCGCACGAGCGGGATAGCGAGGAGCAAGCTAACGGCGGCCCCACTGATTGCCAGTAGAGCCCCGAGGAAGGATCGCCGACCAGTACGCTCAAGTTCTGGATCGTTCACGGCAGGTGTTGCGCTCATTTATTGACTCCTTCGATCTAGTTGGCTTACTTCTGAATAGTGCGAATGTACGCGACGAGTCCCTTGATCTCGTCCGGAGTAAACTTAGCGCCGTAGGCGGGCATCTTGTTCTTTCCTTTTGTGATTGCGCCGATGAGATCGGCGTCGCTTGCCTTGACAACATCGGCATCGTGGAAGTCGCGGGCCTTCATGGCTTTTCCTGCGGGGGTATTTCCAGTTCCGTCGGCACCGTGGCACATTGCGCACTTTGCTTTATAGGTATCGCCGGCGGTTTCTGCGGCAGCAGCTTGAACGAGGCCTATTGCGGCAAGTGCTAAGGAGAGAGCGAGAGTCTTTCGGTTCATGGGGAATCCTTCGTTTGGGCTATGAGTTTGGTCGCTAGTATGAGTAGCGAAGATTGAGAGTGTAGAGGTTTCCGCGGAAGTCGCGGGGGGCAGTTGGACCGACCGGTGAATTCTCGTTGTACTCCTTGAAACGCCATTCGCCGTTCCATGTGAGTCGTGGCATGAGTGTGACGGCCAGTCGCCCATACGGAGTTTGGTAGCGTGACTGCAGGGAACCCGGTACTTGTCTTGGGTTCAGGACAGTAGATAGTCCGCTGACGTCGGAGACTGTGTAACCGAGGTAAGCCGTGACTCTCTCGACTGGGTGCAGCATAAAGTTCGCGGTACCGAAGTTGGTAGGTTCGCTGTAATAAGACGTGCCGAGGATATATGGTGCCGGGTTCGATGGGCAAGCTGGTGTTGTAGAAGGTGCGACGGAACTTACGTAGCAGATATCCGTGGTTGAGAAGATGTTGTCGTAGGAGTAGCTGAGGTCGAATGACCAGCGATCGCTCTTGGTTACCATTGCCGAGATGGAGTAGTCACGGCTATGTTGCAGGTTGTGCGCGTCACTGACGTTGTTGCGCTTTTCGAGGATGTTGACTGTGCCCGCGATGTTGAGCCATCTCTGTGGCCGGTAGGTGGCACGCACACGATAGCGCTGCAATTGACGCGGACTAATGCGGGTGAAGGCGTTATCGGCGTACATAAAGTCGGTATTGAGGTTGATACGGAACTTCTCGCTGGGCTGTAGCCAAGCACCAAAGAGCCCCCAATGTTCATGGATCGGGATCTCGTCTCCGCCTGTGCTGGTGGTTTCTGCTTTACAGGTTCCATCTGCGAGGAGCACCCCGGTGGCGCACGCGCCACGCAAAGCAATTTTGGGGTAATAAGTGCTAAAGATATCTAAATTTTGCGCGTCGATGATGGTGCGGTCACGATAGCGGTATCCGACCTGAACACCGCCGTGCACGACTGGCTGATAGGACAGGAGAATGGTGTTTGTAGTGGACTTCTGCTGCAAGAAGTAGCTGGAATGCGTCGTTATAAGATCCGCAGCTGAACTGGTGGTATGAACCGGACAGGTGGCAGCCGTGTAGGGCGGTGGGCAAGTAGCGGGCGAGAAGGTATTGGGTGGGGTAAGCATGCTGCTGCCGAATTTGGTCAGCAGGGTGTCGGTGGTATTGCCGGGGATGCGGAAGTTGGTGAACTGGATGGAGTCGGTGACACTGAATTTGTCAGTGAGTTCAGCGGTTGCGGCTCCCTCGGCTGTGACGTTGATTCGTTTGACTGCAGCGTTTCCGGTGTCCGAGAGCTGGCGAGTCGCGCCGTTGAGACCGTCGAAGAACTCCGAGTACTGCGGGACGTTGTTGTTCGTATGGGAGTAGGCAAATCGACCGGTCATTTGAACTCTGTCTATCGAGGAACTGACCAGGCGAAGCTGTTCGGTAGGCGCGAGGCCGCGGGTAGGCGCAGTGCGATTGTAAGCAAGGAAGGCCTTGCATGTAGGACTGATCGTTTGGGGAGTCGTGGTGCTGTTGATAATTGGTACGGCACAAGGGCTGTTGTTAGCGGTGAAGATGTCAATGCCAATACTTACTGGAGTTCCATTTGATAGCTGGTAATTGAGCCCGGTAAGGGTCCAAGTGGTATCACCTTTGTAGTGGATAATGTACTGGTCGTAGCTGAGAAGAGTTTTGGGCAGGATCTTCCAGTCGACTCCGATGGTGTAATTTTCGGTGCTGTTGCGGAGGCTTTGGATTAGCTGTGCGTCAGCTCCGACATGGATGGTGCTAAACGATGGCCCCTGCCAGATGTTGGACGAATAGCCGAGACGAACGGCAAAGCGGGACATCGGCAGGAACGTCACGTCTGTGTCGGTCATGCGGCGAACGGAGTTGGAGAGGTGGGGTGAGGAGAGTGCAGGCAGGTAGGGGTTTGAGGTCGTTGGGATGAGCGGGTTGGACAGGAGGTCGTAGTCGAAGTAGTTTCGATCGCGGCGGAAGCGCCCGTTGAATAGATAGAGTCGTCCCTTGGACATTCGGAGGGAGACGAAGTTGTTGGGATCGCCACCAAATCCGAAGCTGTTCATGGAGAGATCGTCGAACAGGAGGCGTGGAGCGTAGTGATCTTTAGCGTGCATCTGCAAGGTATGCCCGAGAAGGCGTGGGCCGCTCGATTCATTGACGAGGGTAGCCCACATTGGATCGCTGCCTGAGTGGTCGACGATGCGGCCACCAAAGTCGATTGACTGGTGAACGATGTAGGCATCCGGCGAAACCTTCATCATCGGAGTGGAATCAGGTGATTGCGCCCCCTGGGCGAAGAGCTTAGTCCCTGGATATATGAGTGCGAAGGTAAGCAAACCAAGACGCGCACATCTGGTGGTATATGGATGCGTCTTGGTCCGAGAGTGGTGGTTAGACACGTTTGCTCGCGGGGACATGGGTGCCCTCTTTACTTGAAGAAGAAACGATTGAAGTTGGATCCGTGCAGGCTAACGTGGCATGTGGTGCAAGCCTGATACTGGACCGCTTGGTTATGAAACGACGGTTCGGTGGGGGCCGTAAAGCTCGAGTCTGTATGGCACTGCAGGCAGATGGTGTTCACGTTGCCTCGATTGAGCAGGCGTGGGTTTGGGGATCCGTGAGGTGCGTGGCAAAAGACGCAGCCTTCCGTCTTCATGGGCGGGTGCTCGAAGGTGAAGGGACCCATCTTTTCCGTGTGGCATTTGATGCAGATGGCGTCACCCGTGTTGGCGGTTCTCAGGAGCTTGTCCTGAGTGCTGCCGTGTGGGCTGTGGCAGTCGGAGCACTTGAGCAACCCCTCGTTGACCTTATGATGCATCGGCTTGGAGAACTGGCCGCGGATATCGGTATGGCAGGTGTAGCAGAGAGTTGGCTGCGCAGCTTTGAGCAAGCCGACCTGCTCCTTTGGAGCATGCATGGAGTGGCAGCCGAGGCAGCCAACTTTGCCTTCAGAGTGAGCGGAGCGAAGGAAGTTGTCGTGATCGCCGTCAAGCTGGTGGCAACTCAGGCAGCGCTTATCTGCTTCTTTAGAAGGGGCGATGGTGAAGCGGAAGATCTTGGCCTTATCTCCGCCGGAGTCTACGTGGGCCTTGCCTGGGCCATGGCAGCCTTCGCAGGTGGCTGGCTCAGAAGTTTCGTGCTTACCTTTTATTTCGAGTTTCCAGTGGGGGTTGGCATGGAGGCCATCGGATTGCGGGACGTGGCAGAGTTTACAGGTTTCGGCGCCGACGTATTCGCTCTCATGGACTGCCGGCATCTCGGACTTCTGGGTAGATGTCAGTGATTCAGCTTGTACCGTCGCTGTTTGTGCCGCACCGGAGCTGGCAGCAGGAGGCGCCTGGGCGTTCAGGGAGGAACTGTAAGTGATTGCCAAGCCTGCGAGGACAATCATGATCATTGTGCGCGGACGCAGGCTGCTGACTCTGCGTGGATCTCTATTGATCGACGGATCTTTGATATCCATGCAATTTCTTCCTATTGGCAGATCTTATGTCTGGGTAAGAGTCTCATGTGGTGAACCAGTAGCCTTGTGACGTACGTCACAAGTATTGATAAGAAAGACCTTTAGTATGTGACTTTCGCTGGTTGGATACTGAGCAACATTGCTCACAATGGTTTAAAGTGCCGAATTTTGACTGCGACACTGATGGAAATGAGAGTTGCACCAGACGTTTTGGGGCGCTGTCGGCTATCGTGCTGAGGAGCTATTGGGTGTCTCCAAGCCCTGGTTATCTATATCAGCAGACCTTTGTTCTGGTGTTCGACCGGTTGAGCGAGTGGGAGTCCTGGAGGGCTGAATTCCTGCAGGACGATGGCACAATATCAGCGTTTGCTGAAGAGGAGAGAATCTCCGTCGGCCATTGATATGAGTTTGTCGTTTGGGTAGATGGAATCGACGTTCTCGCGGGTGATCAGCTGATGTTTGACGAAGGTTGCGGGTGGGACATCTTTGCCTTGCAACTTGTCGAGTGCGAGTGAGATGACTGCATCACCATACTGCTCAGGAAAATAGCTGACCGAGCCGACGAGTCGGGATTCTGGCCTGCGCATCTCGCGGCGCGCTTCGATGCTTGCGTTCTGGCCGACAGCGAGACAGTGATCTTCGCGGCCTGCCTCTTCAAAGGCCTGTAGAGCTCCGAGGCAGCTGGGGTCGTTCATGCCGCCGATGAGGACGCGGCTGGATTTGCTTTTTCGTAGATGCTTGCGCATGACGTCGAGGCTGATTTCGTAGCGTCCGTTGCCGTTGATAAAGCGAACGCGCTGGTCGGGCATTTTGGGCAAGACTTCGCGGATACCTGCGAGGATGCCTGTGAGTCTGGAGCGGGGAAGCGGGCCGGCCATGGGGAGTTCGAGGAGGATGACTTCATCGACGACTCCGCCCCAGCGGTGAAGGCACGCTTGCGCGAGGGCGTGACCGCCGATGAGCCCTGCGCGATAGTTATTGGCTCCGTAATAGTGAGCGCCCGGGTGGGGGATGTCGATCGCGATGATAGGGATGTCGGCTTCGATGAGCTTAGAGGCGACGATGGATGCGCTTTGCTGGTTGGTCTGGAACTCGATGACGAGGTCTACGTGCTCACGAACGAACACTTCGGCGTTGCGTACGGCGGCTTTCGGGCTGTAGCGATTACTGAGCACCAAGAGGTCGACGCCGGCGTCGTAGGCGCTGCTGCGAATGCTCTCTGAGACGAGTCGCGAGAAGGAGAACTCCTCGCTTTGGGAGGCGTAGCCCAGGCGGAATTTTTTGGGGTGCCACTGAGACATGGCGAGTTGGTATGAATTCTTCTCGCGACGATCGAGCATTCCACATTCGACGAGTGTTACCAGCATTCGATATGCGGTGGGCTTGCTGAGTTGGCTGCGCAGGGCTACTTCGCCCAGGTCGAGGGTCGCCCCTCGGCCAAAACATTTGAGGATGGCGCAGGCGCGTGCGACCGACTGGATGGTGTAGTTGGGGTCACCGGTGTGGTGAGTGGCGACGGGTTTGCTGGGAAGTTTCATCGACACCAGATGCTACTCAGAGATTATTTCATAATGTGAAATATAGATAGATTTGGATATTCAATTTGAAACGGTCAAATGATGAATATTTTTGAGTAATTTGATACAAATTGCATAGTTTTTGGATTTCGATTCATATTTCACTCAGTGAAATAACGAGGAATTGAAGATTGCTCTCGCCATCGCTATCTGGGACATCTTAGTCTGCGCTCGATCTTTGCCGGGTCCTATTTGTGGGCGCCGGACGTAGAGCGAGACTAAGAATGAATCGAGATTGCAAGGGAGAAACGATGTATAGAGCTTCGAAGTGCGTTTTATCTGGGTTGGTTGCAGGACTACTGTGCGTTTACACCGCGGGGGCGCAAGAAGCGCCAAAAGCTGACGAGGTTAAGGTCGACTGGGGCAAGGTGATTACGGTCTCGAAATCGACACCTACCCTGCAAGTGGTTGTGAATCCGCAGCTGCTTCGCGGAGCCAAGTTGCATGATGGGTCATTTGCTGCGTTGCATATGCTGGGTGCGGACTACGTGCGCTATGTTCCTTGGTTGCCCTATCCACGTCAGGCAGTCGCTGAGCTGAGTGCGCCTGCGGGTGGCAAGACCTCGTGGGATTTTTCCCACATCGATTCGACACTCGATGACTTTATGAAGGCGACGGAAGGACACTCCGTCATCATGAACTTCAGCACGATTCCGGCCTGGATGTTCAAGACCGAAAAGCCTGTGACCTTTCCTGACGATCCGAATCAGGTGTTCTGGGATTACACGCAGGGAACGGAGTTGCGCGATCCTTCTATGAAGGAAGCGGCGGACTACTTCGCCCGGCTGTTGAGCTGGTACACGCGCGGCGGGTTTACGGACGAGTTTGGCAAGCGTCATGAGTCCGGGCATTTTTATAGGATCCCTTACTGGGAAGTGTTGAACGAGATTGAGTTTGAACATCATTGGACTCCGGAGCAGTACACGAAGTTTTATGACGTTGTGACCGCGGCGATGCGGAAGGTAGACCCGAACATCAAGTTCGTCGGTCTTGCGCTGGCTCAGCCGTCTCTTGTTCCTGGGATGTTTGAGTATTTTCTGAACCCTGCGAATCACGCTGCAGGTGCTCCGCTCGACTTTATTTCGTATCACTTTTACGCGAGTCCTACACCGGACCAGACTCTGGGAGAGTGGCAGTACACCTTCTTCGATCAAGCGGAAGGCTTCCTGAACACGGTGCGTTATGTGGAGAATATCCGCAAGCGGTATTCGCCCTCGACGAAGACGGATCTGGATGAGCTGGGTGTGATTCTGACTGAGGACGAGAAGGAGATTCGTCAGCCTGGCTATGTTGCCAAGCCGGAGCCAGCAGGTTATTGGAACCTGGCTGGGGCGATGTACGCACACATCTATGCTGAGACGGCGAAGCTCGGGATTGATGTTGTGGGCGAGTCGCAGCTGGTTGGCTATCGCTCACAGTTTCCGAGCGT
This sequence comes from Granulicella sp., assembly GCA_025408425.1. Lineage (GTDB taxonomy): Bacteria > Acidobacteriota > Terriglobia > Terriglobales > Acidobacteriaceae > Edaphobacter. Next base: position 85,589 of record JANXYX010000037.1, read on the forward strand.
GAGCATGATGAACTATGAGACTGCTGAGCCGAATCCGCGCTTCTGGGTCTTGAAGTTGCTGAAGGATAATTTTGGTCCTGGAGACAAGCTAGTCGAGACCACGAATCCTAGCCGAGGTCTATCAGTACAGGCGTTTGAGACGAAGAGTCGCAAGGCTTTGCTGGTGATCAACAAACGTAACAATGCGGTGCAGGTAACTCTGCCTGCAGAGGCGGATGGAGCAACTGTTTCACTCGTGGCGCCTTCGACTGGCGATCACGCGCCTGCGGTAGAGAAGCTGCAGGGGCGGGTTCTTTCGCTGCAGCCGTTCGAGGTGAGCGTGGTGAAGTACAAGTGAGCCATAAAGACGAGGAGAAGCCGATGGAACGAATCGCCTTCCAGCTACGGATTCGCGCCGGTAAAGCTGAGGAGTACGAGGAAGCACATCGTCACGTGTGGCCTGAACTATTGGCGGAGCTGGAGGCGTTCGGTGTGTCGGACTACTCGATCTTCCGTCGAGGTCAACAGTTGTTCTTGTATATGCACGTAGCTGACTTTGGCGAGCTGACACAGCAGCTCGCCGTTAGCGAGGTGAACAAGCGCTGGCAGGAGAAGATGGCTCCACTGTTTGAGCCCGTGCCCGATCTGCAGGCGGGGGAGACGCTGGCGATGATGCAGGAGGTCTTCTTTATGCCGGGCAAGGCGCAAGGTAGAAGCGGGAAGCGTGAATCCGGGGCAGGAGAAGATGAATAGTAATTACAAGCAACTGCGCGTGGGCCTGATAGGACTTGGGCTAGAAGCATACTGGGAACAGTTCGAAGGCCTGGAAGAGCGACTGCAGGGGTATCTGTCCGAGGTTGAGCGGAGGATCACTGGGCCCACGCGTGTCACGGTCAATCTGGGGTTGGTTGATACGCCACCCAAGGCGATTGCTGCGGGGCATGCGTGCAGGCAGAACGATATCGACATCCTTCTGGTGTATGTAACGACCTATGCGCTTTCGTCGACGGTGCTGCCGGTAATTTTGCGGGCGAAGGTTCCTGTGATTCTGCTGAACCTGCAACCAGCGCCTTCGATTGAGTATGAGCGGTTTAATCGGATGGGGGACAGGACTGCAATGACCGGCGAGTGGCTGGCATACTGCAGTTCTTGTCCGATGCCTGAGATTGCGAATGTGCTGCGGCGTCTCGAGCTGCCGTTTCACCAAGTGACGGGGATGCTCTACAACGATCCGGAGTGCTGGAAGGATCTGGAGGAGTGGCTGCGTGCTGCCGAGGTGGCGCATGCGTTGTCACACAGCCGTCTTGGGCTGATGGGGCACTATTACAGCGGCATGCTGGATATCGCGACCGACCTGGCGCAGGTTAGTGGACGGTTCGGAGTTCACATCGAGATTCTTGAGGTGGATGAGCTGAGTGGATTAAGAGCCGGAGTTACGGAGAGCGCTGTTGAGGACAAGCTTGCGGCCTTCGCGACGTTCTTTGAAGTGGGCGGGGATTGTCCTGCGGCGGAGTTGTCGCGGGCGGCGCGCACCGCCGTTGCTTTGGACCAATTTGTGGAGAAGAACGACCTTGATCTGATGGCCTACTACTACATGGGAAGCGGCATCCCCGAGAATGAAGACAGCATGAGTTCAATCATCCTTGGGACATCGATGCTGACGGGACGTGGAGTTCCGGTGGCAGGCGAGTACGAGGTTAAAAACGTCATTGCGATGAAGATCATGGATCTACTGGGCGTGGGTGGCTCGTTTACTGAGTACTATGCGATGGATTTTGCCGCAGACCTCGTACTGATGGGACATGATGGGCCAGGACATATCAGCATTGCGCAGGACAGGATCAAGGTGCGTCCGCTGCAGGTTTATCACGGCAAAGTTGGCAAGGGTCTGTCGGTCGAGATGTCGGTGAAGCATGGGCCGGTTACGCTGCTGTCGGTGGTGGAAGATAAAGAGCGTGGTTTCCAGCTACTAGTTGCTGAGGGTGAGAGTGTGGCTGGAGAGATTCTTGAGATTGGAAACACGAACAGCCGGTACCGGTTTCCGCTGGGTGCACGACGGTTTGTGGAGCAGTGGAACTCTCATGGACCGGCGCATCACTGCGCGATCGGGGTTGGCCATATTGCAGGGCAGCTGGAGAAGGTTGCGAGCCTGCTGGAGATTGGCTTCGTTGAGGTCCGTTGAGAATCATCCATACGCCAGCGGCATGGGTCATTGAACAAGGTGTTCAACGCTTGATTCAAAGTGTCGCTTTTGTAACATGGGAAGCGACAAATAGAGATTGCCGGGGCATTATCTCCACGGAAACAACTGCGACGATGAAAGCCAACGGCGGGTTTGCGTTTTTTGGTACACTTGCTCTCAGCGAGCGGGAGTAGTTCAGTGGCAGAACGTCAGCTTCCCAAGACGCCAAGAGTCAACCCTTTATTTTCAATAATTTAGATGTTTCTTGCCCCCTTACTGTCCACTATACTGTCCACATAAGCAGTCGAGGTGGACAGTATGGCCAGCAAGACGTACTCCGAGCGCGTCAACATCATCAAGTACGTCAAGGACGCCAAAGGTTGGCGCTTTGCCCCGGTCGCAAAGCGCCCGAATGGGAGCATCCATTGGGATCATGTGTTGATCGGTGGAACAGCTCAGGCTCATCCCGAAGGCAAATACTTCATCGAGTGGCGTGAGGATGGAGTTCGGAGACGCAGGAGCGTGGGGAGCATTCCATCGGACATCCTGGCCGAGGCCCAGCGGCAACGCGCCTTGCTGGATGCTAAGGCGGCTGGAATCGAAATCGCTGAATCTGAATCCGTGCCGCCGACTCGCCAGCTTCTTATTGCTGACGCAGCGGAGAGGTTTCTCCGCGACATAAAAATGAACAAGGAACCATCGACGTTCAGCCATTACAGCCATTGCCTTGGACTCTTCAAGCAATCACTGACCAAGGCCTCCATAGACGCCATTGACCGCGACGACATGATGGACTTCCAGGCTTATCTCTACAAACTCGGGTTGTCGCCAAGGACGGTAAAGCACAAGACAGTGATCGTCATGTCATTCCTCAAAGTGAATGGGGTCGGTAAGCTCCTCAGCAAGGGAGACTGGCCGACGTATACCGAGTTGGACCCGGAGATATACACGCCAGACGAATTGCAGAAGTTCTTCGAGGCTTGTACCTCTGACGAGTTCCTTCTCTTCCAGTTTTTTCTCCATTCGGGCTTCCGCGATGCCGAGGTGCGTCACGCTGTTTGGACAGACATCGACTTCGCGCACGGCACCGTGAAGGTCAAGCGCAAGGAAGTTACCAAGGCTCAGGATTGGCAATTCCAACCGAAGAGCAAGCGGGTTCGTGAAGTACCACTGCCCGATGTCTTGCTGGAACTGTTAAAGGAAGCGAAGAAGGTCTCCACGTCTCGTCTGCTGTTCCCATCGAAGACTCATTGGAAGGCTCCAAACGCACATCCAGGCGGTAAGCCGTCCGATGAGTTTCTGGAGTATTGCAAGGCGATTGCATACCGCGCAGGTCTGAATTGCGGTGACTGCGAGAATGCGGCTGGGGAAATTTGCGCCGCCGCGCCTTGTTGCAATGGCTTCTTCCTACACAAGTTCCGTCACACGTTCGCCACACTGCATCTTCAAAGCGGGGTGGATATCCTTACGGTCTCTACATGGCTTGGCCACAAGGACATCAAGACGACTATGCGATATTTGACAAGCGCTCGCGGGACGGACGTACGGAAGAAGGTGAACGACGGCTTGCTGGCGTCAGCATTTTCGCCTCAAGCCAGACAAGCACCGTTGCCGGATCAAATCGCACAGACGACGCTATCTTGAGATGGGGGATCTGGTTGGTCGCAGCGAGTTTGTAGACTTCTCTTTGGCTTAAGCTAAGCATGTCTGCCAACTCCTTGACGGTCATAGCCGAACGTCTCGTCCTTAGCTCTTCAAGCATGAGATGGTTTGCTCCTCGCATCTTGCCAAACGAGCGCAGACCTCGCTTGCGTTGTCATCAAGTGAATGACCTTCCTAGACTCAGGCACATCGAGAGAGCCGTCCAATACTTGTTCACTATGGCTGTTTTCAATCTCCATAGTCTGTGACTATGGCCTCAGTTTTGAGCTTTTGGATCACTCTCGACCTCCAGCGTGTTGACTTTGCAGATACCCAAGCCCACAATTACATAACGTTGGGCTTGACTTGTGGCCGCACTGAGTGAATCGACGCAGAGCATGAATCGTCACAAGAAAGCGGGCCCGATATATGTCAGACCTCGTAGAGTTCAAGAAACTCAAGAATCTCATTGCGGTCGCAGAAGCAGGAAACATCAGCGTCGCCGCGAAGCGCCTCTATCTCTCGCAGCCGTCCCTCAGCATTCAGATTAAGGACCTTGAAGACGTGTTGCAGGTTCCCCTGCTGGTGCGCGATCACAAGGGCGTTCGCGCGACTCCTGCCGCAGAGATATTGATAACGGGCGGTCGTGAGCTTCTGAGGATGCGCGACGCGCTGATAGAGGCGGCCCGCGCCCTGCACCGCGTGGCGTTCGTGCCGATGCGCCTGGGGTTCTCTTCCTTCGTAGACCATGCGCTGTACGAGATGGTTTGCTCCATCCACACATCGCTGTTTCCGTCATGCGAGATCAAG
>JANXYX010000038.1 GCA_025408425.1 Granulicella sp.
GAACCCGCTGCTCCAACGTCACATAGCTGAACATCCCGTCCTGAACTCGCTCATCTCCACGCATATTACAGAGACGAAAGTCAGGACAAAGAAGTTTTAAAATAATGCCCGCTACCCCAAACCAATTTCAACAAGTTCCTAAGCCCCTCGCCCGAGACAATCCAGGAAGTGAATGTAGAGATGGCCGAGTACAGTGCGGAGTTCGGCGGAAAGTCCGGGGCCGTCATCAACGTGACGACGCGAGGCGGAAGCAATAAGCTGCACGGCAAGGTGTACGAATTCATCCGCAATGATTTCTTTGAGGCGCGAAACTACGTCGCACCCACCGGCGTACTCACTCCCTTCCATGAAAATCAGTTTGGAGCGGTGCTTGACGGGCCTATCGTGAAGAACAGAACATTCTTTATGGCGTCATATGACGGCGAGCGTCTTCGGCAAACGCTCTCGCAACTGTATAGCGTGCCTACGGCAGCACAACGAGCAGGGAATCTCGCTGGTTTGAGTGCCGTGCGCGACCCGCTCACTGGTGTCGCGGTATCCGGCAACAACCTGAACAACGATCCAAATTTTAGTACGAGTAACCCGTCGACTGCGGCGGCGCTCGCGTTACTCAACCTGCTGCCACTTCCGACTGGCGCGGGCAATGCGAGCAACCTGCAGGGTATCGCGCCGAAATCGATTGATATGAATCAATACAGCGCGCGCATCGACCATCGATTCGGCGCGAATGATACGGCATTTGTGCGCGCGTCGTACGTGGATCCGAACGAAAGAGATCCATTCGGATCCAACGCTCTGAACGAGACGCTTCTTCCCGGATTCGGCCGCATCCTGCGGTCGCCGTCGACGAATGTTGTCGCGAGCGAGAGCCACGCTTTTTCTCCAAAATTCATCAACGAAGCGCGTGCCAGTTGGCTGATCGTGACCGGAGGGCAGAAAGATCCTAACGCCGGTAATCCGTTTGCGAGCAGCTACGGACTAAGGGGCACAACGTCGAACCTTGCCGACGTGGGCTATCCGCAAGTTGGCCTAAGCGGCCTCTTCTCGACGATCGGCACGGCCACTGGCTTCAACACGCGAGTCGATCACAACTTCGAGATTACCGACAACGTCACACTTATACGCGGACGTCACGAGATCAAGCTGGGTGGCTACTTCTTCCATCTCGCATTCCAGCCATCGTTTCCCAACAATGCTCGCGGGACATATACGTTCAATGGCGCCTATTCGGGGAACGCGCTTGCCGACTTTCTTTTCGGTTACCCATCGCAGGGCCAGGTGGGCATTGGAGAAGGCGCTGAAAACGCTCACACAAACTGGATGCATGCTTACGTTCAGGATGGTTGGCGGATTTCGCCGCGACTGAAGTTCGATCTCGGGCTGCGGTATGAGTTCAACAGCAATCTTGCTGCGCGTCCGAATCAAACTTCCGATATCGATCTCAGCAGCGGGGTGGCACGGTTTGTTGTGAGTAGCGATCCGAGCCAACTGACCGGCAATGCGGCCGTGCTCGCGGCTCTCGCTGCCGCACAGACACCCCCGATTCCCATCGTCTCCAACACGGACGTTCATTGGGACAGTAGTCTGTTGACGACAAGACCGTTGCGTCTGTCGCCACGCATGGGGGTGACATGGCAGGTGCCGCATGTGACCGATGCCTTGTTGCGCGCGGGTTTTGGCGTCTTCACAAACCAAGCTGCGTATAGCGTGTGGCAGACCCTTGCCGAAAATATTCCGTTCTTCCTGAACAAGACTGTCAACAACTCTGCCAGCACGCCAACCTTTACTACAGCCAATATTCTTGCAGCCAACCCCAACGGGGCGATTGGCGCGAACAGCGCGAACCACGACTTCAAGATTGAATACAACGAGGTCTGGAATCTTTCATTGCAGAAGTCTCTCTCGTCATATAGCGCGTTCACCATCACCTACGCAGGTTCGCGCACAGTTCATGCGGACAGCTCAACGGCGGTGAACTTCCCAACTCCGGGTCCGGGCGCAGTGCAGGCGCGGCGTCCTTTCAGTAATCTGAACTCGTTTACAACGATTCGCTGGGACGGGTGGGCATCGTTCCATGGCCTCACACTGCAGTTGACGACGCGCAAGCTGCACGGGCTATCCTTCGATGGAGCCTATACGTGGTCACACTCAATTGACGATGCGTCTGATGCTGGCGCGACGAATGCTGAGTTCAATCTTCCGCAGAACATCTACGCACATAACCTCGCCGTGGAGAAGGCCAGCTCAAGCTTCGACCATCGCAATCGCTTCGTGGGCAACGCGTTGTACGAGTTGCCTGCCTGCGCATCCTGCACAGGATGGAAGCGTGGTCTCACGCAGGGTTGGCAAGTGAGTAGCGTCGCCATCGTGCAAGGCGGCGCGCCCTTCACAGTCAACCTCGGTCCGTCGAACGACGCTGCCAACATTGGCCTGGTGAATGGCAACAACATTCAACGACCAAACATCTCAGGGGATCCGAACAGCGGACCACGGACGCCGGGCAAATGGTTCAACACCGCGGCGTTCTCCGTGCCTTCCGCTTACACCTTCGGAAACACACCACGGAACGCGATCATTGGTCCCAGCCTGATCAATTTCGATGTCGCTCTCCAGAAGGAGTTGGTCCTGCATGAGGACGTCCGGCTGCAGTTGCGGGCCGACTCTTACAATGTGGCAAACCGGCCGAACTTTAACCTGCCGGGACGAATCTTTGGAGCTACGAATTTCGGCGTCATTTCGGGCGCGGCCGACCCTCGGGAGATACAATTCGTCGCGAAGCTGACGTTCTACTAGAGGCTGTTATGGCTTTCAAGCGAGTGCTTTTGCGAGTCGCGCGATCATGATGCATGCGAAGGCGATGTAGTGGAAGCCTTTGAGGCTTGTATCGAGCCGTTCGTAGTCTCGGGCGAGTCTTCGGAAGCGGCTTGCCCAGGCGAAGGAGCGTTCCACCACCCAGCGTCTGGGCAGCAGCAGGAAGCCTCGTTTCGCCATGGGGTGTTTAACCACTTCGAGCCGGATGCCGTGCTGCTGCGCGGCTTCTGCGGCGTTTGGGCCGGTATAGCCCTGGTCGACATAGGCCAGATCGACCGTGGACCCGGTCACCGTTTGCACCTGCTCGGCCAGCGCGGCGACCTGGGCGCGATCGCCCTCGTCGGCCGGCGTGACCTTTAGCGCCATCAGGTGGCCCAGTGTATCGACGGCGATGTGAACCTTCGAGCCCTTGCGCCGTTTCGCTCCGTCATAGCCGGCCCTTGCCCCGCTCTCGGGCGTCGATTGCAGAGTACGGCTGTCCAGACATACCGCCGTCGGCTGGCCCTTGCGGCCGCCGAAATCGCGTAAAAGTGACTGCACGTCGGCCAGCAGCACTTCGAATACGCCGGCTTCCATCCAGCGGCGCATCTGCTGGTACACCGCAGGCCATGGCGGCAGATCGTTCGGCATATAGCGCCACTGGTTGCCTGTCCGCACGATGTACCGTACGCCGTTGAACAATTCCCGCAGACTGTGACGACGACTCGCACTGTCTTCACGGCTCAAAAGAAGGTACGGAAGCACAAACGCCCACTCCTCGTCCGTCACATCCTGCGGGTAGCACTTACGGTTCACCTCAGCCATGCTTCCATGCTCAACAAACAACCGCAGCTGGCAAAGAACCTACTTCGGTTCAAAAGCCATAACAGCCTCTAGACGCACTTGACGATGTTTTCGCCTCGTTAGCTTTTTGAGTGGCAGCTTTCGCCAACTCCTTGCCCGGAGCGCGGAAGCCTGCAACCAGGAACGGAATCAGATACTCGATTGTCGCTTGTGGGTCTGAGGGGTCGCATTTCCCATTGGAAAGAATGCGAATACGATGCGGGCTAGCTGCGGTGTAGTAAATTGTCGCCAACAGAAAATGGAAGCGCCAGAAGACTTCTTCGCGACCGAGACGGGGAAGGCACTTGTGAAATGCATCGACAAATCTACAGCTGGAGGAGTCGAAGTTTTCCGCAACCAACTGTTCAAGCATAGCTGAATTTTCAGCTGACAGGATGGCGCGCAGACGGTAAAGCCCGAGGTTCCATCGCTTCGCGCAATGAGCGTGAGGGAAGGACGAATGAATGCTTCGATAACGCGCTCCAGCGTGAGCCCGGCCTTGTCGTTCTTGAAGTCCTGCAAAAGCCGTTCTCTCTCTTCGGTGAGCGGCCGACAGTGGCGCAGATACACCTCAGAAAGAAGCCCCTCTTTTCCGCGAAAGTAGTAGCCCACGAGCGCGGAGTTCACACCGGCGGCATTTGTAATATCGCGAATCGACACCCCGTCAAATCCGCGGGCCGCAAACAGCTCTTCTGCACTGCGAATGAGCTTTTCCCGCGAACTATCGTCATTGGTTTAACGTGTGTTGTCGCGCCGCTCAGACCGCACTTTTGTCGCATCAGAAAAAGAAAGCCGCTCGGGTGGAACACGCTTTGTTTTAGGTCCGACAAGCCAGTTTACATGGTGAATCATGTGGAATTTCCCTCACTGAACAGGATTGAGAAGGTGCGGGGTGAGACAAGTTTTGGGCCCTGAAGCGATGCCTCAGGGCTTGCGTTTACAAAGATAGCAAAAAGCTTAAACAAAATATTGACACAACTGTGTAAATAGACCTAGTATCGCTCCCGTCGCTACTGTTGAGAGTCAGAATTACGCAAGAATCGAAGAGGACAGACATGCACCCACGAGGCATTCAAACCATACTGATGGGCGTGATCCTGGCAATGGTGAGCTTTGCCGGGGCAATCGTGCAGGGACAGACGTCCCCTGCTTCGCTGACCGGCAAGGTAGAGGATGGAGCCGGCGCGATGCTTCCGGGTGCGGCCGTCACTGTGACGAACCTTGAAACCAATGCGATCCGGAGGACGACTTCGGACAGTACGGGCAGCTACCTGGTGCTCTCGCTGCCTGTAGGGCATTATGAAGTGCGCGCCAGCGCGACTGGTTTCAAAACGAAGGTCGAGACCAATGTCTCGCTTGTGGTGGGTCAGCAGGCAACACTGAACATTTCGCTCGAGATTGGCCAGGTGAGTGAGTCTGTGACGGTGTTCGGCGATCCCGGCGTCGTGAACCTTGGCACTTCCTCGGTCACCGGGATGGTTGGCGAAAAGGAAATCAAGAACCTGCCTCTCAACGGTCGCAGCTTTGACAACCTGATCACGCTGAACACCAGCACGATCAACTACACTTCGTTCTCGTCGACCGCGGCCTCCGGCGGCGGTGCTGGCGCAGCCTTCCACATCGACGGCCGCCGCGCGACGGAGAACCTCTTCCTGTTGAACGGCATCGAGTATACGGGCGAAAGCAATCGCTCGAACCAACCCGGCGGCGTCAGCGGCCAGCTACTTGGCGTGGATGCGATCCGCGAGTTCAACGTGCTGACCGAGAGCTACTCTGCCGAGTACGGCAAGCGCCCCGGCGGCCAGATCGCCGTCGTGACGCAGTCTGGCTCGAATCAGCTCCACGGCACGGTGTTCGAGTTTCTCCGCAACAGTGCCCTCGACGCACGCAACTACTTCGATCCCTCGGCCGCGCAGCTGGGCCATCGCATTCCGGGCTTTCAACGTAATCAGTTTGGCGGCTCGCTGGGCGGCCCAATCCGGAGGGATAAGCTCTTCGCTTTCAGCAACTACGAAGGCTTTCGCCAGGCGCTGGGTCTGCCGGTGCTGGTATACGTGCCGGACGACCAGGCGCGGCAAGGCAATCTACCCAACTCATCCGGCGTCTATACGCCTGTCGCGAATGCCAACGCCGGCATGCTTCCTTTCTTCCAGCTTTGGCCGAAAGCGAATGGACCGGAGCTACTGACGACGACCGGCCTTGCATCGGGTATTGCGACGTACTCCGGTAGCCCAAAAGAGCACATCCGCGAAGATTTCGGAACGGTGCGGCTCGACCAGAACTTCACAGCAAAGGACCAGCTGTCCGAGACATACACCATCGACGACGGCAGGAGCTTAATCCCGCAGAGCGGCCCCGTCTTCTCCTCCGATTACTACATCCGCAACCAGGTGCTCAGCGCGCAGGAGACGCACATTTTTTCCGAGCGCGCTCTGAACACCTTCCGCGCAGGGTACTCGCGTGCCACATTTAAGTTCAACGTCGAGCCGGTGGTAAGCCTGCCTTCAAGTCTCTCGTTCTTCGGGGGCCTCGAGCCCGGGTCGCTGACCATCGGTGGTGGTCTTACGACGGCCGCAGGCACGTCCACTCTTGCGAAGGTAGGCGCGACTGCGAATTACCTGTATGGCACGCGTAACCTCTTCACTTATGCGGACGACTACCAGATCTTGCTTGGCAAACACCATGTCAGCGTCGGCGGATGGTTCCAACGGATGCAGGACAACCGCAACGGCGCCAACCGCAAAGCCGGTGCGGTAACTTTCTCGAACCTCACGACATTTATTCAGGGCACCGAGTCCGGCTTCCAGGGAGTACCGAACCCCACATACTCCGGCTACCGCTTGTGGATGGGCGCATGGTATGCGCAGGATGACTGGGCAATCACGCCGCGCCTGACCGTCAACCTTGGCCTGCGGCACGAGTTTACCGGCATCATTACCGAGGTGCATGGCAAGATCGCCAACACCTTCCTTGATGCGAACGGCTATATGAGTTCGACGCCGTTCCTCGGTTCCGGCTTCCCAAAGAACGATGCGACCAGAATGTTCGGTCCGCGCGTGGGTCTCGCCTGGGATATTTTCGGCAATGGAAACACGGCTGTGCACTCCGGCTTCGGACTGCACTACTCGCTCATGGATTATGAGTTCTGGATATGGGACGGCATCGCTCCCAACAACACCACCGTGGATTATGGAGCGAACAAGCCGTTCCTTTCGTTGATCCCGGTTTCTGTAGGAGTTGCCGGGCCGCCGATCTGCGCGCCGGGCGTCGCGCAGCCCTGCCTGACGATCTCGCAGAAGGGCATACTCTCGAACGTCTCGCCCGCGGTCGCCGAGTGGAACCTTTCGATCGAACAGAAGATCGGGCCACGCAACTCCTTCCGCGTCGGCTACGTCGGTTCGCATGGCTATCACGAGCCGATCACAACCGACCACAACAGCATTCGCCCGCTGGTTTGTGACCAGCCTGCGGGTTGCCTCGCGGGCGGTCTGAATGCAGCGCACACCACCGTCAATCAGGGCACGTTGTACGTTCCCGTGGCGAGTACTCGTCCCAACCCATTCCTCAGCTCGTCCACTAACACTGAGTCCTCCAATAGCAGCTACAATGCTCTACAGGCGGAGCTTCGGCAGCATCTTTCGAGAGGGCTATTGTTCCGTGTGAACTATACCTATTCAAAGGCGCTAGACGTCTTCGACGAGACAGGAGGTACGGAATCAGGTAACTCTCCTCCGCAGGTGTTGTATCCCTATACGCCTCGGCTCGACTGGGGTGCATCGAGCACGGACGTGCGGCATGCCTTCAGCGTAAGCGGTATTTACGAGTTGCCGTTCGGCAAAGGCAAGGCGGTGTTGAAAGATGCGGGCGGTGCAGTAGACAGGCTCGTTGGGGGATGGCAGGTCAACACAATTTGTTCTTTGCTGGGTGGCTTCCCCTTCAATCCAATCGTCGGTGCTGCTGTAGCCGGCAACGGTAACACATCCAATCCTGATCGGCCTTCGCTGAACACTACCTTTAGCGGGCCAATCATTACGCACGACCCGACCCGGTGGTATAACCCCAGTGCATTTGCGGTCCCCGCTTCCGGCACCTTTGGCACTCTGCGAAAGGGCACCTTCCGCGGTCCAGGTTTGGCGGAGTGGGACCTCTCATTTGTCAAGAACACCAGGATTACGGAGCGCATCAATACGCAATTCCGTTTTGAAGCATTCAATGTCCTCAATCACACCAACTTCAGTTTTCCTAACCAGACGGTCTGGTCGACCGTAAATCTCGCTAATCCCAGCGCGAACGTCATCAGCCCAACTGCCGGTCGAATTACTGCAACGGCTACGTCGTCCCGTCAGCTGCAAGCCGCATTGAAGTTGGTTTTCTGATAAGTTCAGCGCACATTAGCTCAATTGAAATGGAGAAACGATATGGGGTTGTTAAAGGGAATGTACCGAGGGTCGGCACTGGTGGGATTCGGCCTTCTGATGTGTGGCACCATCGTGAATACGGCCGTGGCGCAGCAGGAAGAAAAGCAGAACATGGAGTTGGTGGGTTTCAACGATCTCCAGGGCCGCGGCGCTTATCAGCCGACGGTCGCTAAGCAGGGTGACCGGTACATTGCTTATGTCGGTGCGCAAACCGGCACTCCGGCCCGCGTGAATTCGTTGAACGGCAAGATGGAGTTTAGTGGCACGTCGATCATCGATGTGACCGACCCCCAAAAGCCGAAGTATCTGTATCACATCGAAGGAGAGCACAGGGCGAATCAGGGGTTTCAGCCCTCGGGCACTGCCTTCGCTCCGGGCAAATTCCCTCCTGGAGAAGCCGAGTTCCAGCGCATCTGCAGTGGCGCCGAACTGCCCAATGCCGACAAGAGCAAATACTACATGCTGCGCGTCTATGGCCACTCGGAGTGGCAGATGTGGGACGTCACTGACCCTTCGCACCCCGTACACCTGAACGACATACTCACAGGTCTCACCGGAACGCACCGCCCTTCATGGGAATGCAAGACCGGGATCGCTTTTCTTCCCGCTGGACTTCTCGGCTGGCCTGTACCGCCGCCCTACGCCAAGCGCGATTCCGCCGACCACCTCACCATTTTCGACCTGGGCGACCCGACGCATCCCAAGCTGCTGCGCGACTGGGGCCTGCCCGGCCAGAACCCTGGCAGCACCACCCCCTACCCTCGTTCGGGCCTACATATCGTGGAGTCCACTGGACCAGAAAGCAACCGCGTTTATGTAACCTTCGGAAATGACTCGGAAGGCATTTGGACCATTCTTGATCGTGACAAGCTACTCCATGGACCTAAAGAACCCACGGACGCCAACCTTAATTACCCCATCGTCACGCGCGTTGACATGCCTTCCGATATGGGCGCGCATACCATTGTGTCCCTGAACCACATCTTTCTGCCGCAGTTTGCGAAACAGGCTGGCGGAAACACACGAAACTTCCTCGCGCTGATTCCGCAGCAGGTAGGGTACGAGTGCGGGCGTGGCAACGACGGGCAGGACGGCAGCCGCCAGATTGTCCACATCTACGATGTCACAACGGATACCCGTCCTGTGGGCGTCGCGGCATGGTGGGTGCCGGAAACGCCCGGCGACTTCTGCAGTCGCGGCGGCCGCTTCGGCCCTCATGCTGCCCTTGAGGAGTCCAGCCCGATCTTCGACAAGAAGCTTCTGCTGATTACCTACTTCAACGCCGGGCTGCGCGCTGTCGATATCCGCGATCCCTACCATCCCACCGAGGTCGGCTACTACATTCCCGCAGTCAACACCAACAGCCTGGAGCGCTGTGCGGGTGAGGGTTCAAACAAGTCTTGCAAAAAGGTCATTCAGACTAATAATGTGACGGTCGACGATCGCGGTTACATCTACATCGTGGACCACGACGGCACAGGCATGCACATTCTTAAGCTGACAGGACCTGCCCGTGAGGTCGCTGACTACAGCAAGGCCGTAGCAAAGTAGTATCTCTGCGCGCCAGTGCTTTGATCACTCAACGTCCGCCGAACGCAGATGTTCGGCGGCCACACTCAGGAGACAAGACGGATGAAGACCACAGCACGCTTCGGACTGTGCACAATTCTCGCTTTCGCGTGCAGTTCTCTGCACGCGTCACCACCCGCTGGCACGACTGGATTCCGTGGCGTCATCACCGACGAAAACGGCAAACCCATTCGCGGAGCCATGATCGCAGCCAGCCGCGACGGCGTATTGACGGCGCGTTTCTCGCAGGTCGATGGCCACTACAACCTCAAGGTCCCACCCGGGACCTACAAGGTGCAGATCAAGGCCTGGGGGTACGTCACCAAAACTCTCAACAAGACGACATCGCTTGCGGCTGTGACCAGCGTCAAAATGACTTCCGGCCTCCGCCTCGATCAATTCGATAGCTCCGACGTCGAGCAATTGATTCCGGACAACGCGGACACACGGCTCATCAAAGCTGAATGTATTCGCTGCCACGGCCTTACGCAAATGGCACGCGGTGGAAGCATGACAGCCACAACCTGGCCGGTCTTCCTGCAGCGCATGACCGACGGACGACACTGGGACAACCCCTACGCTGGCGGCGAGTTCAAGGGTTCCGGCACGCCACCCGTCGATTATCACGATCGTTTGCTCAGACTGAGCGACAACCTGGAGAAGTACTTCGGGCCTGATTCGCTCTACTTCTCACGTAACGCCGAAATGCCGAAGATCGAGCAGATCAAGCACATCCCTCCTTCTGACGCCGTGCTCGCATCCACCATCCACGAGTTCGATATTCCCACCCGCGACGTCGGCGCGCACAGCATCATGACCGACTCCGCCGGCAATGCCTGGTTCAGCGAAATCCAGGAGCGCGGAAATAAAATCGGCAAGTTCAGCTGGACTACTCAAACATTCACCGAGTATTCGCTGCCCATCGCAAACTCCCGGCCGCATACGGGTGTCATCGGCAAAGACGGCCTGATCTGGATGCCGTTGACCGCGCCGAAGATACACGCAAAACTCATGTCACTCGATCCCCGCGATGGAAAGATGGAAGTCTACGACTTCCCCGGCAATCCCGTGCATCCACACACCACGGCCCTCGACCTCGACGGGAATGTTTGGCTCTCGGGTACAGGCCTCCTCAAATTTGATGTACACACTCACCAGTTCAAGCAGTACAAGCTACCCATTCCCAGCGGCAATGACTATCCCGACACGTCATGGCAGAACTGGCACAACCTTCCGGGCAAGCACCTGCCCTTGGACCAGACGATTTATGACGTGAAGGTAGACTCAAAGGGAATGGTCTGGTGCAGCATCCAGGCCATCGGCTGGATATTCCGCGTCGATCCGAAGACGGGCGAAGCCAAAGCATTTATCCCCCCGAATACGGTTAGCATCAAGGGCGTCGAGATCGACGGCGACGACAACGTGTGGTTTGCCGAATTCTGGGGAAGTTTCATTGGCAAGCTGGATCAGAAGACTGGGCAGTTCAGCGAATACACGCCGCCCACGCCTTTCGCTATGCCCTACGGCCTGACCGCAGACCGCAAGACCGGGCGCATCTGGCTTGCCGATCTCAACGGCAATCACATCACGCGCTTCGATCCCAAGACCGGGGCGTTCGACGAATTTCCATTCCCCACGCCTCAGGCGTCCGCGCGCTTCCCAGGCATCGACCCGAAGAGTGGACGGGTATGGTTTACAGAAGCGCTGGCAGACAAGATCGGGTACGTAGAGCTTGATCCTGGCTCAAAATAAACTAAGGTCAGACCAAAAATAAACGGGTATAACAAATAGAAAGGAACTTTCGATGAGATTCAAGATTGCTTGTGCAGCCACGATGGCATTGCTGGTTTTCCCTTCAGGGGTGTGGGCGGGCACGATTACCGGCAAGGTGAAGGTGGACGGCCCAACGCCGAAGCGTAAAGTGATCGACATGTCCAAGGAGCCAGCGTGCGCTAAGGAATATTCTCCGACGGATCCTCCCCGGATGGAGAGCACGATTACAGGCCCGAACAACGCCCTGGTAGATGTCGTGGTGTATATCTCGGCGGGCGCGAATGATGAAGGTGTAATGCCGTCGCAGGTCGTGACGATCGATCAGAAGGGTTGCCGGTACATCCGGCACATCACGGCGATTCATACGAACCAGAAGATAAAGATCACCAATAGCGATCCTGCGATCCACAACGTACATCCCTTGGCGGAAGCCAATCGCGAATGGAACCAGTCGCAGACTCCTGGAGCGGCTCCGCTTGACGCGAAGTTTGCTGAAGCTGAATTCATCCCCGTGAAGTGCAATATCCATCCGTGGATGCACGGGTACATCGCGGTGCTCAAGACAAACCACTATAGTGTGACGGACGGTTCTGGTGGCTTCTCGCTGAAAGACCTGCCGCCGGGAAAATATACGGTAACTGCGTGGCACGAAACTCTCGGTACACAAACGCAGCAGGTAATCATCGGCGGAGCGAATGAAACGAAGACCATCAGTTTCACCTTCAAAGGGAAGGCGTACTAGAGTTCCGGGGCTAATGGATGCGTAAGGCATTTGCGCTAATTGTTGTGTTGGTGGCCATCGGATCCGCCGTGCCGGTTATCCTGCATTGGTGGCCGATGGCGCCTGACATATCAGCGGATGGTCACCTCATCGATCAGCAGATGGCGTCGACCATGGTGGAGGTGGGATCGGCTTTCCTGCTCGCCCAGTTTTTGCTTGCCTACTTTGTGTATCGCTCCGCCGACCGCGGAACACACGAAAATATACGCAGCATTCCTGGCGGCGTGAAGCTCGCTGTGTTTGTCGCCGTGGCTTTTGTGGGCGCTGAGTTGTTGGCTCTCGGCATGCAGGGGCAGCGTGCATGGGCAATCCAGTACTTCAGCACACCTGACCCGAATGCGATGACGATCCAGGCTCAGGCCGGCCAATTCGCCTATTACTTCCGCTACCCGGGACTGGATGGAAAACTCGGAGCGACACACCCGGAAAAGATCAACGAGGGCGATCAAAACTTCTTTGGGCTCGATCTGGAAAAGGACGTGGCGGCTCGCGACGACGTTGTCTCGGCCGAACTGGCTATCCCTGTGAATCGTCAAATCCGTCTACTGCTGCATACCAAAGACGTCGGTCATTCATTCTATGTGCCTGAGTTGCGCGTACAACAGGACTTCGTTCCGGGCCTTGATCTTATGGTTCACTTCACGGCGACGAAGGTAGGCAAGTACGAAATTGTCTGCACGCAGTTATGCGGCATGGGCCACCACAGTATGCGAGCGTATCTGCGAGTGATGCCGCAAGCGGAGTTCGACGACTGGTTGAAACAGAAAGCTTCTGAACAGTAGCGCACATCGGGTGGGTATGAGTATACGCATGCAACACGAATCTGCACTTGAGGCAAGAGAACCGCCCGTAAGGGCTATCGGCTTTGTGCGCAGGTACATTTTCAGCGTCGATCACAAGGTGATCGGTCTGCAGTACTACGCTCTGGCGTTAGTGGCTGTGTTTGTGGGCATGGCTCTTTCCTGGTTGATGCGCATTCATCTCGTCTGGCCTAATTGGCCCATTCCGGGTCTACACTTTCTCAGCAAGACCGGGGCGCCGGGAAACGTGATGACTCCGGAGTACTATCTGTCTCTGCTGACCATGCATGGCACGATCATGGTCTTCTTCGTTCTTACGAATGCCCCGTTCGCTGCGCTTGGCAACTACTTTCTGCCCCTGCAAATCGGCGCAGAAGACATGGCGTTTCCGCGCCTGAACATGCTGTCTTTCTGGATCACGTTCCTGGCATTTTGTGTACTAATGTCGTCATTCTTCGTTTCGGATGGACCTCCAATTTCCGGATGGACGGCTTACGCGCCACTCAGTGCCGTTGGAAGCGCCGCAGGGCCAGGGCAGGGAATGGGGCAGACGCTTTGGGCGATCTCCATAGGCATCTTCTGCGTTGCATCGCTGCTCGGGGCGCTTAACTTCATCGCCACAACTCTGGATATGCGCACCCGCGGCATGACTCTGATGCGCATGCCGCTCAGTACCTGGGCATGGTTCATCACGTCCTGTATTTCATTGTTTGCGTTTGCGGTGCTCTTGCCAACATGCATTCTGCTTTGCCTGGATCGCATGGCAGACACAAGCTTCTTCGTTCCATCGGGGCTTGTCATCAGCGATCGGCTGCAGCCTCACTCCGGAGGCTCGGCGCTTCTATGGCAACATCTGTTCTGGTTCTTCGGGCACCCTGAGGTCTATATCGCGATCCTGCCAGCCGCCGGCATCGTGTCGCATGTGCTCATCAATGGTCTTCGCCGGCCGTTGCTGAGTCACAAAGCCATCATCTTCAGCATGGTGGCGATCGGATTTCTCAGCTACGTCGTGTGGGGGCATCACATGTTTGTGAGCGGTATGAACCCCACGTCCTCGCTGGTGTTTTCATTCCCCACGATCATCATCACAATACCTGCCGCGGTACTAACGCTAACCTGGCTTGGAAGCATCTATGGCTCCCGGCTACGCCTCACGACAGCATCGCTCTTTGCGCTGGGTTTCATCTCCATGTTTGTCAGTGGCGGCCTCAGTGGCTTCTTTCTCGCGCAGCCATCGATCGACATCTACCTGCACGCCACATATTTCGTGGTCGGGCACTTCCACATCGTCATGGGCGTAGCCGCGATCTTCGGTGTGTTTGCAGGAACGTATTTCTGGTTCCCGAAAATGACGGGCCGCATGCTGAACGAAGGACTGGGGCGCATTCATTTCTGGGGCTCGTTCGTGGGGGCGTACTGCATCTTCATGCCATTTCATTACCTCGGCATGGCAGGGAACGTGCGCCGCTATGCTGCGTTTGTGGACGATTACATGGCCCCCCTTATGTCTGTGCATCGCTTCATCACAATTGCGGCTCTTGTGATGGGTATCGTCCAGATGATCTTTCTCGTGAACCTGTTGTACAGCCTCTGGAGAGGGCCGAAGGCTCCAGACAATCCATGGGAATGTACATCTCTTGAGTGGGCGACGTCCTCTCCACCGCCTGCCGACAACTTTGGCGGAAGGAGTCCCATCGTGTATCGCGATCCCTATCAATATGGAGTCGATGCCGCAGGCAAAGATTTCGTAATGCAGAATGAACCTTTTTATGCGGAGAGCGCTTCCATCCCTCACCTGGCAGAAGCAGCGGAGGCTCAGGAATAGTTATGTCGCTGAGTCATGTGATTCCTTCAAAGCCGCCATTGCCACGTGGCCAGCGCGACAATTCGGCGTTGCCTCCAACGCGCGATGACAAACCGGGAAAGCATCTCGACGCATCCGCTCCGGAGCCGGCACTGACCGGCATATGGGTGGCGCTTGCCACCATCGCCATGATGTTCGCCGCATTTACCAGTGCAGCGGTTGTTCGTCAGGGCGCCTCGAATGACTGGGAGCACATTGCGCTTCCCGCGCTGTTGTATATCAACACGGGAATCCTGATTCTGAGTGGCATAGCGCTGGAACTGGCGCGCCGAACATACCTGAATGGCGTAAAGCATGGAATGCCTTCAGCCAAAATTGCCGTACGGTGGCTGACTTTTTCATTGCTCAGCGGCGTCGCATTCCTTGTCGGGCAGATCGTTGTGTGGTGGCAGTTGCTCGCGCGGAGCGTGGACTTCATCAGCAGCCCGACCAATTCATTCTTTTACGTGTTGACGGTATTTCACGCCGTCCATGTTGCCGGCGGGATCGGCGGCCTGGTTCGCATTTGGGTGAAGATGCGGCGATTCGATCTCAAACGCAGCACATTGAATGCGACCTGCTGGTACTGGCATTTCATGAGCGTGCTTTGGATCTACATCTTCGTGCTGCTGATTTGGAAGTTCTGATGTTCCAAGGAGAGAGGGTGAACCCTCAGGACGCTGTGGTCGACGCGAGAACCGAACACGAGATGTCGCCATTTGCGATGCCCAGTAAGAAGCTTCTGATGTGGCTCTTTATCGCTTCCGATATTGTTACGTTCGCCGTTCTTTTCTACGGGTATGGGTATCTGCGGAACAGCAGTTCAAACTGGCCTACACCGTTTCAGTTTTCGCCCACAATCCTTCGCGTAATGGGATTGACGGCCATCCTGGTGACCGGCGGGTTCTTCATGACGAACGCGGTTCATGAGGCGAATTTGAACAACAGGAGATCAGGGGCGCGATGGATGGGACTCGCTGCCTTGCTAGGTGTGTTGTTTATTGCGATCCACATGCAGGAGTGGCGCCAGTTGATCAATGAGGGCCTGACCCTGAGTCATAGTCCATGGGGTGCAAATCAGTTTGGATCAGCCTTCTTCCTCTTGACGGGGCTGCACGTACTGCACGTGCTCGCAGGTGTACTTGCACTCGGTATCGTGGCAATTGGTTATCGGCGCGGACGCTGCGACGCAATGGATGTTGAGATTTGGAGCCTGTACTGGCAGTTCGTGGAAGTGGTCTGGATCATACTTGTACCGATGGTGTACTTGTTAAACGCGAAGGTGTAATCGCAGTTAGGAGCGGCATGAATCCAGATGCAACTCAAAGACGCGGCAAGGCCGCTCTCTCCGTTTACCTAGTGATGCTGGTGAGCTTTGCGCTTCAGCTCTGTGTGGCGTATAGTAGAGTGTCGGTTCGTCAGCGAGCGAGCGAAATGTTTACATTGACGGCTTTGCAGGCCGTTCTGGTGTTCTTGTTCTCCATGCGATTGCTTCAGGAGCGGCGTGTCTTCCTGATCGCTCTGACATTGAGTTGTGTGCCCCTGCTCATCGTGATGAATGCCATCTGGACGGACAGCTTCCGCATCCTCCGCCTGGCGCCGTGGCACAACTAGGAGTTCATGAAACGTCTTCTACAACAGGTGATCTTTGCGGGGCTTGTCGCCTTTCCGGTTCGCGGCGTGGCGCAGGGCTGCTCACTCTGTAATACACAGGCGAGCAACTCCGGTTCTAGAATGGTCCATGCTCTGCGCACGGGAATCATCATCCTGATGGTCCCGCCACTTTGCATCTGTTCGATATTGACGATAGTGGCGTTCAGGAAACGGAACGCCTTCCGGATTCCCGATGAGAACCTTCCCGAAGAACAGTGACGGTGTGAAGGCCCGTGGCCCCCAACCATGGGACTTCCCCCGAACTATTTAGCTGTACGGCGCGTGTTCTGCCCATTGCCCGGTGCGCGAAAGCCGGCAGCCGCATAAAGAATGAGCTCTTCTGCGGTCGCGACGGGGTCTGACGGGTCACACTTGCCTTTGGACAGCGTCTTGATGCGATAAGGGCCGATCGCTGTGTAATAGATGGCCCCCAGCAAGAAGTGCAGCCGCCAGAAGACATCCTCCCGTGTGAGGTGAGGTACGCATTTGCAGAGAGAATCAACGAAGATCCGGTTGGTATCGTCAAAGTTTTGGGCCACCAATTGTTCCAGTAGAGACGAATTTTCGGCGGACAAGATCGCGCGAAGGCGGGAAAAGCTGCGGCCTTCAGCGGAGCCCTGGCCTGCCTGGAGCGATGGACGTATGAATGCCTCGAGCACTTCTTCCAGACTCGGCGTCCGTCCGTTTTGGGTGTATTCAGCCAGCATGCGGGCACGCTCCCGTTTGAGCGGTTCACAATGGCGCGTGTACACCTCGGCGAGCAGACCCTCTTTGCCGCGAAAGTAGTAGCCGACCAAGGCGGAGTTCACCTTGGCGTCATTGGCGATGTCGCGGACTGAGACGCCATCGAAGCCCCGTTCCGCAAACAAGCGTTCGCCGCTATGAATCAGTTTGTCGCGGGAGGAAAAGTTAGGTTTTGCGACAGTTTTTTTCATGCTCTCCAGTCGTTCACAAGAGTAAAGGGTTGTACCGGTTACGTCACCTGCTGAGTGCGGTTTCGGGTGGGCGTTGGGCGCAGAACGCCCACGGTGAAGTCTGCCGAGCAATGACGATTTTTTCTCTTCGGCGGTTCATGACTCGATTCATGATTATGCATGTATGTAAATAAAGAACCAAGTCACCTCCCCTCGCCGTTTTTGCGTTCTAAATGTACACAGGATATCGCCACCGTCCTTGCAGACCAAAATCTCTGCATTCAAAGCGTTAAATATCCTGTAAATAAGGGGGAAACGCGGTGATCTGCGCAGCGGCGCCGATGTCAGATTAGGGCCAAATGGTCGTTGGGAAGGTGATGCTCATTTCAGTCAAAGAAGATTTCTCTAGACAAAAATTTACTCAGTAGTGTAATACTCGCACACAGTAAGAAGTGGGTGAGCCTGTAACGGGAACACCGAATCGTTCCAGATAGCGGCTGGTTTTCAGTTGCTCTCTTTTCAAACAGGAGCGCTTCTATCTATCGACTGCAGTGCATTTCGTGAATTGGGGAACAAATTGATGAGACTGGCAGCAAAGCGACACGAAGATTATAGTGCGACTGCGAGATACATTTGCCGCCTGATGTCCGGGGCTCTTGTACGTGCGCTGGTGGCGGGCTCGTGCAGAGCTATGGTCCTGGCTATCCTGGTTTTGACGATCCCTTGCGGTCACCTGCCGGCCCAGACCAAGTCCGAAGCCAGAGACATGAAGCTGGTCGGATTTAGTGACTTGCAGGGTCGCGCCTCTTACATGCCGATTATTAAGAAGCAAGGCGAGCGCTGGTATGCCTACGTAGGCGCGCAGGATGGCAAGGCGGCAGAGATGAATCCGCTTACGGGCTGAGTAGAGCCAGGTGGCACGTCAATCGTGGACGTTACGGATCCCGCACACCCGAAGTTTGTAGCGCACATCCCTGGCGAGATGGACCGCACGGACAAGATGCCAACGCAGGAAGCATTGGCCAAGGCCACCGCGGAAGACCTCGGCGGATCGCAGTACATGCGCGTTTGCACCGGCAAAGAGTTGCCGCATGCGGACTCTTCAAAGGCCTATATGCTGCGCGCATTCGGACGCATCGGCTGGGAGATGTGGGATGTCACCGACCCTGCCAAGCCGAGCCGGCTGAGCGTCCTCCGGTACGATTCGCTGAATACGCATCGGCTGTGGTGGGAGTGTGACACGGGCATCGCGTACCTGATCGGCGGCCCGTTTGACTGGAAGACGCCTGCGGCGGATCGGCGTTTCGATGCATTTGATCATGCTCTCATCTACGACATGAGCAACCCGCTGAAGCCGCAGTTCATTCGCACCTTCGGACTGCCCGGACAGGAGCCCGGAACTTCGGCGGCGCCGCCACCAGTCGGTCTGCACACCGTATTTTCCACTGGACCGAAGGGCAATCGCGTTTACTTCGCGAACGGAAACGCCGGCAATGGGATCTTTGAAATCGTCGACCGCGAAAAATTGCTAAACGGACCGAAAGAAGCTAACGACGCAAACTTGATGTACCCCGTGATTGCAAGAGTAGACCTCCCGGACGATACGGGCGTTCATACGATGCTGCCGTTGATGGGGATGAAGCTACCTGAGTTCGCCAAGCAGAAGACAGGCTCCGTTAGGGACTTTCTTGTGATCACTGGTCAGGGCCATAACGACAATAAAGAGTGCCGCGAAGCACGGCAAATGA
Organism: Granulicella sp.; assembly: GCA_025408425.1. Lineage (GTDB taxonomy): Bacteria > Acidobacteriota > Terriglobia > Terriglobales > Acidobacteriaceae > Edaphobacter. The sequence continues at coordinate 19,133 of JANXYX010000038.1, forward strand.
TGCATATCTTCGACATCACGACGGAGTCGAAGCCCCTGGGCATTTCGACGTGGACTGTACCTGAGGCGAGCGGCAGCTTTTGCGAGCGCGGCGCGGTGTTTGGAACCCACGCCACGAACGACGACATGGCTCCCGTGTATTACAACCGCGTTCTGTTTGTGGCGCACCACAACGCAGGTGTGCGTGCCGTTGATATTCGAGACCCCTATAACCCGAAAGAAATCGGATTTTACATACCAGCCATTACAGACCGCACGCAGGCCAGTTGTTATGGCAAGGCCCCCGATCGACATTGCAAGACCGCCATCGACATCAACAACGTGGAGGTAGATGAGCGCGGATACGTCTACGCCGTTGACTTTGCGGGAACCGGCCTCTACATCCTCCAGCTGACCGGCTCCGCCCGTGAGGCAGCTGACTACAGCAAAGCTATTGGCACGTCTCCGTAACAAAGCGAGCAGTCATCGCTGAAAGCAGCCACCTGCGGGAGCGGGTAAGGACTTGTGTTGTTTCAGGAAGGGAATACTATGAAAAGAACGAAGCTCATCTTCTTCTCCAGGCTTTTGATGCTCACCCTGCTCACTTTTGCAGGCGGAGCGATTGCAGGAGCCCAGGTCACGGGCGCAATCCGAGGAACCATCGAGGATGCCTCGCACTCCCTTATTCCCGGCGCGACCATAACGATCACGAACCTTGAAACCGGCGCCAGGCGCACGGTTCAAACAGACGCCTCCGGCAATTACGACGTTCTTTCGCTGCCCATCGGCCGGTACAGCATCTCGGCTGACAAGGCAGGTTTCAAGATGGCGATTGAGAACAACTTGAATCTGGTCGTCGGTCAGCAGGCGTTCGTAAACCTCGCTCTTCAAATAGGCTCGACGAGCGAGACTGTCGTTGTGACCACAAATTCGCAGACTGTCAACACATCTACGTCATCGACATCTGGGTTGGTGAGTGAGCAGGAAGTGAAGGACCTTCCGCTTAACGGTCGCGGCTTCGACAACCTGATCTCTCTAAACGCGGGAGCTATCAACAACTCGGCTTACTCAACTACGTCGCAGTCAGGCGGCGGCACCGGCCAGCAGTTTGACGTAGTCGGCCGGCGCTATGAAGAGAATTACTTTCTGATGAACGGTATAGAATATACCGGCACCAGCAATCGTTCCACGCAGCCCGGCGGCGTGAGCCAGCAACTGTTGGGGGTCGATGCGGTGCGTGAATTCAACGTGCTCACGGACTCATATTCTGCAGCCTACGGCAAGCGTCCCGGAGCGCAGATCGTTGTCGTTACGCAGTCCGGAAACAACGTTATTCACGGATCGGTGTTTGAATTTATCCGAAACAGCTCGCTGGATGCCAGAAACTATTTCGATGCTCCTCCCGCTTTCAACGATGGCAAGCGTATTCCGGAGTTTCAGCGCAATCAGTTCGGCGGTTCGATCGGCGCCCCGCTGGTGAAGGATAAGGCATTCGCTTTTCTGAACTACGAAGGATTTCGCCAGAACCTCGGTCTTGCCGATGTGGCCGCGGTCCCCGATGACAATGCCCGGCTAGGGCTTCTTTCGTGCGGCATCATTACGCCTCTGCCCGCAGGATGCGCGTCTACGGCGGATACGACTCCGAAGGCGGTTCCGAACCTTGCTCCTGGGATGTTAGCTTTCTTCGCGTTGTGGCCCCACGCCAATGGCCCGAACCTGGGCGGTGGCGTTGGGCGGTTGTACGCGACACCAAAAGAAAAGATCCGCGAAGATTTCGCGACCACTCGCTTCGATCAGACACTAGGCCAAAAGGATTCACTCAACGAATCTTTTACGTTTGACGACGGCCGCAGCCTCATTCCGGCAACCAACCCTTATTTCAACAACATCACCACTGTTCGCAATCAGGTGGCGAGCATCAATGAAGTTCACATTCTTACCCCTCATCTGTTGAACACAGCACGCGTCGGGTTTTCGCGCGGACGCTTCGACTTCAACGTGTCCGCTACGATTCCGATCCCCTCCTCTCTTCTCCTATTCGCTGGGTCGGAGGAAGGGCTCATAAGCATCGGGGGCGGTCAAACTCTTTCGTCCGGTTCGACTACGGTGGCTCAGGTGGGCAACGCTCAAAACTTCAACAAGGGCGTCCGCAACCTTTATACGGCGGCCGACGATTTCCAGTGGGTGAAAGGGCGTCATCAAATCAGCATTGGCGTCTGGGGCCAGCGGATGCAGGAAAACCGACACGGCGGCGACCGCAAGGCAGGCCAGGCAGGGTTTTCCAATATCCAGACATTCCTTCAAGGTACGACTTCCTTGTTTCAAGGGGCCGTCAACTCGCGTCCAGCGCACTATCGTCTCTGGGAAGGAGCCTGGTATATCGAAGATGTGCTTCAGTTACGAGAGAACTTGATTCTAAGCGCAGGTTTGCGTCACGAATTCAACGGCATATTGAGCGAGAAGGATGGCATCATCGCGAACGGACTGTTAGACGCGAATCTTGTTCCGATTACAGCTCCGCTTCTTGGCCAAAGCTTTACAGTCAACTACGACAAGAAGTTGTTCTCGCCAAGGCTAGGTTTGTCCTGGGACGTGTTTGGAAACCAAAAGACGGCTGTACGCGGCGGCGGCGGCATCTTCTACTCCATTCCCGACTATTATCAATACATTTTTGATCGCATCTCGCCCAACCATTCCGCGATTACGTTTGGTCAGAACGTGCCGTTTATTCCGCTCCTTGGGCAGACAGTGAATCAGCCCCCTCCCTGCAGCGAAGTACAACTCGCGCCGTGCAATAAGATTGCGCAGAGCGAGATTCCGAATAACAAAGCAGTCGCGGTACAGGAATGGAACTTAGCGGTGGAGCAGCAAATCGCTCCTGACACATCCCTCCGCGTTGCATACACCGGCTCGCACGGTATCCACGAAATCACCGCAACAAACTTTGATCAGGTTCATCCACTGATTTGCAGCAACTCGGCGGGCTGTCTGGCAGGCGGGATCGGCTCGGCACGTTCCACGGTGGGGATTGGCACGCTCTATGTGCCGGTAGTATCAGGCCTTCCGAACCCTTACCTGACAGCAGCCACGACTTATAAAGGCTACAACAGCAACTACCACGCGCTAATGGTTGACCTTAAAAAGAACATGAGCCATGGTTGGCGTTTCCGGGCGAATTACACGTGGTCTAAGAATCTGGATATCGGTGGCGAACCCGGAGGTTCGGAGAACTCGAACGGCCCTCCTGGAGAGGAGCAGGCCTTCAATCCGCAAGCGGATTACGGCTATGCGAGCGCAGATGTGCGGAATGCGGTTGTCCTCAGCGGCACCTATGAGCTGCCTTTCGGCAAGGGCAAGATGCTCGCCAACAATTTAGGCGGATTTGGTGAGCGCATGGTCGGAGGCTGGCAACTCAATTCGATCGCAACGTTCCAGGGTGGCCTGCCCTTTACGGTGCTGGCGAACCAGAACAGGTCAGGGAACGGCGACACCAGCAACCCGGATCGTCCCGCATACAATCCAAATTTCCACGGCTCGATCATCACGCACAATCCTTTGAAGTGGTTTGATCCAACTGCTTTCGTTCTTCCGGCTGCCGGTACGTGGGGCGATGTGGGCAAGAACAGTTTGCGTAGCCCTGGTCTGCAGGAGTGGGACGCGTCTCTCTTCAAGAGCACGCGTCTTACGGAAAGGATGAACCTTCAGTTCCGTGCTGAGTTCTTTAACGTTCTCAACCACGCCAACTTCAGTTTCCCGAACCGTTCCGTGTTCTCGGGATCGGCCATTTCACCATCAGCGGGTCTGATTACCGCCACAGCCACATCGTCACGGCAAGTCCAGTTCGGCGCGAAGGTGCTGTTCTAGGTTGTGCTTTGATTAAAGGCAAGAGTACCGGCGGTCGCATGAGCACAGGCGCATGCGACCGCAAACGGCAATTCAGAAAGTGCCGGGAGTGGCACAGGTTTCCTGCAAATTCGAAAGGGTCGAACAAATGAAATTAGGAGCATTCGTTCTTCTGCTGGCCGTGGGTGGTTCGTTCGCATTCGCACGCGCGCAAGAGCAGGGCAGCGAGCGCACGGAGACAGAAGAACTGGGCCGTCGCCTCTTTCAACAGAGATGTTCGGTTTGCCATACACGCGCGACGCTCTCAGTAAAGGCGCCGCACGGGACGCTGCTTACGGTCGATCGCCTGGAGAGGTCGTGGGAGGGTGCGAAGCAGAACATCCTGAATGGCCGTAACGCTATGCCGGCATTCAAATACGGCCTGGAAGAGAAGGAAGTCGACTCGATCCTTGAGTATCTAAAAACCGGGCCCGACTTTATGTACAACGGCAAAGAAGCCGCGCCTGCGAAAGAGACCAGGACACCACCGGGTAGTGCGGGACATGGTGAAGTGCTCTTGTCAGGTCATGTGAAAACAGCAAACGGAGAAAAAATGGAGGGCGTTTCGGTTTCAGCGAAAGCTGACGGCCGCACCATAACAACAACGGTTTTCTCAGACAAAGATGGAGGCTTTTACTTTCCTGCATTGCCCGCGGGCAAGTACAGCGTCTGGGCTCAGAGTCAGGCTTATGAAACTTCCAAGCGTGCGGTGGATCTGGCAGCCAATCGAAAAGAAGATTTCGCGCTTCGCCCATTGAAGGACTTCTTTAAGCAGCTTTCCGGCGATCAGCTACTCACTGCGCTGCCGGAAGACAACGCTCACGATAAGCGCTTGAAGCAGGTATTCAAACACGATTGCTTGGGCTGTCATGAGACAAGCTTCATTCTGCAGAACCGCTTCGATGAAGCCGGGTGGAATTCAGTCATCGACGTGATGAGCATGAGACGGGCGCAGGCGTGATCGGCGGAATCGATCAGGCTCCGCTGCCGATGTTGCAATATCAGCAGAAGGAACTCGCTGCCTATCTTGCGCGCATGCGCGGGCCGGGCCCTTCGCCGATGAAGATCCAGCCACAGCAGCGGCCGACTGGTGAAGCGGCAAGGGCTGTCTTCACTGAGTATGACGTGCCTGTGGACTGGTCCTGGGATCAGGATGTTGAAGGAAAAGTTCTCAGCAACAACGGCAGTGACTGGTCGCTGGGAAATCCGTCCTCTCTGAACGGTGGCCGGGGTGTCCACGACGCGCAGGCAGACATGGATGGCAACATCTGGTTCTCCTATAACGGAGTGAGCAGAAATCGCACCATCGGAAGAATCAATGCTGTTACGGGCGAACTGACGAATTTCGGCATCCCCGGTGCACCCGGCCTTGCTTCGATGGGTCACTCACTCGTTCTCGGTCCCGATGCAAAGATCTGGTTCAACGTCAATCCGCGTGGACCGGACTTCCAGGGAGCCGAACTGATGGGCGGCGTCGACCCGAAAACCGACAAGGTTGAAACCTACACGCCACCAAAGGGCACGCCCGCTCCCGGGGGCGCGGTCACCATGGAGGTCGATGGCAAGGGCTTCGTCTGGGCCTCGTCCGAATTTGGAATAGACCGTTTCGATACGAAAACACACGATTGGAAGTTCTTCCCATCCAGGACGAAGATCTTCGAGGGCGTCGGCGCCTCTTATGGAGTGGCGGGAGACAGGGACGGTAACGGATGGTGGGCGCAGTTCTACTCCGGTCTCGACACTGTGTCGAAAGCTGATGCCGCTACGGGCAAAGTGTCCGAGGTGAAGCTGGCACTCGTACCCGGTGTCAAAGAACTTTTCGGCTCCGAGGAACTCGAGATGTACAAGCTCGCGGGCTCGGACCAGGAGGCAGCCTATCCATGGCTGCAGGGACCACGGCGCATGGGTGCGGATCCGAACGACGATGTTCTCTGGGCAAGTTGCTATTGGTCTGGAGATATCGCACGGATCGACACCCACACGCTTCAGTTCGATCTCATCCACCCGCCTAACCAAAACCTGACGTCGTACGCGCTTGCCGTCGACAAGAGTCACCAGGTTTGGACGTCCTTCATGAATGGTGATCAGGTAGGGCGTTACGATCCCAAATCCAAGGCGTGGACGATGTTCCGACTGCCTTCGATGGGAACGGATGTGCGCTGGGTGTCGTTGCACTACACGCCGGACGGCCACGAGCAGATCTATCTGCCGTATTTCACCAGCAGCCGCATCGCTCGCATGACGTTGCGCAGTGACGAAGAGATCCAGGCACTGCGTGAAAAGGCCCACTAAGGAACCGTGCGTTCAAATCACGAGTGAAGAATCTGTTCACTGCTCTGTATCGCAGGGAGCAAGGTACGAACAAAGAGGTCCATATGATCGAAAACAATTTCGTTGAAGACCGGGAAGAGAAGCCAAAGTACAGCCGCAGGGGCATTCTCCAGTCGATGGCCAGCGCTGCTGTCGGCTGGACACTTGCATCGCCCTGGGCGGCTCGCGCGCAAGAGGCAAGCGAAAAAAAGATCCAGTTCCGTTCCGGCAGAGCGTCGATTGACGGCATCTTCGTTCCTGCGAAGGGCGCGAGCGGTCCTCAACCGGCAATCCTGCTGATTCATCCCGCAGCTGGGTTGGACGATCGCGTCAAGGAATTTGCGCAACGACTGGCCAGAGAAGGCTATGCAGTTATGGCTCCTGATTTCACTTCGCGGGAGAAGGGCGCGACGGAAAAGGTAATCGCGACACACCTCAATCCGGAACTGACAGTTCAGGACGTCAAGGCCGCGTATGAATATTTGAAGAAGCGGCCGAACGTCGATACCAGCAGGCTTTCTGCCGTGGGACTGGGATGGGGCAGCTGGCGCGCGTTCATGCTGGCTGAAGGGGCTCCAGACCTGCATCGTTTAGTGGCTTACTATGGCTCAACACCAACTGATGGGTTGGCGCGGATTCAGGCGCCGATGCTGGTGCATTACCCGGAGTACGACTTCCGAGTGACGGGCAATGCGGTGTGGATTGAGCGCACGATGAAAGAACTGAAGAAGTCGTTCTCTTACAAAATTTATCAGGGTGCTAAAGCGGAGTTTGTGACGAAAGCGGCTTCACCTGAAGACAAGACAGCGGCCGATGAGTCGTGGGCAAAGACATTGGACTTCTTGAAGTCGTGATGGGCGCGAGGTGGGCCAGATGGGAAGTGTGAAACGAGGTTGGTTGTTCTCGTTGATGTTCGGCATGAGCGTCGTGGGCCACGCATCGGGGGCGGTTCCACCGGCGATACATGGGACCGTTACTGACAAGGCCACAGGCAAACCGATTCGCGGAGCGATGATCACTGCACGCAAAGGTGCGGGGCTGACGGCGCGGTTCTCCCAGGTAGACGGTAAGTACGATATGGTGCTTCCGGCAGGCACCTACACTGTTGAGATCAAGGCCTATGGATATGCCTCGAAGAGCGTCGAAAGGCTCGTCATCCCTGCGCAGGGCAACGCGGATTTCAGTCTCATGGCGCGATTCACTATCAGCCAACTAAGCAGTGCCGAAATTGAGCAACTGCTTCCGCAAAATGCAGAGACGCGGTTGATCGAGTCGGACTGTATTCGTTGCCATGGACTCAGCAATCCGGCACGCAGTGGGAATATGTCGGCTTCAACATGGACGACCTTCCTGCAGAAGATGGGGGGTAAACGGAACTGGGCAAATCCATTTGCGACGGGAGACGTCAAGGGAACCACCGCACCCATTGCCGACTACGATGATCGGATGAACGCGTTAACCTCCGCGCTCAAGACATACTTCGGCCCGGGTTCGGACTATTTCTCGCCCACCTCCGATCTTCCGAAAAAGGAACAGATCCAGCATCCAGAGGCGTCCGACGCAGTGCTGGCTGCAACGATCCATGAGTTCGATACTCCAACGCCCAACGTAGGAGCACATAGCATTCTGGTGGATGATGCCGGCAATGCCTGGTTCAGCGAGATTGAAGCCAGCGGCAACAAAATAGGCAAATTCAACTGGCAGACGAAGGCCATCACCGAATATGCGCTGCCAATGGCTGCGGCGAGACCGCGGACAGGCGTGATCGGTAAAGACGGCCTCATCTGGGTGCCGCTGTCCGCAAGAGGCGTGCACGCAAAGCTGGTGTCTCTTGATCCGCACATGGGAAAATTTGTTTCGTATGACTTTCCCGGGAACAATGTCCAGCCTTATACGGCCGCGGTCGATCAGGACGGCAACATCTGGCTATCCGGAACCAGCCTGTTGAAGTTCGACGTCAAGACCCACCAGTTTCAGGCGTACAAGCTACCCATTCCCACCGGCACGAGCTACAGCGAGACGACCTGGCAGAGCTGGCACGATCTTCCGGCAAGCCAAGGCTTCCGATTGATCCGGCGATTTCTGACGTGAAGGTGGACTCGAAAGGGATGGTTTGGTGCAGCATTCAGTCCATCGGGTGGCTCGTTCGCCTCGATCCAAAAACCGGTGACGCCAAGACATTTGATCCACCGGGAACGACCAGCATCAAGGGCATCGACATCGACGGTGACGACAACATCTGGTTCGCGGAGTATTGGGGCAGCTTCATCGGGAAATACGACCAGCACAAGGGTTCATTCGACACCTACACGCCTCCCACTCCGTTCGCGATGCCCTACGGTGTGACCGTAAACCGGAAGACGGGCGACGTTTGGTATTCCGATTTGAATGGAAATTTTGTTTCGAAGTTCTCCCCGGCGACAGGGAAATTCGACGAGTTTCCGTTTCCGACGCCTCAAGCTTCACCTCGATTTATCGGTGTCGATGCGAAGAACGGGCGCGTGTGGTTCACGGAAGCGATGCAGGATAAGGTTGGATATGTCGAAATGGGTCAGGGGAAATAAGCGCACATGCCGGCAATGATTGGAAACCTCGGTTCGCATTTCTCGCTGGACTACAGGCCATAGGCGCCAGAGGCGACAACCGGTGTGGGTGTACGCGGGCTTTGAGCAACCAAGATGTTACGAGGTGGATCCGTTCCAGCATGTACTCCAACCGACAAAGAAGTTCACCTCGTTCCTTCCTGAGATGAGGCAGCTGAAAAAGTTCGACGAGCATCGATGGTCGAGGACGCCATTTGATGCTGAAATCGACATTCGATTTGGCAATTTATCGACAGGGTGCCGGCTTGCTTGCGTTGGAGTTTGGAGTAGCGCTGGTCGTCACCGACCAAGCGCCATCGGTAGTCCCGGGTGCGCTTCGGCTGATCTACCTGATCATGGTGGGAGTCACGATCGGCATCGCCGTGGCCTGGATCGTGTATTGGCTGGAACGTCACATAGACGACGGCCAATCGACCTGGCGCTCGGCTTGGTGAGTGCGTATGCCGCCTACATTGTGGCTGAGAAGGCACGGGCGTCCGTTGTTCTCGCTGTCGTTGCGTATAGATTCTTTTTGAGTCGAAAGAGCGCAACGTTCTTCTCTCCCGGCGTTCGCCTTCAGGCGTATGCGCTGTGGAACACGATTGATTTCGTCATCAACGGCCTAGTGTTCGTATTGATCGGACTACAGTTGCCGTCCGTATTAAGCGGCCTACATGCGTATAGCGAACTGACGTTGATTACGTATGCCGCCGCGGTCAGCGCAAATGTCATCATGCTTCGACTCCTGTGGATCTATCCGAGCACCTACGTCGCCGAGTTCATCCGCAGGCGTGTGCTGCAGCAGATGGAAGCGCGCGTGCCCGCGAAGCAGATCTTCGTGACCGGATGGACGGGAATGAGAGGAGTACTGTCTTTGGCGGCTGCGCTTTCGGTGCCTGAGCTGCTTGCGAACGGACAGCCTTTTCCGGGGAGAAACCTCATCATTTTTCTCACCTTTAGCGGGATTCTGGTAGGGGAGCTGGCTCAGTCCATGCTCTATCAGTCGGACGACTATGAAGAGCAAGATTTTCTGGACGCACTACAGGCAGCGTCAGAGAAGTACCTGCCGACAGATTTCCATTTTGACCTGCTCAAAGAGCATGTCGCCCATGACATCGAAGTGTTGGAAGCTGTCCTCGCAAAAGTAAAGCCCATCACTCCCGAACACGACGCAAAGCTCAACAAGCTTCTCTCACTGTTGCCGGAAGAAACGCTCAATACCGGGAAGAGGCTTATCTTTACGCAATACAGCGACACCGCCGACTACCTCTACGCGAACCTAAACAAGAACAACCGCGCGGACGTAGACGTGATTTCAGGCAACGCATCAAAGAGCAAATTTCGACTTGTTGGGCGCTTCTCTCCCCACGCGAACCCCGACTATAAGCCCCAGGCCGGAGAGTCTGAGTTGAATACGGTCATCGCTACCGATGTGCTGTCGGAAGGCCTCAACATGCAGGACTGCGACACGATCATCAACTATGACTTGCACTGGAATCCTGTGCGCTTGATCCAGCGATTCGGTCGCATCGACCGCATAGGCAGTACGCACAACAAGGTGTTCGGCTTGAACTTTCTACCGGAGGATGCCCTAGACAGGAATCTAGGCCTGAAAGACAGGCTGAAGCGGCGAATCGCAGAGATACAGGGTTCGATTTCGCTCAGGGGGTAAATCCACCACTGAGATCGCAAATCATTATGGCGTTAGCGAACCCCTCTGCGAATGGCGTCTACGCATGACAGGTATTAACGTTCAGATGCGAAGAGCATATTTTTGATCGCCCTTTTGCGATATACGGGATTCAGGTGCTCGTCGCCATCTTGAATCTTGATTGATGGCAATGAGCAGGTTTTCGGCTGTGTGTTTTGTGTGCGTCGTATCTCTTACTAGACGCCGGTATAGGGTGTAGCTGACATTCTGCATATCTCCTGTTTGCACGTTCACTCGGCCACCGCTTCGGTGTAGGAGCTGCGCCCTTCGGCTCTGCGTTCAGAACTCGCGTACCGCGCCCTTTGGGTTTCGGACTCCTCCCCCCTCGCAGGCTCCGGGTCCCTTTCCAAAAACTTCTTCTCTTGGTAACGCGGCTACGCCGCGACTTGGGAGCAGCGCACCTCGCGCCCTTTGGGATGCGTCCCGATTGACCGGGCAAAAGGAGAAACACCATGCAGACCCAACAGACCATCACCCTCTTCGGCACCGTCAGCAACTCAGCCACCACCCGCATCTCCAAGAACGGCCGCAAGTACACTGCCTTCGGAATCGCCATCATCTCCGACCGGAACCTCCAGGCTTTTCACTACAATGTCGTCGCCTTTGGCAAACAGGGCCACTTCGCCAAGCCCCTCCAGACCGGCACTCGCATCAAGTTGGTCGTCCAGGCGCAGTCCCAGCCAGACAACATCGCTACTCTCCCACTCCTCACCGCAACCTTCGTGCAACCGGTTCATCCGGTTGCGGTCGCACCCAATTAGGGGTGCAATGCGAGGCGCAAGCAGGTCAAGATCATTCAAAGATGGAATGATAATGACACTCCGAGCCGCTTACGCAGAATCCTGGGAATGGGAGCAGCGGAGGCGATGGTACTCCTCTCCGATCAATGCGAGGGCCATTCCTGCATAATCGTGATCATGGCCGACACTTGGTTTACGTCCGACTTCCACCTTGGACACTTCAACATCATCCGATATTGCAATCGCCCGTTCGCAGATACGCGGGAGATGGATGAGGTCATTGTGGATCGACTGAATGCTCTTGTGAAGCCCAACGACACACTGTATTTTCTCGGAGATTTTTGTCTCGGCAAGCACGACAGCGTGGCGGCATATCGCAACCGCCTGGCTTGCCAGACCATCCATTTCATCGACGGCAATCACGACAAGACAACGCGGTAACTTCAACATCTCTTCTCGTCCTGGAGTTCTCTGTCCGAGATTTCCATTGGCAAACAGGGGATTGTTCTTTGCCACTACGCCATGAAGGTTTGGCCGAACCATTCACGCGGAGCGTGGCAGCTTTACGGACACTCGCATGGCAATCTGCCGGACGATCCAATCTCGCTTTCGATGGATGTGGGAGTGGATAGTCATGACTTTCGCCCTTGGCACTTCGACGAGATTCAGGCGGTTATGAAGGTCAAGGCGGAGGCAAAAGCGGCGCACATAGAGAAGAGGAACGCCGCTTTGAAGAGTGCGGACATCCCTGAAATCCGGGAGATGATTTGATCGTGCGAGGGGCATTCGAGCGCTATATCGGAATCGACTACTCCGGTGCGGAGACACCTATCGCGAGTCTCAAAGGTTTGCGCGTCTATATGGCGGACAGAGACACGCCGCCGGTCGAGGTGCAGCCTCCCGCCAGGGCGAAGAAGTATTGGACGCGGCGCGGAATCGCAGAGTGGTTGGCCGAGGTTCTGTCCGAAGACATGCCGACTCTTGCCGGCATCGACCACGGCTTTTCTTTCCCCCTCGGCTACTTCGCTGAGAACCGTGTCCCGCTCGATTGGCGAGCGTTTCTGGAAGACTTCCAGCGCCATTGGCCGACCGACGATGACCATACTTATGTTGATTTCGTGCGTGAGGGAGTCTGCGGTAATGCGCCTGCGCGATCCGGCAATCCGAGGTGGAGGCGCGTTACGGAAATCCGTGCTCGCGGTGCCAAATCCGTCTTCCATTTTGACGTGCAGGGATCGGTGGCAAAATCGACCCATAGCGGTATTCCGTGGCTTCGGTATATCGATTTGAAAGCCGCCGGTCGCGTTCATTTCTGGCCCTACGATGGGTGGGATTTTCCAGCGGGGAAATCCGTTGTGGCCGAGGTCTACCCGGCGCTTTGGAGCCGGAGTTTCCCCAGGGAGAATCGTGACGGCCATCAGCACGACGCGTACTCAATCGCTGCATGGATGAGACAGGCCGACAGCAACGGCTCACTATTCACGTTCGCCAGTCCGCCTCTTGATGACGCAGACCGTAGAGCTGCCGAGATCGAGGGATGGATACTCGGCGTCATGTAAGCATCACCCAGCCCACCAGTGTAGCGATGCTGGGCTTGCTGGGCGATCGCAGGGCAATCGTAACGGCCAGAACAGGACAAGAGCGGAGAGCACGCTGCGATGCAGCGGAAGAAGGATTGACACATCACCCCCAAAGGGTTGCTGTGGAGCGCCCCAGCGATTCCATTTGGAATCGTGTATCGAATCAGCTACTTGGCTGATTCATGATTCCAAATGCAAACGGATGTTTACGCGGAAGCCGCTATCGTGCAAGTTCTGTAAACATGCTGATTCAAAAGACGTTCACGCAAGCGCGTGAATGGTCTTGTTTGACGCCCTATTGCGATGGGACTAGGGTTAGCCCAAAGGCGGGCTCCCATGAGCACCACCCGCACGGGCCAGGATTTCGATACTCAAGCGCTCGCTACTACAGGGGCAAGGACGATCCTCCGCGCCAAGACTGTAGCGACCCGGCTCTCTACCGATGAGTTGGAGGAGGTCGAATCGGCGGCCAAGCGGAGCGGCAAATCGCTCGCCGAATGGCTCCGTGACACGGCGCTGACGGAAGCGCGGCAGCGACTGGCAGACCCGGTTGAGGTGGTTCTCGCTGAGGTTTGCGCCACCCGGTACATGCTCGCAAACCTCTTCCATGCGACCGCTCAGGCGGCATCCGAAGGCAAGCAGCTACTCCCCGAAACCGTCCTCAAAATCCGCGAAACCGCCGACGCTCAGAAAGCCACAAAGGCCCGCAAGCTGCTCCATGATTCGTCCGTTTCAGGGAAGCCGGAGCCAAAGAACGGGAGCAAACTATGAGCCGCTCGATGCAGTTTCCCAAGCGCTTTCCGTGGCTGATTGTCGCCATCGTAATGCTCACCGGGCTTCCGATGTTGCCGGTGGCGGCATGGTTCTGGTTGGTGACGCCGCCGCTCCAGAACTACTACCTGATTACCTACCTCGACAGCACGGAACGCGGGAGCCAGCCAGAGGCTACGACCAAGGTTGAGTGGTTGCTAAAGACAGCGCCGGGACGGAAACCGGAAGTAGCCTTGGGAGCCGATGTCGTCACAGCGACCATCGGAAACGGGAACGAGTTGCCCGTAAAACTTTCCCCCCGCGCCGTCGCCGACGGCTGGCGCGGGGTAGTCAAGAGCGAGCCGCAGCAGGTCGAGTCCGCCAAGTTGGAGCGTTATCTGGAGGCGCAGATATTCGACGGAAGGGGTATCTGGAGGATGGTGCTCCAGCCGTTGTTTGCGTGTGCGGCAGTGGTACTTTTTCTGCTCGGAATGCGGGCGTGGTGGAAGACCAGATCGAAGCACGAAGAGCGGCACGGACGGCGGACGAAGGGGCCGGAGTGGTCATCGCCGTTCATGTGGAACAAGGTAACGAAGGAAGATGGAATCCGCTTTCAATTGCAGTGGGGTGACTCGCCCTCCAGTTGGAAGACTCTGTTACCGTTCGGGCCGAGCTTTCGCATTCCTCGCCGTCTGGAGTCCAGCCACATCATGCTCATGGGCGACACTGGCAGCGGCAAGTCCTCGGCCATCCGGCAGATTCTCCGGCAGGTCCAGGAGCGCGGCGAGACTGCCATCGTGTACGACCCGGCGATGGATTTCGTAGGCGAGTTCTACGATTCAAAGCGTGGCGACCTGATCCTGAATCCTCTTGATGCCAGGTGCCCTTACTGGTCACTGGGTGCCGAGCTTCTACGAGAGGAAACCGCGACGACTATCGCCGCCGCGTTCATTCCAGATAAGGAGTACGAGAAAGCGTTCTTTACCGATGGTCCGCGCAGAATCCTAGCCCATCTTCTTAAGCAGAAGCCGCAGCCAAGGGACATCTTGAAGTGGATGTCCGACCCGGAACAGATGGCACGGATGGTGAAGGGAACGCCACTTGCCGCCCTCATCGACCCCACCGCTCCCGCGCAGCGGGCGGGTGTTATTTCAAGCCTCAATATGGTTGCCGACAGTCTGGAGTTGCTACCTGAATATGACGATGCCAATCGTAAAACCTTCTCTACGGCCGAGTGGCACACCGAGCGCAAGCGGTGGGTGTTTCTGACCTCCAATCCCGGCTACCGGGAGAAAATTTTGCCACTCCATTCCGTGTGGCTCGACCTCTTTATTCTGCGGATGATGGGCTACTGCGAAGACCGCTATGCAAAGCCGGTATGGTTCGTCATCGACGAACTCGCCAGCCTTAACAAGCTGCCTCAGCTCCATACCGCTGTCACCGAAAATCGCAAGTATGGCAACCCCGTAGTGCTGGGATTTCAAGGGCGCAGCCAGATGGAAAAGCGCTACGGCAAGGACGCCGAGGCGATGCTCTCGCAGCCGGCGACCAAAGTGTTCTTCAAGACCTCCGAACCCCGTGCCGCGAAATGGATCTCCGATGCCATCGGCGAGATCGAGGTCGAACGCTTGAAGGAATCGCGCAGTATGGGACTGTTGCGGAGCAAGAAGTCTTTCTCGCTGGAGATCGTCACCAAGCCGCTCGTCATGGCCTCGGAAATCGCTGGTCTTGAGCCGCTGCGCGGCTTCATCAAGCAGGAGAATCGCGTCGTGCCGGTGCGCTTTGCGCTGGCAAAGAAGAGGAGCAA